>JASMKH010000010.1 GCA_030749435.1 Phycisphaerales bacterium
CGTATTGGCTGACGTTATGCAAGTGGTACAGACAGACGAGGATGCGCAGGGAGCGGCCTACATGGCGCTTGCGCTGGGGCATTCCTATATATCGCTCGGTGCGTTTGACAAGGCTCAGGAGCAAGTCGATTCAGCCTTGGTACTACTGCGTGAGCGGTACCCCGCTGGCCACCCGCATCTCTACGATGCGCACATGATCAGCATGCAACTTGAGTTTGCACAAGGCAATTTCGAGCAGGGAATGGCCGTGGGGAAACAGATTCTGAGGCATCAGTCAGATGCGCTCGGTCGGTACAGCCCCAACACGCTCGGGACCGCGTGGGAAGCAGCAAATCAGCTTGCTACGGTGGGCTTCACGGATGCTGCATCCGAACTCCTTGCCGATCATCTTCAAGGGATGACCTCTGAACAGATGGTGGCAAGTCAGGCTGCAATTGATGCCGTCGTATTGCTGGCGAGCATTCCAACTCAGGAGCCACCCCAGGAAGTGATCGGGCTGCTCGAACGTGCAACCCCACCGAACACAACGGGGCTTCGTGATGAGCAGATCGAAGTCGTCCAGAACATCGCATGGTACTTGGGCTTCAGAGCCGGGCACCCCGAGGTTGCATTGCATGCGCTGCGCAGACTTGATGCAGAGTTTCTCGACGATGATCCAAACACACACTTCTGCCGCCAGAACAGGATCTATCAGGCGAAAGCACTTCTGGAACTTGGTCAGTATGAGGATGCCTCCGAACTCTTTGAACAGCAGGTAGAACTCGATCGAAGTGATCCAAGGGTGTCCGAAGAACTGAAGGAGCAACAGAAGGCGAATCTTCAAAGGACGAAGGAACGTCAGCAGCAACATGAGACGCTGCCGTAGCGTTCTATGGATCGGCGCTTCTTGAAACCCCGGATGATCCGTTGCGCCAATGAGATCGCAGTCGCCGTCCCCAAGTTCGCGAACACTGCGAACGCGGCGCGGGGTGCTGCGGGTGTCGTGGAGGTGTCTTCAGGGCATGCGCCCCAGGCGCCGATGACAGCAAGCAAGTCGTCCATGTTGACGACGCCATCGTCATTGAGCTCAGCGGCACGTGTTTACGGGCAGGGGCCCCAGTCTGCAAGCAGCGTGAGCAGGTCGTTGATGTCGACATCGTCGTTTCCGTCAAGATCGCTCCGGCAAGAGGGTGGGCACTCGTTGCATGATGTTCCGGTACCCAGCCACAGTCCACCGAAGTGTCCGCATGATGTTGCTGAAACGGTGTCACACCCGGTGACGACGCAGCAGGCCCCATCTGTTGAGCACGGATAGGCGCGAAAGGAACCAAGGTTCGGACTGCCGCCATCCCGTGTCAGAAACAGCATCTGGCCATTCGATTCGGCCCCATATGCGCCGCACGCACTTTGGCCAGCGAGTGCGATGCCTTCGAGGTTGCCTTGTGGCATGTCGGTGTCATACAACTCAGCAGCGTCAATGGTCCCAGTTGAAGCGTCGGAACTCATGGTGGTGACTTCCAGAGAGTTGACATTGCCGGGATTGTGCCAGATGTACATCAGGCCGCTGGCGCGGTCAAAGTGAAGGCCAGCAACTTCAGTGGCCGATGTCTGGAACGAGCCGTAGTTGACGAAATCGTTCGAGGCACCAGGGTTGACATCAAAGACGTGGAGAAGGCCGCCACTCTGATGGCCCACGAAGATCAGGCCGCCCATGCCTTTGGTGCTTCCTGCATATGCAGTTCCGTCTGGCATCTTGAAGCCCGCCTCAAGAAGTGCTGTGTCGGGCACAAACTCGATGGCTTCCGGTCCGGCCCCGCCTGATTCGCCGGGCATGGTGTGGCCGTTGTTGGGGGTAGAGAGATTCCAACTCCTTTGAACGGAGGCGATTCCATCGAGATTGACGATCTTTGACACGATGCCCGTGTTCTCATCCAGCGTGTAAATCTCATGAGCGGAGAATTGCTCGACTTGCATGCAGGCTTCGATGTCAGTGCCAGCGGCGGCCGGGAGGGAGCGGAGTCTCACAAGTTCGAAGGACTCGCTCCCGTGAGCGTAGGCAAACTCCCAGAGTTGACCGTCTTGACGGACGACCCAGAGTGTCTCGGTGATGGGATTCCACGTGGCGCCACTCAGGTTGTTTGATGCATCATCGATGTCGATAGGAATCTCGGGCCCAGCTGGCCACGGCGACGCAATGACAGTGGTGGTTGTGATCGCAAGCAGCGTCAGTGCAGTGGTTCGGTGCATACAGCATCTGTGCTGCCGGGCCGCCATTGTGTGTTGCGATGCGCCCATCGGAGCAATGGTCCTATCAAATCGGGCAGGGTGATGCCGGATTTATCGACTTTGGTCGATTTAGGGCGAAGGAGGGCTGACATTGTTCAAGGGCGGCAGCATTGAACTGACACAGGCCTTCCGAGCGACCGAAGCACGGCGGGCATGATTTGGACATTGGACCCGGCGGGTCCAATGACTGAGAAGCCTGCGTGCCGGAGGCACGCACCGCGATCGCCTCGATCGCGGCGCGGGGTGCTGCAGGTGGCTGGAAGGCCGCAGGCCTTCCGAGCGACCGAAGCACCCCGGGCAGGATTCGAACCTACGACCTGAGCTTTAGGAAAGCCCTGCTCTATCCAACTGAGCTACCGGGGCGGGAGGCGAATTGTACCAGTCCCCCCCCTTGCTCGACCTGTTCTGGGGCCTCCCCGACCTTGACAACGGTGCCTCGATAGCGATACTGAGTTCCATGGGGAACACGCATTCGGGTGAGTTACAACTAGATTCCGACGAGTCCTTCGCTGGCGAGGATCCGCTTGATTCGAGTGGAGACATGTCAGCTGAGGCGACGCTCATCGATCAGGGGGAAGTTGAGGCGTCTGATACCGCGTTCGCGGTCGACGTCGATTTGGATCAACTCATCCACGATAATCAGATTGAGGACACTGACGTCACGGCGCCTGGATTGTCGGTGGCTGTTCCGGATGGCGACTTGAGCTCAAGCGATCAGTACATACTCGGGGTTGAGCACCTCAAGCGACGGGACTGGGCTGCTGCGGCGGAGGCGTTGCAGGCGTCGGTTGATCAGAATCCGGGACGGAATGCGTACCACTCCGGCCGTGGGGTGGCATGCCTGGCGTATGTTCGCTACAGGCTCGGCGATTCCGACGAGGCAATCCGCCTGTACCGAGAGGCCATCGACATCGACCCGTCACTGCCCGGCGTTCGATCCGGAATGGCTGCGGCATTCGCCCGCGCTGGTGCGTCACAGGAGGCCATCGAGTCGTTCAATGCGGCAATTCACAACGACCCGAATCGGTTGCCGCTTCACTTCAATCTGGGCAATCTGCTGGCACGAATGGGCCGGCTGGATGAGGCGGAGGCAGCGTATCGCGTGGGGCTGCGATGCGAAGCGTCGCACGCCGCCCTGCTGACGAATCTCGGGGCCGTGCTGGCACAGCAGAACAAGTTCTCCGACGCAATCGCATCGTTGCGGATTGTGTGCGATCAGGAGGCGCCCTCCTGGCGGGCGAGGTTCAATCTCGGACTGGTGCTGGCTCGTTCGCATCGCTGGTCCGAGTCGATTGACGTTCTTCGGCAACTGGTCGCCGACTACCCGCAATGCCCCCGAACCCGCATCCTCACGGCGCGGGTCATGCGTTGCGGAGGTCTGCATTTGGAGGCCATCGACGTGCTTGACGAGTTTGTCGAGTGGGGCGACTGGCGGCCGACGGCTCAGGAACTCCTTGGACTGATTCATGAGAGTCTCGGCAATCCGGTGCAGGCGGTCGTTTTCTGGAAGGAAGCAATGCATGGCGACCCACAGTTCGCCCGGCCACTCGGCCACCTGGCCTTGCAGGCGCTTCGTGAGGGTGAGATAGCCGAGGCCGCGGCTGCAATCGACAAGGCACTTGCCATACGTGAAGACAGCCCAAAGCTCTGGACGATCAATGGCCAGATCGACTTGGCCCGAGAGGATGTCGGTGCTGCCGTCAAGTCGCTGGAACGCGCTGTTGAACTCAACGATGCATATGAAGATGCTCGGTACTGGCTCGGCAGAGCGTACTTGGAGGCAGGAAGCATCATGGGTGCATTGGGCCAGTACGAGCGGCTTGATGCTGCGGATTCTCCGCTGGCATCGAGACTGAAGCGGCGGATCGGCTGACGGTTGAGACTATTGGCGTTTTCGCACGGACCTGGCGGTCGCGACGCCCGTCGCGCCCTTGGCGATCAGATCGATACCGAGCAGAATGAGCAGCAGGTAGGCCGCCCACGATCGGAACCACATGAAGAAGATGCCCAGCGCGATTGTGACGATGCCGCGAACAAGAAGCAGTTCCCACCCGGACGTGTCACGATTGGCCAGGCCGATCGAGGTTTCCACGATTCCGCGAAACAACACGACGATGCCGACCGTGACCGCGATGGCCTCAAGAGACTCCATTGGCCAGATCAGCAGGATGACGCCGATGACCAGCGGGGCGATGCAGGCGAGCCACGTGAGCGGGCCATACTGACGCGCCGCGGAGGTCATCCAGAGTCGCGCGCCTACTGCAGCGGCTCCAGCGATCAGGAGTATTCCGAGCCCTCGTATCAGCATCTCATGGGCGGTCTCGGACGGAATGACGAGGAAGACTCCGAGAAGTATCAACAGGACGCCGTCGAGCATGACCATCCATGCGCCGTTGGACGGTGGCGTTCGAGGCGTAACAGTGTCGGTGGTCATGACGTCTCCAGTCAGAGGTTGGGTTCCGTTTCGAGTCCCAGATCGCTTCGGAGGGCGTTGATGTCGCTTCGCTCTCCGATCATGATGATGCGGTCACCGGCGACCAGGCTGGTGCGACCTGTCGGGATGATTCTGTCGCGTCCTCGATAGACCAAGGCCACGAGGATACCGTCGGGGAGGCCCAGCGACGCGATCGTCCGGCCGATCCAGGTTCCCGAAAGGCCTCCCGGCTCAAGTGTGAGCGTGATGCTGTGATCACTGCGGAGGAGGGCCTTCTTGAGATCCGCCGGACTCTCGGACTCAAGCCACCGATCCATGAACCCCTCCTGTTCGACCGCGCCTGCAAGGCTTGCGAGCAGTCGAAGGTGCTGGGCGGGATCCGAGTCAGGGCTTGCCATGAAGAACAACGCGTTGACCTGCCTCTTGGTCTCCGACCCGGGGATTCCGGAGCCAATTGCGATCTCCAGCCCATCGCGGCAACGGGCCAGCACGAGGTGCGACTGGTCGAGCCCCTCAAGCCTGAGGTGAGGCAGCGCGACGCCTCCAGTTACCGGAGTCGCTCCGACTCGCGTGCCCTCGAGGAATCCGCTGTGGAAGTGGTCTGCCGACCGCCCGGTCTCGCGTGAGAGCAGCATGGCGGCCTGCCGGGCGAGGTCATCAAATCGGTCGGAGCTTGTGGCTTCGATGATCTGTGCCTGCGCAATGGTTTCGTCGAACGGATCAGCAGCGCGGAGGCCTTTCTCCTTGATGATTCCGCGCAGCTCGGTATCGAGTGGGTCGAACCGGTTCTCGCCGAGTCGGGCGAAGACGTGGTACATCGCGCCGTATCGGCGAATGCGATCCACCGCATAGAGCCTGAACCAGATCACCCCCGCGAGCATCAGCCCGCAGGAAAACAGAACCGGGATCCAACCCAGCAGAACGACCGCGGCGACACAGAGCACCATGCCGATCAGGGGGGTCCATGGGTAGAGGGGGGTTCGGAATCCCGGGTCGTACGAGTCGAGTCGACTCTCTCGCATCACAATGACTGCTGTGCACAGGGCAGCGAACAGCAGCAATGTGAGTGCCCCAGCGTACTTTGCGATGACGAGGGGGTCCAACAGAAGCACTTGCAGCACCACGAGCGACACCGTCACGCCAATTGCGGGAAGTGGAGTTCCAAATCGGCCGAGTTTCCTGAACAGGGATGGGAAGATGTGATCCCGGCCCATGGCGAGCGGATACCGAGACGCGCTCAGGATGCCACCGTTGGCAACAGCCAGAAAGGAGGCGATGGCAGCGATCGAGACGACCAGTTGGCCCCCCTCACCCGAGAACAACGCAGCTGCAAGTGCAGCGGGCGTATAGGTCTCAGCCAGCTCCGGCCCCGGGATGGTCCCGATCATCACACCGAGCCCGGCCATGTAGATGAGGACCGCCGCCGCCAGTGCCAGCAGGATCCCCATCGGAATGTTCCGTTCGGGGTTCCGAACCTCCTCAGCGACGCTGACCACCTTCGTGAGACCCATGTAGGAGATCAGCACGACACCGACCATGGCGGCGACCGCCCCGCGATCGGTCGGCCAGAAATGCGCAAACCGATCTGCAGTGACGTCAGCGGCGCCCCTGGCGACAAACCACGCGAGTATGGCGAGAATGCCCAGAACCAGAAGCGACTGCATCGTGGTCGCCTTGCCAGCCCCGAGCAGATTGATACCGCCGAACAGCACAGCGAGGCCAGCGGCAATGAGCCGAACCGGCGGATCCTCCATGTAGATGCCCAGATAGAACCCGATTCCGATGAGCGCGAACGAGGTCTTGAGCGTCAACGTGATCCAGGTTCCGACGCCGGCGATGGTGCCAGCCAGCGGCCCGAAAGCGCGGTCCACGTAGAAGTAGAAGCCGCCCGCCTTCGGCATCGCGGTAGCGAGTTCCGACATGCACAGCAGGGGAGGCAGGCTGACCACGCCCGCGAGCAGGTAGGCCACCAGAATGGCCGGGCCGATCTTGTCGAACGCGAGGCCAGGCAGCAGAAAGAGGCCGCCGCTGATCGTCGTGCCAAGCGCGATTGAGAAGACGCCGAAGAGCGAGATGCTCTTGGGCAAGTGGCCTGATTGTGCTGGTGTTGCTGCCATCGACTGTCGGCCGCCTCGTGATGGATGGCGGATTCGATTGTAGTCGGGGCTCGCTCTGGAGGCGTGGGCACTGCCGAGGCAGGCCAACTACCATGCCAGCCGATTGAAGGAGGGTCCCCCGACATGGCATGCGACTGGTTTGATGAGCATCGAGACACCCTGGATGGAGCAGTCACGGCTTCCGAGTCGCGGAAGTTCTGGTCCGCCTATCCGGAGGTTCCCAGTGGCCGCGTCTACGGTGAGACCGCCAAAGACGACGGACTCGCTGCATGGAAGTCGAGGCTGGGTACGCGGTTCGATCTTGGCCAGCCGGGAACGGCGTCGTGGGTCTCGGCCGAAACCTCACCCTACGGAATCGATATGGGTGTTCAGTATCCGCGGGCCGATCTTGACACGTTGCTGCCTGCCGTTGCCTCAGCGAGCGACGCGTGGCGACAGGCTGACATTGAGACTCGGGTCGGCGTGTGCCTGGAGATCCTGCACAGGCTCAATCGCAGGTCGTTTGAGTTGGCATTCTCCGTCATGCACACGACCGGGCAGGGATTCATGATGGCCTTTCAAGCGGGTGGCCCGCACGCGCAGGACCGCGGGCTTGAAGCCGTGGCCTATGCCTGGAGGGAGATGACCCGATGCCCGCAGCGGGCGATGTGGAGTAAACGTGTCTCCAAGACCGAGACGGTAACGCTTGAGAAGACCTGGCGAGTCGTGCCCAGGGGGATCGCGGTCAACGTGGGCTGCTCGACGTTTCCGACGTGGAATGGCTACCCGGGGATCTTTGCGAGCCTCGCGACCGGAAACGCAGTCGTCGTGAAGCCCCATCCGGGCGCTGTGTTGCCGCTTGCGATCACTGTGGAGATCGCCCGTGATGTGCTTGCGGAGGCCGGGTTCGATCCAAACGTCGTCACGCTGGCGTGCGATGACTTCGATGCGCCCATTGCTCAGGATCTCGTTGTTCGACCCGAAGTCGGAATCGTGGACTTTACCGGTGGCAATGCCTTCGGCGATTGGGTGGAGGCCAATGCGCGTCAGGCTCGGGTGTATACGGAGAAGGCCGGCGTCAACGCCATCATCCTGGACGGGACCGACGATCTTCGCGGCACGACCGGAAACATCGCATTCTCGCTCTGCCTCTTCTCAGGCCAGATGTGCACGACGCCGCAGAACATCTTCATCCCGGCGGATGGCATCGATACGCCGGAGGGGCCGGTGTCCTTTGATGATGCCGCCGCCGCCATCGTCAAGGCGGTTGACTGGTTCGTGTCCGATCCAGCGAGAGCGGCGGAAGTGCTTGGCGCCATTCAATCGGAAGCGACGCGAGATCGCATTGCCGAGGCCCGAACACGTGGTGGAACCATCGTGCGTGATTCCACCGAGATCGACAATGATCGCTTCCCCGAGGCCAGGACGGCGACGCCGCTGATCATGCAGGTCGATGTGGCGGACGAGGCCGCATGGAAACGAGAAGCATTCGGTCCAATCGTCTACATCGTCAAGACGGACAACACGGCGGAGTCGATCTCACTGGCTGCGGACACCGCGCGGGCCAAGGGGGCGTTGACTGCGGCGGTCTGGAGCCGAAGCGACGAAGTCCTGGATCGGGCGGCGGATGCCCTGACCGCGGCAGGCGTCGCGACATCGTGCAATCTCACCGGCCAGATCTGGGTGAATCAATCGGCCGCCTTCAGTGACTTTCACGTGTCCGGCGCCAATCCTGCTGGCAATGCCACGCTCTGCGATGCGGCCTTTGTGGTGGATCGATTCCGATTCGTCGCGAGCCGGGTACCGGTGCCCGCAGCGGTTGAGGCGGCCGACTGATGGCCTGTTACGAGTATGAGGGGGTACGCCCCGTTGTCGACCCATCGGCATTCGTGCATCCTTCGGCGGTCCTGATTGGGGACGTCATCGTTGGACCTCGATGTCTGATCGGTCCCGCCGCAGTGCTCCGCGGCGACATCGGGCGGCTGGAACTCAAGGCTGGCAGCAATGTGCAGGACTCGTGTGTCGTGCACTGCTTTCCGGGCAAGGATGTCGTCGTTGGGGAGAACGGCCATGTGGGGCATGGCGCCGTCCTTCATGGGTGCACCGTTGGCCGCAATGCGCTGATCGGCATGAATGCCGTGCTGATGGACGATGTTCTGGTCGGCGAGAACAGCATGGTCGGCGCGCTCTCCTTCGTCAGAGAGCGGACCGAGATTCCTCCGAACACGCTCTGGGCGGGAACACCGGCTGCGCAGATTCGGGCGCTCGATCCGCAGGAGGTGGCGTGGAAGTCTCGAGGGACTGAGATCTATCAGCATCTGGCCGAGCGGCATCTGGCGACGGGCATCGCCGTGGAGCCGCTCACCGATGCAGATGGGAATCGCCTGGCTCAGCGGGTTCCGGATGTGACGTATCAGACGAAGCAGACGGTGGGCGAGTCCGACTAGCTGCTGCCGTCTTCGTCCGTGGTCCTGCTTGCACCTTCAAAGCACCACTTCGGACCGGTCATCGTGTACTTGCCGATCCTGACCGTCCGGCCGCGGTCCGACGGGGTCATGGCAGAGAAGGGAATGCTCGCCGAGCGGGCGCCGAGAGCCCGCCATGGCAGAATCGGTTCGATGTGCAGGAACTCGTCGTCGGTCGCAGCGTTGATGCTGAGTCCCATATTGACGAATCCGAAACTGAAGGACTGGAACGACTTCTTCCGCGCGGTAACAGGCACTTCCTGCGTCGGGAACTCCGCCAGCAGTGGATTCCAGAGCACTCTGAAGGCCGCGGCTGCGATCGCTGCAACCGCCAGGAGCGCGACGATGGTGATGACGGGCCCGTGGTAGGAAGCCGGCGCGTAGTTCAGCATCAGAACGATGCCCGTGACCAGAATGGCCTCGAAAGCCAGCAGCCAGACGAGAAACAACCAGATTGGCATGCGTCGGGTCGTCATGACGAGGCCAACGCCTCTCGGGCCGCCAGATGGAGTGGGTCGCCTTGGACCGGATGCGACGGCACCATGTCTGCAAGATCCTGCAGCGTGGCGCCCATTTCAACCGCGGTCGTGAAGCCATCCGCGAGTTTGCAGGCCTCAAAGCCCGTGGCGCCCACGCCTGTGACAGTGCCGGTACCCGGGTTCCAACGGATCATGGCGACGCCGTCCAACGTGTCGGCGGCGACGCTGAGCCCGGAGGTGGACCAGGGGACGACGCATGTGGTATCCGCGGGGTCGCAGTCCTGCATGTCGCCGCACCAGCAGATCTCGGGCGTGGTGTAGACGAGTTGCGCGACCGTTGCAGGATCCCACGCGCCGTTCCCGCCGAGGATTGTCTCTGCGGCGATTCGTCCGCGATGCATCGCGGCGCCTGCCCAGAGAGGAGGTCCAACGCAGTCGCCTGCAGCGAAAATCCGCCGAGCGGTGGTTCGCATGCTGGTATCCACCTGAATCCACCCGTCCGCCACAGTGACGTCGGTGTCCTCCAGACCGAGGTCATCGACCGAGGCGGTTCTGGCGCGGGCATCGATGACGAGATTCGATGCCGGGATGTCCGAGATCGAGTCTCGCGAGACGACGAACGAAGCGGAGACCATCATCGGGTCGACGAGCGGCCGAGGAATGTCGGCAAGCACCGCCTGGTCTCCAGGAACAAGGATGGTGTCGGCACCAAGTCCGGCCGAAATGGTCGCGGCCTCAATTGCGATGGCGTCGTTTCCGAGCACCGTGACCCGACCTTCGGCAAGTGATGGATCGAGGGGCAGGGAATTGGGTGAGATGACCAGGTCACATTGGGGGACATCGTCAAGGGCCGCCCGGACGCTGCCGGTACAGATGACCGCGTTGGCGAATCTGAGTCGAGTGACTTCCTCTGCCGCAACCTGAAGTTCGCGTGGACCGAGGAACCTAGCGGTGCCGCGGACGATGCGAACAGACTGGGCTTCTGCCGAGGTCTCCAGTCGCCGCCCGATTCGAGCGCGATCTGTGTCGATGCGGGCCTGGAGCGAACTCGAACACCGGTCGTCAGTGGTTGCCAATGCATGCAGGATGGTCTTGGTCGGCACGCAGCCCTCGTGAAGACAGGCGCCGCCGAGACTTGCCCGGGGATCCACAATCACAACCTCGCGGCCCGCCGCCGACAACGCGAAGGCACACGCATAGCCTGCTGGCCCGCCTCCAACGACAACGACGTCTACATCCTCGGTGAATTCGCCTACGACCATTGGCGTACTGTAGCCGTGGCCCGCCACTGGTGCGGCGGGCCACGATTCATGGAATCTGGGGTGTGATGAAAGTGCTACTCATTCGTCTGGTACGAGGCGAGCGTCGCTTCAAGCTCAGCCTTGTTGTGGTCCATGGCGACCGCAATCGCATCCTTCTGAAGGGCGACGGCCGTGTCCTTGTCCCCCTTCTCCCAGTAGACCCGAGCGAGCGTGTCGATGATCGATGCGTCCTTGTGGTCGGTCAGGGCGTCTGCCTTGGTCGCAGCCTCCAGCGCGAAGTCGAGGTCGCGTCTGGCGACGGTCGTATCGTCGACCACGTGCCAGGCCATGTAGTTGAGCAGGCCGGAACTGGCACCGCCATCCCGATCCATGAGTTCCCTTGCGATCGTGTAACCCTCGCCAGCCGTGCTCGGGTCGCTGACGAGAAACTCGAATTGCGACAGGCGAACGTTGGTATTGGTCGGGAACTCCTTGACAAGAGCGTCGAGTGCCTTCTTGCAAGCCGCTCGATCGCCGGAACGCTGGGCCATCATGTAACTCATCATGAGTTCGCGGCTCTTCGTGGCAACCCGGAGTTCCTCATCGAATGCCGCCTTGGCCTTGGCGCGATCCCAAGTGCCACCGAGATAACTGGCGAGCACCGGATCGATCGATCCCGGGTGGCCGATCCACTCAATCTCACCCGTCTTGCCGACCAGAAAAGCCGCCGGAATACCGCCCTGTCCGGCTGGTTTCATCCAGTGATCGGCCATCCATCGGTCATCATCGATCGCGACGGTGTACGCCATGGCGTCGCCCTTGGCGGTGACGAAGTCTCCGACGACCTTCTCGCGTTCAGCCTGAGTCTCTTCGTGCTGCCAGATGGCGGTGCTGACGAAACGAACGTCCTTGTCCTCGTACTCCTTCTGAAGCTTGGCCAGATGCGGGATCTGCGCCAGGCACGGGCCACACCATGTTGCCCAATACTCCATGACGTAGGTGGTTCCGGACTCAAACTCAGTCACGGGCTTTCCGCGGAAGAACTTGGCGATCTTGATGCCCGGCGCCTTGTCTCCGATCGTGAGCGGTTTCACTTCGGGCGCCGCGGCGGCGGGATGTTCGGATGGGTGCTCAGGGTGATCCTGTGCTCCGGCCGATACGGTCAGTGCGAAGGCCATCGTTGCGGCCGTGGTGAGGAGGTGTCGCATAATGTTCCTTTCGTGATCGGCCCGGGAGTGGGCGGGGTACAACGGTAGCAGTTCGAGTCTCAGGTCAGAGGGCGAACCGCATGGGATGTTCAAGATCGTCGATGACATGCTCGATAAAGGGAATCTCGCGGCCACCATCGACGAGGCGGTGATCCATCGAGTGACTCAGTGGCATGATGAGTCGAGGAACAACCTCATCGCCAACAACCCATGGCAATCTTCGAGCGCGACCCAACGCCAGGCAGGCAACGGTCCCAGGCATGATGATTGGGGTCGAGTAGCGTGTCCGTCCCATCGCCCCGGCATTGGAAATGGTGTACGTCGCGCCGCGGGTATCGTCGACGCTGAATGCCCCGGATCTCGTGTTGTGTGTCATCACCGCCAGGTGGTCGGAGAGTTCACCGACGCCCATGAGGTGCGCATTGCGAATGACCGGAGCGACCAATCCTCGGGGCGTATCGACGCCAACGGCCATGTTGACGTAGTCCCGGAAGATGATCTCGTCGTGGTCCGCATCAAGTTCGGCGTTGAGAATCGGATGCCTGTGAAGGGCGCGGCATACGGCGCGAATAACAAATGCCAGTGTGGTGATGCGGCGATCGGGTTGGTCGGTATCGACGAACGATGCCCGCATCGCCTCCAGGTCGGTGATATCTGCATCGTTGCTGTCCGTGACGTGGGGGATCGTCTGCCACGATGTCTGCATGACTGTTGCGATGGTTCGCCGAGCCTGAGAGAGCGGCTGCCGAACGATTCTGCCGTACTGGTTTGTGTCCGCGGTGCCCTCGATTTCGGTCGACGGACGCTGGGAGGGAGGGATCACCTGGGCTGCGGGCACCCTCGGCGGCGCCAGCGGTCTGGCAGGTGGGCCGGGCTGCGGGGGCTCGGCGAATCGCCGCACGTCTTCGCGGGTCACGCGTCCGCCGGGCCCCGAACCGTCCACATCCGCCAGATCGACGGCCAGTTCTCGAGCCAGTCTTCGCACGGATGGGGAGGCGGGCTTCCTCCGACCTCTCGCCGCCATGATCGGAGACGCCGGGGGCGAGGCGCTGGCCGGTGCGGGTGGTTCGCCCGCGTCGATGATGGCCGGTTCGGGTGTCGCTCGCGCTGGCTCGAACGTGATCATGACGTCGCCGACATGGACGAGTTGCTGCTCGGATACGTGGACGGTGGTGACACGGCCAGCGACGGGGCACGGAATCTCGACGGCGGCCTTGTCCGTTTCCACCTCCATCAGTGGCGCATCTTCGCTGACTTGCTGCCCCTCCGTGACGTGAATCGCGATGACCTGCCCTTCATGGACGCCTTCTCCGAGGTCGGGCAATCTGAACTCATGTTGATCCATGCGCATGGTCGTCATGTCCACTCTACGAGTTCCTTCGCCGATTCGATGATGTCGTCGGCATCGGGAAGGAAGTGCTGCTCCACCTGGAAGAAGGGATAGGGCAGATCGGGCGCGGTCAGCCTGCGAAGCGGCGCGACGAGGTATTCAAAGGCGCCGCGCTCGGCGAGCCGCGCGGCAACCTCCGCGCCGATTCCGCACGTTTGGTGCCCCTCGTGAAAGATGATGCAGCGACCAGTCTTCGTCACCGAGGCGACCAGCGTCTCCGTGTCGATTGGGGAGACAGTGAGCAGGTCGATCAACTCGGCTTCGATCCCGTGGATCTCTGCAAGGTCTTCGACCGCCTCCGTCGCGGGACGCATCATGGCCCCGAATGAGATGATCGTTACATCGCAGCCCTCACGAACGACTTGTGCCTTGCCTATCTCGATCGACTCCGGTGCATCGGGGACCTCTTCGCGGAACGCGCGATACACCGACTTCGGTTCGTAGAAAATGACAGGATCGGGGTCGGCGATGGCCGCCGCAAGAAGCGATCTGGCGTTGCGTGGGCCGGACGGTATGACGACCTTCAGTCCGGGCGTATGGGCCCAGTAGGCCTCGCGGGACTCACTGTGATGTTCGACAGCTCGAATCCCGCCGCCGTAGGGTGTTCGCAGCACCATGCGAATCGGGAACCGGCCCTGTGTTCGGTTGTGGAGCCGAGCCATGTTCTGTTCGATCTGGTCGAACGCCTGCATGGTGAAACCGGAGAACTGGATCTCAGCGACCGGCTTCATGCCGTACACCGCCATGCCCACCGCGGTGCCGATGATGCCGCACTCCGCCAGAGGTGAGTCGATGACCCGGTCGCTCCCATGCTTTGCCTGCAGCCCCTTCGTGACCCGGAATACACCACCGTTGACGCCGATGTCCTGTCCCATGAGGCACACCTGGTCATCCGCTGCGAGCGCCTCATCGAGCGCCAGATTGAGGGCTTCAACCATGGTCCGCTGAGCCATCAGGACACCCCCTTGCGATCGAGTCTGCGGAGGTATGCCATTCGCTGCGCTTCCAGTTCCGGCGGGTTGGACGCGTAGAGGTAGTCAAAGATCTCACGAGGCTTGGCCTTGGCGTGGGCGCGGAACTTCTCGCGGGCATCGAGTACTTCCTGCTCACAGGCTGCACGGATCGCCTCTGTTTCGTCGGAGCCCAATCGTCCGGTGCGTTGGAGCCACGTCTCGAACCGCCGGATCGGGCAGCGTTCTTTCCACGGGTCGACGAGCGCCTCGTCTCGGTAGACGGTCGGATCGTCCGCAGTGGTATGCAGACTCATCCGGAACGTAACGGCTTCAATCAGCGTGGGGCCGTCCCCCCGACGCGCCCGCTCGCATGCTTCGCGGGTTGCGGTGGTCATTGCAAGGATGTCGTTGCCGTCGACTCGAATCGAGTGCACGCCGTACCCGATTCCTCGGGATGCCAGGACCTCGTTGCTGCACTGCTTCGACAGCGGCGTCGAGATGGCCCAGCCGTTGTTCTCGGCGACGAAGACGACAGGCGCCTGTTCAACCGCTGCGAAGTTGAGCGCCTCGATGACAGCGCCCTCAGAGAATGCTCCATCCCCGAAGTTGACGACAACGCAGTGTGGATCGCTTGCTCGCTTCATGGCCATGCCGATGCCGACCGCTGGAAGTACGTGGGATCCGATGACGATCGAGAATGGCAGGTCGTTGACGCCTTCAGGAGGCGGAAAGCCGTCGTGGTAGCCATCCCAGAGCGTCATCAGACGATCCATGGGCCATCCTCGGATGATCTGCGCTCCGAAGGAGCGGTAGGAGGGCGAGTACCAGTCCATCTCTCCGAGCGGCCATGCCTGCCCGACTGCGCACGCCTCCTGACCAATATTGGGCGCGAAGGTGCCCATCTGTCCCTGCCGCTGCATGGCGAGCATGCGAGCGTCGAACGCCCGGCTCAGCACCATGGCGCGGTGCAGGCGAAGCAACTCCACATCATCGATGTCTGGTCGCAATCCTTCGTCCAGTTCACCTCGCTCGTTGAGAATCTGAAGACACTCGATTCGACCGAGATCGATGGACCGCGCATCAAACGCGCCGGGGGCTGGCGGTGGGGGTGTGCCCTCACTCGGGGATCGAGCGGCGTTCACCTTCTTGTCAGGGCTTGGATCAGACATGAGCGGAGTAGTGTAGTTGACGCGCACGTGGCGTCCCCAGTCGGAAGCATCAGCGGGGCTTCATGTGCTCGAATTGATTGCGGCAGGCATCGCAGAAGTGGATGGCGCGGCACCGGGTCGGCCCGAACGGGCTGTCGAGCCGGGTCTGCGAAGACCCGCAATAGGGACATGGAATCGCCGAGGTATGAAGCGGCACATGTTTTGGATCGGCGTGTCCGCATTGCGGTGTGGTGACGCCGTGGTCGGCAAGTTTGGCCCGACCGGTGTCGGTGATGCGATCGGGTGTCCACGGGGGTTCAAAACGCCACTGGATGGTGCACCGCCTCACGCCCTCGATGGCGCCCACGCGTGCATGGACATCCCGCTCGATCATCGGCAGGGCGGGGCAGCCCGTGTACGTCGGGATGAGATGGACAGTGGGCACTTCGCCCTCCGCATCGACATGCTCAACCATGCCAAGTTCGACGATGCTGACCGGCAGTTCCGGATCCGGGACTTCATCAAGGGCGGCCCAGATATCCTCGGCGGTCACCATGCCGGTGCCGGTTCGGCGCGGCGGACGTCGGTCATCTCGGCCAGTTGTGAGGCGAAGTGATCGGCATGGGCTCCGCGGCGGCCCCCGGCCATGGACCGCGGTGACAGCGTCAATGTTGCGGACAGGTTGGCCTCACGCAGCGTGCGCTCGCACTGAGACTTCCACTGCTCAAACATCTCTTCACGGCCGCAGCAGAAGTTCTCGGTGGACTCGATGCTCTGATCTGGTGGTTCGAACAGCATCGAGGCCGCCGGGGCCAGCGCATCGAGTGCCTCCTGCATGCGGCGATTGGACTCATCGGTCCCCGAGCCAAGTCGAATCACCCATTCGGAGAGATGCCGCACGTGAATCGCCTGTTCCGGGATCAGGCGTCGGCAGCGCTGTGCGAGGTCCTCATCGTCGATGGTCGCCAACCGGTCGATGCCAAGTGCCGTAAAGGTCGCGACGAACCATCGCTTCATCAACGCGATCGCCCAGTTGAAATCGTCGGGAACCGTCACGAGGTCGCAGCAGCGGTAGTCTGCTGCGTCACGCTCAAAGGCGATGTCATCGGCGGACAGGCCGAATCGTTGCGCCAGAGCGTCGAACAGCACGAGGGCGTGACTGAGATCGTCCTGCGACATCGATGAAGCGGCGATGTCCTCCTCCAGAATCGGAGCCAGTCCGGTCCAGTCGCTCTGCATGTGCCCGAGCATCAGTTTGTCGTCGGCGTGCATCAATACGATGTTCGCCAACGGATCCTTCATCATGTCCTGCATGGTCATAAGTGCTGTCTCAAAAGTGCTTGGCGATGTCATCTTTCCGGTACTGCTCGTAGGTCTTCTCGTCCCGGAATCGCGACCACTTGGCGCGGACGTCCTTGGCGTACCCCTTGGCGAGTTTGTAGTTCATGTCGTGGGTTCGCCAGATGATCAGTTCCGACTCGGTCGTTTCATGAATGCGAGCGGTCGGTACGACCCGAATGCTCCGAACCTTGGGCCCCGCAAAGGCAGCGGTGGCTCGCTCGATGGCGATCTTCGCGTCCGGTGCGTTGACGGTGCCAGCCGATTGATGATTGCCGCCCCGTTTCTCAAGCGTGAACACGGTCCATGAGTCACCGTCATCGCCAGCAGCGTTGCCGGGCTTGAGTGGATCCAGCGAGTACACACCATCCGATGCGTCCTTGTGCTCGTGGGCAATGATGCCGATGCACGCCTCGTCCAACCCGTAGTGCTCCCGGGCGAACTGGAGCGCGAGCGAGGCATCTGGCGCATCGACATAGCCGGCCCACTTGTATGGGGCCGCCTCCCGCTTCATGGTGTAGATGACCCAGTGCCTCGCATCCGGTGTCGGATCGGGGAGCGAGTCGCCGAATGTCAGATCCTGTTCGCGTACTTTCGACATCTCAGGCCGCCGGTGGCGTGGCCACCGCTCCTGTTCCGATGGCCCTGCGGACCCATGCGCCTTGTTCGTAGGAGAGTCGGCGGAGCGCGACGCGGTGCGCGTTGCAGGGGCCGTTGCCCCGGATGACCCGCCAGAACTCGTCCCAGTCCGGCTGGGTGAAACTCCAGTTGCCGGTGTCCTCGTCCAATGCGATCGCCTCATCCGGCCTCTTCGACGTCACGAGTCCGGCTGCGTCCTTCTCGCAGACATGGATGACGAGTCCCATGTCCATGGCGGCAGGCGCGAAGCGATTGACGTAGCGTTGCCGAAGCGAATCGTTCCGTTCCGTCTTCATTCGCCACTTCATGGCTGGCAATTCCTCGGCATTCGGCTTGTCGGCGGGGCCGAAGAACATCAGGGCGATGGGCCACCATCGGTCGAACGCGTCCTGAGCCATGATCTGCTGGCCCTTCGTTCCGCCCATGAGCGTGAGCACCATGTCTTCGCCGCTCTTGAAGTGGAATGCTTCTTCCATGTTGATTCGATTCATCGTTCGCACGTAGGGCCCGTAGGCACCGTCGGCGAGCGTCTTCTGGTTCATGATGGCGGCGCCGTCGATGAGCCACTGAATCATGGCGATGTCGCCCCAGGTCGGGCACGGGTAGTTGAAGCAGTTGTGGTACTTCGTCTTGCCCGTGATGAGATCTCTGAGCATGTCGTCGCGGCTCTTCCCGAGTTCCTGCGAGACGCGATACAGCATCTGGCCGTGGCCGACTTCGTCCTGCACCTTGGCGATCAGGGCGAGTTTGCGCAGCATGCTCGGGGCTCGAGTGATCCACTCGCCTTCCGGGAGCGCCCCGACGATTTCACTGTTCGCGTGGTGCTCGGCCATTCGCAGCATGAGGGCGCGGTAGGAGTCCGGCATCCAGTCGCCGGGCTCGATCAGCACGCCATCGGCAATGCGTTGTTCGAACTCGGCGAGTTTGTCGGGGTCACAGGTGATGGTGATGTCCGGTGGTGAGACCGGGTTGGCGGCGCCGCTCATGCGCAAATCCTTGTTTTTGAAGTCCTTCCAGTGACGCCGAGGCTCAGGATGCAGCCGGATTCTCGAACACGGTGGCGAGGCCCTGTCCGACGCCAACGCAGAGTGTAGCGACCCCGAGGTCCGTATTGCGACGGTTCATCTCATGGATCAGCGTGGCTGCGATCCGGGCACCGCTGGCGCCGAGCGGGTGACCGATGGCGATCGCGCCGCCCTTGACGTTGACCTTGTCGATGTCCAGGTCGAGCTCGCGGATGCACGCCAGCGATTGGGCGGCGAAGGCCTCGTTCAATTCGAAGAGGCCGACGTCGCCGATCGGACGCCCTGCCCGCTCCAACGCCTTTCGGGTGGCGGGGACTGGCCCCAGCCCCATGGTGGCGGGGTCGACGCCTGCCGATGCCGATGGGCCGACGAGGGCGAGAATCTCGCGTCCCTCGCTGCGGGCGCGGTCGGCCTCCATGAGAACAACCGCCGCTGCGCCATCATTGACACCGCTGGAGTTGCCGGCGGTCACGCTCGCCTGGTCGTCCTTGGCAAAGGCCGGTCGGAGCTTGGCCAGCGACTCCATGGTGGTCTCCGGCCGAGGGTGCTCATCGGTGTCGAAGTGGAGGGGGTCCTTTCTCCGCTGCGGAACGTCCACCGGGAGCAGTTCATCGGCGAACAACTGCATCTCATTGGCAAGTGCCCACCGCTGTTGGCTGAGCACCGCGAAGCGGTCCTGATCCTCACGGGTGATGTCGAATTGCCTTGCCAGATTCTCGGCCGTCTCACCCATGCCATACGGATGGTGCATGGCAGCCAACGCCGGGTTGGTGAACCTCCAGCCGATCGTCGTATCGTGGACGTTGAGTGCCCGGTCAAAGGCGCGCTCGCCTTTGGCCATGACGAAGGGGGCGCGGCTCATGCTCTCGACGCCGCCCGCAACGAACACATCGCCGCAGTTCGCCTCGATCATCCTTGCAGCGATATTGATGGCCTCTAGACCGGAGGCGCACAGCCTGTTGACGGTGCAGCCACCCACGCTGATGGGAAGTCCGGCGAGCAGTGCGGCCATGCGAGCGACGTTGCGGTTGTCCTCGCCCGCCTGATTGGCTGCGCCGAGGTACACATCATCGATCGACGCCGGATCGATCCCAGCCCGTGCGACGGCATGTTTGATGGCGTGGGCAGCCAGGTCATCCGGGCGGACACTGCTCAAGGTGCCGCCGTACCGGCCAAACGGTGTGCGAAGGGCAGAAACGATGGCTGCTCGGCGTGTCATGGAGGGGCGGATTGTACGGGACGGCCCGCTCGTCCGATGCCGGACCCGGGTCGTGCCGTTGATGTCTGGCCACGGTGCCGCTGGGAGCGGCGGTGAAGCCGAGGCAGTCGGCAATCCCAAATCTGAACGCTCGCTGCGGCTTGATGAGCAGTTCGGCGGCAGCGGGTCGTTCTGGTGCCCGCCGAGCCCCTTCGATCGCACTGGTTCAGGGTTGGCAGGCAACCGATTGGACAACAAGGAACCCGGTGTTCGCCTCCATGCTCACGACGGCGCCGCGAATCGGTTGTCATCGACCGATTCGTTGAGGCGGGCAAGCGTTTCGGAAACGAGGTCGCCGCCGATGTCGTCTGCCCACGCGAAGAGTCCTCGGGGGTAATTGACACCCGCCCTCATGGCCACATCGATGTCCGCCGGGTCGGCGACACCTTGATGCGCTGCCCATGCCGCCTCGTTGAGCAGTGCGGCGAGAATGCGAGTGAAGACGATGCGTTGCTGCTCGGTTGAGTCCGCGAGTGCTTCGGCGTTCTGAGTTGCGGCCTCACAGAATCGCAGCGCCGTGGCGTCCAGCCCACCGACACTGGTGGCGGCATCCTGTGTTGGCCGGTACACGCATACGGGCTGTGGTCCGGACCAGTCGTAGACGCCGCACCCGCTCTTCCGTCCGAGATTCCCCTCGGCGACCATCGCCTCCTGAGCAGCGACGGGGGCGAGCCGAGCGGGGCATTCCCACTGCTTCCAGACGCTGCGGGTGGTCGCAGCATTGACATCGTGCCCGATGAAGTCGGTGAGCTCGAATGGGCCCATGCGGAATCCGCCAATCAACTTCATGGCGGAATCGATGGTGGGGGGACCGGCAATCCCGTCCTCGAGACAGCGGAACGCTTCGAGGTAGTAAGGACGCGCCACCCGGTTGACGATGAAACCGGGCGTGTCTGCACACCGGGCCACCTTCTTCCCCCATTGCGTGGCCACATCCGCGACGCGGTCGACGATGCGCTGTTCCGTTCGATTGCCACTGACGACTTCGACCAGTTTCATGATTGCTGCCGGATTGAAGAAGTGCATTCCGCAGGTCCGCGGCGCGGCCTCGATGCGCTCGCCGAACTCCGACACCGACAGCGAAGAAGTGTTGGTGGCGATGATGGCATCTTCGGGAAGCACGTCGAGAACTGGAGTCACCGCGGCGACCTTGATGTTGAGATCCTCCACGATGGCTTCGATGAAGAGTTCGCACCCGTGGAGATCTCTGGTCGTCGAGGGCGCGATGCGTTCGGCTGCGGCATCCGCCTGAGTTTGGCTCATCCGACCTTTCTCGACGTTTCGCGCCAGACGCGTGATGATGCCCTGCTTTGACGCCTCGCAGGTGTCGAGGTCGAGATCGACCAGATGGACCCTCCACCCGGCGCACGCTGCTGTCTGCGCAATGCCGGCACCCATCGCACCGGCACCGAGTATTCCGACGGTTGACATCGCTACTTTCCTGTGAAGACGGGGGGACGCTTCTGGAGAAAGGCCGTGACGCCTTCGAAATGATCTGCCGTCTTGCCAGCCGTTTCCTGCGCAAAGGACTCGGCGTCGAGTTGCTCCAGGAGGCTCCGCTCGAAGGACTCATTGAGGAGTCGCTTGGTGAGCGCGAGTGCCTTGCCGGGAAGCGAGGCAAGTCGCCCGGCGATCGCTGCTGTGGCGGCCTCCAGTTCGTCCGCCGCAACCACCTGGTTGACCATGCCGATTGCGAGCGCTTCGTCGGCCTTGACGGGGCGTCCGGTCATACACAGCTCCATTGCGCGGCCGAGTCCGACCAGACGTGGCAGTGTCCATGTGCTGGCCGAATCAGGGACCAGCCCCACGTTGATGAACACTTCGATGAACTTGGCGTGCTGTGAGGCGATTCGTATGTCGCAGGCGAGGGCGAGGCTGCATCCGGCGCCAGCGGCCACGCCATTGACTGCTGCGACGACGGGCTTCTCCATGGTGCGAATGAGCTTGACCCAGGGGTCGTAGCGTTTCTTGAGATCGCCGCCCATCGCAGGCACGTGACCCGGCACATACTTGGCTTCGAGATCGCCGAGGTCCTGCCCACTGCTGAAGGCGCGGTCGGAGCCTGTGATCACAATCACCCGGACGTCATCATCGCGGCTAAGGGTCTTCAGCGTGTCGATGAACTCGCGGCTGAGGTCGTCATTGAAAGCATTGAGTACCTCGGGCCTGTTGATGGCGATCGTGGCGATGTGATCAGCGATCGTGAGTTTCAGAGTGGTGAGATCGGTGGCGGTTGTCATGATCGTGCCTACTTTCCAGTGAATGAAGGGCGGCGCTTCTCAAGGAACGCAGCCATTCCCTCAGTCTGATCGTCCGTGTCAAAGAGCATGTAGAACAGTTCGCGTTCGCGACCAAGTGCCTCACTGAGCGGGTGCTCCTCCGCGTTGAGTACCGACTCCTTGGCGTGGCGAGCCGATACGGGTGCCTTGGCGGCGATTACCCTGGCGACGTTCATGGCCTCGTCGAACCAGTGTTCCTTTGGGACGACGCGGCTGACAAGTCCCATCAGCATCGCCTCTTTGGCGGAGAGGAATCGGCCGGAGAGCACAATGTCCATGGCGACGGCCTTTCCGACGGCTCGGGTCAGCCGCTGCGTGCCGCCGGCGCCCGGCATGACGCCGATGTTGATTTCCGGCTGTCCGATCCGGGCGGTTTCGCTGCACACGACGACATCGCAGTGCATCATGAGTTCACACCCGCCACCGAGGGCAAAGCCGCTGACTGCCGCGACGATGGGCTTTCGGATCGCCTTGATCCGGTTCCATTGCGAAAACTGGTCGCGGCTTTCCATGTCCGCCCGCGTCGCCGTCGCCATGTCGCCGATGTCTGCGCCGGCGGCCCATGCCCGCTGCGAGCCTGCGAGCAGGATCACGCGGATGGAGTCGTCGGCGTCGTACCGCTCCATGAGTTCCGCGAGATCCTCCATCAACGCGAGGTTGAGCGCGTTGAGGACCTTCGGTCGGTTGATGCGAATCACTGCCACATGCCCCTCGACTTCGGTGAGGAGATGATCCGATTCACTCATGGCCCGTCACTCCCTTCCACGCCAACTCGCCGTGCTGCCCGATCGATGATTCGATCGAGCGCCGCGATCGGCAGCACACGCTGTGTCTGTCGTCCGCGACCGAGCAGGGTATCACCCTCCCATGCTGTGACTTCGCAGATCAGGCGATCGCCCGTCAATTCCACTGCTTCGGCGCGAACGCGGATCGCGGCGCCGACGACGGCGGGCGCGAGGTGGTCAATGGAAAGGTGCCCACCGATGCCCTCCTCTCCCGCTTCCAGGTGAGGAGCGAGCACCTTGCGGGCTGCGAGTTCCATGTGATGGGCCATCGACCAGGTCGAGTAGACCCGGTGGACGACAATGCCGTCAAAGGCGGGGCACATGCCTTCGTCGACGTGGATGACGATTTCGGCGGTGTTTCCGAGTTGAAGCGATGGTCTCATGAAAGGCGCATGGTAGTGAAGGTCATTGGATGACTACCATCCATTCCCAATGGGATTGCTCGGCCTCTTTCTGATTGCGGTGACGGCGTGGCTCGTCATCGGATGCGTGGCGTTGACGAGGCACGCGAAGCGGCCGCCGGGCGGAGCCGCCGGACGGGCGCTGGCCGCGGGGGCCCCGATCGATCCGAGTGAGGTTGGATTGAACTGGGAGCAGTGGTCGCTCCGCACGCGGGATGGTCTGGACCTTCCGGTGTGGGACATCACCGGGGAGGGGGAGTCGGGGGTTGTCCTGTTGATCCATGACTGGAGTGAGGCGCCGCTCACCATGCTGGACCGCGCAGGCGAGTTGGTGCCGCACGTGCAGCGAATCGTTGTTCCATGTCTGCGAGGGCATGACGGCGCAGCAGGGGCCTGCTCACTGGGGCCAGCAGAGCAGCGGGATGTGTCAGATCTCCTTGAGGTTCTGGGGGAAGAGGACGTGACGCTCGAAGGCGCAGGATTCGCAGGACTGATTGCTGAGGCACTCAGGGGAAACGCTCACGTATGCAAGGTATGTGTCAGTGAGCCGTGGAGCGGCGCCGGGGACGCGTTGCGGCGGATTGCCCGAAAGCGGGGCGTCCCCGCGTTCCCGATTGCCACGCTCGTATCGATGTTCGGGATCGCCCGCTAGCCGTGAGGCTGTGTCATCGACGAGATGTCGAGCAATGCATCCAGTTGATCTGGCGGGAGCACATCGTGCTCGAGGCAGTACTCCCGAATCGTCTGGCCGGACTTGAAACAGGCCTTGGCGATTCTGGAGGCGTGGTCGTATCCAATGGCTGGCACGAGGGCCGTTCCCAACATGAGGCTTCGCTCGACCTTGGCGTCGATCTCGCGTCGATTCGCCTTGAGTCCGTGCACGCACGATTCAGCGAACACGCGAGCGGCATTGCCGATGATGGTGATGCTCTCCAGGAGGCACTCAGCCATCATTGGCATCGCGACATTGAGTTCCATGAGTGAGCCGGTTCCGCCCATGCCTCCGACGCCGACCGCGACGTCGTTCCCGGCGACCTTCATGGCGACCTGCATGACCGATTCGACCAGCACCGGGTTGACCTTGCCCGGCATGATCGATGACCCGGGTTGAATCGCAGGGAGCTCCAGTTCGTAGAGACCGCATCGCGGACCGCATCCCATCAGCCGAATGTCACTGGCGATCTTCGACATGCTGATTGCGATCGTGCGGAGATGGGAGTGCGCATCGACGACACAGTCGCGTGTGGCCTGGGCTTCGTAGTGATTCGCGGCTTCGCGGAACTTGACGCCCGTGTCCTTCGACAGTCGCGCCGCGACCAGCCTCGCGAATCTGGGGTGCGTGTTGATTCCGGTGCCGACCGCAGTGCCGCCGATCGGCAGATTGGAAGCGATGGCCTCGATCGCATCGCTGGCCCGCTGCACGGCGAAGTCGGCCTGAGCGGCATACCCGCTGAACTCCTGGCCGAGTCGAATCGGCGTGGCGTCCTGCAGGTGTGTCCGGCCGATCTTGACGATCGCGTCGAACTGCCGCGACTTGGCATGAAGAACTCGGGCGAGTCTCTTGAGCGATGGCAGCATCGACTGCTTCATGTGCACCGCTGCCGCGACCTGCATCGCGGTGGGGAAAGTGTCGTTGGATGACTGCCCCATGTTGACGTGATCGTTTGGATGGACTGGATCATGTGATCCGACCTTGTTGCCGGCGCTGCGGCAGGCGAGATTGGAAATGACCTCGTTGAGATTCATATTCGTCGATGTGCCGGACCCGGTCTGAAACACGTCGACAGGAAAGTGACGCATCATTTCAGGCCGTGTGCCTGCGTCGTCTACCTCGCTCATGATCTGCGTACACGCCTTCCTGATCAGCGAGGTTCGCTTGGCGGAGATCCGCCCGAGTTCCCGGTTGGCCTCAACCGCAGCCCGTTTCAGATTGGCGAACGCGCCGATGATCTCCCATCCGACCGCTCGACCGGAGATCGGGAAGCTCTGCACGGCCCGCTGCGTTGAGGCGCCGTACAGCAGATCGGCGGGAACCTCCACGGGGCCCATGGAGTCATGTTCGGTTCGAGTGCGGGGGGTCTTCGAGGTTCGTGTGGCGGCCATGAACGCGATCTCCAGTCTGTTCTCGTCATCGGCGAGCGAGGCTTTGAGCATTGGCTCGGCGCTCGCCGCTGCGACTACTCCTGCTCGGGCAATGCGGCGTCGCCCATCATCGGGTCGGAAGCCAGGCCGAGTCGCTCCAGGGCGGCTTCATCCAACTCGTCCTGAAAGCGCTTTACGATCTCAGTGCGGACAAGATCCGCAGCCTCGGGCTGCGTCGACTTCATTTCCTCGAACGCATCAATCCACGAGGACAGGTCCGGGCGAGTCTGCGCCGCTTCGTCGAACAGGCGGCCGCGCACCGCAGCGGTGAAGCGAAGCGCGTTGAGTTCGGGGGTCCGTCTGCCCTCCGGGACCTGATCGATCATGGTGACCACCGCCCGTGGATCTCCAGTCTGAAGAATCAGTGGACCGAGCCTGCTCGCCAAACCCACCTTGGTCTGTTCGTCGAGCGGGTCGCTTCCGAAGGCGGTCTGCAGGGCTGCGGCCCGCTGGGCGTCCGAGATCGCGGGCAGCGATGCGAGCAGCGTGTCGGCCTGTAACGCGTCCGTGGGAGGAATGCTGGCCACCTTCTCGAGCAGCGACTTTGTCCACCGTGGTCTGTGCTCATCCGGGGGCGTCAGCCCGGCGATCTCGGTCAGCCCTGAGAGCCCGTCGACTCGCTCCGCTGCGGTCAGTACGAAGGGGTATACCGCGGGATCGGTGGCGCGTTGTTGCAGCGGCGCGAGCACGCCGCGCCTGAACAAGGCCTCGGCAGAAGCAGCACGCCATGCGGCACGCTCGTCGTCGAGTTTCAGGGCAAGCATGTGCAGGTCGTCGTCGTCACCCACGAGTCCCAATGCAAGCGCGGCCGCGGGCTCGGGGGCCCGATTGTAGGCCGTCCGCACTGCAGGCCTGAGGGCATCGACGGTATCCGGTGTTCTCAGCGCCGGGTCCGAGAGCATGACCTGCACCGCGTGAATGGCGGCGGGTCGAACAGCGTCCTCGGCGAGAAGCCCCGCAAGCCGCTCCGGCGAGAGCAGGTCGGGCCGTGATGAGGCGATTCGGGGCAGCAGCGTTGCCAGGACGATCGCATCGGTCTCGGTGGGGAAGCGGGCTGCGACGGCGGTCGCACCGGCGTCGGGTGCGAACTCCGGCAGCAACGCTGCCGCTGCCCTCCGGACTGTTGGCTCAGGATCCTCCAGGAGTGACAAGCCCGCCTGCTCGCCCTGCGGATTGGCGTGCCCGTCGCGGAGCTGGACCGCCAGTCGGTCCAATCCGAAGAGGCGAATCGCCGCCAGTTCATCGTTCAACAGCGGCAGAAGGCGTTCCTGCTGCTGTTCGATCGACAGGAATGGCCAGAACTCCCGGTAGGTTGCGAGTACCCGCTCGGCCATGCGTTCTCGATCGGACCGGGCGTCCGCGAGGTGTTGGGCCTGGGCGGTCGCTTGCCTGGTCAGCGCATCAACTGTGTCCTGGAGCCAACGCTCCGACGGGCGGTCGCGGTTCTCTCGCCACCACGAGAGCCAGTAATGGGCATCGTCGTGTCGCGGGAGACCGGTGAGATCCGCCAGTTGATTCGTGGCTGCCGCTCTGAGCTGCGGTGCGGGCGGGGCGTCGCTGTTCAGCACCTGCATGAGCACGCCGGCGGCCCGCGCTGGCGCGTGATGAAATGCCCCCACGCTCCGAACAGCAGCGACTCGCTCCGACGTTTTCCGGGTCTCGTCGAGCGCTACCGCGGCGACCCGCTCCAGCACGTTGGCGTCATGTTGCCCATAGCGGGCAATCAACTCGGTCAGAAGTGGTTGGGAGCGATCTGTGCTCTGCGGCAGAATGTCAATCAGCACGTCGCGAAACGTGAGATCAATCGACGGCGCGTCTCGAATTGCGAGCAACACAGCGGATTGAACCTGCTGCCGGTCACTCCTGATCGCATCGATGAGCAACTCTCGGGCCTGCGGAGCCTGCAGCGAGAGCAACTCGGCGGCGGCGGAGGTGCGGGCAGAAGCGTCCACATCGGCGGCGTCGCTGGTCAGGATGAGCGATGAGAGTTGCAGCCGCCGCTGGTCCGCCGCACCCAGATCGACGGGGACCGGTTCTGCAGGTGCCGCTGCGCCGGGCCGTGGCGGTGAGGCGCAGGCACACGCCAGCAGAAGGAACGTCAAGGTGAGGGGAGGGCGGTGCATGATTCGGCTGGCACGCATTCTACGCACCTTCGACCTGCAGGCAGGGAATGGGAATCCAGTCCGGTGCTCCTCTGCCGGCATTCCCGGCGTACACTGGGCATTGATCGTGCCACAAGCGGAGGAACGATGAGCAACTGGTTGGATGCCGAGACCTTGGCTGGACGTGCCGAAGACCTCTTTGAGTCGGGGCGGCTCGGTGAAGCCGAGGCGGCCCTGCGGCAGGCGATCGCGATCGATCAGACGCACCCGGAGTGGCACCACCGGCTCGGTCTCATTCTCCAGTACGCCGAACGGCTCCCCGAGGCGATGGCCTGCTTTGACCAGGCCGCAGAACTGGAACCGGGCGTGGCGGATCATGTGGACGCCGCCGCGACGGTATGCCTGATTGCAGGTGACTTTGATACAGCAGCGGAGCGGATGGAGCGGTTGATCCGGATCGATCCGACCGAGCCTCAGAACTGGGTGCGGCTCATCGACGCCTACGTGGATGCAGGCCGCCACGATGAGGCAGAGACATCGTTCTACCTCTCAGAAATGCAATTGTCCTGTTCGACCGCTGGCTGCCTGGCGGCGATCGCCCGGAGCCTCTTTCTCAGGCGGGAGTGGAACAGGGCCGCGTGGTGCCTTGAGGAAGCGGTCCGAATCGACCCCCAGCACCTGCGGGCGCACCACCTGCTCGCCGAGGTGTTGGCTGCATCCGGCCGAATCGACGAAGCGACGGAGGCATTTGAACGCATCGTCAAAGGCTCGCCGGTTGACGCCGGGGTTGCATTGTCGTGGGCGGAACTGCTCGCCCGAACGAACCGCATTGACGAGGCTGGCGCGGTGCTTCGGCAGATCATCGGTATCGAACCGACCAATGCGCATGCCCACTTTCAGATGGCACAGATTTCGATGCGCCAGCGGCGGTTTCAGCAGGCGGCGCTCACCTTCCAACTCGTGCACCGACTCGATCGCGACTACCCCGACTGTGATCGCCTTCTTGCGGAGTGCCTGCTGCATCTCGGACAGGCTGGCGACGCGAAGCGGCTGCTCTGCCGATCCGTCCGCCGACTTCGTGAGATCACACCGGGCCGCTCGTCTGAAGGTGACCTGATCTCAATTGGCGAGTTGCTGCTTCGGGCGGAATTGCCGGATGAGGCGGCGTATGTTCTGAATCGCTATCGGCAGCATCATGCGATCGAACCGGAGGATGCAGGCCTGCTGCGAATGCTTGCCAGAGCGAGGTACCTCTCGGGCGATCTGGAAGGCGGCCGGGCCATCAGCCGACAGATACTCAGGATCGACCCCTCGTGCGTGGCCTCTGTTTCAAACCTTGCCATCGTGGCGCTTGAGCAGGGTCGGCTCAAGGCAGCATGGGGATGGGTTCGCAAGGGGCGGCGGCTGCATCCACGGGACGAGGCGATTCGACGTGTTCGATTGCGGATTCTGCTGCGAGGCGCAGCACGAGTATTCCGGCGATTTGCCGGGGTCGACTGACTTGCGTGAATCCGGGACGATCCGACGAGGGGCTACAGCGTGCCGCTGGTGTAGGGAAGCAAGCCCATGAACCGGGCCCGCTTGATTGCCTGGCTGACCCGCCGCTGTTCGGTGGCGTTGGTTCCAAGGCGTTTGCGGGAATAGATCTTGCCGTTGGGCGTCATGAGTCGCCGCAGATCGTCGATGTCCTTGTAGTCCACCCAGGGATTCCCCTTGGCGTCCTTGCGGACAATCTTGGTGCGGCGTGTTCGACGGTTTCCTCTGGGAGCAGGCATGGCGAATTCAATCCTCGTCGTGGATACTGGGAGCCAGCAGCCCCGAACGCGTGTCCGGGGCGACGAATCGGGAATGCTAGACGAAATGCGACCTGAGCGAAAGGGCCCGGCCACGTGGACTCGAATCTGCCCCTCATCGGAATCACGCCGGACATTCAGGAGGGGCGTCTGCGGCTCTGCCCAGAGTACGCCGCCGCCGTTGGGGCCGCCGGGGGATTGCCGCTGGTCCTTCCGCCGGTTGTGGAACTCGCCGAGTCTTTGGTTTCACGCTGTCAGGGCATCATTCTGAGCGGTGGGGACGATCCGATCATGGAGGCGTGGGGCCGGCCGACGCACCCCAGCGCTGTGAAGGTTGATCCCGTGCGGCAGACATTCGACCGAGCGGTGCTCCACCACGCCGTGACGCAGGACCTGCCTGTGCTTGGAGTCTGCTTCGGGATGCAGTTGATGGGTCTCGACTGCGGCGGTGATCTGGATCAGCACCTGCCCGATTCATGTCCGACCGCAAGCCTCCACGCGGCGGGCCGCTGGCACGGCGTGTCGGGCGAACTCGGGGCTGGCGAGGTGCACAGCCGGCACCATCAGGCCCTGCGGACTTCAGGCTCACTCGATGTCGCGGCCCGATCTGATGATGGGTTGATTGAGGCGATCCGCGATCCTGCGCGTCGTTTCATGGTCGGTGTGCAGTGGCATCCTGAGCGTACCGGGCATGGGCCGCTGGGGGGAGACCTGTTTGACCAGTTGGTGGCGGCAGCCAGGGAGTTGCATCATGCCGCTCCGTGATCTGCATCGAGTCGAAGCAAGAAACGTGGCGAAGTCGACCGTCGACTGTTCGGGTGCTGACCGGCCGGGCGCCGATTCTGCTGCCCTTGCTGGCGGTGAACCCGAGTATCTGTGCTGGGGAGGCGGCGAGTCGCCCGAGAAAGCGCGGCAGGTGCTCGCGACGTTAGGCGCTGTCGAACTCGAGTACGCGGCGATTCGAAACGGAGCAGCGCTGGTCGATGCCGCTGCACGTGCGGTGATTCGGTGCGAGGGCGAGGACGCACAGGACCTGCTCAACCGGTTGACGACACGCAAGCTCGACGATCTGGCGGTGGGAGAGGTTCGTTCCACGTTTTTTCTGACGAGAACGGGCCGGATTCTGTCGGAGTTCAACGTGGTCAGAACTGAATCAGCGATGCTGATTGATGTGGATTGCACCGATGTGGAGCCGCTTCTGGCGGCGATCGATCACCACGTGTTCTCCGAGGATGTTCAAGTGGCAGTGGATGAAGATGGCTACACACTCGAATTGCACGGACCGGATGCCGAGCGCGTGTTGGGTGCATGCGCATCCGTGTTGCCGGACCTCGGTCGATCGAACGCCGGTGTGATTGCGGGCAGACCGATCCGGTGCACACGAAACGATGTGCTGGGCGTACCGGGCGTACGGATCCATGTACACCGGGAGGATGCCGCTGCAATCTGGGAAACGCTTCACGCCCGTGGAAGGGCCGTGGTGACCAGATGCCGAACGGCCGGCTGGTATGCGGTCAACATCGCCCGAGTCGAGGCTGCCTCGCCCTGGTGGCATGTGGATTACGGCCCGACGACGGTGCCCCACGAGACTGGGCTCCTCCAAAGCCACGTCGACTTCGACAAGGGCTGCTATCCGGGTCAGGAGGTTGTGGCTCGGATGGAGTATCTGGGGAATCCCAAGCAGATTCTCCGGCGGATCATCGTTGCGGACGAGCGGCTTCCGATTGCCGGGGGGCAGATCTTTGGCGGTGATGATGCGTCTCTTGGCGACCCGATCGGCGTCATCACATCGAGTTCGCCGGCACCCATGAGGGGCAACCAGGCCGTCGCCATGGGAATGGTGAAGTGGTCGTCGGCAGCGGTCGGGACACCGGTGCGACTCGTTGCGGAGGGCGCGGCCGTCCGGGGCACCATTGAGGAGATTGAGGTGCCAGAATGAAGACGCTGCTTGCATCTGCTGAGACGTCTCCGCCGTCGGGAGCGACGTGGCCGGAGCTCATGCTGCTCGGTGTTGCAGTCCTGCTCACGCTTGGCGTTGCCGGATTCATGTTGACGTATTTCATCACCCAGCAGCGGCGGGAAGGCCGATCGAGGCGAGATCGGTGAGCTCCGAGGACGCTGGTGTCGTTATCACGGAGGTCGGTCCGCGTGACGGACTTCAGAACGAGCATCGTGCGATCCCCACGGCGCAGAAGATCGAGTTGGTCGACCGGCTTTCGCGTGCTGGGTTTCCTGAAATCGAAGTGTCGGCATTCGTTCGTCCGGATGTCGTACCGCAGTTGTCGGATGCCGCAGCGGTGTTCGCAGGGATCGAACGGTGCCCGAACACGGTGTACTCAGCGCTCGTTCCAAATGAGCAAGGGGTGATTCGGGCAGTCGATGCGGGAGCGCAGAAAGTGTCCGTGTTTACGGCAGCCAGTGAGACGTTCTCACAGAAAAACACCAATGCGACGATCGACGAGACCATCGAGCGGTTCAAGCCGGTCGTGCAGCGAGCGGGGGCGGAGGGCCTGTCGATCCGGGCCTACGTCAGCTGCGCCGTGGCGTGTCCCTATGAGGGCCCAACCGATTCGGATGCGGTCGCCTGTGTGGTCGAGCGGCTTCTGTCGCTTGGCCCGGTGGAGATTGACCTCGGTGACACGATTGGTGCCGCGACACCAGATGACATCGACCGATTGCTGGCCAGCGTCGGACCGCTGGTTGCGACCGAACTCCTTGTGCTTCATCTTCATGACACGCGAGGCGTCGCCGTTTCATGTGCTCGGCGGGCGATGGAGCTTGGTGTCCGTCGCTTCGATGCTGCGGTGGGTGGCCTTGGCGGATGCCCGTTTGCGCCGGGGGCGCCCGGTAATCTCGCGACCGAGTCGCTCCTGACGCTCAGCGACTCCATGGGCCTGCATACCGGCATTGACGCAGAGGCCGTCGCAGGAATCGGGCAGTGGGTGCGGGGCGTGCTGGCCAGGTAGGCAGTCTTGGTCGCCTACTCGGGACCAAATGTGAGGCAGTTCTTGCCGCGTCGCTTGGACGCGAGGGCACGCTGATCGGCGATACGAATCAGAGACGCCGCCGTATCGCCGTCCCATGGAAAACTGGCCAGGCCGCCGGAGATGCTCAGCCGGCCGGGCGCGGCGAGGCCGAGTTCGGGAAACCGGAGGTCCGAAATCTGCTCCTGAAACCGGTGTGCCAGCACCTCCACCCTGTCGGGATGGCGAGATCCGGGTGTGCGTGGTCCCGTGAAATCCGAGAACAGCACGGCGAACTCGTCACCCCCGAGACGGCCCACGCGATCACCATCACGAATCACCGATCCCAGGAGTCTCACCATGGACTTGAGGATCGTGTCGCCAGCCTCGTGTCCGAATCGGTCATTGAACTGCTTGAACCCGTCAATGTCGAACACAAAGACCGTCAGTTCCTGACGCAGTTGACGAGCCTCGTCTATGGCATGCGTCGCATACTGCTCGAAACTCGATCGGTTCCACGCGCCGGTGAGGTGGTCCCGTCGCGCATGATGCCGCAAGCTTGAGACCATGTCGTCGATCGCGATCCACCGCGACAGCCAACTGGCCCAGGGCGCCAACACCTCCGGACTGCCACCTTGCAGGCTGCCCCATGTATCGAGACCTCGCCGCACGGGTACGGCCTCGGGGCCGCCGGCACCGCCGGGCTTGTATTCGATCGGTGCGACGCCGGTTCGCTGTTCGATTGCCTTGATCGCAAGGGGAAGGACCTGATCGGTCTCCTGCAGGAGGGCCTCCAGCAGATCGGAGTCTCCGATGGGCTGCGTGTGTCCGGGGGGCGATGCCGCTGGTGGATCTGAAGACCCTCGGTCGGTCGGTGCCGGCGCAGACTCACCATCCAGGGCCCGCTCGAGCATGTCGGCATCGAGTGGCGATGGCAGGCACTGATCGACCTGCGAGGCGATGGCCGAGGCCGATCCTTGGTCAGAGACCAGCAGAATCTGAACCGTTGGATCGATCCGCTTGACGGCTTCGGCGGTACGAACGACTTCGTGGAGCGCCATTGAGCGTTCCGGCGCGACGACCACCGCCTCGATTGGTCTTCGAGCAGGGCACGTTGCGATGAGACCGATGGCGTCGAAGATCGATGCAACCGGTTCTGCTTCCACAGTGTCATTCCCTTCAATTGGAGGGATCGGGCCGAGGGTCAGCACGCGTCGGCGTCGTCTTCGGGGTGCGGTGGCGCTCATGACTACTTCGGTGTGCGCCGCTGAGGTGATTGCGTTGCGTCCGTGCTGAGCAGCGTCGACAGTTCTTCATCGGTCAGTTCCGGCGATCCGGATGGACTGACGACGACCGGTGGAGCGGGCTCGGGCGTGCTGGCGTGAAGGGAGACCAGATTGGCGCCGTCGAACCGCAGGATGGGGATATCGGGCACATGCTGCTGCATCGACTCGAGCATGGAGGCAACCTCGCGGTGGTCGGAGGAGATCAGGACCAGCGGGGAAGGTTCGGTCGAGTCGGCCCCGGCGCCGCGGCGTTGTCTTGCTTCCCGCCTGAGCAGACAAGCCTCAGCCATCGCCATTCGAGGGTCGTGTTCGACCCGAGGCGTCAGCCCGGCCGCCTGCAGCGCAGCGTGCAGCGATTCGTCCAGTGGCTGCGACGCAGGCGAGAGGACAACGCAGGGACGCAGGACACGCGGCTCCGTGACATCGTCATCCCCACCGACCAGTCGAGGCTGGGCGGGGGCGTTGCTGGGTTTCTTTGAACTCGTCTTCCGGGGCGGCATGCCGGCGGGATGCTCCTCATCTGGCCTCATCCAGAGTGTATATCGAGGAATGGAAGCGTCGAGGCCATTTTGGCCGTAACCAGCTGCCATGACGATTGTTGGCGTTATTCAGGCTGTCCGGATGATCGTACTGGTCAGGGCCGCCAGCGTGTCGGCGGCATTGATGCCGGCGCGAGCCGATGCGGCAGCCTTGAGGCGGTGGCGGGCGGTCTCATCGCCCATCAGCGGGGCGAGCGTCGAGCGCAGCGCCAGCACCGTCTCGGCAGGGTCGGGTGTGTCTTCGACGATACAGGCCGCGCCAGCGGCAACGGCGAGCTCGGCATTGCGGCGCTGGTGTTGATCGCGGTGGTGCGGGTAGGGCAGGTAGATCGCCGGGATGCCGGCGTATTCGATCTCTGCCACCGAGCACGCCCCAGCCCGGCTGATGACGAGATCAGCGGCACCCCAGACCGGCCCCATGTCATGCCGGAACTCACACAGCGTGATGTTGCCTGCCAGTTCGCCCCAAGTGTGCGCTGCAGCCGCGGCATGACCCGGCCCGGTGAGGTGCACGATCTGCCAGTTCCCTCGAAGTCGGGGGTGCTCACGGAAGAGCTGTGGAAGCGCCTTGTTGATCGTGGAGGCGCCCTGCGAGGCACCGGTGATGACGAGTACCGGCGCCGCGGGGTCGAGCCCGAGCAACTCGCAGCACGTGGCGCGATCGCCCGGAGGCATCGCCTGGTTCCGAATCGGCATTCCCGTCACCGTCTCGACAAATGGGCGGACGGTGCTGACAGCGGAGACGGCGTGTGTCGTCCGTGGCCGCATCCAACGGTTGGCTCGTCCTGGAACCCGATCGAGATTGACCAGCAGGGTCGGCACGTGCGCGCGTCGGGCGGGTCGCGCGGCAGTCGCAGCGACGAATCCGCCGAGAAGGACAACGGCGTCGATGGTATGGCGTTCAAGCAACGCACTCACCTGACGCTCGCTCGCGCGAAACCCGCGCAGGAACGACAGCAATGCTGCAGGCCGCAACGTGGGCGGCCTGGCAGGGAGCGGGCGGAAGGTTTCACTTGCGTGCGTCAACATGTCGGCGTCGATCGCTCGGTCCGAGCACGCGAAGACACACGCCACCTCCGGGTCTGCTCGACGAATCGCCTCGGCAATGGCGATCCCCGGGCTGATGTGCCCGCCCGATCCGCCGCCAGCCAGCAGTACAACCCGCTTGCTCACGCAGCAGCATTCCTGAGCGTCGGCACCTCGGCAGGAGTTGGCCCCCGCGCCTGTTGCGGTGTGCGATCAAGGCGACAGAGCAGTCCCAGCATGAATGCCGTCAGGATCCAGCCGGTGCCGCCTGAGGAGACAAGCGGCAACGCGATCCCCTTGGTTGGTGCCAGACCCGTGACGACACAGAGGTTGATGAGCGACTGAAGTGTGATGGTTGCCATGATCCCCAGTGCGATCAACTGGCATTGAGGATGTTGCTGCCGGTGGATGATCCGCCAGCCCGCCCACACCAGCGTCAGGAACAACGCCACAACGACGCCGCAGCCGAGCAGCCCGAGTTCCTCGGTGATGACCGAGAAGATGAAGTCGGTGGTGTCCTCAGGCAGGTAGCCGAACTTCTGGATGCCATTGCCCAGCCCTCGGCCTCCGATGCCACCTCCAGATATGGCCTTGAGGGACTGAATGATGTGATACCCGCTGCCCGCCGGGTCGGCCCATGGGTCAAGAAAGGCCTGCAGTCGGGTGACCCTGTATCCCTCAGCCCTGATCGCCACAACGACGGCCGCCGCTGCGGGGATGCCGACCGCCGCCAGGTGCCACAGCCGGGCTCCAGCGGCGAGCAGGAGGAGTGCCGCCACCGCGGCGATGAGCAGCGCGGTACCGAGATCCTCCAGCATCGTGAGGCCGCATACCAGGCCAATCAACAGCAGCACGGGGCCGAGGCCGGATACGAGTCGGCCCAGATGCACCCTCGACCGGGTGGCATACCAGGCAACCAGCAGAATCGAGGCCCACTTGGCCACTTCGCTTGGCTGGAAACCAAGGGGTCCGATGTCGATCCAACGCTTCGCGCCATTGACTTCCCGTCCGATCCCGGGAATGAGCACGAGAAGAAGCAGCGAGGCCGCCACGGCGAACGGGATGATGGCGGTGGCACGTGATGTGAGCAGTGTCGCAGGCACCAGCCTTCCGAGGCACAAGGCACCCACGGCGGCGGCGGCCAGCAGGAGTGTTCTGTCGGAGAGCACAGCCCATGCGGTACCGGGCTCGGTCACCGTCATGCCAGCGGATTGAACGACCACCACTCCAAGCAGCAGGAGGGCCAAGGTCGTCGTGAACACGAGATCTCGAGGGGCCATGTGCCGCTGATATCGGCCTGTTCCGCAGGCCTGCGCCAGACATCCGTCGGCTCCGTATTGAATGGAGGAGACCTATGATGGCCGGACGCATGGCCACACCGACAACCCTGCAAAACGGAACGGCGCCAACGGTCTACCTCGAGACCTTTGGATGTCAGATGAACGAGCTTGACAGCGAACTCGTGACCGGCCAGCTGCTCGCACTTGGATACCGATTCACGTCGTCGAGAGACGATGCCGACGTCGTGCTCTTCAATACGTGTTCGGTCCGAGCCCAGGCAGAGAACAAGGTGCTCAGCCGGGTCGGCAGGCTCAAGCAGGAGAAGGCGGCCGGAAGGCGGGTGGTCGTCGGGCTCCTCGGATGTCTGGCCGAGCGTGAGGGCGATTCGATGCTTGTGACGCGACCGGAGGTGGACCTGCTCTGTGGCCCCGGCGAACTCGATCGGTTGCCGTTCCTTCTGGACAACCTGATGAGATGCGAGTCGCTTGACGTGCATGAACGGGTGGCGCTGCAGGGTTCACGCAGCCGACGCTCGACGACACTCTCAGCGGCGGAAGACGGCTTGGAGTCACTCGATCTCTCCCGCGCGTTCGATCCGGAGGGTGCCGCAGCTGGGGGCCGAACCGCCTACGTGCGAATCACCCGTGGGTGCAACAAGTTCTGCACGTACTGTGTCGTGCCCAATACGCGAGGTGCCGAGGTGCACCGACCTCCAGACGCGATTGTGGAAGAGTGCCGATCGCTGGCAGACCAAGGTGTCATTGAGGTCACCTTGCTGGGGCAGACGGTAAACCACTACGTCTACGTCCACGGTGCCGCGATCAGTGTGCATGGAGTGGAAGCACCGCAGGTCGGTCCGGGGCTCGCGGCCTTTCGGCGTGAGGATCGGGGGGCCGGGGGGAGGCGTGTGACGACCTTCGCCGACCTGCTTCACCGCATTCACGAAGCGGTGCCCGAGATTCAGCGGCTCCGCTTCGTGACCAGTTATCCCCGTGACTTCGGGGATGACATTCTTCATGTCATTCGGGAGTCGGATCGCATCTGCCCCTATCTGCACGTGCCCGCGCAGTCGGGTTCGGACCGCATCCTCAAGTTGATGAACCGCGGATACACCGTGGGTGACTACCGGGAGTTCATCGACCGCGTGCAGGCCATCCTGCCGGATGCCGGTATCGCGGGCGACTTCATTGTGGGCTTTCCGACCGAGACGGACGCGGACTTCGAGCAGACTTGTGCGCTTGTCCGGAGCATCCCATTCAAGAACAACTTCGTGTTCAAGTACTCGCCGAGACCGGGGACGGTGGCAATCGAGAAGTATCCGGACGACGTGCCGGAGGCCATCAAGCGGGCGCGAATCAACGAGTTGCTCGCTGTGCAATCCGAGGTGAGCAGGTCGGTTCATGAGCGGGAGATTGGCAAGACCCACCGTGTGTTCGTCGAAAAAGAGGGGCAATCCGGGCGTTCCGCTGCGACCAGGGTCGAACTTGGATGGGAATCGCCCCGGGTGCAGCTCTCGGGCCGCACCCCAGGCGATCTGATCGCGGTTTTTGAGTGCCCTGAGGGCCAGTCTCCGGGCGATCTGATCGGCCGTATTGTGGAGGTGAGGGTCGATTCAGCCTCGCCACGGCTTCTGGTGGGGCACCTGGACCCCTGTGAGGCCGGTAATCCCGCTTGGTAACGGTTGCAAAAGAATGAGAGGATTTGGTCCGAATCTTCCAAATGGTGCATCCGGCGGTGGATCGGGGCGTAAAAAAGTGACGGCCGGCTGGCTTGTAGTCTTGACTGTCTAGGGACGGAAGGTATGGTCGGCAGGGTACTTATCTGATCTTTTTGTAGATCAGACCCCTTTGTTGAGCCCAGGCAGGCGATGCGGCCGAGCGCTGGGAGGAGTGTTGGAGAAGAAGCGGCAGACATAGCCCCCTTCCGACAGACTGAAAGAGACGTTATTTGCGGCTGGCGCGTGGCCCGTCGCTTTGATCAACTCCACAAGAGGCCAACGCCTCAATCCCGAGTGAGGAGTGGGGGACGATCCGGATCGTGTTTTAGGTGGATCTCAAGTGAGAAGAGAAAGGTTCAAAGAAATGAACATGAAGCGTGCTTCAATCTTCGCCGGCACAGTGGCTGGCCTTGCCCTCGCGGGCAGTGCAACGGCAGGCATGAATGGCCTGACCTATGACTTCGTGAGCGCATCCGATCAGGGCGACTACACCGTCCGCGTGTATGCCGAACTGGACAGTGGGAATCGACTCGACGCCGTCTTCGGCAATTCGGTCCACAACCTGCGTATGGATTACCTCGATGGCGCTACCGCCTACCAGAACGACCTTGGTGGCGCGACCAGCCAGGCAATCAACAGTGCGTTCTTCGCGCTGGCTCCCTCGCTTGAGTGGGACAGCTACGTGACGATCGGCTCCCTCTACTCAGACGGTACGCCCTTCGCAAACAACGCCCTTCAGGACATTGGCATCAACTGGGCGACCTGGGATCCGGATGGCGGCAGCTTGTTCGCCGACAACGGCACCTGGTTCGTGACTCCTGCCGATCCCCAGGGCGAGGAGCAGGGCGGCCGCGTCCTCGTTGCTCAGTTCACCACCTTCTCGGGCAGTGGCAGCAACGACATCTACTTCACCGCTGGCTTCCAGGGTAAGGACGCCGACGGTACGACGTGGCAGGACGGACACAGTGTCTACATCGGTATCCCGGCGCCAGGCGCCGTGGCCCTTCTGGGCCTCGCCGGCCTCGCTGGCCGACGTCGTCGTCGCGGCTGAGTCGCGTTCGATGGTCTTGGAGTCGGGTATCTCGGGATAGTCCCGGTTCCTCGCAGAAACAAAGCCCGCCGCTGCACCCCCACGCAGCGGCGGGCTTCCTGTTTTGAGCACCGGATGGGAGGTTGGAGCGGCTGGCGGAGGCGCCGTCTGGACGTCGTCGGGCGGCGGAATCCCTCCCCGACGGGGACCTTCGGAGGGGCGAGGTTCTGGGGCGATGAGTCGTCTCCCCTACTTATAGGTTATGAGACGGCATGAACAAGAAAGTGGGGCGGTTGACCGCGTTCAAAGGTGCCATGCCCCGCAGGTTTTGAGCATTCTGATGGCTTGAGAGCAGGCTCTATCGGGCCTTCGCGGGGGAGGCGCAAGAAGTGCCCTCCTAACCCGTATCTTGCGAAAAACCGGGAGGTTCTGGTGTCGAGATCGCCTTGACGGCGGTGCGTGATGAAGTACATTGCCTGCGGAAGCGGAGGGAGCCTCTGTTCTGGCGAAGAATCGGTGGTGCGATTCGGATGCCACAAGGAGCAGGTGCTCTAGGGAGCATCGAACGCCACAGCCACCACGTTGTGGACACTGCAACCAGAGTTGGCTCACAGATGACGCCAACGAGGAGAAGATCGGAAATGATGAAGATCATTGGAATCATGGGCGCTGCTGGCACCCTCATTGCAACCGCTGCAGCGTCCGCAGACGTGAGTGGCATCGAGATCGACCTGGTCGGTGACATGGGGTATGGCTCGACCTACCGCATGTACGCAGTTGTCGGCGATGGCGAGCGCATTGACGCCGTCTTCGGCAACTCCGTTGGACCGATGAGCATCGGTACCGCTGACGGAATGTCGTTCTATCAGAATTCACTTGGTGGACCCACTTCGACGTCCATCAACAGCGGGTTCTTCCCGCTGGCCCCGTCGCTTGAGTGGGACAGCTACGTCACCATCGGTGCGCTCTATGCCAACGGTTCGCCGTTTGCTGAGAACAAGCTGCTGGATATCGGTATCGACTGGGCCTCTTTTGAGGGCGGTGGATCCATCGACAGCGACAACGGTTCGTGGTTTGTCACGCCTGCTGATGCGCAGGGCGGCGAGCAAGGCGGCCGCGTCCTGATTGGTCAGTTCACCGTGGTTGGTGGCTCCGGGAACGGCTATGCCGACCTCGTGGGCGCTGTCAGCCTTCAGGGGAAGGATGCCGATGGCGTCACTTTCCAGAACCTGTCCATGGGTTGGGAAATCCCCGCCCCAGGCGCCTTGGCCCTGCTCGGGGTCGCCGGACTGGCAGGACGTCGTCGACGTCGCTGATCTCACACGATCTGCTGTAGGAGTCCCAGTGGACTTCTTACGGTTCGATCCCACGCACTCTCAACACCCCCACGGCTCGTCCGTGGGGGTGTTTGCGTGGGGGACGACCCCACGCCCTTCAGCTGGCAGGTTGCTCGTAACGCTCCACAGCCTGCCCCAGGGCCGTGCGGAGCGGCGTGAGCTGCGCACCCCAGGCAGTGTGCCTGCCCACCGAGGAGGCGTAGATCGGTCTGCGGACCTGATCGCTGCTGAGCGTGAGGACGGTCCGGCCGGTTTCCCAGAACCGCAGGCACTGCGGGTCGAAGTCGAGGCCGCAGAAGTCGAGGATCCGCCTGACCTGGCCATCCAGGTCGTCGACGAGCTGCTCGTACCGAACGTCCAGAATCGGAATGTCGAGCACCTGTTTCCAGTGATCCATCAGCGACTCGGAGAGTCGCCAGGTGGTGCCGATGTCCTCAAGCTTTGAAGCCCATGCGTTGGTGCCGGGTGGCAGTTTCTGCATCCAACACGAGACGCCGAGATCCATCGGGTGTCGCTGGCAGTGGATGACCCTGGCATTGGGGAACAGCAACGCGATCAACCCCAGATGCATGAAGTTGCCCAGTTGCTTGTCCACAATTCGGATGGCGTTGGGCGCGAGCGCCGCCAATTCCTCGAGATACGCCGATGCGATCGTGTTCAGTCCCGACTCATTGGTCTCCTGAAGCAGTGCTGGCCACGGCAAGCGGGTCTCCAGCCGGTCCTGCATGGCCAGGACCAGCCGTGGCAGTGTCTCCAATTCCCCGGCGCCAAAGGCCGCAGGGTGGGCATCGATGATCTGTTCGACGAGCGTTGACCCGCTGCGAAGGAGGCCGACGACAAACACGGGCCGATCGTCCTGGCAGTCGGCGCTCGGAAGGGTGGGAATGCGATCGGGCGAAAACGCCTCCATGAGCATCCTGTTGCGCGATTCATCGGCACTGCTCGACCAGTCGCCCGCCGACAAGGCATTTCCGTGGCGGCACGCGTCGGCGGCATCGTCGAACTGTCCGGCGCGCTCGCAGGCCGCCGCCAGGGCAAACCACAAGCCTCGCTGCGCATCACGTGGCGCATCCGACGCGGGGAGGTGCGAGCGGATCGACGCGATGGCTTCGTCGTATCGCTTGAGCCGAGTCAAAGCCCGCCCCTTTGGAATGGCGGTGATGGGGGATGCCGCGGCACGCTCCAGAACTTCGAGTGTTCGCTCGGGCTTTCCGGTGCGGAGGTAGACCTCCGCCTTGCCCGCCAACGCCGCGTCATAGGCAGGATGCAACTTGAGGGCCTGGTCGTAGCGGGCGACTGCTTCGCGATGCCGTCCAGTCGTCGTCAACAGTTCGGCAAGGGCCGCGTGGTAGTCCGCTCGCTTTCGATCCCCGCGAATGGCCTGCATCAGCAGCGACTCGGCCCGCTGGAAGTCCCGGTGCATTGCGGTGATCTGGGCGAGGATGGCCTTAGCCTCATGGTCGTTCCGCCGAGCTGCGATGTGCTGTGTCAACAGTTCTTCTGCGGCCTTGATGTGGCCGGACTGCATCAATGACTGGGCATGTTGACGGAGCGCTCGATCTTCCTGAGCACCCACCGCTCAGCCCTTGACCAGATCGGCGTTCGTCGGGAACCGTTCGAGCGCCTTGAGCAATTGCTCGATCTGCAGTGGCGGTGGCATGTTGAGCAATCGCCTGCGAAGGGCCGTGATCGTCTTGAACTCGATGGCGTCGAGAAGCAGGTCTTCCTTGCGGGTTCCTGAGGCGGCGAGATTGATTGCGGGAAACAGCCGTTGTTCCGATATGGAGCGATCCAGAATGAGCTCCATGTTGCCCGCCCCCTTGAACTCCTCGAAGATGATCTGATCTGCCTTGGACCCGGTATCCACCAGGCACGAGGCGATGATGGTCAGAGATCCGCCGCCTTCGACGTTGCGGGCCGATCCAAACATCTGCTTGGGCACTTCGAGCGCCCGGGAGTCCAGACCCCCGGACATTGTTCGGCCGCTGCTTCCGTGTCTGCGCGAGTTGTTGAAGGCTCGACCAAGTCGAGTGAGCGAGTCGAGCAGCACGACGACATCCCGGCCAGCCTCCAGCATTCGCCGCGCCCTGTCGATCGCCATCTGGCCAAGCGTGATGTGTCGCTCGATGTCTTCGTCGTTCGACGAGGCGAGAACATGCGCAGGCACGTTTCGGCGGAAGTCGGTGACTTCTTCCGGCCGCTCATCGATGAGCAACGCGACGAGTTCGACTTCGGGATGGTTGTGCTTGATGCCAGCGGCGATGTTCTGCAGCAGCACGGTCTTGCCGGCCTTCGGCGGCGCGACGATGAGCCCCCGCGTGCCGTAGCCGACGGGACAGAACAGATCGATGAGTCTGCACGCGGCAGGGCACCCCGGGTACTCAAGGCTCATCCGCGGTTGCGGATCGATCGGAGTCAGTTCCTCGAAGGGCTTCATCGCGGCCCAGTCTTCAGGGGAGAGGCCCTCGATCTGGACTACGGTTTCAACGACGGCGCGGGCATTGCCGCGGCGTTTCCCGGACCGCCGTCTCGGCCGCTTCTGTATGACATTGGCGGTGATCTGCTGTCCGGGACGAAGTTCAAACTCCGCAGCGACAGCTGGCGGGACAAGGGGATCGTCGGGCGCTGCCACGATTCCGTTGTCGAACTGCCTGAGTTTGCACTCGTTCGGAGAGTGCCAGTCGAGAATACCTGTGCAGGTTTCTGACATGGGTCGTCAAGACGCGCATTCATCGCGTCGATCCAGATCAAGTCCTCTGTGGGTTGACTGAGTGCGCCAGCCTCAAGGCCGGTGCGAAACTCAGTATAGCAGGACGCACGCCCTCTAGGAGTCGATCGCCAGGGCAAGCATCGCTGCGGTAGCGGCATTTGCAACCAGCAGTTCCACATTCGTGCGAAGCGTGGCGCCGCCGGTCAGGCATGCCATGGCCTCAAGCAATGCCGGAGTTCGCGCCGATCCGGTGCAATCCACCGAGTCTTCGGCCTGGCAAGCGGCAGCGTCGATGACTTCGCGGCTCATTTCGAATTCGCGCGGTGGTGGCTGCGTGAGGAGCAGTCCTCCGCTTGATGGGATCGACCACTGTGAGGCACAGATCGCCGCTGCCGCAGGAATCGAGTCCACTCGAGTGATCGACGGCGCGTCGTTGGACGGGCCGCACTGGAACCCAGGCATGCGGTCAATACCAAGACCAAGGACCGGCACACCAAGCGACTCAAGCAGTTCAGTAGTCGCCGTGGAATCAATGATCGACTTGGCGCCGGCGCAGACGACGCAGATCTGCTGCGCCGCGAGTTCGCTCAGATCTGCGGAGACATCGAGGTGGCGGGTCCAACCAACATGGACTCCTCCGATGCCACCTGTTGCAAAGACGCGCGGCCGGCGTCGATCGGGATAGGCTGCGCTGCCACCAAGCCTGAGCGTCGCAGAGACTGTTGTGCCTGCGGATGCCCGGGTGGCCATGCTTTGGGCCAGCGATGCCGTGGACGCCTTCCCCGCGGTCTCATCCAATGCGAGTTCACCAAGTTCCTCATCGGACAGTCCCACGCGAGGCACACCTCGCACGAGCGCGGTCACTGCGGGAACACATCCAACTGCTTCCACAGCCGCAATCATGGCTCGCATGCATGAGAGATTGAGCGACTCGTTCGCGTCGATGGATGGGGGGCAGGGACCATGGTCGATCGACCAGGGCAATCTCGGAAGTCCGCAGGTCAGGACCGCGGTTTCCAGAAGGACGACGCTGCGGCCGGCTGCAAGGGCAGATGAAACGGTGTCGTGGACCTGGATCGTGGAGGTCATCTGCGGCGGCCGCGGAGCCGCCCGCCCATTCGCTTCTGCGGCAAGGCAGTGGGCACAACGCCGCCGGGGAATCGTTCGGAATCCTCGGCGGATTCAGCGTCGGGCGCCTGCTTGACGCTCCTGCTGAGGCTCTGCTTGTTGACCTCGCGCTCCTGATCCAACTGTGCCCGCCGCTCCCGCACTTTGCGAGGCTCCGGCCCTGGCTCGAAACCCTCATACGTGGTTTCCGTGATTTCGACGTTGGTGAGCCGTTCGACGCCCATGAGGAGCGGCCCTTGTTCGGGCTCGACGAACATGATCGCCTGCCCGCTTCGTCCGGTACGTGCCGTTCTTCCGATTCGGTGGACGTAGACTTCGGGATCTTCCGGAATGTCCAGATTGAAGACGTGCGTGATGCCGTCGACATCGATGCCACGCGCCGCAACATCTGATGCGACGACGATGTGCAGATCGCCGCGCCGAAGTTGGTCCATCACCCGATTCCGCTTGCTCTGATGCATATCCGCATGGAGCGCCGCGGCGTTGATGTTCTTGTCGCACAGATAACTCGCCACCTTGTCCACGGTCGCCTTGGTGCGGCAGAACACCAGCCCGAGTTCCGGATCTTCGACCTCGATGACGTGCTTGAGAAGCCTTCGTTTGTCCCAGGCGTGCACTGTGACGTACCGCTGCTTGACCTGCGAGACGGTGAGGCTCTTGGCATCGACCGTCGAGAGGTTCTCAGGATTTCGCATGTACTTCTTGGCAAGCCGCTCGATCTCGTCCGAAATCGTTGCGGACACGAAGATGGTCTGGTGCTTGTGCTTGATCGTTCCGAGAATCTTGCGAATGTCCTCACGGAACCCGATGTCAAGCATTCGATCGACTTCGTCGAGTACGGCGATCCGAATCCTGTCGTATGGCAGGAGTCCGCGACGATTCATGTCCATGACGCGTCCGGGTGTTCCCACGATAATCTCGGGCCGGCGTTTGAGCCGCTTGGCCTGGATGTCGATCTTCTGGCCACCGTACACAGCCAGTTTGTGAAGCCCCGTGTGCTTCCCAAGCACGTCCATTTCCCGCGCGACCTGAATGGCCAACTCTCGGGTGGGGACCAGGCAGAGGGCGCCGAAGGCATCGCCCGGCTCGAGCAGATGGAGAATCGGAAGACCGAATGCCGCAGTCTTGCCTGTGCCGGTCCGAGACTGACCCATGACGTCGCGGCCGGCAATGGCCAGCGGGATCAACTCGGCCTGAACGCGGGTGGGGTGTTCGAAGCCCACCTCCTCAATGCCGCTGAGGATCTCCGGCTTGAGGCCGAGATCGCTGAAGGACTGCTGTATGTCGAAGATTTCACTCATGAGGTCGGCGCCGTTCATTCAAGCGTGGGCGTCCGTCCCTGCGGTCGCATTCACTGACGCGTCTCATGGTAGGATCAGTCGAGGGCCGATACAACCTCGGGACGGCACCGCACGGATGCACAAGGACAGTCTTCTTCACGTCGATCTCGCCGCTATCGGCCGCAACGCGCGATCGCTGGTTGCGATGGTTGGCCCTCGGGCCACCTGCTGCGGCATCGTCAAGGCCGATGCCTACGGGATCGGCGCTCGCCGCGTCGCCGAGACGCTCCTCGAGGCGGGAATGACGCGGCTTGCCGTCTTCAGGGTCGACGAGGCCATCGACCTGCTCGGTGCCGGCCCGCCTGTGCCAATTGTGCTACTGGCGCCGATTCGATCGCTTTCCCCCGTGCATCCGCTCGCGCCTGCCGTGCAGCGCGGTGATGTCGAATTGGTGCTGCACGACGATCGCCAGATGGACGACCTGCTTGCGTTGGCCAGGTTGGGCTCGACGAGGGTGTCTGTGCACGTCGAAATCGATACCGGCATGTGCCGCGGTGGCATGAAGCCCGAGGCAGCCAGGCCGCTGATCAGCCGTATTCTGCGGTCGCCGCTGCTGCGTCTGCGGGGCGTCATGACGCACTTCTCCGAGGCAGGCAGGGACGCAGCGGCGACACGGAAGCAGCACGGGCTGTTCCGGAGCGTCGTGGAATCCCTCGGGCCGCTGCCTGCCTCATGTCAGGTTCACGCGGCCGCGACGGCGGCCGCCGTTCGAGACCCTGCGTATCACTGGGACTGCGTTCGGATCGGGTTGGGCTGGTGTGGTTGCGTACCGGGCGATGAGGCACTTGCGAACCGACTGGAGCGACCACTCACGCCAGCTCTGGCGTGGCGGAGTTCGATCTGTCATGCCCATGAGGTGCCAGCAGGCACGAGCGTTGGCTACGGCGGTGTGTGGACCGCTCCGCAGGACACCGTGATCGGCATCGTGCCGGTCGGGTATGCCGACGGGATTCCGCCCGCAGCTGGAGCCACCGACCAGCGGTGCGGGGCTTCGATTCGGGTTCACCCGCCGCAGAGCGTGGCCAGCGGTGAGGGAAGGGGGGCCGCTGCAGCGATCGTCGGGGCTGTCAGTATGGACCAGATTGCGGTTGACCTCGGGGCGCTTCGAGGCCGGGCAGACTCCTTTGTCGGTCGCGGTGTTGAGATCATCGAGACGGCCCATAATGGTCCCCACTCGCTTCGCGGATTTGCCCAGGCTTGTGGTCTCACGCCGCACCAACTGTTGGTTGGGATCGGCCCACGCGTGCCGCGGGTCTCGGTCAGTCGGCCGCTGGTGGAGCAGCCCTCCGAGGCGTGGCAGGCTGCAGCCGTCTGACCAGCCTCCGGTCGATCAGCATCATCGCTACCCTGACTGCGATGACCACGCTTGAAGCACAACCGATGATGCCGCCGAAGACCGGGCTTCCCGACACGGCGGTTCGAGTGGGGGTGGTCAGTTTTCTCAATGCCAGACCACTCGTTGCAGGACTCGATCATCTTCAAAACTGGACCATCGTCCCGGCTCCACCGAGCCGTCTGATCGATCTGGTTGCCGAAGGCGGGGTCGACCTGGCACTGTGTTCCTCGGTGGATTTGCTGACGGCGCCGTTTGAACCGGCCTGGTTGGCCTCGACACCACTTGGATGCTGCGGCGCCACGCAGACTGTGCGTTTGTTCTCGCGCGTCCCCATCGACCGCGTCTCACGGATTCACTGCGACACCGACAGCCACACGTCCGTGGCGTTGCTGCAGATTCTTCTGGCTGAGTATTGGCAATCGTCTGCGGAACTGGTACCCCTCGGCGAGGCGGGCGAGGCCGAAGCGAAGATGCTGATCGGGGACAAGGTGGTCGACCCTGAGTTGTCGCCGGACGCCTGGCCGGTTCAGATCGATCTGGGAGAAGCGTGGTATGACCACCTGGGGCTGCCGTTTGTCTTCGCCGTCTGGATGGGGAAGGCCTCACATGCCGATTGCATTCGGCGGGCTGGACGCGTCATTGACCGCCAGTTCAGGCTCAACCAGTCGCGGCTCGGCCACGTGATCGCCGAGTCGGCGGGCACACGGGGTTGGAATCCGGCGGCGGCGGCGGCGTACCTCCGGTCACACATCCGCTATGCATTCGGCCCCCCGGAAATGCGTGGGCTTCAGGCTTTTCTGGCCCGATGCCGAATGCACGGCGTGGCCGACCGGGACGTGCCACCGCCGCTGGCACTGTGAATGCCTCGGGAGGCGTCATTTCGCTCAACCGCTTTGGGAGACCTGTTCACTCAATTGGAGTGGGCGTCGCGAGAGTCGGTGCTTCGGCTTCTGGAAGCGGCCGAGTTGCTCATTCGTGAGGCGAATCTGGACCGCGCCTACCCGGTCGAGTACATCGTCTGGAAACTGACCGGTTGGAAGCAGGAGGCGGGCGACACGGTTGCGTCCGTGCCAGGCGATGCGTTGGTCGCCGACCTCGTCACGATGATCCAACGGCTCAGCAGACGCTGCGCGATGGACTGGCCCGCCACGCAGCCACCGCTGCTCCTGGACGAAGTCGCGAAGTCACTCCGTGTGTCGAAGCGGTCGCTCGCTCGGTTTCGGCGGCACGGGCTGGTCATGCGATACGTCAAGTGCGCCGATGGACATCTGAGGCTGGCATGCCAGCAGGACACGTTGGCGTGGTTTCGTCGTGCCCGGGCATCGGTCTGCGGGAAGCCGAGGAGCGAGTCGATCCGTGAGACGCGGGATGCGATCATCGAGGCGGCCCGCCGAATCGATCACGGTGGGGGACTGGTCGAGATGTCGACTCGCCTCGCCGCGATGTTTCCAGGCCGGTCGGTGCCCGCGATCCGCGGAACGCTTCGCCGTGCTGTGGAGCGGGGAGCGCTCCCTGCCAGACCGCCGCGTCGTGTGAGCCAGCGCGATGGCAGGTTGGCCATCCGAGCTGAACGGATGGGCATTCGGCCATCTCAATTGGCGCGGCGGCTCGGCGTCGGCACGCCCGCACTGCACCGCCTCCTCCAGCGAGCGCGGGCCAGGCAGTTGGCGGTGGTGTGCGCCTTTCTTCCGCCGGTCCCCGAGGCCACCGACGACTCGGCGGTTCTCGAGGAGGTCCTGCTCGGGTCACAGTTGCCGCTCTGGACGGCCGAGGCGGCGCTCAACGATTCCGAAGCGGCGGTACCCGGGGACGTCGACCTGGACCTCCGTGGTGTGTCCACGCTGCTGCAGCGTATCCACGCGGGAGTCGAAGCACTGGCGTCCCAACCGCCCGCCAGAGACGTCGATCGAGTGCACGCCGATGTGTTGTGGCTGACGAAACTCAAATGGCGGCTGTCCCTTCGGTATCAGCCAGTGGTCCGCCACTCGATTGAGACCTGGTCCGGCCGCCCCGCATCGGCATTGCCGCCGGAAATGCAGCGGCGTTTGCTTCGAGCCGGGATGCAGCGGGTGCTGGAGGTCGTGGCACTGCAGCGTCCGGGGGACCGGGAACGTATCGAGTCCCGGGTTCGCTCCGCGGTTGGGCGGATGTTGGCGGAACTTGAGACGCCTCGGTCCGACCTGGCGTCGGTCCGAGTCGGCGAGACTCCGGCGATACCGCTTCGGTCGCTTGAGCGGTGCGCGGGCGCTCTTCCTTCGGCGTCGTGGGAACGCCGCGTAGCCACGCTGGAGACGCCGCATCGGGAACTCGCCTGCTGCCGTTGGGGTCTGGAGGGGTTCAGACCGCGAACGCTTGTTGAAGTGGCGAGCATGCGAGGGAAGTCGAGGGCGGCCATGGCCCGGGCATGGTTCGCAGCGCAGCGTGCACTCGTGCGGGCGTAGCGGGGCGGCTCAACGCTTGGAGAACTGGAATCGCTTGCGAGCACCGGGCTGACCGGGCTTCTTCCGCTCGACGCGTCGCGGATCCCGGCTGAGGAATCCTCGATCACGCAGGACCGGTTCAAGCGAGCCGTCATAACGCATCAACGCTCGGCCAAGCCCGAGGATGATGGCCCCGGCTTGTCCGGTGTACCCACCGCCGTGCACACTGACGTGGACTTGGACGCCACCGGTCGTATTGGTGGCTTCGAGCACGGCGCCGATGTTCTTGTGGTCACGCTCCTCGGTGAAGAACTCCGAGAGGTCGCGGCCGTTGACCTTGAACTCGGTATCCCCGGCACGCACGCGAACGCGAGCCACAGATGCCTTTCGACGACCCGTTCCCCAGAACCATCCGCCAGCAGTCGGCGTTGCAGCGCGGGCCGCCTCCGGTTCGGGCGTCAGCAGTTCGGAGGGAAGCGTGGCGACACCCTCCGGGGTGGGCGTTGCGTCGGTGGTTGCTTCGGTGATCGGTGCGTCTTCGGTCATCTGAGTCGAATCTCGTCCAGTGGATTCAGCCGGCCAGCGGCGTTGGTGCCTGCGCGGTATGCGGATGTTCGCTGCCGGCGTAGACCTTGAGTTTCTTGAACATCTGGCGACCCAATCGGGTCTTCGGAAGCATGCGACGAACAGCCTGCTCGATGACCCGCTCCGGGTGCTTCTCCATGATGGTCCCGACGCTTCGAAGTCGGAGCCCGCCGGGATAACCGGAGTAGGACTTCACCATGCGTTGTTCGGCCTTGCGTCCGGTGAGAACGATCTTCTCGGCATTGGTGACCACGACGTAGTCACCGCAGTCGACGTGGGGTGTCCAATCGGGACGGTGCTTGCCCATCAGCACGCGAGCGATCTCGACGGCCATGCGTCCAAGCACCTGCCCCTCGGCATCGACATGACGCCATTGAGCGTTGACGTCTCCAGACTTCAGAAAGGTCGTTTGGCGGGGCATGTCGAGCATCTCCAGTGCCGTCGGGGCCTCTGAGGCCCCACGAGAACAACGAAACTGCGGCGTGCCGCAGCGAACCGAGGAGGATACCGCACCGGCCGGTGGTGTCAAGGGCCGCGAGCCGCGCCGCGACGGGCTCACCCGCCATTGTCACCGGTTCTGCCTGCTAGGCTGGGCCCCATGACTGTCACGCCGTTGGGCACTTCTCAGGCCGAACCGCCCCCGAGCAAGACCCCGAGGAGGGCCTTTCAGGCGGTGGCATGGATCGTGATTCTCGTGGTGGTGCTTCTCGCGATGCTGAGCGGCCCGGGTGCTTCGCCGGCGGGTGATGGTCGGGTGACACCTATCGAGGACGCCACGCTGGAGATGGAGTCGCGGCTGGTGATCGCGCAGGAGGCGGTCGCGCCGGGGTCCGGGTCTCAGGCCCTGGACCAGATCAACCAGTCCCCCGACGTTGATCGTCGAATTCGGCTGGCTTCGATTGCAGCTGCGATTGGTGGGGCCGAGGCCGGCAGCGACTGGGTGACCGCGGTGCGGGCGGAGTTGGCCGATCGAGGGGTCGACCCGACCGCGCGACAGGCTGCCGAGATTGACGGGTTGGACCGACTGTTCGCCGGAGATGCCAGCGCGACTGTGACGGCGGATGTCGAGGAGCGGCTCGGCTGGTTCGGGCAGATCGCTGTGGACGCCGCGTCTGCCGATCGCGCCGATCGGCTGAAGCCGGTGGTCGAGCAGTCAGTCCTCATGGCCACGGTGATGGTGACCTCGCTGGTGGTGCTGGGTCTGATTGGTGTGGCGGGATTGGTTCTGCTGGTGATCTACGTCGTCCGGGCCGCGCAGGGACTGATCCCGCGAGCCATGGCGGCAGCCCGGCCCTGGGACGGCGTGTATGCCGAGACATTTGCCGTCTGGCTCATTCTCTTTCAAGTGCTCCTGCTGCTCTCAGATGTCCTGGACGGCGGGCTGCCCACTGATCTGCAGATGGCGCCAGCGGTGGTCGCGTTCTTTTTGAGCCTCGGCGCGTTGGCCTGGCCGGTTGTTCGAGGCATTCCATGGGAGGACGTCCGGCGGGACATCGGGTGGACCCGCGGTCGTGGGCTGCGAAGGGAGATCGGCTGCGGAATCATGGGATACGCCATGGCGATCCCGATCGTGGCGGTCGGGCTGGTCATCACACTGGTATTGATCCTGCTGTTCGCACCAGATGCAGGCGCCGGATCCGCAGCCCATCCCATTGTCGGGGAAGTGGCCGGCGGGGGGTGGCTCATTCGTGCGCAGGTGCTTGTGCTGGCGAGCATCGCTGCCCCGATTGTGGAGGAAACGATGTTCCGCGGTGTGCTGTATCGACAGGTTCGTACGTCCGCCGGGATGCTTCCCAGAGGGGCCTCCGTCGCTGTAGCGGTTACCGCCACGTCGCTCGTCTTTGCGATGATTCATCCGCAGGGCGTGCTGGCAGTTCCGGTTCTCGGGGCGATGGCCGCAGCCTTTGCGCTGGCCCGGGAATGGCGGGGGAGTCTGGTGGCGGCGGTCGTGATGCACGGCATGTCCAACGGCATCGTGATGGTGATGCTCATGGCGATTTTCAGTTGACGGCGATGTCTCAGGAGACGCTGATGGACGGCGCGGCACCGGATGACTGGGCCGACACCCGACCAGCCAACTCGGTGGCGAGGTGGTCGATCGCGTCACTGATGTCGCCGCTGATCTCAAAGTTGGACAGCGGTGTGCCTGCGTCGGCGTTCCGACGCATGTCGATATGAAGCGGCAACGGTCCCAGGAATGGCAGATTCAGGTCGCGTGACATGTCTTCTGCGCCGCCACGGCCAAAGAGGTCGTACTCCGTTCCGTCAGGTGCGACGAACCAACTCATGTTCTCGACCACGCCAAGAATCGGGACATTCAGTTCGTTGAACATGCGAACGGCGCGTCGGGCGTCATCCTGGGCGACTCGCTGCGGTGTGCAGACGATCACGGCGCCGGTGAGCGGGAGCGCCTGCGAGAGCGACAGGGGAACGTCTCCGGTACCGGGGGGGAGATCTACGATGAGGTCATCGAGTTGCCCCCAGTCGGTCTGCAGCAGCAGTTGGGAGAACGCACGGTGCGCCATTGGACCACGCCAGATCATCGGCTTCTCGGGATCGACCAGTTTGCCGATCGTCATGGCCTTGATGCCGTGCACCTCAAAGGGCATCAGCGTGTCTCCCTTCGCCATCGGGTCCAGGTCATCAAGCCCGAGCATGGTTCCCAGCGACGGGCCGTAGATGTCTCCGTCCAGGAGCCCGCATCTCGCGCCCTGCCGAGCGCGGCCGAGGGCCAGAAGCGTGGACACCGTCGACTTGCCGACGCCGCCCTTGCCCGCACCCACGGCAATGACATGCTTGACGCCTGGAAGTACCGGACGATCGGCAGCGGCCCCGGCCACCGCGCACTCAATGTGAATATGGCGTGGGTCGGTGCCGGCTTCTGCGATTGCCTTGGCGGCCTCCGACCTGATTCGATCCTCTGCACTGCTGGAGTCACTGGGCAACTCGATCACCACGTGGACGGCGCTGTCGGCAGTTCGAACGGATCGGACCAGCCCGAGCGAGACGAGATCCTTCTTGAGGCTTGGATCAACAACGCGGGTGAGCGCATCCAGGACGGCGGCTTCGGTGAGTGGCACTGGGAGACTCCGGGGAGGGCGGGGGATGGCATTCAAGGCCGAGCCGTAGGATGGTATCGAGCCCACCGACTGCTCAGGAAGCCGCTCGGGGGCGATTGCCTGAGGACCCGCCCATGACACCGATTGCCGTATCAGTGTTCGTATCAATCCTGGCAGTTGCTGCGCCGGCCCAATGGGATCCCACAGACCCCGAAGATGTGGTTCGGCAGACCTCAGGGGCCGTTTCGGGGGAAGCCCCACTCGGTGGCCCCGACGTTGTGAGCGACGCAGGGCCTTCGGGTGATCGTCCGATGGGCGGAGGCCTCTCAGGCCCTCGCGGGAGTTCGAACATGCAGGGATTGCTGCAGCGACGGTGCGGTTCGTGCCATGGCCCGGAGAAGCAGAAGGGCGGCGTCCGCCTCGTTCCCATCAACGCCTTGTTCGCGGGCGATTCACAGGATTGGGTCGTTGTCCCCGGCAAGCCCGATGAGAGCACGCTGCTGGAACGGATCGTCCTTCCTGATGGACATGAGGACATCATGCCCCCGGAGGGCGAGCCGCTCAGTTCCTCGGAGGTCGAACAGATTCGGAGTTGGATTGCCGGAGGGAACTCCAAGGAACAACTCGTCGCAGCAGCGATGCAGGGCGGTGACGAAGTCGATCCGCGGACGTGGGGTGTGGTGTATCTCTCGCTGGATCTGACCGAGTCGCAGCGGAAAGAAGCGGAGCGCATGGTGCAGGATCTCCGGCAGCAGCGATCGAAGCCGGGCAGGCGAGGCGGCGATCGGGCCGACATGGATCAGCGGGAACGTGAGGCGGCGACCAGGGCGCAGCGGGCCAAGTCGAAGGAACTCCGAGGGAAGATTGCAGAGGCTCAGGAGCAGCTGTGGGAGGCTTTGTCACCTGAGCAGCAGGAAGCGATGCGTGAGATTCTGGGGAATCCTGCTGCGATCGCCGAGCTGCGGCGATCCATGAGGCGCCGCAACGCGGGCCGGGGTGGCCAGCGATTCCCCGGAGGTCCCGGTGGCAGTGGGGGTCGCGGCGGCGATCGCGGTGCTGCGGAGGGCTGATATCGCTCGATGTGACCGTTTTTGGGGCTTTGTGTACCGGTGATGTCCCATATCCGGTGAGGTCTTTCTACGATCGGCCGTTTCCCCCCGATTCTGGAGAGATCACCATGTCTGGATGTTCGCTGGTGCCCCCGCATGGCGGGACCCTCGTCAACCGAATCGTTTCCGAGGCCGATGCCGCTGCCCTCCGCGAGGAGGCAGCAACCCTGCCCCGGATTGACCTCTCATCGAAGCAAGCCTGCGATCTTGAGATGGTCGCCATCGGCGCTTTCAGTCCGCTGAAGGGCTTCGTCGGCAAGGCTGACTTCGAGTCGATCTGCAACTCGATGCGGCTGGCGAACGGGACGGTCTTTCCGATTCCGGTCACGCTTGCAGTGGACGACGCGGTCAAGGCGACGTTGACCCAGGGCGGTCGAGCGGCGCTCTATCACGCAGACGGCACGCTGATGGCGGTGATGGATGTCGCAGAGATCTACGCCCATGACCGGGACATTGAACTTCCCGGCGTCTTCCGCACGACCGACGAAGCGCATCCGGGCGTCTCCGCCGTCATGGAGGAAGGCGACTGGCTCGTCGGCGGTGACATAGACGTGCTTACCGTGACGCCCGAGCATGAGCCGGGCGAGCAATTCACCGACTACCGCTTGAAGCCTGCCGAGACCCGCGCCGCGTTCGAGGCCAAGGGCTGGTCGACCGTTGCGGCCTTCCAGACACGGAATCCGATTCACCGCGCGCACGAGTATCTCTGCAAGTGCGCCACTGAGATCTGCGATGGCTTGCTCATTCATCCGCTCGTCGGCGAGACCAAGCCGGGCGATATCCCTGCGGACGTTCGGATGAAGTGCTACGAGACCATCATCGAGAACTACTTCGTCCCGGAGTACACGATGTTGAGCGTGATGCCTGCTGCCATGCGGTATGCGGGCCCCCGTGAAGCCGTCCTCCACGCTCTGGTGCGGCAGAACTACGGCATCTCTCACTTCATCGTGGGCCGCGATCACGCCGGCGTCGGGGACTATTACGGCACCTACGATGCGCAGGAGATCTTCAACGATCTCAACGAAGGCGACCTGCACGTGATACCGCTGAAGTTCGAGCACGCAGCCTGGAGTCACAAGGCTCAGGGCATGGTGTCTGCGAAGACCTTCCCGAAGCTCAAGGGCGATCAGGTCTTCCTGAGTGGCACCAAGGTTCGTGAGCTTCTGGCGGAAGGGCAGCGTCCCCCTGCGGAGTTCAGCCGCCCGGAGGTCGCCGACGTGCTCATCGAGTGGGCGACGGCGACGGCACCCGTCGCCAACTGACGGTTCTGTACTAACGAGTCAACGATTTGGAGAAACAGCACGATGGCCCAGCAGGTTGCAACGAATGTTCACTGGCACGACGGAACCGTCACGCGGGAAGAGCGCAAGGGATGCATGAAGCAGACCGGCGGCACGATTTGGCTGACAGGCCTCTCGGCAAGCGGTAAGAGCACGATTGCCGTCGCGGTGGAGCAGGTGCTCTGCCAGCAGGGACGTCCTGTCTACCGCCTCGACGGCGACAACATTCGCTTCGGTCTCAACAAGAACCTTGGCTTCTCTGCTGAGGATCGGGCCGAGAACATCCGCCGAATCGGCGAGGTGTGCAAACTCTTTGCTGATGCTGGCGTCGTGACGCTTGCCTCATTCATCAGCCCGTACGCGGCGGACCGCGACGCGGTGCGTGCCCTGCACCAGGAGGCTGGATTGCCCTTTGTTGAGTGCTATGTCGAAGTGCCGTTGGAGATCGCGGAAGAGCGTGATCCCAAGGGCCTCTACAAGAAGGCTCGCGCGGGCGAGATCAAGGGCTTCACCGGGATCGACGATCCGTATGAGGCCCCGGAGAACCCGGAGATGCTGATTCCCACGGGCGATAAGACGCTGGAGGAGTCAGTCACCATGGTGCTGGAAGGAATCCAGGCCAACGGTCTGCTCGACTGAAGCATCGGAGTCCCCTCAACGCATGCTCAATGGCCACAGGTCGCGACGTGATCGCGGCCTGTGGTGTTTGAGGATGCGGCGGTGTTGCGGCGGGCTCAGGATCCGCCGTACATGATCACGTCATCAAACTCGTCGAGTCGTTCGTGATCCTTTCCTTCGGCAATGTCCCCGCTGCCCGCCGGGTAGTCACTCGGGTCGATCGGCGCCCCGTCACTCTCATCGATTGGTCCGTCGTGCCGCCCGAGGAAAATGCCGTCGGGGCCAGCCGAGAGCATGGCGTATCCGGCTCGGGCAGTGCCCGAGTAGACCGGGGCATCAGCGTCGCCGTAGTCCCACCGCATCGAGGGATGCGAGAGCAGCAGGTAGAGCCAGTAGTTGCGTTCGTTCTCGTCCGCGGAATTGAGCCCGATCCGGCTGCCCTGGGTGTCGTCGCCCACCTTGGTGAGTTGCCGCTCGCCCATCCTGCCCAGCCGCGTGGCGCCGAGGTATCGATCGATTCCATTGGGCCAGAATTGCGGCAGGGCGTCCTCATCGGGCGGGAGGATTGGTCCGGTCGAGCGATCGTGGCGGAAGACCAGAATCGGCTGTCCCCAGGCGTCGATCAGGTCGGGCAACGCGGTGTAGCCCTCGGTGACTCCGAGATTGGCCGGGCCGTCGGGCGTGTCGCTCTGATAGTCGCCCGACCAACGCTCGAGGAGTTCATGATCCTTGGGTGAGAGGTACGGTGGGTACTGCTTCCCGTTGACCCACGGGCCTCGACCGATCTGGCGAGGTCTGACGATGACGTTGAATTGCAGCGGATGATGTTCATCCTCGATGGTGAACTCATACCACGCACCGTCATCTGAAGCCACCGCCTCTGCCAGATACCGCTGATACTCGGCTTCGGCGGTCGCATCCAGGGGCTCCCCGGCGTCGTCTGCGACGCTGACGCGGGCGCCGCCGAGCAGGGCCAGCAGAATATTCTGGGTGCTCGTGATGTAGGCGCCCTCCGACTCGTGCTCGTGGTGGAGCACATGGACCGGGACAATGCCCGGCAACTCGCCGTGCTCAAGCACGAACGCGTCGATTGCAGCTGAGAGCGACTCCATGGTCGACTTGGTCCGCGCCCGCTTGGCGGCGTCGGTGGCGCCACCAACAGCGACGAGCAGGATGCCAGCCAGTACGCCGATCAGGGCGATGACGATGAGAATCTCCACAAGGGTGAAGGCGGGGCGTTGGGACGTGCGGCGTCGGGCGAGCATGCGAATTCTCCGGGAAGATCAGTCCTTCAGGATACTCCGAGAGGGGGTGCGGAGCGCCTCCGCTTCACAAGGCGGCGAGCCGCTGGGCGGTGTCCAGTTCGATCAGCTCGTCGACCATCGGCTGGAGGCCGCCCTGCAGCACTGGTTGCAGCGGGAAGTTCCGGCCGATCCGGTGATCGACCACGATGGCGTCCTTGTACCTGTAGGTACGGATCTTCTCGGCTCTGGATCCACTTCCGATCATGGCGGCCCGCGATTCGGCTCGGGCGGCCTCTTGCTGGGCCCGCTGACGCTCGAAGAGCCGTGCTCTGAGGAGCTTCCACGCCTTCTGCCGGTTCTGGGCCTGGCTCTTGGTGTCCTGCATGCGGACTTCGATGCCCGTCGGTTCGTGGATGAGATGGACGGCTGTCGAGACCTTGTTGACGTTCTGACCTCCGGGCCCCGTCGCAGTCGTGATCATCTCCTTGACGTCGCCCGGGTCGAGGTCAATCTCCACCTCCTCGGGCTCGGGCAGCACCGCGACTGTGGCGGTCGAGGTGTGTACGCGGCCCTGCGACTCGGTGGCAGGCACCCGCTTGACCTGATGCGTGCCTCCCTCGTACCCCAGACACGACCAGACCGACTCGCCCTCGACCGACACCGTGACGCTTCGCACACCACCCTGATCGCCAGCCGCGAGGTCAAGATCCTCGACGGTCCATCCGCTGGCATCTGCGTATCGGCGGTACATGTCGAGCAGATCTCGCGCCCACAGTCCGGCTTCATCCCCACCGACACCGGCACGGATCTCAAGGATGACCGATCCGATGGCGTCATCTTCTGCGTGCACCAGCCGCGACTGTATCTGCGCTGCCAACGTGTCGGCGCGGTCGTTCAGCACGGCGAGTTCATCCTTGGCCAGGTCCCGCAGTTCCTCGTCCTGCTCACCCTCAAGCATCGCAGTCGTGTCAGCTGCTTCTGAGCGGGCACCCAGCCACTCACGAAACGGTCCGACGACCTTCTCCAGCGAGGCGCGGCGAATGGAGAGTTCCCGCACCTTGGTATGGTCCGTGATGACTTCGGGTGAGAGCAGATCCGCCTCGCACGCATCGAATTGCACGGCCAGTTCCTCAAGTTTCGCGATCAGATTGGCAGGCAGTTCGGGCATCGATGGGCTGAGGGTATCGTCGGCATCTGGGGAGGGGGTCGAAACCGCAGGAAGCGCAGAAAAGAAGCCGCGCCCCGCAAGGGGAACGGCTCCAAAGGGTTGGCAGTGGTGTCGCTACTTCTTCTTTTTCTTGTTCTTGAAGTAGTCGCCCTTGAACTTGTTCTGGAACTTCTCGACGCGGCCTGCGGTGTCCACGAAGGACGACTTGCCGGTGTAGAAGGGGTGCGAGCCCGACCAGATCTCGACATTCATCTCGGGCACCGTGGCGCCGACGGTCATGACAACCTCGCCGCGATAGGTGACCTTGCACTCGGGGTAGTACTCGGGATGGGTGTCGTTCTTCATGGGGTACTCCAAGACGCCGGCCCCCTCCCCGGGAGCCGAGCCCCGCAGGATAGGGGCCTCGAGGAGAATGTCAAGCCAGCCGTTGCCGAGGTGTGATCGGGGCAGTATTCTGTGCCGCTCTGCCGGGCGACAACCCAGATCCCCTGTAGCTCAATTGGTAGAGCGAGCGGCTGTTAACCGCTAGGTTGCTGGTTCGAGTCCAGCCGGGGGAGTTTCTGTCACAACCGGGTTGGCGGGCTTCGCCTGCCGCCGGGGTTTGCTTCCTACGCTCTGGCACCCGCAACTGCGCCACGCTGCCGCGTGACCCGAGGCCGAGGTGAGCCCTCGAATCATGTCAGGGTGCCGCTGCGATGGAACTGGTATTGTTGCCGTGTGCCGTTGCATCGAACATCGCAGAATCGTGTCATCGCTGGTGTGTGCGGAGGGCTTGCCGACTGGCTCGGCTGGGATCCCACCTTGCTTCGCGTGGTCTATCTGGTGGTGTCAATTGTTTCGGCGGCGTTTCCTGGACTACTGACCTACATCATTCTCTGGGTCCTCATGCCGCTCGATCCATGACCATGACATGGCCACCAGGCGCGCTGCGATGGGTGGGCCGTGGATTGGGGGTCTTCTACGTCGCTTTCTTCGGGTTCTTTCTGATCGCCCACCTCGTTGGCGATGAACCTGTTTCGGAACAACCACTGACGCCCGGTGAAGTCGGGATCTTCATTGCGATTGGCGCCTCGGTCCTCGGTGTGGGACTTGCCTTCTGGAAGGCTCACCTCGGCGGGGGCGTGATGCTCGCGTCATGGATCGCCATGATCGCGATCGATTGGCACATCGTCGTGAACATCTTCTTTGGCATCCCTGCAATTGCCGGGGCGCTCCTGATCGCGTCGGGTGGTGTCAGCCCTGAGGGTCCCTGTCCGTCTGAGGAGGCTCAGGAGCGAGCGTCCCGCGAATGAGCCCCGGCCACCAGATTTCACGCTCGTCCTGCGCATCGCACGATCGCCTGAGCAGCAGGTAGGCTCGGGTTGAGGCGGCCATGAGGTAGGCGACCACCCAGCCGCCGATGGCCCAGTTCACCAGACTGGTCCAGAATGCAATCAAGCCTGCCGTGAATCTGGTGTGCCAATGCATCTCAGGGAGCTCGCCGTTCCGGGCCAGCACCGCTGCGTGGTTCATCAGGTCGGCGGAAACCCACGCAGAGGCGAGTTCGCCCGTCAGTGCCACCATGAATGTCGCCACGCCTCCAACCAGCAGGAGCCCGAGCGCGAGCCCAAGCATGATCGTGAAGAGATACAGCATCCAGGTGAGCGGTTTGGCAACCACGTAGGCGATGGCGCGGTGCATCGCATCGGCGCCGTCGCAATTCTCGGTCGCCACGACGGGAAGCAACAGCAGCCCCGAGACGATGAAGGCAAGGATCAACATGGCGACCCCCAGCCCGAAGAGCAAGGCGACTCCGTAGAGCAGCCCGCCGATGATGTTGATCGCCGGAATGTTCAACAACACAAACCCGAACACGATCAGCATGAGTGACAGCACGCCCGCCATCACCAGCGGCGTTACAACCGCACCGAAGAATGAGGGCCATCGCGGCAGCACCATTGCAAGCGCCGGATTGAGCCGGGCCACGTCGTTGGTTGCCACGGAGACCGCCTCAAGTCGGCACAACAGCCCGCCACCAAACGCGAGTACGGCAGCGGTCCAGATTCCAAACAGGATGACAAACCACCGATGCCCTGAATCCCACAGCCGCGTCGGTGTTCCCCACAGGAGATCCCGCGTAGCCTCGACAAACGCTGCCGGGTCGAGCGTGACGGTGGCATCCATCATCTTCCCCGCGGCCCCCTCAATCCATTGCACCGTGCCGCCGAACGGCGCTGTCATACTGTCGGACGCGGTCGCGGCGTCCCAGATCTGACCGCCACCGACCAGCAGGGCCAGCACGACCATCCCGATGCCGATTCGTCCGGGGCTCAGCGCCGATCCGATCGCCTTGAGCAGGGAGCCGTACCTGAAGACGCTGGTGAATCGGACTTCCTCAACGGATGTGGCCGGGGGACGCTCACACATGGATCACCTCCAGAACTGCAGGACCGCAATGTGCTGCCGCAGGTCGGTGCGATAGTACATCGGAACCCGAGTCATCGGAAACGGACAACGGGCCGCGGTGTCAAACGCGGCCCGTTGCATGTTCAGTTTCAATGGTCAGTCGACGCGGTTCAGTCTTCCTCATCGGCGACCCCGGCTTGCAGAATGGACTGCGTGCGAAGCACCATGAGGCCGTCTCCACGGAGGTGGTAGGCCTGCACGTGAACCTGATCGGAGTACCGCTGAAACTCGACCAGCGAGAGACTCGGGTGCGTATGGTCCGACCGCCATGTCGTCATCAGGCATGCAGGGTCATCGCCGTGTTCGAGCATCTCCTGGTAGGTGCTCAGGTACAGGTGATCCGAGAGCGTCTCGGTCTGGATTGACGTCACGAAACTGATACGGTCGCCGAAGACCTCTTCGAAGTCTCGTTCGCCCGAGCAGGGCATCGTGGTGACGAGCCCCCGCTCCGGCAGGTCATCAACGTCGTCGGTCACGACTTCGCACAGGGTGGTCGTGGCGTGTTCAAACCGAACGACGTGCCCACCAGGGAAGACCCAGGTCTCAAAATCGAAGTCCGGATGTGTGGTCTGCCGCCGCCCGGCAATGTTGAAGAACTCCGGGTGGATCGGGCCACGGTACAGCAGCATGCTGTATGGCTGGAGCCCGCTAATCGGAGGCTGTGCTGTCATTGTTGAGTCCATTCCGCACCTTCGTTCGCTGACGCCGAGGGGCCCACAAAGCCCCTGAACCCGTCCATGGCAGCATCACTTGCGACCCGGTGCCTATTGTTGCTGAAGTCGGTCATTTGGCAACCCCAGATCCTGAAACCAAGGCAATATCATGCGCCCGGCAGTTCTGTGGTTGGCGGAACCTGTCGTGGAGACACTGGTTGCGAACTCAAAAAAAAGCGGATGCGAGCGACTCCCGCGGTCGGTGCCTCCTGGCTCGATCCGACGCCCTGCTCGGCGTGCCGTGGATGCCCGCTGGGCCCTGCGGCGATGCCGAGCCTCAGGCTGCGGTCCCGGTGGCCGGCGGTCTGGATGCGCTGAAGCGGGCGGTCGAGGCCGAGTTTCCCTTCTGCGAGAGCCTGGCCGGGGCGACCGCGTGCGTGTTCGGCGAGGGCGATCCCACCGCGGACCTCGTCTTCGTCGGCGAGGCCCCCGGTGCCGATGAGGATCGGCTGGGCAGGCCGTTCGTGGGCGCTGCAGGGCGGAAACTGGACGAGATCATCAAGGCCATGGGGCTGGAGCGGGACGAGGTGTACATCTGCAACGTCCTGAAGGCCAGACCTCCGGGGAACCGCACGCCCTTGCCCGATGAAGTCGCTCAGGCGACGCCGTGGCTGTACGGGCAGCTGCGGCTCATTCGGCCCTCGGTCATCGTCGCGCTGGGTGGCCCGGCCGCGAAGCTGCTGCTTCAGACCGGGCAGGGCATTACTCGATTGAGGGGCCGCATGGGGGTATGGCAAGACCCGGACAGCGACCTTTCCATTCCAGTGATGCCGACCTTTCACCCCGCCTATCTGCTTCGAAACTACACGCCGGAGGTCCGCGGTCAGGTGTGGCAGGACATGCAGGCCGTCATGGGCGTGATGGGGCGGGACTGAAGCAAAAAAAGAGCCCGCCGTTGACCGCCAACGTACAGGCTCCTTGTGGGGGGGGCTTGGTTGCTGCCTCTAGTTCGCTCTCCAGCGTTGCCAGGTTCCCCCCCGCGGGGAAAAACGGGGAAGATTGTCGGAGAGGCCCCGCCAGCGACCCCGAAACCCCCCCCGCAGGCGTCTCAGCGATCCCCGGCCCGCTGGAGAATGACGGTGACCGGGCCGTCATTGACGGAAGTGACCGCCATCGTGGCGGCGAAAACGCCGGTCCGGACGGGGACCCCGGTCGCGGCGATCCGCTGTCCCAACTGCTCGATCAGTGGCTCGGCTTGCTCGGGCGTGGCCGCCCCGATGAAACTCGGCCGGTGCCCCTTGTCGCAGTTTCCGGCCAGCGTGAACTGGCTGATCAGGAGGACGCTGCCCTCAATGTCCAGAACCGACCGGTTCATGCGGCCCGCGTCGTCTGCGAAGATCCGCAGATTGGAGAGTTTGTTCGCCATCCACGTGAGGACACGCGCATCATCGTCGGGCTCCGCCGCAGCGAGCACCAGCAGGCCGGAGGCAATCGAGGCGGCGTGTGGCGGATCGGTTACTTCAACCGACGCTGAGGACACACGCTGGACGACGCAGATCATCCGCCAGCGACGAGGCCCGCCGATGCAATCATGGCGGTGCCCTCCTCGTCCAGTGGATGCTGGCAGTAGTCGATCAGTTCGACTTCCCTGGGCTGCACGATGCTGAGCAGCCCCGCCATGGCACCCACGCCGCTCCAGCGGCTGGAGTTGGCACTCCACTTGACGGCCGCTACGAACGCGTCGGCATCACCCCCGGTGAACTTCGAGAGGAGCTCCCGGTCCGCCCGCTCGGCCTCGAACCGCCGCTGCTCGTCGATGGGCCGCGGCTCGCCGAATTGCGGACCGACATGGCTGAGGTCCCCGGTCGCGACGACGAGCGTTCGACCGGGCAGCGCCTCGATGATCCCGCGGACCCCCTCGACGAAATCAGCGGCGGTGACGATGTCACGCTCGTCGGCCGACGCGTCGAGTGGATCCGGCATGAGGCATCCGACAATCGTGGGCTCGCCCAAGCAGTACTGAAGCCAGGGGACCTGCATCTCAATGCCGTGGCTTGCAATGTGGTCGAGCTGGTCGTTGAACAACGCGTCGCCGAATCGTTCCTCCAGTGCGTCAACGAAATCGGCGTCCGGAACCAGGCGACCGAGCGGGCTCTGAAAGCCCCAACGGGTTCCGACCACGCCGTCGCCGAATCCCAGTTGGTTGTTCCCGAGAATGAGGACGCGGTCAAACTGCTGCCCGTTGAGGGCGTGATAGGTTCCCGCATACACCTCTGCCGCAGGTCCGTAGTCAAAGCGTGGTGCAAACAGACCATGGACCTCGAACTCAACCTCGGGGTCTTCGGAAGCACTCATCCAGGCCGCCAGCGTGTCGCGGCCGGCCTCGGCATCCTTGCCGAGCATGCTGCTCTGCCGCATCGGCAGGCATCCGTCCTGCTGGATGGCATCCCGCCTTGCCTGCTCCAGATCCGCGGCGGTGGGGCCCCAGAGCAGTCCGAGTTCGTCCAACTTCGCGACCAGCGCGTCGAGGGCCTCGGTTGGCGCCTTGAGGTTGGTGGCCAACTCATCGATGGTCCACTCGCCGTTGAGATGCTGAAGGGCCGGTCCGAATGCAGTGGGAACAACCATGGTCTGCGGTACCAGCATGAATGGATCCTGCAGGGCCATTCCTTGGGTCTTGCCGTCTGAGACGGGCCGTGGCAGCACCCGCCGGAGGTGGGGCCGTTCAAGATGGGGTGCGCGGTTGCCGGACTCGGAATCCATCGGGGGGGCCACTCCTTTATGGGCGTAATGCGGAAGGCTACCGCTTCTCGGATCCATGTGGGCGGGCCTGAGGGCGGCTCAAGATCCCGGTCGCTTCCACGGCGGCGCGGATTCGACAATCTGGAGCGAATCTGCTCGATTGGCCAATGGCCCGGCAATGGGATGGCCGACCTGTCGTTGGGTGACCCTGCCCTGGCGGACGTCCAGCTGGATTCGTTAGACTGCTTCGTTCCGCGCTGGCCGCACGGCTCGTGCCGCCAAGCCCGCTGCTTTGGTGAGGGTGGGTGACAACTGAGAGAGATTTGGGGCCGACGCCCCACCAACGAGGACCAACCACATGATCTCAATTCGCACGATGACCCTGGGCTGCTGTGCCCTGACGCTTGCAGCGACGTCGCTGGTGTTCACCGCCTCCACGGCGATGGCTCAGGACCACCCCACGCCTGCGCCGGCCCCGGCCCCGAAACCAGCACCCAAGCCAGCACCCAAGCCAGCACCCAAACCAGCACCCAAGCCGGCGCCCAAGCCAGCTGGCCCTGCTGGAGGCGCACTGCGTCCGCCGGCCAACGTCCCGCCGCAGGCTGGCGCTCCGGAACGGCTCCAGGTCATCAAGGCCGACCCGGCCATCGTCGAACTGGGTGAGTTCTCCACCAGCGAGACCAAGGCGGAGACGATCACGCTGACCAACACCGGAGATACGCCGGTGACCGTCGTGTCGGCCAAGGCCTCGTGCGGTTGCACAACGGCCGACTTCAAGAAGAACACTGTTCTGGAGCCCGGGGCCCAGACCGAAGTCACCATTCGAATGCGGGGCGGACCGACGGCCCGCGTCCTGAACAAGACGGTGACCTTTACCATCGAGGGGTATCCGCAGTTGAAGGTGCCCGTGAAGGGCAAGTCAATCGCCTACGTGAAGATGAAGCCGGACCGCGTCGGTATCAATGACAACCCGGACGGCAAGATCGTGTTCGAGTCGATCGACGAGAAGCCGTTCAAGGTGCTCAACGTCCAGCCCGACATCCTCAAGGGAACGCTTCCCGAGGAGGCCCAGACCAGGCAGGAGGTCGAGATCGACTGGGACGAGTTCCTTGCGACTGCCAAGAACTCCAGGATCACCTTCTACTTCGATCATCCGAAAGCCACCCAGCACTTCACCATCGTCAAGCTGGATGCAGCGCAGCGTGGCCAGCTCCGTGAGAACGCCAATGCTGGCCGCGCCGCTGGTGTCGGACCGCAGAAGGGCCAGAAGGGGGACGTTCCTCCGAAGCTGACGGCCTCCGGCAAGCCCACCATCAGCAACAGGGTGCAGTCGCTGGCCAATCTGGTCCGCCGTGGCAAGACGGACGAAGTGACGGCCCGCCTCGAGGCAGGCGAGAAGGCAGCAGGAACCGACGACTCGGGCACGCCGCTGCTCGCCATTGCCGCAAAGGAAGGCAACGTCTCGATGATGACGGTGCTCATTGAGGCTGGCGCCGACATCAATCAACTCGATCGTGTCGGCCGCACGGCATTGATGCATGCCGGCACTTCCGGCCGCCCCGACGCCGTTCGACTGCTGATCGACAGGGGGGCCGACGTCAATACCCGCGACAGTTTCATCGGCGGTGCACTGGCGTGGACCAGTGGGTTCGGCAAGGCACCCTCCGTTCAGGATCTGCTTGATGCAGGTGCTCAGGTCGAGACCGTGGGAAGCGCCACCGGCTACACGCCCCTGATCTGGGCCTCCGGTTTCGGAGACCCCAATTCGATCCCCCTGCTGCTTGACGCCGGTGCCAATATCGAGGCAACCGATACCATTGACGGCTCGACGCCACTCATGCACGCCTGCAAGACCGGCAAGATCGAGGGCATGCAGACACTGCTCGACAAAGGGGCCAGGCTCGAGGCGAAGAACCGTCTCGGGCAGACCCCGCTGCTCGCAGCGGCTTCCCATGCCAATGGATCTGTTGACAAGTTGAAGTTGCTCAAGGCGAAGGGCGCCGACATGAGCGCGACCGACAATGCTGGCGCTACTGCGTTGGAGCTCGCGAAGCGGCGAACCGATGCCAATGCCTCGGCGGTCATCGCGTACCTCTCCGAGAACCAGCCTGCCGTCTCGGCCGGACCACCCGCCGGCGAGTAGCCCTGATCTTCATGTGAGATTCCCCGCAGCGGGCCCCATATGGGGCCCGCTGTCATTGGGTACGTGCCTCAGCGGGGGGCTCGGTCGTGGTAGGCTGGGGGGCCCCCAACACAGCGAAGGAAGCCCCCATGTCCTCAACCACCACCGCAGCGTCCACCGCCACACATCCAGCCTGGGAAGCATTGACGAGGGCCTTCAGCGAGGCCAGCCTGATTGGCTCCGCCGCTGGCGTGCTGCACTGGGATCAGGAGACCATGATGCCGCCCGAGGGGATCGAGCCCCGGGGCATGCAGCTCTCGGTACTGGCCAGGTTGGCCCATGAGAAACTGACGTGTGAAGAGACCGGCAACCTGATCGCCGAGTGCGAAGGGGTCGACGAGTTGGTCGGCGACGAGGCGTCGGACTCGGCCGTCACCATTCGGCGGATTCGCCACGACTACGACCGAGCGACCTGCATTCCGGGCGAACTGGTCGGTGAGGAAGCAATGCTCGCCTCACAGTCGCAGCATCACTGGGCCGAAGCCCGCCGCGACTCCGACTTCTCCCAGTTCGAGCCGTGGCTGACCAAGGTCGTCGACCTGCTCAAGAGAAAGGCCGAGTGTTTCGGTTGGGCCGAGGGCGGCGAACCATGGGATGCGCTTGCTGAGGACTACGAACCGGGGTGCACGGCGGCGTGGGTCGAGTCTGTCTTCACGCCGCTGCGGACGCGGCTGCAGGATCTGCTGCAACGCGTGATGGGGTCGAGTACGCCGCCCAGCAACGCCTTCAATGAACTCGTGCTGCCTGTTGATCAGCAGGAAGCATTCGTGCGGGATGTGGCTACCAGCATCGGGTTTGACTTTCAGCGAGGACGTCTGGATGTGTCGACCCATCCGTTCTGCTCTGGGTTTCACCCCAAGGACGTCCGCATCACGACCCGATTCCACGAGGACAACGTCAACGATGCACTCGGTTCGACCATGCACGAGTGCGGACACGCGATCTATGAGCAGGGTCTCCGGCAGGATCAGGCAGGCCTTCCGCTTGGACGCGCTGTGTCGCTGGGCATTCATGAATCGCAGAGTCGTCTCTGGGAAAACCAGGTGGGCCGAAGCCGCCAATTTTGGCAGTGGTGCTTCCCGAAACTCGGAGACTACTTCGGCGGCTCAGTGGGGTCGCTTGATCTCGAGGCGGTGTACGGCGGGGCCAACATCGTTCGCCCGGACTTCATTCGGGTTGAGGCCGACGAGGCGACGTACAACATGCACATCATGATTCGCTTCGAGATCGAGCGGGCACTGCTCAAGGGTGATCTCAATGTGAGCGACGTTCCGGCCATCTGGTCAGAGAAGTACCGTGAATACCTCGGGATTGAGGTTCCCAATGACGCCAAAGGTTGTCTGCAGGACATCCACTGGTCCATGGTGTCCATGGGGTACTTCCCGACGTACACCCTCGGCAACCTCTATTCGGCGCAGTTCTTCGATACGGCGAAGCGGGCATTGCCCGGTCTTGAGGATGGGTTCGCTCGCGGCGAGTTTGAGCCACTGCGGCGTTGGCTCAATGACGAGATCCACCAGCAGGGCAGCCGGTATCTCCCCCCGAAACTCTGCGAGGTCGTGACCGGCGCGCCGCTGACGTCAGACTTCCTGCTCGACTACCTCGAAGACAAGTACAGCGAGGTTTACGGTCTCTGAGACTGCTGCGCGGCCCGTCTTGAAGCCGGTGTCACGCTGAGCGTCAGGGGCGTATCGCCGCGCCGCACGCGGACCTGGCAGGGCTCACCCGGTGCGCAGGCGGCGATCTCATAGGCAGCCTCGTCCGCATTGTGGACGGGGCGTCCGTCGACGCTGAGGAGAATGTCGCCTCGGCGAAGGCCGGCATGCTGGGCGGGTGTTCCGGCACCGACGTGTGTCAGAACGCACTGAACCGCCGAGACATGAGCAGGCGACTCACCGGTCGTCTGACGGGAGGCGAGCGAGACACCAAAGTACCCCCGCTCGGCGAATCCGCGTTCGATCAGGGATGCTGTGACACGATGTGCGAGGTCTGCGGGAATGGCGAATCCGATCCCTGCATGGGTCCCGGTCGCACTCTTGATTGACGAGTTGATTCCAATGATGCGGCCATCGAGATCGATGAGCGGCCCGCCGCTGCTTCCGGGGTTGATGGCGGCGTCCGTCTGAATGAGTTGCTCGTACCTGCTCAGCCCGAGTCCCGATCTGCCTGTGGCGCTGATGATGCCCGCGGAGAACGACTGCGAGAGTCCGAACGGGCTCCCAACGGCGAGGACCCATTGGCCCACCTGGGCGTCCTGGGATGTGGCGAACGTCGCCGGCGTCAGTTCAGTGCCTGCGATCTTGATGACGGCCAGGTCCGTTCCAGCGTCTGTACCCAGGCTTCGGGCCTCGTGTGTGCGCCCGTCATGAAGTGTGACGATGATTCTGTCGGCCCCGGAGATCACGTGGTGATTGGTCACAATGATCCCGTCCGAGGACACGATGACGCCTGACCCGGTGCCCTCGATCACGTGACTGCGAGGTCTTCCGAACCGAGTACGGACGGCTCGGGTCGACTCGATGGTTCCGATGTGCACGACCGAGGGCTTGATGACCTGAGCTGCACTCTGAAACGCCTGAGAGAGCCGGTTGGCGAAGGTCACACCATCGTCGGCGTGTGGATGGGCGCAGGCGAGGGTGGTGAGTCCCAGTACTGTGGCGGCCATCGTATGCGTCGGCATGCTGTCACTCTCCCTGAGGTGGTTCGGGGGGGCGTCCTACGTTCCCCCAAGCCTACGCCCGGTCGGTGAAGGATGGCACCACGACATCCCGACGAAATGCTCGGCAGGTCGTCCCGTCACCTGTGGCAGCGTGTAGGGAACCCCGTCGTGATCGAGCGATCCGAGCAGGGCCAGGCAGGCTGCTTCACGCAGTTCGACAGGGACTCCGCGGGCCTCGCTCGTGCGGGTCGGAGCCTCGGCGGAATCCTTGATGTGCCGGAGAAGCGGACCGTGCCGGGCCCCACCTCCCGCGATCAGCAACTCCTCGCACCCGCCGCCGCAGGCTGCCGCGGCAATGGTCTGACCGATTGCCACTGTGATGGATGCGAGCAGATCCTGTGTCGTGGCGGCGGCGGCATGGGGGCTGTTGATCCAATCCGTAGACTCATCTCCACTGCCCAGTGATCGAGCGCCCGGCACGAAGTGGTTCAGCGTCTCCATGAGTGACTGCACCAGATGGGGCTGCGGCGTGCCCGTGGCTGCGACGCCGCCTCCCGCGTCATAGGGCATGCCCAGTCGCTGCCTCGCCGCAGCATCGAGCAGATGGTTGCACGGGCAGATGTCGGCGGCCCGAATGTCATCAGGATCGTCCGTTCCCGGAAGCCAGGTGATGTTGCAGAACCCGCCGAGGTTGACCACTGCCGTGGGGTGTTCGGATCGAAACAGCATCCAGTCGCCCAGAGGCGTGATCGGGGCCCCTTGCCCGCCGCACGCCAGATCGCCGGCGCGCACGTCGCCCGCGACCGGGCATCCGAGCCCCGCGGCGATGACGGCGGTGTCGATCAGTTGCCAACTGTCGGGCGGCGCATGCGCGAGCGTCTGTCCGTGCACGATTGCCAGGTCGAGGGCCGACTTGCCAACTGCCTGCTGCATGAGTTCGAGAATCCGGCATGACAAGTGTCGCCTCGTCCGGGCAATGGCGCCAGCAGTCAGGGGCGACCCCCACGCGAGCGCGCGGAGGTGCTCGCTGCATGGCCCCAGAGAACCCGACGCAGATCCAACGAGTCGACCGCGCGCCTCAAGACCTCGTCCCTCAACCTCAAGTACGCACGCGTCGATGCCGTCGATGCTGGTTCCCGTCATCGCAGCTGCGACGCGTCTGCAGATTGGATCAGCCTCAGGCATCTCCGACCATCATGGCCCGTCCGGTGGTCGCTTTGCAAGCGAGCCGCGGCCGAAGGGGGGACCGATTCTGGTAGCCTGCGCTGTTTGGAGCACCGATGGCGGTGCCGCACCCATCCGGGGTGCAACGCAAGGGCCCAATCGCATGTCGAAGCGAATTGTGATCACCGGGGGGGCCGGTTTCGTGGGTTCCCACCTCACGGAGCGGCTGCTCGAAGAGGGGCACGAAGTCGTCTGCGTGGACAACTTCATGACGAGCAGCGAGTTGACCGTTGCACGGTTTGCCGACCATCCGCGGTGGGACTTGCGGCGGCACGACATCATCGAGCCGATCTTTCTCGATGGCGTCGATCAGATCTACAATCTGGCGTGCCCGGCGGCTCCAGGGCACTACCAGTACAACCCCGTGCGGACGACCAAGACGTCGGTCCTTGGTGTCATCAACATGCTGGGAATGGCGCGGGCGAACAATGCGCGGATTCTGCAGGCATCGACCAGTGAGGTCTACGGCAATCCAACGGTGACACCGCAGCCCGAGTCGTATCTGGGCAACGTCAATCCGATCGGGCGTCGAGCCTGCTACGACGAAGGCAAGCGGGCCGCCGAGACCCTGTTTTTCGACTATCACAGGCAGCATGGTATTGAGATTCGGGTTGCTCGAATCTTCAATACGTACGGCCCGAACATGCACCCGTACGATGGGCGGGTGGTCAGCAACTTCATTCGACAGGCGCTCGCTGGAGACGACCTGACGATCTTCTCCGACGGCTCCCAGACGAGATCCTTCTGCTTCGTGTCCGATCTGGTGGATGGACTGGTTCGGCTGATGAACGTCGAGGACTTCACGGGGCCGGTGAATCTCGGCAATCCCGAGGAACGGACGGTTCGCGAGTTGGCTGAGATCGTGTTGGAACTGACCAAGTCGGCATCAAGCCTCGTTCGAAAGCCACTGCCACCGGATGACCCGGTGAGGCGATGTCCCGACATCGCGGTGGCGGTCAATCATCTGGACTGGATGCCCCAGGTGGCCCTTCGAGAGGGATTGGCCCAGACCATCGAGTACTTCGCCAACCTCGATCTGGACCAGTGGACGCCCCCAACACCGTACTGGGAAGCCCCTCCTGTAGCCTGAAACGGGGCCAGGCCCGAACAAAAACCAAAAAAGTACCCTACTATCTACCGAACATCGGTTGCGATCGCCGATCAACTCTGCGAGGATGCCAACCCTCACAGATACCGAACAGATGGTG
>JASMKH010000011.1:0-70589 GCA_030749435.1 Phycisphaerales bacterium
GCTGTCGGCGCAGCCGACTGAGGGGGTGCGTTTCGGATACGTGGGGGGACGGTGGTGGACGGTGACCGTCCACGGGCGGGCATTGGCCTTCGGCCTCGCCCGCGGGTGTCATGGGGGGCGGGCTGCGCAGGCATTGGCCTGCCGAGTCGGCTGGCGTTTTAGGCTTACCTTGGGGGCACGACGGCCCGCTCGCCGCCAGCCAAGGCGACGGCCAACGCGTCGGCTGTATCGGGCTGGTCGGGGACTTCGGCAAGTCCGAGCAGGGCCGCGACCGCGTGCTGGACCTGCTCCTTGCTTGCCCGGCCGCTTCCGGTCACCGCCCGCTTGACCTCGGCCGGGGAAAGTTCGTCGATCGCGATGCCTCGCTGCGCCGCGGCGAGCAGCATGACGCCTCGGGCATGGCCCATCTGCATCGCAGTCTGCGCCCGATCGCGGTGTACGAAGACCGACTCGATGACGACAAGCCCCGGTGATGTGTCTCTCATCAGCGTCGTCAATGCATCATGCAGATACGTGAGGCGCTCGGGAAGGGGTTTGCGTTGCGGGACTCGAATCACGCCAGCTTCGATGACGCTCGCGCCGCCGCCCGGACCTCGCACGTCGATGCACGCGTACCCGGTGTAGCGGAGGCCGGGATCGATCCCGAGAACCCGGATGGTGCTCGTCATGAAACACCTTCCGCCAGCGTGTCCGAATCGATCAGTCCGTCCCGAAGACGTACCACCCGTTCGCACCTGGAGGCCATGGCGTCGTCGTGCGTGACCATCATGATCGTCCGCCCTTCGGCGTGGAGCTCGTCGAGCAAATGCAGGATCGTCTCCCCAGTGGCGGTATCGAGGTTGCCCGTCGGTTCATCCGCGAGCAGCAGCGCCGGGTCGCCGACCAGGGCCCTGGCAATGGCGACACGCTGCTGCTGGCCGCCCGAGAGCTGACCGGGCCGGTGCGTCATTCGATCACTCAAGTCAACGCGGCCCAGCACGTCCCGGGCGCGTTGATGTCGCTCATCTCGTGGGACACCCTGATAGAACAGCGGCACCTCGATGTTCTCGATCACGGTCAATTCCGGGATGAGATTGAACGACTGGAAGATGAACCCGATGCGGCGGCCGCGGATGGTGCTCAACGCCAGGTCGTCGAGCGTCGAGACGTCTTCGCCTTCGAGCAGGTACGAGCCACGTGTAGGTTGATCCAGACAACCCAGAATGTTCATGAGCGTGCTCTTGCCGGATCCACTTTGCCCCATGATGCAGATGTACCTGCCACGTGCCACCGTCAAAGACACGCCGCGGAGCGCCGCAACCAAGACGCTCCCGTCCGGCCGGCAGTACTCGCGGTGCAAATCCTGAATCTCGATGATCGCGTCACGATCGGGGGGCATGCGTGGATGATAGGGCAGGCCCGGTACCATAGCCCGCGCGATGCACGACTCCGTTCCGAAGCAGTTTCTTGACCTGGCCGCGCAGCACGACCTCGTGCCCGTGTCGCGGCGGATGTTGAGCGATCATCTGACACCGGTGCTCGCGTATCGACGACTGGTGCATGGCGATGCTCGCACGGATACCAGTTTCCTGCTGGAGTCTGTCGAAGTGGGCGGGGCCGTGGGGCGTTTCAGCATCGTGGCCGCCAAGCCAGTGCTGGAAGTTTCAGCAAGGCGTGATCAGGTCACGCTGGTTGACTCTCGAAACGGTACGACTCGCACCGAGCAGCACTCCGACCCGCTCGAAGCCGTGCGGGCGCTGACGTCCGGCGTTCGAGTAGCGCCCGTCGAAGCACATCCGGGAGGCGGCGTGTTCCGCGGCGGATGGGCCGGCTGGCTGTCCTACGATTCGGTCCGATGGCTCGAACCCGAAGCAGTCGGCGAGCACGCCGCGCCGAAGGACGACCGCGGACTCCCGGATATGCACCTGGGTCTGTATGAGTCGGTTGTCGTCTTCGATCACGTGGACAAGACGCTGTCGATCACGTGTTGGGCGGACCTTCGACATGCTTCGCCCGAAGCGGCCTGGCGAGGTGCCCAGCAACGCATCGAGGAGACACGATCCCAACTGGCCGAGAACGCGATCAACCTTCCCGCAGGCAGGGTGGATCTTGAGTCTTCTTCGGACCGCCCGGATCTTCCCGGCACGCCCAGCATGACGCGGGCGGACTTCGAACATGCGGTGGAGCGGTGCATCGAGTACATCCGCGCGGGTGACATCTTCCAGGTTGTTCCGTCGCAGCGGTTCGAGCGGACCAGTGATGTTGATCCATTTGACGTGTACCGATCGCTTCGAGTTGTCAATCCGAGCCCCTACATGATCTACATGCAGTCTCCGGAGGCGATCCTGATCGCATCGAGCCCGGAGATCCTGTGCAAGGTGGAGGATGACCGCGTGACCAGCAGGCCGCTTGCCGGAACCCGGCGACGTGGAACCGATGAGGCCACCGACGCGGCGCTTGAGCGGGAACTGCTCGGTGATGAAAAGGAGTGCGCTGAGCACTCGATGCTCGTCGATCTGGCTCGAAACGACCTGGGGGTCGTGTGCCAGGCCGGAAGTGTCGCAGTTGAGAGGCTGATGGAGGTGGAGCGATACAGCCACGTGATGCACATCAGTTCGACGGTGTCCGGGCAATTGCAGCGGGGACTCGATTGCTGGGAGGCGTTGCGGCGATCGCTGCCTGTGGGAACCGTCAGCGGGGCGCCCAAGATCCGCGCCATGCAGATCATCGACGAACTTGAGCCGGTGCGCCGGGGACCATACGCCGGCGGCATCGGGTATGTCTCGTTTGACGGAGATCTGGACGTCGCCATCGCGCTGCGGACCATTGTTGTGCCTGCCGCCGACCCCGGGCCGCCCTGGTGCTATCACCTTCAGGCCGGCGCAGGGGTCGTGCTTGATTCCGTTCCGGCCCGAGAGTACGACGAGACCGTCGCCAAGGCTGCCGCGCTCGGGCAGGCGATCGACCTGGCTGAGGCCGCCCTTCAGGCCAGCGACTGAGGCAGCCCGATCAAGGCAGCCGCGATGCAAGTTCCTCGAGATGTCCGCGGATGCCCTCGTGCCCGCGGTCCAGCGTGACCCCCAACACTTCGGCCAGCGCATCCGTCTCGAAGGTGTTCATCGGTTGCGGTGGGCTCGACGTGTCGATGTCGACGCGGACACCGGTGATCTCGCAGACCATCGCTGCCCAGTCGCTCCACCGGGCATAGCAGTCGGCCAGGTGGTAGATGCCGCCCGAGGGTACTTCCCGTTGCAGCGGCGCTGCGATGGCTGCTGCCACGTCATCAACATGCACGAACTTGCCGCCGCCGGGGCGGGTGAAGGGGCTGCCGGATCGGACCTGTTCGATGATCGGGGCGCCGATCGAGCGAGGCAGGTTGGGGTCGATGCCGTAGACCGCTGCAGGGCGGATCACGGTGAAGTGCAGATCGTGCGAGGCGGCAAGCGCCCAGAGGTGGGACTCGAGGGCCGCTTTGCACGCGCCGTACAACCCCCCGGGCCGCGTGGGATGGGCGTGATCAATCAACCCGTTCCAGGCGGGGAGCATGGTGTGGTGGACCGCGACGGAACTGACGAAAACGACCGGGATGTTCGCAGAGGCCGCGAGATTGAAGAGTTCGATCGATGCCACGAGATTGGTGTCGAGATGCGCCGCAATGCGGCCATCGTGGATCAGGCCCCAGTTGACGGCGTTGTGAATCAAGGCATCGGCGCCCTCGAGCAGACCCTGATGCGACTCGCGGTCCTCGGTCGATCCCTCGACGAATGCATCGACGGCGTTCCGGATGTGATCGCGTCTGCTCTGCGGGCGTACGAGTACACGTACCCGGTGCCCCTGATCGGCGAGAAGTCGGGTTGTGACGGAGCCGATGAAGCCGCTGCCGCCGGTCATGGCAATGTTCATGCCACCAGCGTATCGCGACCTCCCACACCTGTAGAATCCGGGCCATCTTCATGCCCCGATCGAACCGAATCCGACGCGTTCTCCGGTACTCGATCTGGGGTGGCCTTGCGATCGGCGTCATCCTGGCCCTGCTCGCGGCCCTGCTGGTGTACCGGCCGACGACCTTTGCCTTCGTGCTCGAGCGATCGCTCGGGAAGATTATCGGCGGCGACGTCGAGATCGACCGTATCGCCTGGATGGACGGGGGGGACGTGGCGCTCGGTGGAATGAGCGTCCGCGTTCCGGGTCTCGATGGTCCGGCTGGCGAGGTGATCGTCATCGACGACATGACGCTGCGGTGGTCGTACCGGCAGTGGGGCTTTCTGGCCGAAAGTCTGGTAATTCATGACGCGACGGTCCGCCTGGTCGAGCAGGGGGACTGGGAGTTGACGCTCGGCGGATTGCATCCGGATGGCGCCCGTGACATCACAGGGGGCATGTCCCCAGAGAGCGTGGCGGAGACCGCACTCGAGATCCCGAGGATCTCGATCGAGTCCATGCGGCTGGTCAGTGGTGAACTGGTCGAGGGTCACTATGGGGTGACCGGGGAAGCGACTTTCACCGGCGAGATATCACCGCTCGCCGATGACTCCGGCACCGCTACGTTCTCGCTTCGGGAGAAGGGCCGGGGAGGGGCATCGTTCGCCGGCACCATCGATCCCGCCGATGAGCATCTCTTCGCCGCGGCAGAGGGCGTGTCGTTGGGGCCGGACTCACAGTCGCTGGTCCCGTTCCGGTCACTGCGCCGCATCGCACGGCAACTGGAACTCAAGGGCGAAGTGACGATCGAGATGTACATCGGCCGGAACACCGTGCCCTCGGCGTCGATGGATCTGCTCTCGCTGTCGCTTCGCTTGGACCCTGCCGTGTTCGGAGAGACAGACGGCACCGGGTTCTGGAAGATGTACCGCAATGGCCAGGTCGATGCGGAAGCGGTGCCGCCGATCCTGTTCGTCGATTCCGGTTGGATGGAGTTCCGTGGCGACACTTTCAGGATCAGCGGCGCCGAGGGGTACATCGATGCTGGCGAGCGATGGATCGACGCCATCAAGCTTCCGTATCACGTTGACCTGGAGGTCTCCCAACTTCCAGACATCGGATCGATGGACGACATGGAACAGGCGGCGGGCATCCTCGCCGGAGTGCCATTCGACCTGGAGGTCACCGCCCATGACTTCAGTTTCGAGCCGGATCGCGGCGCGGTCGTCCCGGCGGAGATGGCTCGGATTCTGAAGATGTTCGAGGTGAGCCAATGCGATGTGGACATGGCGTTGGTGCTCGGTCGGCAGGAGACCGGCGGAGCCGTTGAAGCAAGCGGCACGTTGAAACTGGCCGATGGGCGGGGGGCGTACGAGAACTTCCCGTATCCGCTCCACAATCTGAATGCGGAGATCAAGCTGCAGGGAGACGACATTCTCGTTGAGACGCTCAATGCGGAGGGCAGCGCGAATTCACAGGTCGGAATCACCGGCCGCGTCGAAGCGAGTCGCGGGATCGATCTGGCAGTTGGGATCTTTGCGGAAAACGTGCCGCTTGACGAGTACCTGCTGGATGCGGTGCCGCCCCGGGCGGAAGCGACGCTCCGCGAGGTGTTCAGCAGCGAGCACATCAATGAGCCGGCGAGTGAGTCGTCCCGGCACCAGCGGGTCGATCTGTCGCTGCTCGTCGAACAGCGTGAGATACCCGCTCCGCCGGGAGGCTCGGAGGACTACGAACTCAGCATCAGGGGCACGATCCCATTCGAGGATCTCCAGATAACCTGGGCCGAGTTTCCAGTCACGCTCGATTTGAAGAAGGGCTGGCTGCGATGGGCCGACGACATGATGTATCTGGAGCAGGAGGATGGCGAGCCCATCGCCATCGAGACGGCGCAGGGGGGCGGCCGGGGGACACTCGCTGGTGCCATCCACATCCCCGAGGGCGATGGTCCCGGCGGCGGGTGGATCGACTTCGCGGTTGAGGACGAGCAGATTGATACGAATCTGCTCGCGGCGCTGCATCACGTCAGCCGCGGCGAAACCGAGCCGCTCAGCCAGGGTGGTCTGGACGGTCTGCTGGAGGCGTCGGGCCACATTCAGATCGACGGGACACAGGTCGACTACGACGTCTCCACCATGCTTCGGCGGGGGTCGCTTGCGGTGACCCCCTCGTTGGTCACCATGGTCGGGCTGGACCTTGAGGGGCCGCTGGGTGGCATGGACCTGCTGCATCTGGACGGCTCGATTCAACTCAGCAGCGAGCGGGGGCTCGTGTTCAATCCGATGCTGGTTCGCGCCGGTGAGGTTGACGCGCAGATTGCCGGCACATTGGATGGTGGCACGGGGTTGAAAGTGGATGCGACCGGGCTTCACGTCGGGCGGTGGGTGCTCGATTTCACTTCCACCCAGTGGCGAGACCGACTCTCCGAACTCTGGACGGTTCGGAATCCGGAGGGACACTTTGCCATCTCGGCGACTCTGACGCCGGATCCGCAAGCCCAAACGAGACTCGCCGCGCTTGAGATTGTGGATCTCGACGTTGCGCTCGAGCCGACCCAGCGGGTTCTGCTTCGAGACGGTGCGATTCGAATTGCCGATGATGCGTTCGATTTCAACTCGGTTCGGTTCGCGGTGTTGGCGCCCGGGCAGGATGTCTCGAACATCGAAGTGCGGGGCACTGCCCATATGGGCGACGGGGAGTCCGACTTGAGGATCGACTCCGAGCATCTTGAGGTGCAGACGCCGCTGTTTGGAGACGCCGTGGCGCTGCTCGCGGGGCCGGAGGGTGATGAGACGTGGCAGTCGCTGCAGCCCCGGGGCGTCGTTTCGATGCACGCGGCCTGGCAACGTGCTCGGAACCGGGACACTTGGGGTGTCGACATTCTGCCTCGGGAGGTGTCAGCCTTGTGGGGTGAGACGCGGCTGCACTTCGTTGACGGTGGGGGGAGCTTGCTTCGACTGCAGCCAGACGAGATTCGAATTGAGCGGCTCGCTGGATCGGCCAGCGAGATGGAGGTCGCTGTGGTCGGAGCGATGCGGTACGCGCCGAAGCGGATCTCGATCGGCGGTTCATGCTCGGGCAGCCTCGGATCGAAGCTGCTCAGAACACTGGCCGGCCCGGCCTGGAGCCGTGTTCTGGAGGACATCGAGTTCGCCGATCAGGGACTGACCCGCATCGACGGGCTTCACGTGGATCTGGAGGAAGGCGCGGGCGGGTGGTCCGGGGCACTGTCGGGCGAGATCGCCTTGAACGAGGCTGCACTGACAACCGGCATTCGCCTGACAAAGGTGTCTGCCGATGTTGAGGCGGCCATCGAGTTCGTCGATGATCAACCCCTCATCGACCTGGTCGTTCGAAACGCCTGCGGTCTTGCGATCAAGGCGCCCTTCCGGGACATCCGGGGGAGAATCGTCACCGACGCCGAGCAGTCGACGCGGCTGATGCTCGACGACCTTGTCGGCGAGTTGGGCGGCGGACTCGTGGTTGTTGACGGCCTTGTCGATCCCGACGCATGGCAGGTGGGCATCGCCGTGGCCAATGCCAGACTCGCGAAGCTCTTCCCCTCCCCCCCGGAAGCGTCTGGGGAGGCGCCGACCGGCGAAGTCGACGCCGCCCTGCATCTTCGAGGGCGGCCCGGGCACCCCGAGGCGCTTGCGGGAACCGGGTCATTCCGGGTCTCTTGTGGGCACCTTCGAACGCTGCCGGCACTGGTGGCGATCCAGCAGGTGATGCATCTCTCATCGCCGGTGGTCGGCGCGTTGTCCTTTGTCGATGTCGACTTCGTCATTCAGGGAGGAACGGCGATGCTGGAGACGATCATGCTCGCAAGCGGCCCGACCGGCCAGGGCGGGTTCAGTCTGGTCGGTGACGGGACGCTGGAGATCGAGACGATGCTCGTCGAGGCGGACCTGCGCCCGAGGGGGGCCTGGCCGATCGTGAGTGATGTCATCGGCGCGATTCAGGATCAGTTGTATGAGGTTCGGATGACCGGACACATCGGCGACCCGGAGGTCGGCTTTCAGGCGTTCCCGGGGCTGCTCGGCGGGGGCGGGGGCCGCTGACCGACTCGGAGGCCGATCGCTCGGGGTACAGTACGCCGTTCCATGGACAGACAACCCCCCCGACCGGATACGACCAGAGAAGGACTTCGCAGAGAGGTGGAGGCGTTCGTGCGTTCGCTCGCCCCCGAGGTTCCCGAAGACCGCAGAAGCCACGTCGAGGACATGATGCGCACCGCCATCCGCCTCCTCGATGACGGAAGCGATGACGGACAACTGCGGCTGGTGAGTCGCGCCGTTCGCGAGATTCGGCACTCGTGGGTCCTGTTCAACCAGTACCGCGGAACCCGCAAGGTCACGATCTACGGTTCAGCCAGAACGCCCGAGGATCACTCGGACTACATCGCCGCCAGGGAGTTCAGCGGCCTGATGGCAGGCCACGACTGGATGACGATTACCGGTGCCGGCGACGGAATCATGAAGGCCGGACACGAGGGACCCAGTCGCGAGTCCATTTTCGGTTTGCGGATCAGGCTGCCGTTCGAGACGTCCGCGAACGCAGTCATCGAAGGTGACCCGAAGCTTGTGAGCTTTCGGTACTTCTTCACGCGGAAACTCATGTTCATGGCGCACGCCGATGCGGTCGCGGTCTTCCCCGGCGGTTTTGGGACGATGGATGAGTTGTTCGAGTGCCTGACGCTGATTCAGACCGGCAAGTCCAACGTGATTCCGGTGGTGCTGCTGGAGGGGGCCGGACGGACCTACTGGGAAGACTGGCTCGCCTTCATCACCGAGCACCTGTGCGACAACGAGTGGATCTCTCCGGAGGATCTCTCGCTGCTGCATATTGCCGAGAGCCCGGAGGATGCGGATCGCCACGTCCGGCTGTTCTATCGACGGTATCACTCGGCGCGGTACGTCGGCGCGACGTATGTGCTTCGACTCGTCACACCCCTGAGTGAGGCTCAGGTGGCCATGCTCGGTGAGGAGTTCGCCGATCTGGTCGACGCTGGTGAAATGCGGCAGTGCGATGCGCTCCCGGGGGAGACCGATCACCTCGACCTGCCTCGACTGGCCTTTGTCCACACGCGGCGGGGGTGGGGACGAGTTCGTGAGTTGATCGACCGAATCAACCTGCTTCCGCTCGACGGGTCATGTTGACCCGTCTTGCTGCTGCGCTGTGTTTCGTCGCGGGGTGTGCTGTAGATCCCGGGCCACCCCCGAGCACCAGCCCTGCCTTGTCACCGCAGCCAATGACCATACAAGTCGCCGGAGAAGGCACCGAGGTGCACGCGATACGGAGCGACGCCACGATCGGGGAGATTCACCGTGCAGTGGTGCGATCGGCCGCGCGGCGACTGACCGGCGATGCTGATGAAGCGGTCGGTCTCGAACTGGCCGTTCTTGATGTCGAGGGCATCGATGCCATGATTCGAGCCCAGACCGGGGCCGATGTCACCGTCCCGGAGTGGCTGGGCATTCCCGTTCGTTGGCACCGCGTGGCAGCGGGACCGGCGTCGATGATTCTGGTGCGGTCCTGGCCGATGATCACCGAACTGGGGCCTCGCGCGGTCGTGGAGTACAAGGTGGTCACGAGTGATGGCGGGGCGGCGCACCGCGAACTTCTTCTCGTCCCGGGCCAGGCCGTGGTGCTCGTTCCCGGCGCAGCATCGTGGCCGGCAGATCCCGAACTGCAGGAACCTCCGTCCTCGCCAACGGCTGCGGCGATGGGCTGGTCGCACCGCCGATCAGAAGCCGTCATCGGGATGATCCTGCTCGTTCCCAGATTCGAGCCGCTGTGATGGCCGAGCGGTTCGATCGATAGAATGCATCGATGCGACTGGAAGAGGAATCACGGAAGCAGGCTCCTGAACACGTGGGGTCCCGGCGACGACTCGCTGCGAAGCCCCTGAGTGGTCTGCCTCGGCTGCGACGCATTGGACCGGCGGGCGTCTGGCCGACCCTGCTGACGCTCGGGAATCTGGTCGCTGGCTTCGCGGCCATTCATTACGCAGCCAAGCCGGTCACCGAGTCGGGTGTGTATGGACCTTGGGCGTGGAGCAGTCTGACGGTGGCGGCCTCATTGGTGCTGCTCGGTATCGTGCTCGACTCGTTCGATGGCGCGGTGGCAAGGTTGACCGACAGCGTGACCGAGATGGGCGGGCAACTCGACTCACTCGCGGACGTCGTGACCTTTGGCGTCGCGCCTGCATTCATCATGCTCAACCTGCTCAGTCAGTATCTGGGATCGGCCGAACCGATCGTCAGCCCCGGCGCAGGACACGCGCTGGCCAAGTTCTGCTGGGCGATTGCCGCGATCTACGTGTGCTGCGGCGCGCTCCGACTCGCTCGATTCAATGTAGAGACGGCCAGCGGCCGCCTGGGGGACCATATGCAGTTCAGAGGCCTGCCCAGTCCCGGCGCGGCCGGTGCCATCGTCGGCCTGGTGCTGCTGCACGAGCACGTCGAGGCGATTCGGCAAGGTTCCGAATCTGCAGTACTCTCCGGGATTGCAGCGGCGGTGGTGCTTCTGGTGCCGCTCATCGTGCTGCTGGCGGCCATCATGATGGTCTCCGCGGTGCCCTATCCGCACATGGCGAACAAGTACCTGCGGGGGGCCCGGTCGTTCACGTATCTGGTCCGCGCCGCCATCGTGCTCTCATGCGCCATCTGGTGGCTTCAGGAGACATTGGCAATCGTGTTCCTGCTCTACGTCCTCTCGGGTCCGTACAGGCTGTGTATGGGCAGGTTCGGTACCGCTCAAGGTCAGGAGACTACTTCATGAGTGTGCGTACCAGGTTCGCGCCAAGCCCGAGCGGCCACCTGCACGTCGGTGGGGCCCGCTCCGCGCTGTTCTGCTGGGCGTTTGCCGCCAATCACGGCGGGACGTTTCTGCTGCGGATCGAGGACACGGACCAAAAGCGGTCCAGTGATGCGGCAAGCAGAGGCTTCCTTGAAGACCTTGCATGGCTCGGGCTCGATTGGGATGAAGGGCCCCTGTGGCATGGCCGCGGTGGGGGCGAGACCGGCCCGTATGAGCAGTCGAATCGGCTTGACATCTATGAGCAGTACCTGTCCCGGTTGGTCGCTGCCGGTCACGCGTACCACGCTTTCGAGACACCCGAAGAACTGGCCGAGGCTCGCCGACTTGCCAGAGCGGAGAAGCGAGCGTATCGCTACGATCGCGCGGCGCTCAATCTGGATCCGGACACGGTCGCTGCATGGCTCGCCGAGGGCCGTCCACACGTCGTGCGGTTCAGGGTCCCGGACGACTCGCCGATCATCATTCAGGACGCCGTACTTGGCGAAGTGCGTGTTGAACCTGGTGAACTCGAGGACTTCATCATTCGCAAGGCCGACGGGTTCCCGACCTATCACCTCGCGGTGGTCGTGGACGACCACCTCATGGGCGTCACCCACGTCATTCGTGGACAGGAACACCTGGCCAACAGTCCCAAGCATGCACTGCTGCAGGATGCACTCGGTTTCGATCGGCCGGTCTGGGCGCATGTGTCATTGATCTTCAATCCGGATGGCTCGAAGATGTCCAAGCGGGACAAGGACAAGGCGCTCCGCGCCGAGGTGCGGACACGGGGTCTGGACTCGCCGCCGGAGGGCGCTGAGATCGACGAGCAGCGCTGGGAGTCGTGGCTTGGCGACAAGACGGCCCAGTTGGAGACCGAGGAGGCCTCGCGGCTGGCTGGTGTTTTGGGGATTGACCTTCCCGCGATCAACGTCGATGACTTCCGACGTGCGGGCTATTTGCCCGAGGTGCTGCTGAACTACCTGGCCCTGCTTGGATGGTCACCCGGTGGTGATCGTGAGCAATTCGATCTGGCGTTCGTCCGGGAGAACTTCGGGCTCGATCGAATCATCAAGAGCCCTGCGAAGTTCGATCGCTCCAAGTTGCTTGCATTCAATCTGGATGCGATTCAGGCAATGGACGACGATCAGTTCGTGGTGCGGCTCCATGCATTCTGTCAGGACTTTGAACCGATGTTTCTGGAGTCGATGACTCCGCATCAATTCAAGTTGTTTGCGCGGGCCAACAAGGAGCGGAGCAAGACGTTCCGCGATCCTATTGAGTCGGGCCGTTTCTTCATCGAACAGGATGAGGTCATCACGTGGCCAGCGACCAAGGCGATCCGCAAGGCCCTCTGCAAGGGTGAGCCCTGTGGTTTTGACCGTCTCGCCGCGGTCCGCGATCTGCTCGCAAGCGCCGAGCCGTGGACGCCTGCGCATCTGGAGTCGATGCTGACCACATGGGCCGATGCCAATTGCGACGGTAACCTCGGCAAGATCGCGCAGCCGATTCGCGTCGCCGTCAGCGGCGGCCCGGTCAGTCCACCGATCTTCGATACGCTCGACATTCTGGGTCGCGATGCCGTGATCGCGAGGATCGACCGTTGCCTGGCTTCCCGTGGGGAACTCGAGGAGGCCGCTCTATGAGCACGCCGGCGACGCTGAGTGTTCTGCTTGATGGATTGATTGACTACGCCGGTCTGTTTCCTCCGGCGAATCTCGACATGCAGCCCATGGTCGATACCTATCGCCGAGTCATGCTCGATCCGCGAGGGTGGATGGTGGGGCGGGTCATTGTTCCGGTGAGCCGCCTTGAGGAGTTTGAACTCGCTGCGCAGGCCCTGCTTCCCGACGAAGAAGAGGCAGACCCATGGTGCATCTCCGCACTGGCGTCTCCATGCGGCTCCGATGGTCTGGCACCCGACCTCGACGCGATCGCAAGGTTCAATGCGAGGCATTCGGAGGCAGGCGGCGGGAGCGCAGTCATCGATGTTGTCGAACTCAAGGGGACCGAAGCCAAGCTCATCGACCAGGCATTGGACATGCTTCCCGACACGCTCTTTCCGTTCGTGGAGATTCCCCTCGACGATGATCCTCGCGGTTTGATTGCGGTTCTTGCCGGGTCAGAGGCAGCGGCCAAGATTCGAACTGGCGGTGTGACACCGGAGCTGTATCCGTCGAACTCGGCACTGGCCGCGTTCCTTTCGGCATCGGCGGCAGCAGGTGTCCCATTCAAGGCGACCGCCGGACTGCATCACCCACTGCCCAATGACAACGCGGCCGTCCCCGCGAGGCAGCAGGGGTTTCTGAATGTCTTCGTGGCAGCGGCGATGGCACTGCATCACGAGCTTGCCCCGGAGACGATTGAGGGGCTTCTCGAATCGGCTGATGTCGGTTCGTTCGACTTTGCCGAGGCAGCGGTGAGATTCGGCACTCATACCATCTCGCTTGAGGAACTCGAGGAGGCGCGGCTCGGTTTCGCAATCTCCTTCGGGTGCTGCAGCATCGATGAGCCGTGGGAGGACCTGCAGGCGCTCGGCCTGCTAGGCGAGGAATCAAGGGAGCACGTTTCGTGACCAGTCTGGACGCAACGCATGACCCGGCTGCCCGCAGCTGGGTCGAATCTGCCAACGAGGCGGGCTGCGACTTTCCGATTCAGAATCTGCCCTTCGGCGCTTTCTCGGGTGAGGGCGGTCAGGGGCGGATTGGTGTGGCGATCGGAAACTGTGTGCTGGATGTGCCTGCGGCCATCGAGACGGAGTCGATTACGTTTGGTCCTGAGGTTGCCTGTGCGCTTTCGGCAGAGACGCTGAATGACTTCATGTCGCTCGGCCCTGCCGCCTGGAAGCGCGTGAGGGCCGCACTGTTTGCCATGCTTCACGAAGACGCGCCCCGGCAGGACCGACTGCTCCGGCCGATGGCCGAGACTTCCATGCGATTGCCTGCCGCGATCGGTGACTACACCGACTTCTACGCGGCCCGTCATCACGCGACCAACGTCGGCCGCATGTTTCGACCCGACGGCGAACCGCTCATGCCGAACTGGCTGCACCTGCCGGTCGGGTATCACGGTCGGGCGAGCAGCATCGTCGTCTCGGGCACCGACATTGTGAGGCCATACGGGCAGCTCCGGCCGGACGAGGGCCCGCCGGTGTTCGGTCCGTGCCAACTGCTCGACTACGAACTGGAGTTCGGCGCCTTTGTGGGTATCGGCAATGGGATGGGGACGCGGGTCGGCATTGGCGAAGCGAGCGAGCATCTGTTCGGAGTCGTGATTCTCAATGACTGGTCCGCCCGGGATGTGCAGAAGTGGGAGTATCAACCGCTCGGCCCGTTCAATGCCAAGAACTTTGCCAGCACGATCTCACCGTGGGTCGTCACGATGGAGGCATTGACGCCCTTCCGCGCCCACGGACCGGAGAGAGCCGCCGGTGACCCGCCGCTGCTGGACTACCTCACGCCCGCGCCCGGAAGCCGGGATTCGCTCGACGTTCAGGCGGAAGTGACGGTGTCATCAAAGGCGATGCGCCGCGCTGGCACGCCGCCCATGCAACTCAGCCGTGGGACGCTTGCGGACCTCTCCTGGTCATTTGCCCAGATGCTGGCACACCACACAAGCACCGGCTGCCCGATGCATGCCGGCGACTTGCTTGGCAGCGGGACCGTCAGCGGTCCCGAAAAGAGCAGTCGCGGTTGCCTGCTGGAACTCACATGGCGCGGCACCGAGCCGATCGAGTTGCCGGACGGCACCCAGCGGAGGTTCCTCCAGGACGGCGATGAACTGACGATCAACGCGTGGTGCGAGTCGGACCGCGCTGCGCGAATCGGTTTCGGTTCCTGCAGCGGTGTGATCCTCCCGCCGCAGGATTCCTGAATGCTGCTCAGGGCGAGCCGGTCTGCATCAGGCAGTCCATTGGCGCTTCGTTGTAGAACGGGATACTCCAGGCACTCCCCCACGTCGCCTGCACTGCGCGGGTCGGTGGCCACGGGGTGCTGCCGTCACATGAACTCGTCCAGTTGGTGAGGACGGCCAGCAGGTCATCCGTGCCGACTACGCGGTCTCGGTTGCCGTCGCCCAGACAGTAGGGCTCCGACCACAGGTGAACAGGCCCTGAGCACTTTCGTCGACGGCCTGGCCGCCCACTGTGGAATCGATGCTCGGGGGCAGGTTGAGCGACCCGGTGAAGAAGTCCAGGCGGCAATCGCTGGCGGTCCGCAACCCATCCGGTCGCAACAGGAGCGATTCAGGAAGTGCCGACCGGATTGCCGACCGGAATCGGCTTCCAGTCCGCCCAGGACTCCGGGTAGTCGGCATCATCAATCTCCAGAGCCGCCGCCGTGGGGTAGAGCGGTCTGAAGGTATCGCACATGACGACGAGTTCGTCCGTGTAGGTCTGGTCGAGTGTGTTCTCGACGGTGCCAGGGTGCGGCCCGTGTGGGATGCCCTGGGGGTGCATCGTGATCGATCCCTCCGAGATGCCTCGCCGCGCGGTGTACTTGCTGTCGCAGTAGTACATCACTTCGTCGCTGTCGACATTACTGTGGTTGTAGGGGACCTTGATCGCTTCCGGATGGAAGTCGAGCATCCGTGGGCAGAAGGCGCATATGACGAAGCCGCCACCGGCGAACACCTGATGCGTCGGTGGGGGCATGTGGTGCTTCGCAACGATTGGGCTGAAGTCGTCTGCGTTGAAGCAGTAGGGGTAGTAGCAGCCGTCCCACCCGACGATATCGAGCGGGTGGTACGGATACGTGTATGAATGCACGCTGTTGACCGCCTTGATGCGGACCTCAAAGTCGCCCAACTCGTCGTAGGCCAGAGGCATCTCCGGGATGCGAAGGTCGCGCTCGCAGTAGGGCGCATGCTCGAGAAACTGTGAGGTCTTCTCGGCGACGTAGCGTTTCGGGGGCAGTATGTGCGAGGCGTTGGCCGTCTCGATGCAGAGGAAGCGGTCGTTCGGCGCGTCCTCGTCTGTCGGGTCGAAGACCATTCGATAGATCGTCCCCTTGGGGATCACGACGAAGTCGTGGGGGCCGAACTTGAGCGTTCCGAACATTGTGTAGAGCATGCCCGTGCCGTGGTGAATGTAGAGGCACTCATCGCCCTGGCTGTTCTTGAAGTGGTAGTCCATGGGCTCGTTCGGCACGCAGATGCCGATTTCACAATCGGCATTCCCGAAGAGCACCGTCCGCCCCGTGATGGGGTCGCCCTTGGGCTTTCGGTCCATCGACTTGAGGTGGCGCATCCGCATGACGTTTGACTCGAGGTAATCAACCTTGGTCGAGTACTCGCACGTCCATCCTGTCACTTGGGTCGGCGGGTGGATGTGATACATCGTTGACGTCGGCCCGTCGAAGCCTTCGGTTCCGAAGACCTCTTCCGAATACAGCACGCCGTCAGGGCGCCTGAACTGAATGTGACGCTTCGGGGGAATCTCGCCGAGTGCGGTGTAGTAGGGCATCCTCAACCTCCAAGTCCGGATTGTACAGAGGATCGTCCCCTTCACGGCGCATCTCCGCCGGGCATCGCATATCACGCCTTCGGGCGGATACGCTCTCCGGCATGCTTCACATCGCTGTCGTCTCGACCTCTCGCGCCGACTGGGGGCACGTCGAACCCGTGCTCAGGGCAGTGCTGGCCAGAAACGGCTGTCGCGCCTCGCTGCTGGTGGGAGGGGCGCACATGGAGCCTCGGTTCGGCCAGACCGAGAAGGCCATCCAGGAGGCCGGATATGGCATCGAGGCCAGGATTCCCTTTCTGGCAGGGGACGACTCGGACCGCGGCATGGGCGAGGGGATTGGCCGGGCGGTTCTCGGATTCACCGAGGCGCTCGACCGGCTGCGGCCAGACCTGCTGCTGCTCATTGCCGATCGCTTCGAGATGCTGGCGCCGGCGGCCGCAGCGATGGCGCTTCGCATTCCAATCGCGCATATCGAGGGCGGCGAGATCAGCGAAGGGGCGATCGATCAGCAGGTGCGTGATGCCCTCACCAAGATGAGCCACCTGCATCTGGTGCCCACGCAGGACGCTGCGGACCGCGTGATCGCGATGGGGGAGGAACCATGGCGTGTCCACGTAACGGGGGCGCCATCGCTCGATCACCTGCGGCTCGACGTGATTCCGCGCCGGGAGGGCGTGGAAGCGGCCGTCGGCATGGCGCTCGATCCCGCCCCCATTGTCGTGGCCTTTCATCCGACGACCATGCGCCGTGACACGGTGGACGAAGCGGTAGCCTTCTTTGAGGCGATCGAGCAGGCGACGTCGCCGCTGGTCTTCTGCTTTCCGAATGCCGACGCCGGGTACACACGCATCATCACGATGGCCGAAGGCATCTGCGACCGCCGAGACGACGCGGTGCTGAGGGTCAACCTCGATCACCTGCACTACTGGGGGCTGCTCCAGCACGCGGCGTGTCTGGCGGGGAACTCCAGCAGTGGCATCATGGAAGCCGCATCGCTCGAACTGCCCGTCGTCAATGTCGGCATCCGCCAGCAGGGCCGTACCCGCGCGGCAAACATCATCGATGCGCCTGCGGAGAAAGGGGCCATTCAATCCGCGATTGCCGAGGCCACGGCACCATCGTTCCGCGCATCACTCACCGGGCTGGTGAATCCGTACGGTGATGGCCACGCCGCCGAGGCGATCGTCGAGGCGCTCACCACACAGGCCTGGGGCCCGCAGATGCTGCTCAAGGCGTGCGGTGAGCAGGCAGCGCCCCCAATCGGTCACGCGATGGCTCCACAGCAGGCATGACCGCCGGTGGTGGCTACAGGTTTCCGCGCCGCTCCTGCTCCAGTTCCAGCGACTCGAAGAGGGCCTTGAAGTTGCCCTTGCCGAAGGACTGACTCCCGCGGCGGCCGATGATCTCGAAGAAGAGCGTGGGGCGGTCCTGCAGCGGTTTGGTGAAGAGTTGCAGCAGGTAACCCTGATCGTCGGCGTCGACGAGGATGCCGAGGTCCTTGATCCGCTCATGATCCTCGCGGACAGCATCGTGGCCGTGTTCGGTCAGCGTCCGGTCGACCCGACTCCAGACCGACTCGTAGTACTCGTCCGGAATGCGCAGGAAGTCCACGCCGCGGCGACGGAGCTCGGCGACCGATTCGACGCAGTCGTTGGTGCGGAACGCGAGGTGCTGTACACCGGGAGTCATGTCGTGCCACTCCAGGTACTCCTGGATCTGGCTCTTCTTCTTTCCGACGGCTGGCTCGTTGATCGGAAACTTGATGAGATTGTTGCCCGACGCCATGACCTTGGACATCAGCGCCGAGTGTTCGGTGGAGATGTCCTCGTCATCAAAGTGCTTGAACATCGCGAATCCGAGGGTGTTCTCGTACCAGGACACCCAGTGATTCATCTTTCCCTCGTCGACGTTGCCGACGCAGTGGTCCAGAAACATCAACCCACATGGATGCGCTCGGTTGTACGTGTTCACCGAGAGGTCATCGACCCGCCGGAACCCTGGCTCGAAGTCGCCACCCTTCTTGACGTTGGCGATGTCATACTCGCCGGTTCGACTGACGAACGAGTGAACCGCGCGGCCGTAGGTCTTGATGCCCGCCGTCGTGACGGTGCCCCGGTCATCGGAGATCGTGATGGGCTCGTATGCAGGTTCAGCGCCGTTGGCAATGGCCTGATTCCATGCGAGCTCGGCGTCGGCGACGGTGAACGCGATGTCCTTGACGCCGTCGCCGTATCGTTGAATCTCCTCGGAGGCGGGATCACGCTTGGACAGCGGCGTCTCCAGAAGCAGGCGTATATTGCCCTGTGTCAGCAGGTATCGCGCGCGGTCGCGACTTCCCGTCGTGAGGTCCGCCATCTGTTCGATGATGAACCCGAATGTATGGGCGTAGAAGAAGGCTGCCTGCTTGGCGTTGCCGACGAAGAAGCGAACGTGATCGACATCGATCAGATCGAGCGGGTCGGCGGCGGTGTCCGCCTGCGAGAGGTGTGCAGTGGTCATGTCGTGGCTCCGTGTGGGGTCCCCCTTCCTGAACAGGGAACGCCCCGATGAGCCCTCCATGATACCGCAATCCAAATCGTCGCAACCCGGCGAATTGGTTCCGGCTCCTGTCGGTGGATCAATACTTCAGGACGCTGTGAACCTGCCGAGGCGCGATTTTGGCGGCACCACCGAGCGAGCACAGTTCAATGAGCACGGTGATGCCGACGAGCTCACCGCCGAGGGCGTCGATGAGTTGGCAGCTCGCCTCCATGGTGCCGCCGGTGGCGATGAGGTCGTCCACCAGAAGCACCCGCTGCCCGGGAGAAACGGCGTCGGCGTGGATCTCAAGCGTGTCGCTGCCATACTCAAGGTCGTACGCGCGGGACTCGGTGGTCCCGGGAAGTTTCCCTGGCTTGCGGATGGGCACGAATCCCGCATTCAAGGCCCGGGCGAGCAGCGTGCCGAAGATGAAGCCGCGTGATTCGGCACCTACAACAATGTCAATATCCGCGTGTCTGAACGGATTGACCATCAACTCGGCCGCGAGCGCGAGACCGGCACGGTCCCGAAGGAGCGGCGTGATGTCGCGAAACAGCACCCCCTCCTGCGGGTAGTCGGAGATGTCGCGGACGAGCGAACGAAGGCGTTCCGGCATGCAAGGCTCCTTCCAGTCGCCGGGGATCGTAGAATGTGCCAGCCATGTCTGCCAAGAAGACGACAGCAAAGATGGAGATCGTTGAGCCGCTGGGTCTGCGGGTCCTCCTCCGGAAGGATGAGGACCGCAAGACGACGAAGGCCGGCATCCACCTTCCGGACAAGATCGAGATTCCGACCATCACCGGGCGGGTGGTGGCCGTGAGCGGGCAGATCGAATCGGACGACGATTGGCCGATCGCCCAATATGACAAGGTGCTGTTCAATCCGAAGCGGGCCGTTCCAGTCGACTTCGAGGGAGATAACCGGCTCTTCGTCGTTCCGGTCGAGGACATCGTCGCCGTCTTCCGTCGGGGTGGCTGAGCGATGATGCAGACCCTCGACCCGATGCCGGTGCCGGCGTGCGTCGGCCCGAGGCGCGTGACTATTCGCGTGCCGGGGTCCAAGAGCATCTCATGCCGCGCCATCGTGTTGGCGTGCCTCGCCGAAGGCACCTCGCACCTGCGGGGACTGCTTCGGGGCGACGACACCGATGCGCTTGCGAAGGCCTTGTCCAGTCTTGGCGTGGACATCGTGCTCGATGGATCGACTGCGACGATCGATGGAGGCGGCCCGCTTGTCGGAGGAGGTCGGACGCTCGACCTGGGGCATGGAGGAACACCGGCGCGGTTCATGTTGGCCGCCGCAAGCCTCGCCGAGGGCGACACCGTGATCGACGGCAGCGGGCGGCTCCGCGAACGGCCCATGAAGGACCTGATTGATCTGCTGACGACGCTCGGCGTGGAGGTGCAGGGCGAGGGCGATCACCTGCCGATTCGCGTGCGCGGCAACGTCTGGTGCCGGCGAACGCTCGACGTCGGCCGCACCGCCTCCAGCCAGTTTCTCTCGGCCTTGCTGCTTGTGGCGCCGCGGATGCCGGACGGCATTGAGTTGCGACTGACCGAGGCGCCGACCAGCGCGCCCTATCTGGCGATGACGATTGCGGAACTGCGGCGATGGGGCGTCGAAGTGAACACGGGATATGGCCATGGGTTCGCCGCGACGATCAGCGTCACGCCTGGGGCGATCAGTCCCCACGATCGGTACATTCCGGCAGACGCCAGTTCGGCACTCTTCTGGGCGGTGGCGGCGGCCATCACTCCGGGGACGACGCTCCTCCTGCCTGGTGTTGCAATCGGTGAGGGCCAACCCGACGCCGCGGCATTCCCCGTGCTTGCTGAAATGGGACTTCGTATCGAGCAGGTCGAAGGGGGCGTGAGACTCTTCTCACCGCTCACGCTTCGCTCGGTCGGTCTGATCGACTGCTGCAACATGCCCGATGCGGCGCCGGCACTGGCAGTCGCTGCATGCATGGCCGATGCGCCTACCAGGCTGACGGGGCTGGACACCCTCCGGAGCAAGGAATCCGATCGAATCGAGGCGATCGCCTCGGAACTCACTCGCGCCGGCGCGGGTGTGGAGGTGGCCGGGGACGATCTTCACATCATCCCCAGGCCGCTCCCCGAAACCCCGATCACCATGCAGGCCTGGCAGGACCACCGGATTGCCATGGCCATGGCGGTGCTGGGCCTCCGGCGGGGCGGCGTGTCAATCGCCGATCCTGGATGCGTGGCGAAGAGTTACCCCGCTTTCTGGGACGATCTGGCACACTTTGCCGCAGCGACGGGCAGCGGGGATACTGCGCAGCCATGAGACCGTTCTGGCACATCGCGCGGCGGATGCTGATTCGGCGGGGCATGCTGATCTCGGCCTTGCTGCTGGCTTTCATCTCGGCGGCAGGGCTCGGGATCGGGCTGCTCAGCCTCGGCCCGATGCTCGAGCAGATCCTCCACCCGGAGACGGGCCATGGCCTGCGGGCCATGGCGGAAGAGGCCAACGCCGCCGGCGGTTTCTGGCACATCCCCGACGGGATCGTCGGCATGCTGCCAGCGGATCGGTTCAACGGCGTGCTGCTGCTGATTGTCGTCATCTGGTGCCTCACGATCCTGGGCGCGACGGCGAACTTCCTGCATCAGTACCTCAGCCAGACGCTGGCGACGATCACCATCGCCGATGTGCGGAGGGATCTCTTCGACCACGTGCTGCGTCTTCCCCTCTCACGGGTGGCCGGGCAAGGGTCCAGCGAGTACACCGCGCGGATCATTCGCGACACCGCCGGGCTTGAGGCGGGCTTCATTGGCTTGCTCGGCAAATCCGTCGCGCAGATCAGCAAGGGTGTGGCGGCACTTGTGGTCGCCGTCATCTTCGACTGGAAGATCGTTGTTGTTGCGTGCCTCGTCGCGCCGATTCTGGCAGTGACGCTTCGAAAGATAGCCAAGCGGATCCGCCGCGGGTCGCGAGGTTCGCTCGCCGCGCAGCAGGACCTCCTTCGACTGGCAGGCGAGCGGATTCAGGGATTGAGGGCCGTCAAGACCAGCACGGCAGAGCAGACTGCGGCCGAACAATTCGACGAAGCGAATGCTCGCGTTGTTCACAATGAACTTCGCATGCGGACCGCCAAGGCCATGAGCAGTCCGATCATGGAGACGCTGGCGATCTTCGTGCTCGGATCGCTGGCGCTGCTGGCAGCCAACAGTATTCTGAGTGGAAGCCTTCCCTTCGAGCGATTCCTGCTCTCGGTCGGCGCACTGGCAGTCGCAGGCGCATCATTCAGGCCCCTGGCAAACATCGTCAATGACATCAGCGCCGCGTCCGCCCCTGCGAAGCGGATTCTTGACGTGCTCGGCGAGTCGACCGAGCCAGACGGCAGCACGCCGCTTTCGCGGCACGAGGGACTGCTGGAACTGCGGTCCGTGTCGTTTGCCTATCCCGGCGCAGCCACGCCGTCGGTTCGGGACGTGAGCCTCACCGTGAGGTTTGGCGAACACGTCGCCGTTGTCGGTCCGAACGGATCTGGGAAGACGACGCTGCTCAGTCTGGTGCCCCGCCTGCTCGTGCCGACCAGCGGTGAAGTGCTGATCGACGGGCAGGACATCGCAGACGCACGCCTCACCGATCTGCGGCGACAGATTGCGGTCGTGACGCAGGAGCCGTTCATCATGCGCGGCACAATTGCTGAGAACATTGCGTTCGGAGTGCCGGATGCAAGCGATGCGGACATCCGGGAGGCTGCCAAGGCGAGCTGTGCGGCTGGCTTCATCGAGTCGCTGCCGAACGGCTATCAGTCGGTCATCGCGGAGCATGGAGCGACCCTCTCGGGTGGGCAGCGACAACGTCTCGCCATCGCGCGGGCGCTGCTCCGCAGTCCTTCAATCCTGATTCTTGATGAGGCCACCAGTCAGGTGGACAGTGAGTCGGAAGCGGCGATTGCCGAGGCCATCAGAGGCGTGAGCGACTGCACCGTGCTCGTGATTGCGCACCGCCTGACGACGGTGCTCGAGTGCAGTCGAATCGTCGTGATGGATGAAGGGGCCGTCGTGGACTGCGCTTCGCACGATGATCTGCTTGCCCGATGCAGCCTCTACGAGCGGCTCATCAGGACGCAGCTCGTGGCGGTGGAGTCGTGACTCGAGGGGAGTCGCGGCGCGTACTGGCGCTGCTGCTCGTGGCGACCGTGTTCGTCGGCCTCATCCGCATGCTGCTTGACCGGGATCCATTGGCCGGTGGGCTCGGGCTGGCGTGGCCGGACGCTCAGTGGCGGGCGTTTCGGATGACGGCCACCGCCACGGCCCTGCTGACCGGTGCCATGCTGGGGGTGGCTGGGATGCTTCTGCAGGCGGCGCTTCGCAATCCACTGGCCTCACCGTCGGTGCTCGGAGTGAGCAGCGGCGCGGGGTTGGGGGTGATGGCCGCGCTCTTCGCCTCGTACCACCTTGGCGTGGGCGCCCCTCCCTGGAGCGTTCCGGCGTTGGCAGGCGCGGCGACGGCCGTGCTGGTGGTGGTGTTGCTGGGGCGGCGGCATGGATGGCCGGATCCCGTGTCCACGATTCTCGCTGGCGTGATCGTCGCAACGATGTGCGGCGCGGGCATGGTGCTGCTGCAGGGGCTGGTTCCGGACGGACTTCGTGGTCGCTTCCTTGCGTGGGCGCTTGGCACGGTGCCCGAACTTGTTCCACGCGGGGCAATCCCCGCGATGGCGGCGCTGCTGGGCGTTGGCGCACTGTGGAGCTGGATCAATCACGGCCGGCTTGATGCGCTTCTGCTGGACCACGCCAGCGCCGAAGCGATCGGCGCCCGGCCAGGTCCGGCGCGGCTCGGATGCCTGGTTCTCGCGGGCATTCTCACCGCGGTGACGGTCGCCATCTGTGGTCCGCTCGGATTCGTCGGGCTGGTGGCGCCGCACGTAGCGAGGCTGATGGTCGGTCCCGCGCACCGCACGCTCCTGCCAGCGACCCTGCTGTGCGGCGCGATGCTCGTGTGCGGCGCCGATGTGCTGCGGCAGGCGATCGACCTCGGCTCCGGGCGGTTGCCAGTCGGTGTGTTGACGACGCTCGGAGGGGGCCCCCTGTTCCTGTGGCTGCTTCGCCGGGGCGCCGGATCTGACTGGAGGGGGGGCCGCGACGTTGCTTCAATGTGATCACATCGAAGTCCGCCGCGGCGCTTTCACGCTTGGCCCCGTGACCTGCGAGGCGCCGCCCGCCGCCATCACGGCCGTGGTGGGGCCCAACGCAAGCGGGAAGACGACCTTGTTGCATGCTGCGGCTGGGATTCTCGCGCCAACTGCCGGGCGTGTGTTCTGCGGCGGAGTGAACATGGTGGACATGCCGACCTCAGCGCGAGCCGCATCCGTCGTGCTGCTCCCGCAGCGACCGGCAGCCGATCTCCCGCTGGCCGTGGAGCGGCTGGTGGAACTGGGCTGCCTGCGAAGGGAGGGCGGGGCCGCCGCTGCACTGGTTGCAGAGGCCATCGAGCGATTTGGCCTTGAGGACCTGCGCGACCGTCCCGTCGCGTCGCTCTCGGCTGGTCAGGCGCAGCGAGCGCATCTGGCCCGGGTCTGGTCACAGCGCAGCAGCAACGCGGTGTTGGTCCTGGATGAGCCGACCGCGCCGCTCGATCATCGATGGGCCGGTCGGGTCTGGGCGATGCTTCACGAGCATGCCGGGGCGGGAGGGAGCGTGCTGGTGGCGGTCCACGACCTCGCGGTCGCCGCAGACGCTGCCGACGAGGCCTGGCTGCTTCGCGATGGAACACTTGCCGCGTCCGGCCCGGGCGAGGCTGTGCTGCAACCCGAGCGGCTCGAGGAGGCATTTGAAGCCGGTTTCGAGTGGGCACCGCGGGGCGATGGCAGTCGCTGGCTGGTGCCGAGCACTTCCTCGGTCTGACCGCGAGTCCGGCGGTTCCGGCTACACTCTGCTCGCAATGGATCTGGGCGACATCATCATCATCGGCGGAGTCTTGCTGTCGGGAATCTTCAGCGCGATTGGTGCCAAGAAGAAGAAGGCTGCGTCTGCAAAGATGCGCACCGCCCTGGGTGATCAAGCGCGTTCTCTCAAACGCGCGGCGCCGATCAATCCTGCGGCAGCCCCTCAAGTCGCGACGGGACTTCCGAAGTCCGTGAAGATGCCCGCTGCGAGCCAGCCACGCACACCCCCGTCGCTGGCCGAAGAAGCCGGGGAGGTCGGTCGCCTGAATCCTGCAGTCCCCGAACCTGCGTACGCCGGCACGCCGGAGGGGACCCGGCGGCGGGCTCGGTGGACATGGAAGCAGGCGGTCATCGCTCAGACGCTCCTGGGCCCACCGCGGGCACTCGAGGGGTGGCCAGGCGAGCGGGAACGTCACGGCCACTGAAAGCAACACGATCGGGAGCGATCGCTGCACGATGGCGGCGGATCGATAGAAGATCGCTATACTCCCGCCCCATGACGGCAGTGCGTGAGATGACTATCGGGGCCGAGGACCTCGCCCGGATCGAGTCGAGGTTGACCTCGGTTCGACAGGCGTTGGACGCCAAGGGTGTCCCGTCGCTGCTCGTCAGCGGCGAGGAGGACGTTCGGTTCCTGGCCGGCTGCTTCGGGCACGACACACGCGTGCTGGTGACCAGCAGCCGGGCCGTGATCATCTCCGACCGCCGATACGAGGAGTACCTCGCGCCGTGGCAGGAGTGCGGCGCCTGTGAGGTCGCCATCTTCAATCGACCAGGGCAACTCGACCACATCGCCTCGGTGCTCGCGGACGAGGGGCTCGACACCCTTGGCGTGCAGGCTGCCCACTTGACCCTCGATGCCAAGGCATCTCTTGAGTCGTCCTTGGGGGCGATTGAACTCTGCCCTGTCCATGGGCTCATTGCGACGCTCCGAATGCGGAAGTCTCCCGACGAGATTGAGGCAATCGAGCGGGCCATTGCGGTGCAGACGGCAGCTCTGGATGCCACGCTGCAGGACCTGCGAATCGGAATGCGGGAGGGCCAGGTCGCGGCGCGGTTGATCTACGAGATGCGGGTCCGAGGCGCCGAGGGCGAGGCCTTCGAGCCGATCGTCGCCAGCGGTCCCAATGCCAGTGTGATTCACCATGTGCCGGGCCGCCATCCAATTTCGCCGGGCGTGCTGCTGATCGATTGGGGGGCCCGGGTCGATGGGCTCTGTAGCGACCTGACCCGGACGTTCTTTCTGGGAACGCCGGACGATGAGATGCGCCGCATCTATTCGGTCGTCGCCGAGGCCGAGCGTGCTGCGATCGATGCGTGCCGTGCCGGCACGCCGACCTCCGAAGTCGACGCTGCAGCACGGGAGATCATCGCAGCGGCGGGGTGGGGACCGCAGTTCGCGCACAGTGTCGGCCACGGGCTCGGGCGAGACGTGCATGAACGGCCGTTTCTGGGACGAGATGGCGAGGCGACCGTGCTGGAGCCTGGCATGGTCGTGACGATCGAGCCGGGCATCTACATTCCGGGCCGGGGCGGCGTCAGAATTGAAGACGACATACTTGTGACCGAGGACGGGCCGCGTGTGCTGTCCGAGGCTCTTGACTCAAGCCTGGATGCGGCCCTCCGCCCCGTCCCGGAAGGAGATGAGGCGCGATGATCGACATCCGCAAACTCAAAGAACTGGTCAAGCTGATGGTGCAGAACGATCTCACCGAGATGGATCTGCGGGACAGTGAGGAGCAGGTCACCCTGCAGCGGCCCAATCAGTTGGCCGCGCCGCAGGTGCTGCAGGCAGCGCCGCCGCCATCTGTTGCAGTGCCGCCGCCAGCGGCGGCCCCAGCCGCCGCGTCTGCCCCTGCGCCGGCGGCACCACCGGCTGCGAATGCGTCCTCGGGGCGCGAGGGGCTCGTGGCGATCGAGAGCCCGATGGTGGGAACCTATTACTCGGCCTCGTCCCCGGACGCCGACCCGTTCATCACCGTGGGCAAGGACGTCGGAGATGGCAGCGTCGTCTGCCTCATCGAGGCCATGAAGATCTTCAACGAGATCAAGTCGGAAGTCACTGGGACTGTCGTACAGATCCTCGTCAGCAACGGCGACGCGGTCGAGTTCGGTCAGGAACTGGTGCTGGTCAGACCTGCTTGAGGGAAACGGTATGTTCGAACGAATACTGATCGCCAATCGTGGCGAGATCGCGCTGCGTATCATCCGCGCGGCCCGCGAATTGGGATGCGAGACAGTCTGCGTGTTTTCCGAAGCAGACCGCAACGGGCCCTGGCTGGAGCAGGCCGATCAGGCCATCTGCATCGGTCCCGGGCCCTCGGCCGAGTCCTATCTGAGAATCGACCGCATCATCTCCGCCGCCGAAACCTCGCACGCCGATGCGATTCATCCGGGATACGGCTTCCTGGCGGAGAATGCCCCCTTCGCCGAGGTCTGCCGTGACTGCAATATCGAGTTCATCGGGCCGAGCCCCGAGGCCATGGCGTTGCTGGGCGACAAGATCTCCTGTAAGCGCATGGCCCGTGAAGCCGGGACGCCGATCTTCCCCGGAAGCGAAGAGGCGATTGAGGATCCGGACGAGGCGCTGCAGGTGGCCAGAGAAATCGGATTCCCGGTGATCGTCAAGGCCGCAGCCGGCGGTGGGGGCCGTGGCATGCGAATCGCCCGCAACAACGATGATCTCGTGGAAGGGCTCGCCTCCGCGGCTCAGGAGGCGGCCGCCGCATTTGGAAACGGCGCGGTCTACGTGGAGAAGTTCCTGGAGCATGCCCGCCACGTCGAGGTCCAGTGCCTAGGCGATAAGCACGGGAATGCGGTGCATCTCTACAACCGGGACTGCACATCGCAGCGGCGGCATCAGAAGCTGATCGAGGAGGCGCCCGCGCCGGGCGTGGATCCGGAGATCCGAGACCGCGTATGCGAGTCGGCCGCGGCGATGCTTCGGAACGCCCGCTACAGCGGCGCGGCAACGGTCGAGTTCCTGATGGATCGCGATCAGCACTTCTACATGCTCGAAGTCAACACCCGCGTGCAGGTGGAGCACCCCGTCACCGAGGCGGTGACGGGCGTCGACATTGTCAAGGAGTCCATTCGCGTCGCTGCCGGAGCGCCGCTCTCGGTTGAGCAGCATGACATTGAACTGCGTGGCCACGCTATCGAATGCCGTGTGAACGCGGAGGATCCGGACAGGGGCTTCATGCCCCAGCCCGGTCTGGTCGAGCAATTCGCGATTCCCGGCGGGATGGGTGTGCGGGTTGATACGCATGTCCGGGCCGGGTACCGGATTCCGCCAAACTACGATTCCATGATCGGCAAGTTGATCGTCCACGCCGGAGATCGCACCGAGGCCATCGCCCGGATGGACTCCGCGATCGGCGAGTTTCAGATCGGGCCGATCAAGACAACCCTGCCGCTGCACAAGCGGCTCATCGCAGCGGCGCCATTCGTGGAACACGACTTTGACATCCACTGGGTCGAGCGGTTGCTCGAAGACGCGGCGCCGGTCGCGGCCGATTGATGACTGCCGCCGCGATCAGCGATAGCGCGGCGGCTTTGCGGTGATGTTCTCGAAGAACCCGATGCGTTCATCGTCGAGCATGAGCCGGTCAAGTGAAACGCCCACAGGCACGACGAAGATCAACGCGAACTGATTTGAGTCGCTCTTCGGGCGGTGCCGGATGTCGCTCCATCGGGAGATCGGAACGTTGTAGGAGATCGTCGTCTTCGCGTCGTTCTTGAGTTCAAACCCGTAGGGCGAATACTCGCCCCCCTGGGTGTCAATGAGCCGGATTTCGCCGTCGCCGCCCATGCGCCGGGCGAGTTTGGCAATGTCGGCCGATGTCCCCGGCCCCACCTTGATCTTGATGATGGCTTTGCTGTCATCCAGCTCGCGCGCCTGCCCGCCGTCTACCCTCGAGACCAGGCGCTCAATGCCATATCCGGACACCTTGAGTTTGCCCTTGCCGCGGGACTTGTTGCCGACCTGAGTGGCCTCGGCCCGGAGAATGCGGTTGCCCTGTTCAGAGAATTGCGGGGATCCGCCTCGGAAGTCACTGATGCTCGGCCTGGCGCCTCGCGGCAGGCCCGCCTTCATGTCCACCAGGCTGGAGATGTCGCCACCCCACAGTTCGCCCGCTTCAGAGCCAGCCCCGACGGCACCGGTGTGCAGGCAGAATTCCTCCCATGATTCGTCATCTCTGGCATCGGGAAGATCGAACCGTGTGCCGCGGATCTGAATGAACCTCGGTTCAAAGGAATCGTCCGGCGCGTCGAACAGCAGTTGAAACTCAGCGTCGTTGCGACTTGTGCCGTAGAAGTATGGATTCTCGGTGGAGAACTCGAAGAAGGCCTTGGCCGGTACGTTGGTCCCGTCCTCAGGATGCCTGGAGTAGGTGAGTTGGGACCAGAACTTCGGGTACCGAATCACCGTGCCCTCGTCAGAGTCGCCGACGAGTCGAACCTGCGGACCTCCAATCGCGATGCTCCGCCGGACATCCATACCCTTCTTTTCGAAGGCCAGCGGCACCATCCACCAGTGGACGTCGTCAACCCCGATCGAACGAAGCGGTGGTGATACGGTGACGGTGCCGGGCGCCTGAAAGAGCTGCGTGGCCACGTACGGGTCCTCGGACTGCAGCCGGGTTCGCAGCAGCGTCGCCTGCCGGTCCAGGTGAGGATTCCAGTCGGCCATCGGTTTGCCACCGATGTCCGGGTGCAGCGATCCGGTGCTGAAGCGTTGGAACATCGAGGCGGTGAGCGTGTCCACCGGAATCCACAACTGCTTGGGATACTTTGCGCTGTCCTTGTCGGTGTCGCCCCGGGCATCCTCCGCGGCGCTGGCTGCCTCGTGCACGTTGCCGCCGGAGTCGACGCCCCACCCTGTATGCCCGAGCGCGCCCGCAGGGATGTCGATGAACCCGGTGCCGATGACGAGCATTCCGGCGGTCACGACGCCGGAGGCGGCGCCGAAGACGGCTCCGCCAGTGAGGTCGGCTGCCCGCGGAATGCGGGTGTTGCCTCCCGCAACTTTGTCGGTAATGCTCCGGAAGAGCAGCAGGGCCCCCAAGAAGAGCAGCAGCAGGACCGAGCCGGGGATCAGACCGTTCCACTTGGACGGGCCGAGCAGCATGTCGAATCCAAGCGGCTCCCACAAGGCAAAGGCCACCGCGGCAGCGCAGACCACGCAGATGAAGTGCAGCAGCGCGCTGAAGAAGCCCTGATTGGACCACCAGTAGGCGATGAGGGCAATGACCAGAATGACGGCAACATTGATGACCATGGCAGTGCCTCCTCCGGTCTCAGGCCTTGGTGGCCGGTGTCGCTGCTGATCGGCTGCGACCACCGCCGCCGAGTACCCGTGAGACTTCTTCCACAGAGGTGATTCCCGCCGCCGCTCGCTGCAATCCGACCTCCTGCAGCAGCAGCATCTTCTTGCGGCGGGCGTGCACCATCGCGGCCTTGAGATCGCCCGCAGCCAGGATCTCTCGGCACTCCTCGTCTACCGGGAAGACTTCGAAGAGCCCGGTCACACCGGTGTACCCGGTGCCGTTGCAGGTGGGGCACTCCTCGACCCGATTGCGAACCTGAACCTGCCCGCTTGCCTTGTACAGGGTTGTGCCGTCCGGGAAACCGAGTTTGCCGGGCTCGGCGGGGGTGTAGGGCTGCTTGCAGTCAGGGCACAGCACACGGACGAGCCGCTGACAAACAACAGCGCGGAGGGGCTTGGTGGCCAGGTCGACGTCTCCGGACAACTGGCACCAGGTTCGAATAGCTGCGGCCGCGCTGTCGGCGTTGAAGACCAGATACTGAAGCACGCCGTCTCGACCTGCCCGGCACGCAGTCTGCACAGTCTCGGCGTCGATTGCCTCGGTCACGACCACATCGGGGTCGCGACGCAGGATCGACTGCAGGCTGGTGGCGAAGTCGAGATTGGGATTGGACGGATCCCACAACACATGGTCGACGCCCTCGAGCTGCTTGAGCGTCTTGCGCTCGAGAATCTTGAGGTTGCTCGTGTACGCGTCATGCTGCCCAAGCAGCGAGATGGCGGTCGTGGAGAGCCCCTGCCCCTTCGGCGCGGTCAGGAGGACGATGCCGTGGCGATTCTGAGGACTCAGGAACGCGTCCAGTCGCTCCCGCTGCCTCGGCAGCAGGCCGAGCGCGTCGATGGGCATGACGATTCTCGCTTCCTCGTCGATGTCCACACGAACAAACTGCCCCTTCGAGGATCCCGTCACGGTCACCGTGAGGACGTGTCGATCAGTCGGGGTGGAGACCGTGAATCGCCCGTACTGCGCGCGGCGGGTATCCGCAAGGTCCATGCCCGCGATCTGCTTGATCATGTTGACGATGGAAGCGCCTTCGTCAGCCGGGAGCGGCTCCTGAGCAGTTCGCACCGAGTGCACTGTGACTCCAGACGCGAGGCCCTTGGCACCAAGCGCCAGGTCGATACGGCTGGCACCCTGCAGAAACGCCAGCGACAGGAGCCCATCCAGTTGCAGGTAGGCCTCCTGCAGCGGGTCCTCCTGATCTGGAACCGGGACCTCGCCACCGGCACCGTGAAACACGAGCGTCGCCCCCTTTGATCGTTGGCGCCGCTTCTTCTTCTCGGCCTGTCCTTCGCCCTTGGCGAACAGCTTGAACTTGCGCGACTCGGGGACCTCGGCGTTTCGAATCCGCCAGTAAACCAGGATGGGCACGAGCAGCACGGCGGTGCCGGCGACCCACGAGATGTAGAAGATGCCGGCGAAGAGCATCACGCCGAACCCGACGATGCCTGCCCCGAGGTTGATGAAGTTCCACTTGACGGGATTGAGCCGAAGCACTCGCGCATCGGAGTCGATGTGGTTGCCGACCAGCCACGCCCAGCCGAGGAAAGTCGCCCAGATCAGGACGGGCTTCCACGGGCTCAGGAGAAAGACGGACGTCTGTGCGAGTTCAGTCATGGGGGATGTCATGGGTTCAGGAGATGCCCTTGAGTCGCATCTTGAGTTCCTCAGGTTTGGGCGTGGCATCCATGGCGACGCGGTGGTGGATCCACTCCTCCTCGACCAGCCTGACGAGCGTCGAAGTGAAGTCGACCATGCCCTCTTCGTGGCTCTGCTTGATGATGTCGAGCAATTCGCCTTCCCGTCCCTCAAGAATGTACTTCTGGACCGAGGGCGTGCCCAGCAGGATCTCCAGGGCCGGAATCCGCGGCGTCGTGTCCGGATGCAGCGTCTTGAGCAACTTCTGGTAGATGATGGCTCGCATGTTGAATGCCAGCAACTTCCTGATCTGTGGTACCTCGCCCTCTTCAAAGAGGTCGTAAATCCGACCGAAGGTCTGCCAGGCGGAGGAAGCGTGAATGGTCCCGAAGACGACGTGACCGGTCTCCGCGGCACGGATCGCCGCCTCAAAGGTCTCCTTGTCACGCATTTCGCCGACGAGGACGACGTCCGGATCTTCACGCACCAGGGCCCGGAGGGCCTCGTTGAAACTCAGGCAGTCGATGCCGACTTCCCGCTGATTGATGGTCGCCTTGGCCTCGGTGAAGATGTACTCGATCGGATCTTCGATCGTCACGATGTGGCACCGGCGTCGTTCATTGACGTGCTGCAGCATGGCGGCAATCGACGTGCTCTTGCCGCTGCCGGTGACGCCTGCGAAGAGAATGAGCCCGTTGGCGGCCAGCGCCACCTCGCCCAGGAGTTCAGGTACGTGAAGGTCCTCGAAACGTTTGATGTCCGAAGTGATGAGACGGCATGCGTACGAGACCTTGCCCCGGCTCATGAAGATGTTCACCCGGAAGCGATGTTCCTCGTCATAGTCGTAGGCGATGTCCATCTGCCCGTGGGACGCGAAGATCTCATACTGGTACTCGTCGAGCACATCCTTGGCGACCTGATGGGTCTCGTCGTGGGTGACGTGCGCAGTGTCCAGTGGGCGAAGTTCGCCGCGAACGCGGATCCGCGGAGGTCCGTCGGCTTTGATGTGCAGATCGGATGCGGCGTAAGTGATACACGCCTTGAGAAACTTGCGGAAGAGCGTCTCGCCTGCGCCGGGTGTCGTGCCTTTGGCATGGTGGACGAGTCGGGCGTCCGGGAGCGGATTGGACACGATGATCACTCCTTCGAGCATGCCCCCTCACAGCGGGGCTCTCGTTGGGCTTTGGAAGGGGCGATCGTACCATAGGACGCGCCTGGGGGCGAAGCGCGGTTGACACCCGCGGCCCGATGCCGCATCATCCGCAGATGGAGCGTCTCTCGATCCCCGAAGGCATCACGTTCGACGATGTGCTGCTGGTTCCCCAGCGGAGCAACCTCACGCCGGATCAGGTCGATGTCTCGACACGCCTGACTCGTCGAATCTCCCTGCAACTCCCGCTCGTCTCCGCGCCCATGGACACCGTGACGGAGTCCCGGCTGGCGATCTCGTTGGCACAGGAGGGGGGCGTTGGCATCATCCACAAGAACCTCACGCCCGCGATGCAGGCAGCGGAAGTTGCCCGCGTCAAGCGAAGCCAGAACGGCATCATCACCGACCCGGTCACGCTGAGCCCGGATGATTCTGTGCAACGGGCGATCGACTTGATGGAGTCACACCACGTCTCCGGGTTCCCGGTGACGCTCGACGGCACCGGAGGGGCCCGCGTTGCCGGAATCCTGACCCGGCGAGACATCAACTTCGTCGAGTCACCGCTCGATCGTGTCGGTGACGTCATGACGCCCCGGGAACGATTGGTGACCGCCGCCGCCGACATCAATCTGGCCGACGCAGAGTCACTCATGAGCCGTGGCAGAATCGAAAAACTGATTCTCGTCGATTCGGACGACGCCCTCGCAGGGCTCATCACGATGCGGGACATTGAGAATGTCCGCCGGCATCCGAACGCGTGCCGCGATGACCGTGGTCGGCTTCGAGCCGGCGCAGCCGTGGGCGTGCACCAGATGGATCGGGTGGCAGCCCTCATTGCCGCCGATGTCGATGTGCTCGTCGTGGATACGGCCCATGGTCACTCTGAAAACGTGCTGCAGTCCGTCCGCGACATCAAGGCTGCCTACGACATCGACGTCATCGCTGGCAACATCGCCACGGGTGAGGCCGCCGAGGACCTCATCGAGGCTGGCGCCGATGCGGTCAAGGTCGGCATTGGCCCGGGAAGCATCTGCACCACGCGCATCGTTAGTGGGGTCGGCGTGCCGCAACTCACCGCGATTGCCAATGCCTGCGTGGCGTGCCAGGCCTCCGGCGTGCCGGTCATTGCCGACGGAGGTATTCGACAGAGCGGCGATGTCCCCAAGGCGATTGGCTTCGGGGCCTCTGCCGTTATGTTGGGATCACTGTTTGCGGGCATGGAAGAGAGTCCGGGCGAATTGGTGCTGCACGGCGGCCGACGCTACAAGACCTACCGCGGCATGGGCAGCATCGGCGCCATGGGTCGTGGCTCGGCCGATCGGTACGGGCAGGCCGGGGTCACCGAATCCACCAAACTGGTGCCCGAAGGGGTCGAAGGTCGGGTGCCGTATCGGGGCTCGCTGAGCGACTTTGTCCATCAGATGATCGGGGGGTTGCGGGCCGCCATGGGCTACTGCGGATGTGAGACCGTCGAGGCGCTTCGCCAACGAGCGAGTTTCGTGCGGGTGAGCGGCGCTTCGCTGGTCGAGTCGCACGCGCACGACATCCAGATCACCAAGGAGTCGCCCAATTACACGACGTCCCCAAGGGGAAGCGAGTAGGCTGACCTGACCCCGCGTCCGAGTTGGACGCCCGCCAAGTGGGTCGGGGAGTCTCATGCCAACAGCCAACGCAACTCAGAACGCCGAGCCCCCGATGCCCACGCGGCGACGGGATCGGATTCTCATGTTGGGACGCCGCAAGGCCGGCAAGACGGTCTTCCTGGCGCGGCTCTATGAACAGGCATGGCGGGGCGGTGATGGACTGCACATGCGGGCCGCCGAAGGCGCGATGCACGAACTGTGCATGGAAATCGTGGAGCAACTGCACCACGGCCAGTGGCCCGCCGCCACCGCGGGTTCGCTCTGCAGCGAGGTCGAGGTCACGTGGCTCGGCATGCAGGCCACCATGCTCATGCTCGACTACCCGGGCGAAGTGTTTCGCCAGGCATTCGTCGAAGGTGGGGGCGGCGCGCAGGCCGACGAGTTGATTGACCATCTCGACCATGCCGCTGCTGTGATCCTGCTCATTGACCCGGGCAATGTGCACGCGGGCTCCGCCCGCGAAGTGGTGGACGATGACTATGGAATGGTGCAGGCGGTGGACTACCTCCGCCGCAGCCCGGGCGGCACTCAAGTCCCCCTCGCCGTCGCGCTCACCAAGTGCGACGAGCACGTGGGACTGGTTCGATCTGCCGGCGGGGCGCGGGGTTTCATCGAGTCGAAGATTCCGAACCTGACGCAGTACGGCGGCCGGATGCGCATTTTTGCGACGGCCGCGGTGCGGACCCGCGGCGATGCGCTCGGTCGTCCGGTCCCCAATACCCAGCACGAGCCAGCGGGCCTCTCCGACGCGTTGAAGTATTGCATGAAGCACGTCGGCGCCGCCATGGCCCAAGCAGCGAGAAACAATCGGGAGGCGGCCCGCCGCGACGAGCTCAACAGGGCTGCCGCCCGTGACCGCCGCTTCGCCCAGCAGTCGTTTCGCAGGTGGGTCGGTTTTTGGGTGGCGATGGGGATCTTCGGTGTCGTCGTCATCGTCGTGGCATTGTTCGTTGCGTTCCGGGAGCCGCAGCCCACCGAGTCGATTGCACCTCCGGTCATGGCGCCGCCGGCTGAGGTGGTGCCAGTTCCAGAGCCTGAGCCAGTTCCAGAGCCAGAGCCAGTGCCCGAGCCCGAAGCCACCGAGGATCCGGGACCGCGTATCGGCAAACTCAAGCCTTCCACTGCTGGCGGAAGCGAACCGTGATCTTCGAGACGCACCTCATGGGTTCCGATGGGGGCTATGGGGAGCGGGCGTGGTCGGCCGGACTGAGTGAGCGAGAACGCCAGGCCCTTCGGGACGTCGATCTTGGACATCCCAACGTGCGCACACTTGAACTCGGATCGGTCATGCTGTTCGGTCGGCCCCTCCCGGCCGGGCGAATCGCAGTGACGGCATGCGTTGCCGGGCCGAACGATGAAGCCGGACGGCGGACTGTCGAGTTCCGGTCCATCGTCATGGCACGAGCGGACTGGACCTGCCGCGCTCGGCACGACCCCCCGCAACTGCTCGACGCTGCGCTCTGGGAAGATCCGTCCTTCGAGCAGGGCCGGACGCTCAATGTCTCGCCGGGGACGGTTGATGAGGCCGATCCCTGCAGCGACGCCCGCCTGCTGGCAGCCGCGGTGCGGCTGGGCGTGGGGCCGATTCATCTGGTCCACGGCCCGCAGACCCACGCGGCCATGCTGGGCATGCTGAGCGCACTGTCCGATCATGAGGCCGGCAATCTGCGATGGGGCCTTCGGCTCAATCGCCCGTCCGCCGATCTTGACGTGGCAACGCTCGACCCGGCAGCACCCACCGGCGGTGTCAGCCGCACAACGCTCAAGGCGCTCCGACACATCGTGGACGAAGCACGGGAGGAGGCTGCCCTCCATGCCTCCGGTGCGGACGCTGCAGCCAGTGGCAGCGACCTTCCCCGCGGCGGCCGCGGGTTGCGCGTGGCGAGCGGGGTGCTGATCGCACTGGCAGTGGTGCTGACCGGTTGGTTGATTTCGGCGCGTTGGCAGGATGCCCCGGTTCCGCCGCCAACCGACCCGCCCGCCCCGCACCTTCCGACCACCGTGCCGAGCCCGCCAGTCACCTCGAGGACCTCGCCGAAACCTCACCCCCCGCGGCCGCCCGCAGATCCGCAGCCACCACCGGACCCGGTTCCAGCAGCGCCGCCCAACTCGTCCACACCCTCCGAGCAGGAGGCCCCCCCAACGCCGGATCCCGCTGTTCCGACGCCTGCGCCGCCCGAGATCCCGAGCGATCCGCGAGTCGTGGCCGATGCAATCGGGGCCTTCAACCGCGATGCATTCGATTGGTGCGAGCACGCCGCCATGGGCACCCTGACCCGGTCGGTGCGTCGGCATTGCATCGATGCCGCCATCACCGAGTTCTACGACTCCACATCCGGGTGGACTGCCCAACTCGGCGATTCGTACCAGATGCCGGACGAACTCTCACTCTGCACCCTTCTCGAACGAGCACAACGCGCCGATGCACTCTTTGAGTGGATGGGCGGGGGGACTACGCCCCCATGGGCCGACCTTGATGAGACGATGGAATGGCTCCGCGACATCCCCGAACGCCCGCAGTCGGTGTGGCTCGGGCAGGTGAACGATCGCATCACGGCCCTCCAGGACTGCCAGCGCAAACTGGCGACCTTCACCAAGTTCCTCGCCGCGGTGCAGACCCCGTGGCGTCACGCGCCGCAGGCACCGTGCTCGCTCGAGACGGCCGCCAGAGAACTCGCCTCCTACCAGGCCCCATGTGCGCCGGAAGCCGTCGCGCTGATCGCTGATCCGCCGGGCACCAGATGGCCCCTGCGAGACCTGCCACTCAACTCGGTGGCGAAATCCTGGACATTTCTGCAACAACAACGCGATGCTGTGACGAACCCCAGAGAGTGACCATGTCGATCGGTCTGCGACATCTCGACCGCGCAGTGCTCAGTTGCGGCCTGCTCACGCTCGCCCTCGGGTGCCAGTCCCCGCAGCAGGCCACCGAAGCCGCTGCCGACGAGACGCCGGTTCGAGACCCGAGGCCCGACGGGCGCGACGAAACGCGATGGGCGCAGCGGCAACGACCGGCCCCGAGCGCCACCTTGCCGAACAGCCAACTGTGGGCGGATGCATCATCCCCTACGCCGACCGGACGACCCTCGCCACCGCAGCGAACTGACGCCTCGGCAGCGGCACCCCCCCCGGATTCCCCCCCGGATTCCCCCCCGGATTCCCCCCCGGATTCCCCCCCGGAGTCCCCCTCGGAATCTCCCTCGGAATCTCCCTCGGAATCTCCCCCGGAATCCCCCCCGCAATCAACACCCCCCCCGGAGTCCCCCCAGCAGTCAACACCCCCCCGGGACGCCGCCCCGCCAGTCGATCCCCAGCAGCAGTCCCAATCACCACCGACCCGCACGCAGCCATCTGCGGCGACATCCGAAGACCTCCCGTCACCGGAGCGCCAGCCCCCCGCAACGTGTGATGGCGGTAGTGAGTCGGGAAGCGGTGGCGTTCCATCGGCCGGGGCGAATGACGCGCAGCCATCCACGTCTGCGCCGCAAGGCGCGACCTCGCAGGCAGGGGGTGACCCCAGCGATGAACCTGCCGCGGATCCCGGACGATCGCGGCAACTCGAATCGCTCGAGGTGGCGGAGGGGGAGACCATCTCGCAGCGCCGCCCGGGTGGCCTCGACTCAAACGCCAGCCCCACCCCGCCAGAGGGGTCCGAGGCCGGTCCGGCACGTGAGGAGGGCGCCCAAGGCGATTTGGATGGCCACACGATGGAGCCGCAGGGCCTGCTTGAGGCGGCAAGGGCCGAGGGCCCCGACCAGTCACGCCCTGAGTGGGCCGTGTCGCCCGAAGCGACAACTCCGCCCGAGCCCGGGGCAGGGGGTGGCCCCTCGGGTGATCAGACCGGCAGCAGCGACGGGGACGCGGGCGGTTCGGACGGGTCGGGGGGGGCCGCGATGGAGGACGCTTCCGGTCGATCCGCCAGGGCCAGCCAGTCGGATGCACTCGAGCACACCGCCGGGACAAGTACCGCCGAGGGCGAGATCGAGGGCACACAGCCGCCGGAGCCGGCAGACGCCCAGGTGGAGGCTTCTGCCGCAGAGACCGCGCAGGCCGCCGGTGAGCGGCCCATCGACGTGGCCGCAGCCGCTGCTGCAGCGGCCGCCGCAGTGGAGAACGCGAGGAACTTCCACGCCGCCTTCAGCGCCGACCCGGGAGTCACCGACACCGGTGACGATCTCGTTTCCAGAGGTGAGCACTTTGAGCCGTGGCACCGCGAGGTCCGCGGCGTCTGGGAACTCGTCTCGGTCACCGATGCCGATGAGGACTTCATTCCCGGCGGCGCCACGCGTCGCTTGATCGGGATCGATCCCGTGCAGCGCGAACTCAACGCCTACATGGCCACCGGTGGGCGGTCCCGGGAGTGGCAGTCACTTGCATTCGAGGCGGCGTTTCGCAAAGCGCAGGTGGAGATCAGACCACTCGCCGATCGCCCCTCCGCGCTGGGTGAGCACAGCGGACTCCATCCCGCTGCAGTCGAGGTGCCCTGCGAGACCGCTTGGGCGAGGGAGGGAAGGTTTCTGCATCTCGCAGGTGGGGTCTACGCTCCGGGAGATCCCGAAGAAGTCGTCCAGATCATGGAGGCGCCGGATGTCACCCCGACTCCGACCACGCCCCTGGCCGGGCCTCTGGACCATGGGGCCGGTGGCGCATCGGCCGCATCTCCGACGGTCGACTTCTTCGGTGTGCAGTCGCATGGTCGTTTCGTCGCCTACATCCTCGATGTGTCGCGATCCATGCGGGGTCGCATGGCTCGCCTGCAGGGGGAACTCGAAGCATCGCTCACATCGCTTCCGAGAAACGCGAGATTCGTGGTGCTTCCGTTCAACAGCACACTGCTCAAACTGCAGCCGCAATGGACCTTGGCCAGTCAGGGAAATACACGACGGGTTGGACGGGCGCTTGCCGACGTCGCGGCTGGAGGGGGGACCGATCCTGCCGAGGCCTTCGAGTGGGCGTTTCGAACCCTCGACCCCCGACCGGATGAGATCTACTTCATGACCGACGGCGCCGTCGAAGAGAGTCGCCAGTTGCTCAAGCGGCTTCGCACCTTGAATGCAGGAAGTGGGAAGACCCGAATCCACGCCATCGGACTGGGGCTCAATGCTGAAATCGGTTTCCTGAAGGCGGTGGCGGGGGACCATGGCGGTCGGTTCGTGCACGTCACGCAGTGATCGGTCCGCTACTGCGCAATGGAGGTGCCATGACGTATCGCGTCGTTGTACCTGAGCGTGGGTGAGGCGAGGATCGGTTCGACGTTGTGCTCGAACCCGCGCTCAACGACGAGTCGCCTCGCGGCGTGAAACTTCTCGAACGAGTCCGGCGTCACCCGGAACGAAATGAACTGCGATCGCGGTTCCAACTGATCGAGCAGCGTTCCGATTGCCCGCAAGTCGTTGTCGGTCTCCATCGGCAGGCCGCCGTCCGGCCGAAGCTGGAGGCTGCGATCGATCCGCCGACCTCCCGTCCGAAACTCGCACGTTCCGTGGTCCTCGAAGGTGGAGGCGTCCGGATCGACCGCCTGCACATTCCAGGTGGACCAGAACCGGCACCGATCACCGATGGGATTCGGCGTCAGTTTCCAGTCGGACCAGTCATTGACCAGATACAGGCGGTCATTTGTGAGATACACCTGAACCGGAATGCGATGCTCGATGGCGTGCCTGCGCGGCGTCCGCAGCGGAATCGTCTGCTTGTCCTTCGCGTCCTGCACCTGCCGCGTGAGGCTGCGGATGCGGGCTTGGCGGGCTTCCAGTTCACCCTCGGAATCTGAGGCGCGGAGGTTGTCGCGGAAGCGGTCGATCAATCCGCCGAGTTCCAGCTTGATGCTCAGCATGCGTTCCATTTCACCACGCGTTCGCTCGCGGGCGGTGCGAAGCGTCATGTCGGCATCCTGCTCGATCGACTCGATGGCCAACCGCAGTCTGGCCGCCTCGAGCGATCGTTCGGGCGTCCGGGCTTCCATCGCGTCGATCGTTCGTTCGCCTCGCGCCGCGGCCAACACCGCCGCCAGCACGGCGATGAAGATCACCATGCCGAACATATTGCAGATCGTGTCGAGCAGAAGGTCAAGGCTCGACTCGTGCTCACTGGAGCGTCTCATGGCTCCGACCTTCGGCCGGGGAACTGGCCCGTCGTGCTTGAGTCTTCGGAGATGAGGTCGATGCCGACGGCGACATCCGAGAACCGCGGGTCCCGGTCGATCTTCCGCATGATCGCCTGCCATGCGGCGAAGCCCGACGGTTTGATGCTGAGAAGCAGGTGCGTGGGCCTGGACGTCGAGGCGGTGAGCCACGCCTCGAGCGCGGCTGTCGCGATCTGCTCGGGTGTTCCGGTTCGCATCCGCGGGGCGATCCGCGGGTCGGTCCTCGAGAGCACGACGCGACCACCCATCAACTCCGTGACGAGCGCGTCGCTGTCGTCGTCTGCGACGAGGTAGGAGATCTGCCGCCGACGTTTGATTGCTTCAAGTTCACCTTGAAGCTGGCCCTCTCGGGTCGCCAGCCTGTCCAACTCGGCGAGGTCTCCGCGTCGCAGCGAGTTCGCGGCCTGCGTCTGCAGGGACTCCAGTTCCCATCGCCGCGACTCGACCAGCCCAGCTTCCAACTCCAGTGCGGCCTGGAGTTGCTCGAGTTCCGCCAGAATCACATCCCGGCCGGGCCGCGCCTGGAGTTCTTCGAGCCGGGCGCGGAGTGACTCGACCGCTTCCTCCGAGTCCTCGGAGTACACGGCGGCGACCGCCTGTGAAGTGCGTTTGCCAATGCTCAGCAGCAGCACGAGCGTGATGATCAGCACGACCCCGATCGTTCCGATCATGACGTCCTGAAACGAGAAGAAACTGATCGGCGCCGCGCGACCCGCCCGCCGCCGGCTCATGCCGGTTCGTCCGGGGCCACCCTGACATGCGCCGTGATGTTGCGAGCGGCGTACTGCCGGCAGTCGTCGAGGAGCCGTTCGTCGCTCCGCCGTACGAATGTCAGGCTCAAGTGCAGCAGCAGGGCGGCAATGAGCCCCTCGCCGGTCGTGACAAAGGCCGTGTCGAGCCCGGCGATGACGTCAGTGAGCCGGTCGGTCAACCCGCCCATCGTGGCGTCACTTGACTCGAGCACGCCTCCGAACCCGGAGATGGCCTCGGTCAGACCGATGATGGTTCCGATGAATCCGAGGACCGGGATGGCCCAGATGAGCCCACGGACGACCGTGTAGCCGCTGTCCATGGCATCCTCATCGGCTTCGGCCGCCGACTTGAGCATTTCATCCAGATCGGCGATTCGCCCAATGTTGCGGATCGACTTGAGCGCAATCACGACGCGGTCGAGCAGCAGAAAGCGATGCGGTTCGTCGACACCATGTTCGATCGAGTCAATCACCCGGTCCACGGTCCGTACCGAGAGCGTGAAGCCAGCGTCAGAGGGCACAAACCGAAGCCGAAGTGCGGCCCGCTGCGCCGCAACCTTGCCAGCCTTGAGCAGCAGGATGGCAGCTGCCCAGCACGAGAGCAGCATGATGGGAATGGGGATGCCTGAGAATCCGGTGAGGTACTCCCAGACGACCGCGCCCCATCCCGTCCCCCGCACTGCCCAGGCGGTGGCATAGACCACGCCCATGAATGCAAGTCCGACAACCATCGAGGCACTTGAAGATGGCGTTGTGAAGCGCCCGGAGGGCAGGCCGAGTCGCCTCTCGGGATCGAGCGAGGCGTACGAAAGAACTCGAATGGGCTGCTGGTCCCAGGCCGCCGGCGGTGGTGCTGATCCCGTCATGGCGCTACGAAGATAATCGCTGGAGCATGGGGCATGTTGCCAGGCCATGGCATTGACCCTGAGGCGTCGGAGGTATCGATGCGATGGAATCGCCAGCCCAGCGGTGCTCGCAGCAACACTTCGGCGGGCTGGTCGGCTCCGTCAGGCATGTCCATGGCTGCAACGTGCGGATTCTCGGAGTCCGGTCGAAGCAGGCCGCCGATGATGCGAGGCTTCACGGCCTCGGAGAGTTCAGCCACTTCCCTTCGCCACGCCTGCCGGATCTCGTCGGATGATGGGGCGGCGTGCGGCGCATGCAGCGCCTGGCGGCGCACTTCATGCTGCGTTGGCGCGGCAGCCTTCGGCGCCAGTTTGACCCAATCGGCGGTGGTGGCACTCGGGGCTGGCGCCGAGAGTGTGTCCAACCAATGCGCCCCGGCTTCAGCAATGCCCTCAGGCAAGGGCACGGCCGGGCTGCGCAGTGTGCTCCATACCGTGCGAAGAATGGCGAGCACGAGGAGCGGGTCCTGCTCATTGCACTGTTCAACAGCCTGCAGCAACGCTGCGGCCGCTTCGGGACTGCGGCTCCCTCTCCACGCTTCCAGCCCGCGGTGCAGGGCGGCGACCGCGGGGGGCGGACTCGGTTCGACGCCGGCGAACATCACCCGCTGCGCCTCGTGTGTGAGGGGCTCAAGGTGGGATGCCGGAACTCGAAGATCCTGGCGGGACTCCAGACGCCGCCAGGAATGACCGGCCCGCTTCAGATAGTGGTACCCCGTTGGAGTCTCGGCGCGGTACAGATCGAGGAGCCCCGAGTCCTCAAGCGCCGCTTCGAGCGGGTCAAGATGGCGGGCGTCCTGCATGGCCGATGCGATGCGAACAAGCCGCTCGGCGGCGGATCGATACGGCGAGTGCATGCCGTGGGCGTCCAGATGTGACTGCAGGCTTGTCTTGGCGCCACCCACGAGCGGCAACTGGGGCGGCCCATCGGTGGACCACAATTGGGCCTCGGCGATTCCAGAGAGGCGCGATCGCCAGTCCTCGACAGCCCTGGCCGCCGAGGCGGCCTCGGCCGCGAGACCCCACTTCGCCCGGTCGCCCGCGTTGATGACGTCCGGATACTCGGAGATCAGCGTGTCCCACGCGCGAGCCCACATCGACTCGGTCGTCGGAACGTGGCTGAGTACCTTCAGGGCTCGTTGACCCTCCAGGAGGCGGTCGACCCTGGTCGTGGCGAGTGACCGCAACGTCGTGACGCGATGCTCCAGTGATTCGAGCCGCTGCTGCGTTGTGATCTCATCGGCGGCGGGCCGCAGGCGGATCGCCGCCAGCAGGCGAGCTGCCTCGCGGGCCTCGGCGAGACGGGCGGTCCAACCAGCCAGATCCCCAGGAAGGGGGTTGGGCTCCTTGAACAGCAACTCGATGGATGCCAACTCCTCCAGACGGGCGGTTCGCTCCTGTTGCAGCAGGGCCGTGCGGTGTGCCGTGGCCTGCTCGAGGGCCGCGTCGCTGGCCGCGTGCAGCGGTGGTGGAAGATCCGGCTGCACCCGGCGGAGCAGCGCGATGGCCGACTGGACGGATGCGAGCGAGTCGGCCTCACGCTCCAGCATCGACGTGGCTCGAAGGAGGGCGTCCTCCGCAGCAGTTCGACGGACGGCAAGGGTCTCGGATGCCCGCCCGATGGCGGCCCGGTGCGAAGCGATCTCAGCGACCTCCGTGAGGTGGGCTCGCTCGGCCTCAGCCCAGCAGTCCAGCGCCTCCGGGAGCCGGTCGGTCTGCAGCGCCGCAGCCATGCAATCCGAGAGGTACGTAATGGTTCGTGCTCGCTCAAGGCTCTGATGTCTGACGAATATGATCACCGCCAGTGCCGAGGCCACCGCGACGATGGCCAACGCGCCGACTGTGAATCGGCGGGCGCGGGCTCGCCGCTCCTCCGCGATTCGGTGGGCCACGCGGGTCTCGACGGTCCGCGGGATGGCAGCCCCGGCCTCGATCGCGGCGGCGTAGCGGCGTTCGATTCCATGCACGGGCTCGAGTTCATCCAGCGACCGAACGAGGTCGATCACCAGATTGGCCTTGGCATCGACGCGGTCCCTGCGATCCTGATCGGCCTCGAGCCAACTTAGAACTCCTCGAATGGCGATGTCGGAGCCGCCACCGGATGCTTCGGCCTGCGTGCGCCACTGCTGCACGAGCTCGGCAGCGGCCCCTGCATCCATGGCGGCCCACGCCAGATGCAACGCACGTTCGATGGCATCGAGGCGGCTGCCGGCTGCTTGGCGGGCAAGGTCCGCCATCGCATCGTCCAACTGATGCAGGAGGTGCTGGCCGCTGGCGGTGAGGAACTCCATCCGCTGTGCCTGCCTGGACATTTCGGCAATGGCACGCTCGTCTCCAGACCCAAGGCAACGCTCCACTTCAGTTGACCACAGTGCAACGGCCGCCTGTTCCAGCGGCTCGTGCACTCGTTTCCAAAGCGGGTTGTTGGGCTCGAGCAGCCGCAGGGCCCGTGCGGCAGCGAGACGCGCTGGGAGCGGCCGATCTTCCAGATTGGCCAGCGTCCACTGATCGACCTCGTCGCGGTGCAGCTGCCCGGTTGCGGGGATTCTGGCCAGCGCTTCGAGAGAAGGGGTGGCAGGGAGTCTCAAGCCGGACGGAAGTGGCTGCCCCGACTCGTGCAGGGTCAGGCACAGCCCAATGATGTTGCCCGCGTCGGCATTGAGCGCCGCTGCTGCGATGGCGTCCCCGCGAACCGCCCATGTGGCGCACCATGCGAGCGATCGGGAGACAGCCTCGGCTGCGGCCCGCAGCGTCACTTCGTCATCGGGCTGGCGCATCGCCGCTCGGAGTGTCTCGGCCTGATTCATGGCTCGATTCCATTCCAGAGAATCAGCGCCAGCACCGCCACCAGGCCGATGATCACCATCGGGATGATCCACGCGCGGCGCCGCTCCGGTGGTTCCAGTGAGAGAACCGCCGCCTCACCGGCTTCGGTGGCCGGCGCCTCGCGGGTATCCGCGGGCTCCGCTTCGGCCAGGTCCAGTACGCTCGCCGCGGCGGTTGGCTGTGACTCGGCCGAAAGGAGTCGCACCAGCACGCCATCGGTGAACGCCGCACCGCCGAGCAGGAAGGTGAGGTCCCATTGACGCTCGAGTGGAATCGCCTGTTCAAGTTGCCGCAACGCCTCGATCGCGTCGACGTCACGTGGGAGTCGGGCGATGAAGCCTGTCCCACGCAGCACGAGCGAGGCGAGGTGGTTGGCCCAGCGATCGTCGAGCGGGCCCGCGGGCGGGGCACCGACGCTGGCAGGCAGCCGAGGCATGTCATGTCGGTCTGTGCCCGACCGCGAGGTGAGAAACCAGCCACTCTGCAGCAGCGACACCGGTCCGTAGTCGGGACGTTCGCCTGCCGGCAGCACCAGATGGTGCGCCACCCGACCGGGTCGATCGCCGGCTGCCCCGGGCGTGCGGGAGATTCGGGTCAACACGGAGTGCCAACCGCCCTCGATTCTCAGTGATCGATGGGCCACCAGCGGCGGCGTGTCGACAGGGGGGCTCATCACAAGCCCGGATCTGGCCTCAAGCGTTGCGGCATCCTCGGCCGAGAGATGCGGGCTCTTCCACACCGTCGCAAAGCCGGGGACGCCTGCGGCGGTTTGGGCGGACCAGGTATGAATCAACTCATGCATGGGCAGCGGTGTCCTCGCGGAGGCCGGTTGCCAGGAGCAGTGCCGCGGCCATCGCTTCGGGTCCCTCTTCGACTTCGATGGCGCCGGAGTCGAGTGTGCCGCACCGCGCCAACGTCACGCGATTCGTGATCGAGATCAGCGGCGGTGGCGGCTGGCCCGACGCGGCCAGTTGAAGCGTGGTCGTTCCGGGCCGGGCAGGGGGGGCGTCAGTGCCTGCGCCAGCGAGCACGACCTCGGGCCCTCGGGGCGTGTCGGTCGTCGTCAGAAACACCGTGCGGTGCGACCCATCCGGAAAGGCAAGCATGCAGGCGGCGATATCAAGATCGGCCGTGGGCTGCGCGGCTGCAACCTGTGAGAGGATGATCTCCAGCGTGCTCAACCGCTGGCGGGCATGCGCGATCAGTTTGGTGCGGGTTGACGCGGCGTCGTCTCCAGTGAGTCGCACCAGGCCCGTCGCTGCGCTCGACCAGAGGCACTCGGGCCACGCTCGCCGGCATGCGGGGCAGGCCGGCTGAGGCGACCTGCCACCATCGGGATCGACCGGGCAGCCGCCAGCATCGAACCGGGTGGGCATGAATCGCAGTTGCTGGTCCGATCCGAGCACCGGATCTCCGATGAGCGACGCCGAGGTCGCGATGAATCGCGAATCGGTCGAGGACCCGCAGAATCCGCACCAGGGGCACGTGAAGTTCCTCATGGGCACCAGTCTACGGTGAGGCGCCCGCGGCAGCGCTCTTGAAGTGACCGCGACGTCCACGGCAGGACTCGAACCTGCAACCTTCGGCTTCGGAGGCCGACGCTCTATCCAATTGAGCTACGTGGACCGAAGCGAGGAGTGTACCCGTGGCTCGCCGCAGGAGGGTGCGACGCTTTCGGGCTCGCGGCGGCAATCGCCGAGGCGGGGCACGTCCGGATCGAAGCCCCAAACCACGCTGCGGTAGTATCTCGCCGGTGACCGATTCGAACCAGCCGGAACAGACTGCAGCGATGCTCCGCCTCACGAGCGTTCGCGGACCCACTGTGCCCGCAGTGGAAGTGACCCGATCCGGCGGTGTCATCGGTCGCAGTTCGGCCTGCGAGGTGCGGCTGGTTGACGCCACGGTCTCGCGGCGGCATGCCGAGATTCGCTATCTGGGTGACCGGTGGATGCTGGTCGACCTCGGAGGCGCGAACGGCACGTGGCTCAATGATGTCCGGCTCGATGCCGAAACGGCAACGCCGCTGGCGCCCGGCGACCGAATCGGGGTCGGACCATGGGTGTTGCGGGTGGGCTCCTGGGCACCAACGACCATCGCCATGGCCGATGCGGATGCAAGCGAGGATGCGGCACTGATCCAGCCGCTGCAGCCCGATGCTGCCGGACAACTCGCGCACCACCGCCTTCAACTGGTGATCGACTGTGCCGGACGGATCAATGAGGCAGTGGACGAGCGGGATCTGGCCCAGTCCCTGCTTGAGTCCGTGATCGAGGGAACGGGCTACTGCCGCGCGGCGCTCGTTCGTCTGGCTGGCGATGAAGAGGGTGTCGAGGTCCTCGGACGCCGCTCAAGCGATGACGGGCCCCCCGACCAATTCAGTCGAACACTCGTGACGCGGGCCTCGGCTGGCGAGTTTGTGACGCTTGCGGGCCAGCAGACGGCGGACTGGGGCAGGAGCATCGCCGACCTGGCGATCCATTCGGCCATGTGCTGCCCGGTCCAGGTGGACGATCAGGTGGCGGCATGCCTGTACCTCGACGCGCGAGGCAGCGAGGATCGGGTTGCCGACGACGCCGCTGGATTCTGCTACGCCCTGGCCAAGCTCGGCGGGCTCGCCATCGCCAACCTGCGACGACGATCGATGCAGGACCGGCAGCGAGAGATGGACGCCGAGATGGCCGCCGCTCGCGAGGCCCAGCAACTGATGGTGCCGCTCAAACCAGCGGAACTCGTCGGGTTGGACTATGCAGTCGAGTTTCACCCGGGCCGGGTCGCCTCGGGCGATCTCTTCGATGTGGTGGAACTCTCGGGCGGTCGCATTGCGGTGATGCTTGGAGACGTGTCGGGCAAGGGCGTGGGCGCCGCCATCCTCATGGCTGCTGCGCAGGCCTTTCTTCACTCGGCCCTGAGCCGGCACGAGCACCCGAATGACGCGGTGGCGGAGTTGAATGACTTCGTGAGGGAGCGAAGTGCGGCCAACCGATTCCTGACGCTGTGGGTGGGCGTCTTTCATCCCGGGGGAACCCTGGAGTATGTGGACGCGGGCCACGGGTACTGGGCCCACTGCCGGGCGGGCGGAGCCGAAATCCATTCCGCCGCGGTCTCGCCCCTGGTCGGCGCTCTGGAGGACATCGAGTTCGTGGCGACGAAGATCGACGTGACCTCCGGCGACCGCATTGTGCTGATGACAGACGGCGTGCCCGAGCAGCCCGATCGCGAAGGGGCGCCGTTTGGGCTCGACCGAATCCTCGAGGTGCTCGAGCGGACGCGGACATGCCAGGAGGATGTGCTTGAGTTACTCGCGGCGGTTCGGGCGTGGGCGGGGTCCGATGCGCTCGCCGATGACACGACCGTTGCGAGTGTGGCAGCCCGGTGAGTGACGCCGGGAGCGGGCGCCGGCTCGGTATGATGCCACCCATCGCTTTGAGGGAGCCCCGATGAGACTGTTGAAGTTCTATCAGACCGCCGTCGGCAAGAAGGTCGTCGTGGCAGTGACCGGGGTGGTGCTGTTTCTGTTTTTGATCGCGCACATGGCAGGGAACTTCAAGGTCTTCGCGGGCCCGGGAGTCATCGACGAGTATGCGCTGCACCTTCGAACCATGCTTGAGCCCATCTTCGGGTGGGCCGGTGTGTTGTGGATCATGCGAGCGGTGTTGCTGGCTTGCGTGCTTGCCCACATCATCACGGTGGCCCTGCTGATCCGCCAGAACAGGAAGGCGCGACCGCACAAGTACCACCGGCATCACCTGCAGGCATCGACGCTGGCCGCGCGGCTCATGCAGGTCTCGGGCGCGGTGATTCTCGTGTTCATCGTGCTGCACATCCTGCAATTCACGACCGGCACGGTGCAGCCGGCGCCGGTGCTATTTCACGAGGAGGGCGGCCACATGATGGCCGAGGTCTACCGCAACCTCCATGCGGCCTTCTCGTTGTGGTGGGTGGCGGCCCTCTACATCTTCGTCATGGCCTGCATCTGCGTCCATCTGTATCACGGAGGGTGGTCCTTTCTGCAGACCCTGGGCGCCGACAATCAGGATCGCAACCGGTGTTTCCGGATCTGGGCGATCGTGCTGGCACTCGGACTCTTCATCGGGTTCTCTTCCGTGCCCTTCTGCTTCTGGACCGGCATGCTGCCTCCTCCCGCCGCGGATGAGGTCGCCCACACGCCTGCCACTTCGACGGAGGGTCACTGACCATGCTTGAACTCGACGCCAGTATTCCGGAGGGGGACATTCGCGAGAAGTGGCGCAACCATCTGGAGCACGTCAAGCTCGTGGGGCCGCGAAACCGTCCGAAGTACGACATCGTCGTCGTGGGCACGGGCCTGGCCGGGGCTGCGGCGGCCTCGTCGCTCGCAGCGCAGGGCTACCGCGTGCACGTGATGTGCTTTCAGGATTCGTCGCGGCGTGCCCACTCCATCGCCGCGCAAGGCGGCATCAACGCGCCAAAGAACTACCGCAATGACGGCGACGGTGTGTACCGGCTGTTCTACGACACGCAGAAGGGCGGCGACTTCCGGGCGCGCGAGGCCAACGTGTGGCGTCTCGCCGAGGTCGCGACTGGCATCATTGACCAGTGCGCGGCGCAGGGGGTGCCCTTTGCCAGGGAGTACGGTGGTCAGTTGGCCAACCGCTCCTTCGGTGGGGTCCTCGTGGAGCGGACGTTCTATTGCCGTGGTCAGACCGGCCAGCAACTCATGCTCGGGGCCTACCAGGCCCTCCACCAGCAGGTCGCCGCGGGCAATGCAGTCATGTACCCGCGAACTGAGTTGCAGGATGTCGTCAACATCGACGGGCGGTGCCGTGGTGTCGTCTATCGCTGCCTGCAGACCGGTGAGATTCGGAGCATCGCGGCGGACGCAGTCGTTCTGGCTACCGGTGGCTACGGCAACGTCTTCTTTCAGAGTACGAACGCCTTCAACTGCAACGTCACGGCCGCCTGGAGGGCCCACAAGCGGGGGGCTGGGTTCGCCAATCCCTGCTACGTCCAGATCCACCCGACGTGCATTCCAGTGAGCGGAGACTTTCAGTGCAAACTGACGCTCATGAGCGAGTCACTTCGGAACGACGGTCGCGTCTGGGTGCCGAAAAAACCGGGTGACACGCGACGTCCCGAGCAGATTCCAGAGGACGAACGGTACTACTACCTTGAAGAACGCTATCCATCCTTCGGCAACCTGGTGCCCCGCGATGTCGCAGCCCGCAACGCCAAGTACGTATGCGATGAGGGGCTTGGTGTGGACGGCAAGCGGCAGGTCTACCTCGACTTCGCGGATGCTATTCGGGACCGGGGCGAGAACGTGATCGGCGAGCGGTACGGCAATCTCTTCGACATGTACGAGGAGATCACGACCGACTCGCCGTACAAGGTTCCCATGAGAATTTTCCCGGCCGTCCACTACTGCATGGGCGGTCTCTGGGTTGACTACAACCTGATGACCAACATCCCGGGCCTCTACGCGATCGGCGAAGCAAACTTCTCCGACCACGGCGCGAACCGTCTCGGGGCGAGCAGTCTGATGCAGTGCCTGGCCGACGGCTACATGATCCTCCCGCAAACGATCAACGACAGCCTGCACGACATCTATATGGACAAGGTGACGACGGACCATCCCGCATTTGCGGCACACGAGCAGTCGGTCCGTGACCACATTGCCGGGTTGATGGCGCGGCGAGGCAGTCGGTCACCCATGGCGATCCACAAGGAACTCGGTGAGGTCATGTGGCACCATTGCGGGATGGCTCGGACTGCCGAAGGGCTCACGGAGGCGATGGGGAAGATCGATTCCCTGAAGCACGCCTGCGAGCATGACATGGTTGTTCCGGGTCGCGCCGACACCACGAATCAGGCGCTCGAGCGGGCAGGTCGTCTCGGCGACTTCCTCGATCTGGCCCATCTCATGTGCCGGGATGCCCTGGAGCGGGACGAGTCCTGCGGATGCCACTTCCGCGAGGAGCATCAGACCGATGACGGAGAAGTGGTCCGGAACGACGAAGCGTTTGGCAACGTTGCGGTCTGGGAGTGGAAGGGCGAGGGATCGCCGCACGAGAAGACCACGGAGGCCTTGTCGTTCGATGCGTTGCCGCTGATGACCAGGAGTTACAAGTGATGCGGGTCATTCTTCATGTATGGCGGCAGGATGGCCCGGAGGCCAGCGGCGGCTTTGAACGGCACGAACTCTCGGCCGTTGAGCCCGACATGTCCTTTCTTGAGATGCTCGACACGCTCAACGAACAATTGATCTCAAACGGTCACGATCCGGTGACCTTTGACAGCGACTGCCGCGAGGGAATCTGCGGCGCATGTTCATGCGTGATCAATGGCCGGCCGCATGGTCCGGGACACAAGTCGACGACGTGTCAGATTCGGATGCGCGCCTTTTGCGACGGCGACGAGATCTGGATCGAGCCGTTTCGGAGCGGCGCCTTTCCGGTGGTCAAGGATCTCATGGTGGATCGAACGGCGTTCGATCGCATCATTGAGGCGGGCGGCTACATCTCGACGCACAGCGGCCCCAAGCCCGAGCCCAACGCGTCGCTCGTTCCCCATTCGATCGCCGAGGAAGCGATGGACGCCGCCGAGTGCATCGGATGCGGGGCTTGCGTGGCGGCCTGCCCCAACGCCGCGGCCATGCTGTTCACAGCCGCCAAGGTCTCGCACCTGGGCCTCCTGCCGCAAGGTCAGCCCGAGCGTTGGAAGCGAGCGCGGTCCATGGTCGAGAAGATGGATGAGGAAGGCTTCGGCGCGTGCACCAATTTCGCCGAGTGCCAGGACGCCTGCCCGAAGGGTGTGTCGATCCGCTTCATTGGACGCATGAACCGCGACTACATGAAAGCTGCCTTGTGCGAGCCCGAGACGCGACAGGGGCCACTCAAGGCGCACTGACCTCAGCGGGGGGTTTGGCCCGCACGCGGACTTCAAGCCGGGGCGGGGGCGAGACGCTTCCGTTGATCGGCGGGAGGCGTCCGGTTGACCAGTCGGTGGCCCCGGCCACACTCACGCTGCCCGCCTGCAGCGTCAGGTGCAATGGGGCGTATCCCTGGGCGGTCACCGTGAGTTCATTGGGACGGTTTCCTGCCAGCACGATGGCAACGGCGCCGTCGGCCCCGGACTCGAATCGGCCGGCCGGGGGATCGGCCCATGGTGAGATGGGGGGCTGCAGCACACTGAGGCCGGTCGTTCGGACTGCAGCCCCGGCGATCGGAGCGCCGGTTCGGGCGTCCCGCACCTCCAGATCGGCTGCCAGCGGCGAGGAACCGGCCAGGCACCCTCCAAGCAGCCACACCGCAGCCCCTGTCGTCGCGGCCCGGATCACCATTGCGGTTCTGCTCATCGGCTCACCTACGCTGTCGCACCAACGGTGGGGGCGGGATTCGAACCCGCGATACGCCGAAACGTATACCGGTTTTCAAGACCGGCGCATTCAACCGCTCTGCCACCCCACCTGATTGGAACATGCATCGTACCAAGGCTTCCCGGTATCCTGCCCCGGTCGCGGAACGACCCGGCCACCACGTGCGGAAGGAAACCGATTATGCACATAGAACTGATCGCTCTTGGCGCAGCAACCTGCCTCCTGGCGGGTTGTCATCAGCCGCTGGATACGAGCGGGCTGCCTGGGCAGGAAGCAGCGCTTGCTGCCGAAGGCGCCGCGGACATGCGCGGCCAGGACGGTACCGCCGGAGATCCGAATCTGGCCTCGATCGACGGCGACGACCACACAGCATCGGACCCGTTCGATCCGGATCCGTTCATCACCAGGGAGCGGATCGACCGGGCCGCCGATCTGGATGAGTCCGATCTGGCGCCGGGAGCGTCCACGCTCGAGCCTGGTCCTGATTCCCCAACGGGGGATCCCATGGACCAGCCCGGCGTCAATGTGCAGGACGAATAGCGCCGCTCAAAGACGCGCTGCGCCAAACACGCCACTGCTGTCGCCATGCGCGGCGGGCACCAGTCGCGTCCGAATCGAGTCACTGAACACCAGATCCGTCCACCTCGCCGGCACGTCGGTGTAGATCGACGCGATCGCATTGAGCCCGCCGCCGACGACAATGACTTCGGGATCAAGAATGTCGATAATGACCGCCGTAGCCCGTGCCAGGCGATCGACCCATGACCGCATGACGGGCGACTCGGGATGCGCACGAGCGATGGCAGTGGCCCGCAGCGGCTCGCCTCCGATCTCGATCCATTCTCGCTCAAGTGCAGGACCAGCGAGCCACGTCTCGAGGCATCCGCGGCGGCCACACCAGCAGGTCGGCCCGGGCGACTCGGCAGGCGTTGGCCACGGCAGTGGCATGTGGCCCCATTCGCCCGAAACTCCATTGGCACCGACCACCAATGTGCCGTCGATGACGACGCCGCCGCCCACGCCCGTTCCAAGGATGATGGCGAAGACTGAGGCGGCACCTTTCGCCGCGCCGTCCAATGCTTCCGAGAGTGCCAGGCAGTTGGCGTCGTTGGCGAGCCTGACCTCACGTGAGAGTGCACGCGTGAGATCCTCGCGAAGCGAGCGGCCGTTCAGCACCGTTGAGTTGCAGTTTCGCATGAGCCCGCCGTGGGGCGAGGGGCTTCCCGGAACGCCGATTCCGACGTGCTCGCCGCCGCCCCCGGCCTCGGCTTCGGTCGCCGCGACCAGGGAAGCAATCGCGGCAATGATGTCGTCATACGCGCCGTCTGGCGTCGGGACACGATTCCGCGCCAGCACGTGGTCCTCGCGGTCGAGTACAACAGCCTCGATCTTTGTTCCGCCGAGATCGACACCGGTTCGCATCACGGCACTGTACTTTCCCGATGCCTCGGGGCCTTCTTGAACGGAGTGAGCACCATGCCCGACATCATCTACTCCATGCTCGGTGTGTCCAAGACGATCGAGAAGCGGACGATCATCAAGGACATCTCACTCTCCTACTTCTACGGCGCCAAGATCGGCGTACTCGGGCTCAATGGCGCGGGCAAGAGCACTGTCCTGAAGATCATGGCGGGGGTGGACACCGAGTTCGACGGGCAGGTCCAGAAAGTGCCCGGGTTCACGGTGGGGTACCTCGAACAGGAGCCGCTGCTCGGAGAGTCCCGGAGCGTCCGCGAGGTCGTTGAAGAGGGCATGCAGGCGACCGTAGATCTCATGAAGGAGTTCGATCGGATCAATGCGGCCTTCTCTGAGCCAATGGACGAGGAGGCGATGCAGCAACTTCTGGATCGGCAGGCCCACGTGCAGGACGCGCTGGACGCCGCCAATGCGTGGGATCTCGACGCGCGGCTTGAGATGGCGATGGATGCACTTCGGTGTCCGCCCGCCGATCGCACTGTCGACACGTTGTCGGGCGGAGAGCGCCGACGGGTCGCGCTCTGCCGGCTGCTGCTCTCCTGCCCTGACATCCTGCTGCTCGACGAGCCGACCAACCATCTGGACGCCGAGAGCGTCGCATGGTTAGAGCAGCATCTGCAGCGGTATGCCGGCACGGTGATCGCAGTCACACATGACCGGTATTTTCTGGACAACGTCGCGGGCTGGATTCTCGAACTCGACCGGGGTGAGGGCATTCCCTGGGAAGGCAACTACTCATCATGGCTTGAGCAGAAGCAGCGGCGGCTGGGCGTCGAGGCGCGGCAGGAGGGGAAGCGCCAGAAGGCGCTCCAGCGTGAACTCGAGTGGGTCCGCCGCAGTCCGCAGGCGCGGCAGGCCAAGAGCCAGGCCCGAATCACCGCGTATGAGAATCTCATGTCGCAGGACTGCAAGGCGCGGGAACGCTCCGTCGAAATCTTCGTGCCGCCGGGACCGCGGCTGGGGGATCTGGTCGTCGATGTTGCGGGTGTGTGCAAGGCCTACGGCGACATGGTGCTCGTCGACGACATGGAGTTCTCGCTTCCACCCGGCGCCATCGTGGGGATCATCGGTCCCAATGGTGCCGGCAAGACGACGCTGTTTCGGATGCTCATGGGAGACGAGTCACCCGACGCCGGGGAGATTCGAATCGGCGAGACGGTTGTGATGGCCTGTGCGCAGCAGGGCCGCGATGCCCTGCCGGATGCCAGCAGTGTGTGGGAGGCTGTGAGCGACGGCGACGAGGAGCTTGATCTGGGCGGCGTGAAGGTCAACGCTCGAGCCTACGTGTCGAAGTTCGGATTCCCTGGCGCGATGCAGCAGCGGCAGGTCGGGACGCTCTCTGGCGGTGAGCGGAACCGGGTCCAGCTCGCCTGTACGCTCCGCGCTGGTGCCAACGTGCTGTTGCTCGATGAGCCGACCAACGACCTCGACGTCAACACGATTCGCGCGATCGAGGAGGGACTGGAGTCCTTTGGTGGGACGGCATTGATCATCAGCCATGACCGGTGGTTTCTCGACCGCGTCGCGACGCACATCCTGGCCTTCGAGGGCGATTCGAGCGTTCGGTTGTTCTCCGGCAATTGGACGGCCTATGAAGACGACCGGCGGCGGAGGCTCGGCGCGGACTCGGAGCAGCCACGTCGAATCAAGTACCGCAAGTTGACGCGGTGATTACCCGGCTTGCAGGCCCGATGCGGCTCGCGCATCGCGCAGCGCCGCTTTGACGCGGGCGTTCGCGGGCCATTGCCGTGAGAGCCGCTCAAGCGGCTCAACGGCCTGATCCGGACGGTTGAGCAGGATTGCGGTCCTGGCCATGCGATCATTCACGTAGGGGGGCGTCCAGATGCCCCAACGGTGAAGCCACTGGAGTTCTCGCATGAGTTGGTATCCGGCCTCAACCGAGCCGGCGTGGCCCGCTTCGACGTGCGGCCACAGGTGGTGGCCCCGCTGCTCGTGAATCCTGACGACGCTGCTGTGCAGCGTGAAGGCCAGAAACGCAGCAGCCAGGACCGAGGCGACCCATCCGGCGGGGCCGATGCGGCCGGCCCGCTTCAGTTGGAACGGCTTGAGTCTGAGGTCCCGCCGCCGGAGGGTGTGAACGATCAGAATCGTGGCCCACCCGGCGAGGATGCCCAGGGCGGCGGCCAGCAGCAGCGGGATCTGCCCGTAGAGGCTTCGAAAGGCGAAGAACCCGAGTACGCCCACCGCCAGCGCCAGCAGTTCCTCGCCCCAGGTGAAGTCATACCGGCGATGCCGCGAGGCGGCGGACCAGGACCGCCATCCCGAGGGGCGGGCCCAGCCCCAGTGAAGCGCCCCCTGTGGGCATGCCGAGACGCAGTCGAGGTCCTTGAGACACGATGGACTGACCACAGCGCCGAACCGCTTGATCTCCTCGTGTACCCGGATGTCAGAGGAGCAGGCGGCGGTGCAGGTGCCGCAGGAAACGCAGTCGGCACCCGGATCCAGCCTGATGCGGCTCGGGGCGAGTCGGTCCGCGAGGCTGAAGACCGCGCCGTACGGGCAGACGTAGCGGCAGAAGGACCTGCTCCCGAGCAGGTACACGATGAGACCACCGCAGACGAGGAAGGTCAGGATCGTGATTCCCGGGCCGGGCAGGTTTCGGAGGAAGTCTGCCGTGATGAGCGAGCCGAATCCTTCTGCGTCGGTTGAAAGGAAGAGCTCCGGGAAGGGGCGGCCCGCTGCGAGCCGCTCCACCTGCGGCCAGATGAACATGGCCCCCATCACTGCCAGCGGCCCCAGGAGCAGCAGGCGGCTCCGAACGGGCTTCGGTTTGATGTGCACCTTCTCCAGAAGCCAGGCCGCGAGATCCTGAAGGGCCAGGACGTGGCACCCCCAGGAGCAGAAGAAGCGACCGAACACGAGCGACGAGAGGACGATGAGTCCCATGAAGATGAACCCGACGGTCACGATGCCGAGTTCCAGCGTGAACATCGCTTCGTTGAGTTCGAGCGGGGCGAGGGTCTCGCCCAGCAGGAGCCAGGTGGCGATGTGGATGGCGATGACCAGATGCACCAGAATGAGCACCACGGCGCGTCGCCGGCCGTACCGCTTGGGGCGACGGGCGGGGGGTGGCTCGCAGGGGGCAGGGGTGTGGGGGACCATATTGGATCTGCGCGTCCAGTATGACCGGGGGGCCGGGTTGTGCAACCGGAACGAAGGCGGATTTGGAGGATTGAGGAGGGTTCGGTTCAGTCTGGTACGGCCCTGCCCGATGCGGGAGGGTGATCCCGCTGGAGTTCCGAGTCATGCCATCACGAGCCTTCGCCTTGCTGACCGCTGTGTTGCTGGCAGTCCCTGCAGTTGCTTGCGGGGCCGCCACCGAGGCGGATCAGCTGCGGCTTCGTTCCAGTGCCGAGACCGGTGACTTGCGGGCGATGCGGGGGCTGGCAGCCCGTCTGCTGGAGACCGGGCAGACCGCCGCGGCCGAGGAAGCCGGCGACTGGCTCGCAGCGGCGGTCGATCAGGGCGATGCCGAGGCCATGCATCAACTCGCCTGCCTGCGATTCTCGGGCCGCGATGGGCAACGTGACTTCCGGGCCGCGGTGTCCCTGTGGCAGGCGGCCGCCTCACTGGGACACGCCGATGCGATGTACAACCTGGCCGTGTGCTACCGAGATGCCCGCGGCACCTTCCGCAGCGCGTTGCGGGCCTCGATGTGGTTTCGGCTCGCCGCCGAGCAGGGCCAGGTGGAGGCGATGACCGCCTGGGGCCGGTGCCTCTTTGACGGTGTCGGGACCCAGTATGACGAGCAGGCCGCGACCGAGTGGTGGACGCGAGCGGCCCGGGCGGGCGAGGTGGAGGCCATGGTTGCCCTGGCGGTCGCTGCCCAGACCGGTCGCGGGCTGCCACGGGACGACCGAGCCGCCGCCGGGTGGTGGAGGCGGGCCGCCGATGCAGGGAATCGAGCCGCCATGGTGGTGCTCGCGGCCCACTATGAAGTGGGGCGGGGGCTCCAGCAGGACGCCCAGGCAGCCAGCACGTGGTACCGCCAGGCCCGGCGGGCCGAGACGCCCGCCACCGTGGCGGGCGGCCTGGTGCTGGCCCTTCCCGAATAGCCCCGATCAGGTGGCGTCGACCCCCGGGGTTGTTACCATTCGCGGCTCGGCCCCGTCGTCTAGCGGCTAGGACGTGAGGTTCTCATCCTCAAAACAGGAGTTCGATTCTCCTCGGGGTCATTGCATCGGCAAGGCCGCCCCCAGGCGGGCGGCCTTGCTCCTCGGCCCCGCAGACGCCGTATCCTTCTGTCCCCCAGAGGTTTCCAGGTCCAGTCTGGAAGTGCCTCGGTGGCAGGCAGCGAAGCCGCTTGGCGGGTCGGTGGGGGCCGTGGGGGGGGAAGAATCCCCCCAAAAATTGAATTTCGTGGGTTGACGAGGCGGCAGATCAACTACAGTGGCTGGCGGAAGCGGCGCCCCACGCAATGCGCTGGGCGATTTACAGGAGATGTCCGAGGCGTTGAGGCGCCGAGGATGAAGGATTCTTTCCCGCCATTGGTGGGAGGAGAAAAAGCAGATGAAAGCAACGATTATGCTTGGGGCCGCTGGCGCGCTGACGCTCGCCGGCATCACCCAAGCGTCCCCGTTTGGGGGCTTTACTTTCGAGTCGCTTGGCGATGCTGGCTACGGCGAGACCTATCGCTTGTATGTCAACATGGAGGCCGGCACTCGGATCGATGCTGTTTTCGGCAACTCGGTCGGCTCCCTGTCGATCGGCTTGCAGGACGGCATGAACTTTTATCAGAATGGGCTTGGTGGACCGACTTCAACGTCGATCAACAGCGCATTCTTCCCGCTGGCTCCATCGCTTGAATTCGACAGCTACGTCACGGTCGGCGCGCTCTACGCCAACGGGGCGCCATTCGCTGAGAACAAGCTGTTGGATATCGGTATCGATTTCGCCTCGTTTGAAGCTGGTGGCGAGCTCGCGACCAACAACGGTTCGTGGTTCGTGACCCCGGCGGATGCGCAGGGTGAAGAGCTCGGTGGCATGGTCCTGATCGGCCAGTTCACCGTCATTGGTGGCTCCGGCAACGGCGCCGCTGATCTCACCGGCCAGATCAGCATCCAGGGTAAGGATGTTGACGGCAACACCTTCCAGGAACTCGGTATCACTTGGGTACCTGCTCCTGGCGCGTTGGCCCTTCTCGGCCTCGCCGGCCTCGCCGGTCGCCGACGTCGTCGCTGAATGCGATGACATGATCTTGTCCCTCTTCTGGGACAGTGGTATCCCCACGCAACTCTGGCTCCGCCGCAGTTCAACTGCGGCGGAGTTCTTTTTTGGTGGCCCCCGCAGGGGGGCCCTCGGCGCAGCCGACTGAGGGGGTGCGCTGTCCTCACCGCTCCCCCGCCTGCGGGGGAGCTGTCGGCGAAGCCGACTGTGGGGGTGCCGCGCTCCAAAACCGCTCCCCCGCCTGCGGGGGAGCTGTCGGCGAAGCCGACTGAGGGGGTGCCGCTGGACTGCCGGGAGTTGCTCCCCCCACAAGTGGGGGGACGGCTTTGGAAGGGGGCCGCGGGGCAGGCGGTTCTTGGTCTGGTTGACCGATATCCTTCAGGTTGGGCTTCAGAAGGCCCGATGGAGGGAGTCGGGCCCGCAGACATGATGGACCGTGTGACCACCTTCAACAAGCTTCGCTCGGCCCTGGCCCCGGCGGTTCGGCCGATCCTCGAGTACGTGCCGCCCGTTCGGTGGGCTGCAATGTGGTGGTTGGGCAGGCGGCAGCCCTCGGAGGTGGTGGTGGATGGACTTGCCTACGCGGTGCACCCAGCCGACTTCGGGGTGACCTTTGAAATCGCTCGCACGGGCGATTACGAACCCGCTACCAGGTCGGCCTGCCTCGAACTTCTTGAGCCGGGCATGACTTTCGTGGACATCGGCGCTCACGTGGGACTCTTCGCGGTGCCGGCAGCCATGGCCGTCGGGCCCGAGGGCCATGTGCACGCCTTCGAGCCAGACCCGGACAACCGCGCACTGCTTGAGCGAAACGTCGCCCGGCACACGTGCGGAAACGTCGAGGTGCATCCGGAAGCCGTGGCAGCGGCGCCCGGCTCGCTGACGCTGGCGCGATCACGTTACAACACGGGTGATCATCGATTGGTGGAGGGGCCATCGCGCGGCGGCGTGTCGGTCGATGTGATCGCCCTGGCGCCGTGGCTTGCAACTCGCGGCATCACGCCTGATGTCATCAAGATGGATGTGCAGGGCGCCGAGCCGCTGGTGATTCGGGGCATGTCCGACTTCCTTGAAGGAGATCTCGCCCTCGCCTTGCTGATGGAGTTTGCCCCAGCCATGCTTCGCAGCGCCGGGACCGACCCGTCGAACTTGCTCGCGGACCTGGTGTCCCACGGTTTCGACCTCGAACTGATCGACGAGCGAACCGGTCTTCGGTCACAGGCGAGTGTCGCCGACATCATGTCGGCGTGTCCGGCGCACGGGTACGTCAACCTGCTTGCGAGGCGGGGCGGCCAATGACATCACTGTGTTGCGATCACGAGGTGCGGCGGGATCGCCTCTGGGCGATCGCCGCGATGGCGTTGGTGCTCGCAGCCACTTTGGGCCTGCGTTGGACGACTGATATCGCGGCGAAACCACCAACCTTCGATGAGCGGTGGATTACGCGGCCCATCGCTGACCTGATGCGGCGGGGGTGGACGGTTGAGACAGCCATCGACTTTCAGGAGGCGAAGGGGCCCGGGATGATCTGGCCCTACGCCGCGATCGGGCAGCTGCTGGTCGTGGATCCGAACGAAGTCGCCCCGGTCGATCCGGCCGACGCCAGTGCCGAGGTCTGGACCTCGCCGACGCCCGGCGGCCCACACCCCGCGCCACCCCAGATGCTCTCGGTACTCCGAGTTCTGTCCATGGTGTGCTTCGTGATCTCCATCATCCCGCTGCTCATGCTCGCGCAGGCTGCAGGGATCCGAGGCCCTCCGATGGTCCTTGTGGCGGCTGGCTATCTCGTGCTGCCGTACGCCGCTGTGCTGGGCCAACTGGCGATGGGAGAGGCTTCCTTTGTCCTGCTCTCTCTGATGCTCTGGGCAGTGGTTGTGCTGGGATGCGGCGAAGGCAATCGGACCCGGCATCCCGTCGCGGGACCGATTCTGGCAGGCATCCTGATGGTGGTACTGCTGCACAGCCGCCCGCATGCGGCTGCCTTCGCGCCAGCCATCTGCATTGTGACCTGGCAGCGTGAGTCGTGGCGGTGCTGGCCCTGGGTGCTGGCCATGGTCATGGCCGTGCTGCTTCGGATCCCGCTTTGGGTGCGTTGGGGCGGCCTGGTGAGCAGCGACTTCCAGAACCTGCACGGGCTGGGCTTCCGACTGGAGAGCCTGACCTATCTCGCAGCCGCGCTCTCGCCGCTGCTCGGCGCCTTTTTGGTGGCATGGCTTCTCGATCAGGGTCGGCGGACGCTGCGATGGATGCCGCTGACAGGAGTCGGGCTTGGGTGCCTGCTCGGCGTGTTGGCATCGCCGGACCTCACGCCAATGGAGGGCCTCGATCTGGACAGGCAATTCAATCACTACGCAGGGATTGCTTCGACGGCGACTCGGCAACTGTCGGCGGGCTCCGGCATCCCTTCGGCGGTCATCCTGTCGGCGGCCTCGGCCATCGGGCTGGGCGGGCTGGGCGCCTTTGCTGCCATGGCGTACCAACACTCGGTCCGGGGTGCACTTGGCATGTTGCTGCGATTGCAGGTGCTAACCCTCGTCTGGGGGCTGCTGCTCTACACGCTGACCCGCGGCGCGGTCTTCGATCGCTATCTGTTGGTCTGGATCGGTGTGTTGCCGGTGGCGTGGACCGGGCTGCTGCCGCGATGGCTCGCCTGCATCCAGATCGCCGGTTTGGCCTTCGTGGCCGCCTGGTCCGCCAGCACGTGGCTGATGGCCTGATGGCAGCGATCAGTCGGGCATCACGATGCCGGGGCCCGATTTCGCATCGGGGGCATCGGCTGGCTGTGTCACCTGCTGCGCGATCAACTGGGTGACCTGGACAAACCTGGCTCTCAACTCGGTCAAGACGGTTGCGACTTCCCTGGCCTCATCGTCGGTGAGGTTTCCGGAGGTCTTCTCTTCGAGCACAGCAAGCAGGTCGATCGCAAACTTGGCGCCATCCAGATCGATGAGTACGCCCTTGCCGGACTCGTCCGGAACCGCGCCCAGACCCATGACCGCCTGCGAGGCGAGAATGCCGACGAGCCCCTGAAAGTTCGCTGGTGGCAACTTCTTGGGGTCTGAAGCCGCCGAAGCCTCTTTGTCCCGCTCGGCTGCAGCGAGCTTCTCCTTCTCGGCCTGCGCTTCGGCCTTCCAGTCGGAGTCGATGTGGATCTGTGGTGAATCGTCGGGTGTCATGGCTTCTCCTCGGTGGTGCCGAACGGCAGGATTGCCAGTATAGGGATCCCCCTGCGGTATCATCGCGGCACGATGCGAAGCGAGGCATGGATGACGGTGGCGATCGGGGGGCTCTTGGGTCTTCTTGCGGGCTGCGGTCCGGAGGGCGTTTCGGGGCCTGCGTTGGCGACGGCCGACTTCTCCGACCAGACCCGCGTGACCGAGCAGCGACCGAGCAGGGACGCAGCCGAAGCAGTGCTGGCCGAGTCCGGGCTGATGGCGGAGCCGCCGATTCGATACATCACACGAGATGAGCTGGAGCTCGAGACGTTCTTCGACGTCAGCAGTACCGTCGGGCACCGCGTCTACGTTGACAGCCTGATCGGCCAGGTGAACGGCCGGCCCATCTATGCGGATGAAGTGCTGGCGCCGCTGATGGACCGGTTGAATGCAACGTATCGTGACGAGCCCTACCAGTCCTTTCGAGGGCAGCTCGTGGAGCTCGTGATTGGCCAGCTCCGAGCCGTCATCATCAACGAGTTGATTGTGGCCGAATCTCGAGCGGCGCTCAGTACCGAGCAACAGGGTGGTCTGCTCGCCTTCATGAGCCAGTTGCGTGAGGACGCGGTTCGGAAACGCGGCGGGGTTCAGCATGAAGCGGAGCGACAACTTCTGGAAGAGGAAGGCAAGACGATCGATGAGTACATGGATGCCGAGCGGCAGAAACTGCTGATCGGGGAACTCCTCCGTGAGAAGATCTCACCCCATACGCTCGTGTCGTGGCGAGACATCGAGCGGGCCTACCGGTCGCGGCTCAGAGAGTTTCAACCGGCCGCTACCGTGACGCTTGGGCGGATTCGACTCCGCACCGAAGGGAATGAAGACCGGATTCTCCTGCTGGATCGCGAGTTGAAGGCCGGTGAACCGTTTGAGGTGGTCGCCGAGCAGGCGGGCATGAAGGAGTCTGGCGTCTGGGAGACTTTCACCATGCCCGAGGGCGGTCTGGAGGCACTGCCGCTCGCGGAGTTCTACAGGCCACACATCGCCGACCTTGGCCCGGGCGATACCTCGAACGCCTTTGAGCGTGGCAGTTGGACGATCTGGGTGTCGGTCATTGATGTGCACCAACCTCCGCACCGCTCGCTGGACGATCCCGATGTGCAGCGACAACTGCAGCAGCAACTCGCAATTGCCCGCGGCCAGGAGGAGGAGGCCCGCTTCATTGGTCGTGTGCTGCAGCGGGGGATCTACGACGATATGGAGACGATGGCCAGGCGTGCCGTCGACATCGCATCCTCCCGCTTTCCTCAGCGGTGATACGCAACCGAGACCGCAGACGCATCTGGAAACGCGGCGAGCGTGCAGCGCGTCGCTGGATGCGCATTCGCGGGTGGCGGATTCTCGGTCGAAATGTGCGGATCGGCCGCGACGAACTTGACATCGTGGCGATTCCTCGAAGGGGGAAGGTGCTGGCCATTGTCGAGGTGAAGGCGACTGGCGGATCACGAAGCACACTCCATCGAGTAGATGTTCCCAAGCAGCGGCGGGTTGCTCGCGCTGCCGAGCGTCTGCCCCGTGGGTGGCGGCGGGGACGGCGACTGCGATTTGACGTGGCCTGTGTTGAGGTCGGAAGGTGGCGATGCCGCGTTCGGCTCATGGAGGCTGCGTTTGATGACTCGCGTCCGCGAATCCGATGAAGCGTGGAGCCATCCCCTGACGCATCGGGCGCCTCCTGCAGGCTGCCCCAGTGGGCGGCGTGAGGCGTTGGGCAGTGCATTCCGTTGCCACCGGGATCGGACTTGCTGCCCTCGGACTGGGATCGGTCGCTGCGGAGACTTCGCCTCTGATCGAGGCGCTCCATCGGGACGCCATTGACGAGCAGGGCCTCCGCTTCGGTGGACCGCTGTCGGTGCCGCTGGCCCCGCAGTGGCATCGCCCGGTAGACGGGCAGACTCGACATCGCCTCTTCAGGCCTCGGGAAGAATCCTTGCCTCTTGTGGCGGGGGCGGCGCCGCTCCCGCGATCGCTGCTGCAATTCGGGGGCCGTGGTCATGGCTCGTCTCGATGTAGGCCTTGAATCGCTGCTGGGTGCCGGCGATGGCCGTCCCCGCGACGAAGACCCCGGCCACATCGGTCTCCAGAGTTTCCGGGTTGTGTGAAGGGGCACCCTGAGGCTCGGTGAGCGTGACTCCGAAGAGCCTGAAGAGCGCGTCATCCTGCTCATACCCGATCTGGAGAATGACATCGTCGGCGTCGATGTCGGTGGTGGCGCCCGTCGCCATGTGTTCCACGCGAGCAATGCCCGGCTCAATGGACACGACTCTCGAGGATCGATGCGCGGTGATCTTGCCCTCCTCGATGAGCGCCATCACTTCCGGTCGAAGCCAGTACTTGACCCGCTCGTGGATCTCCTCTTCCCGCAGGCACAGCGTGACCTCGGCATGGACTCGCCAGCACCGCAGCGCCGACTCGACCGCCGAGTTCTTGCCGCCGACGATGAGTACGCGGCGTCCGAAGAACCGATGGGGATTGCCGAGGTGGGAGGTGACGTGCGGCAGGTCCTCCCCGGGCACGCCGAGCGTCCGAGGTCGATGCGTGCCGCCACAGGCCAGCACCACTTTGCTGGCATGGACATGGTGTCGACGCCCCGACAGCTCCTCCATGGTGACGGAAAACCCTTCGCTCGAGGGTTCGGCAGCGACCACTCGATGAAACGTCTGAACGGGAAGATCCCTCGTGATGGCAACGCTTCGCAGGTAGGCGAGGTACTCCTCGCCGGTGATCTTCTCCTGAGTGGGCACCGGAAGGTCCACACCAGCGATGGCAATGCGTTCGGGGGAACTGAAGAATCGCGTCGCTGGCGGGAACAGCCGCGCGATGGTCTCCCCTACGGCACCGGCATCGACGTGAAGCGTGTCCTGGCAGGCAGATCGAACGTGCCAGGCGACTTCAAGGCCGATCGGGCCAGCACCGACAATGAGAACCTCACATGACTTCATCGGCGTAGACTACTGTCCCGCGAAGGAGCGAGCCCGGATGGTGTGTGTGCTGACGACCTTGTGTGTTCCGCTGGTAACAGGGGCCGGGAATCCGCTGCTGGCTCCCGAGTTGCTGCGGCGTGACCTCCCGGTCATTATCCAGCAGATGCAGTTGGATCAGGAGCAGCGGGCGGTGCTGGATCTTGTGTTCGCTGAGTACCTTGATGCGTTTGAAGATGCCCGGGGGGAGACGATTGCCGCGATCGATGCGATCGAGCCTGAGTCCCTGCACGACGCATGGCGGGGGACAGACTGGTCCGCGCAGCACGCAGCCTGGGCGGAGGCCAGATCGGCTGCCGCCGCAATCGAAGATGCCGCTGAGGCGACGGCCTGGCTCGACTACCACCGGCAGCTCGCCCGGGAAGAGTTCGATGGCATCCTTCAGCGGCAGCCGCCGCCGCAGCCTTCGCTGCGGACCGAGCTACTCGACGACTGGCGAGAGACGCGTCTGCGGTTGCGTCAGGGCCTGCTGAGCGACATCGAGTTGGTCATCCCTCCCGATCAGACAGCGCGGTGGGATCGGGTCGAGTGGGCGATCAGGCGTCAACGCACTCCCTTCGCCGGAGTTCTTGCAGGCGAGAACGTGGATCTCGGCGGACTCGTTCGCCGACAGTTCGCTCAGGAGCCTGCGGTTTTGGGTTCGCTCGCGGCCGATCTGAGTGCTTATGAGCGCGCGTGGGCGGAGGCCGCGGGGAAACGAGATGAAGTGCTCACGGGTCTGCATGCCCGAAGGCTGGATGCAGAAGAGCGGGGGGACCGGCTTGAACTTCTGAAGGTGGCGCAGGCGGAGGTCGCGTCTCGGCTGCTGGTTCGAGATGTGAATCTGGCCTGGTTCGACCGCCTGGGGGGCAAACTTCCGGCGGACGCATTGATCGAGTATCAGCGTCGATTCAACGAGGCCATGCATCCGGACATCTTTCTCTCGTCGCAGCCGGCCCGCGTCAGCGCGTGGCTGCTTGAGCAGCCGGATCTTCCCGAGGATGTCCGGCAGGGCGTCGTGGCACTCCGGGTTCGGTTCGGGGGTCCGAGACTGCGTGCCGCTGCGAACGAACGCGGGGCCGAGCGGGCAACAGCGGGGCGGGCGTTGATCTCGAACGCGGAGCAGCGCGCCATGGCGGAGGTGTTCGGCCCGACGGCGCTCTTTCGGCTGACCGAGTCGCCCCAGGACGCGGCCCAGCGGAGGGCTGCTTCGTTCGCCGATCGCCGGCAGCAGTTGGATGTGTCGTGGATGGGGCAACTGCGATCGCTGCTTGGGACGGAGGGCTGGGCTGCGCTTCCGACCGAAGTGCGACTTCCTCCGAAGTCCATTCGCGGTGTGATGCTGGATGAGGACGGCGAGCCGCTTCGGTTCGTTCCGACTGAATAGCGATCATCTGATACGGAGTCATTCATGGTTCGATGCCTGAGTCTTCTGATGGTGTGCATGGTCGCGACGAACGCTTCAGCGGCGACGACGCTCCCCGGATATCGGCCACAGACGATTGGCGTGGCCGAGGTTGACCCGCAGGACCTGAGAACACTCGTCTCCCTGCTCGGCCTGCGTGGTGATGAGGTGAAGGCTGCACATGCAGCACTCACGACATATTGCGATGCAATCAAGCAGGGCGGTGCAGAGGCACGCGCCGACATTGCCGCGACGCAGCCGGAGGGTGCGGTGGAGGCGGCGAACAATGAAGTGCGCCGAACACAGGCGATGGAAGCGGTGCGAGAGGGAATTGAAGCCCGGCGTCGTGCCGGTGAATTCGCAGGTGACGATGCGGCGCTTCGTGAAGCCTTGCAGGAGGCGGCTCGCGAGGCGCAGGAGGAACTTGACCGGTCCATTTCTGAGGGGGACCGCCTCCCCGGGTGGGGCGAGTCGTTTCAGACGCAGGCCTCCAGGCTCGCGCAGTGGTACGACGATCGGGAGGTCCTTGGTCACAGGTTGCGAGCCGAACTGATGGCCATTGCAGGCGAGGATCGCCAAGCGGCCCTCGATCGATGGTGGGCCGAGTCGGCGGTTCGGCGGGCGATGAAGCGTGGGCGACTGAGCGCGGAGGCATTTGATCCCGCTTCCGCACTGGATTCGAACACCCTGGCATCGTCGCCTCTGCTCCTTGATGCGTACGCGCACTGGCTTCAGCGTCACGCCCCGATCGTTGCTGCGCGGGACGAACAGATCCGCAGGCTGCCGCTCATTGCGGCAGACGCGGTTGTCAGATCGCAACTCAATGTATGGAAGAACGGGGTGCAGGACACACTGGCGGCCCGCGAGGCAGTGCGTGATCATGCCGTTGCAGGGGTCGAGGACTTTGCGGTGCTGCTGAGCGTTTCGGAGGCGGAGCTCCTGCGTGGGCGGGCGAGGCGAACTGCGTTTCCGAGCGTGTGGCGCCGCGACCGTGCGGCACGGGCGCTGAGGGCCGCGTTGGAACGACTCACGCTTGATGATGCGCAGCGAGCCATGGTGGTGGCGTTGCAGATGGAACACGACGCCCTGGCCGAAGCCACTGCGTTGGCGCATCAGCACGCCGTCATGGCCGAGGAGGCGATCATTCTGGCGAACCAGGATGTGGCCCAGGCGGTGCGGTTTATTGGCGGCGAGCGGGACGAGAAATCGCCGACGCCAGCCCTCGACGAAATCAAACGCAGGCGGCGTGAACTCGTGGACGACACGATGCAGCGGCTCCGGGCCATGCTGACGGATGCGCAGTGGGAGTCACTCCCCGGGACGCGTTCAAGCCCGGTTCGCGACTGAGTGGGTCGCGCCGAGTTGCCCGCAGGCGGCCATGAGGTCGCGGCCCATCGTCCTGCGACGGTTGGCCGCAAGGCCACATGCCGAGAGGGCGCTGATGAATGCTTCAACGTCCTGCTCGTCGGGCGCAGGCCACGGCGAGTCGACCTTGGGGTTGTATGGAATCACGTTGACGCGGCACGGCAAGTCGCCCAGCCAGGCTGCGAGCATGGCGGGGGCATCGGCGCGGTCGTTGACGCCGGGTATCAGGACGTACTCGATCAGGATCGGACGTCCGCCCGCATCGATCCAGCCCTGCATGGACTCACGGAGCGCGTCCATGGACACGGCCCGGGTGATGGGCATGATGGACTCGCGGGTGGGATTGTCGGGCGCGTTGAGTGACACGGCCAACCTGACCTGGTGCAGCCCGGATCGCTGCATGAACCTGGTAAACCTGCGAATCCCGTCTGCGTGTCCGACGGTCGAGACGCCGATTCGGCTGGCGGGGATGGCCGCCGCATTGTGATCGACCAGAACCTCGATCGCCCCGAGGACGGCGTCCAGATTGTCCATCGGCTCGCCCATACCCATGAACACGATGTTGGTGACGGCGGCACCGAGCATGTGAACCGCAGCGTGCCACTGTGCGACGATCTCGGCTGGCGAGAGTTGGCGAACGCGGCCCATGGTCGCCGTCTGGCAGAAGGTGCAACCCATGGCGCACCCGACCTGACTTGAGAGGCAGAGCGTGTGCCGGAGTCGCCCGGAGCGACCCTTGATCGGCATGATGACCGACTCAGTCTCGGCGCCATCCGAATGCTCAAGCAGGAACTTCCGGGTGCCGTCGTGCTCAAGTGTGGTCGTGATGGTGCGCCCGTCGGCTGGAACTGCAGGGTGTGCGCCATGGCGGAAGAAGCGTCGATAGATGTCTGCAGCCTCGGCAGTGCGGGGGGCGTCGTCATGACGAACCCAGCGAGCGAGCGTCGATCCCAGCAGCAGATCGGGGTGTGGCACGGGACGAGGATAGCACCCCTGCGCGGTACACTGGGCTCCTTCAACGCGAGGAGAATCGCCGATGCTGGAACGTACGATTCTGATCACGGGCGCGGCCGGGGAGATCGGCCACGGGCTCATCAATGCCCTGTCCGGTCGGGAGGGTGTGCGGCTGATCGCCATGGATCTGCGGGAGGTTCCGGAGCCGCTTCAATCCAAAGTCGACTCAGTGCATGTGGGCGATATCTGCGACCGTGCATTCATCGAGCACGTGATTTCGCTCCACCGAGTCAATGAGGTGATCCATCTCGCAGCGTTGCTCAGCACCTCGGCTGAGCGGGCCCCCGAACAGGCCCATGAGGTCAACGTGCAGGGGACCTTCAATATCCTCCGAACGGCCGCAGAGCACGCGCAGGCGTACGACGATCCGATCCGGTTCGTCTTTCCGAGCACCATTGCCATCTACGGCGTGGATGCTCGCGAGAAGAATGACCTGCCGCCGGTCCGCGAGTATCAGGCCTTGCGTCCGATCACGATGTACGGGGCGAACAAACTCTACTGCGAGGCGATGGGGCGGTACTACGGTCGGTACTATCGATCGATCACGCGGGGTGATCGCCGCCCGCCTATTGACTTCCGGTGCCTGCGTCTGCCGGGCATCATCTCCGCCGAGACGGTGCCGGTCGGGGGAACGAGCGACTACGTTCCAGAGATGATTCACGCCGCTGCCAAGGGCGTTCCGTGCGTCTGCTTCGTGCGGGAAGACACCAGGTTGCCGTGGATGATGATGCCAGAGTGCGTCGAGGCGATCCTGAAACTGGCCGAGGCGCCGGTGTTGTCCCGGAATGTGTACAACATCGCAGCATTCTCGGCGACAGCCGGGGACTTCGCCAAAGCAGTCCGGCAGCACTTCCCGAACGCCGAGCTCTCGTTTGAGCCAAACGAGGGCAGGCAGGCGCTTGTCGACACATGGCCGGGTGATGTTGATTGCATGCGAGCCCGCGAGGACTGGGGCTTCGAGCCACGCTGGACACTGGAAGAAGCAATGGCCGAGTACATCGTGCCCAACATTCGCGCCCGCTACGGGGAGGCGCCAGCACGAGAGGGAGCGACCTCATGACCACGACCAATGCATCGGGGGCGGTTCTGTTCGACCATCGGACGCGCGCGGTTCTCGACGAACTTGAAGCCAGCGGTCAGTACAAGCATCTTCAGATGATCGAAGGGCCGATGGGGCCGAGTATCGACATCCGCGGTGTGGGCACGGTCGACTGCTTCTGCTCGAACAACTACCTTGGACTCGCCAACCACCCGGAAGTCGTGCAGGCTGGGATCGACGGCCTGAAGAAGTGGGGGGGCGGCACGGCATCCGTGCGATTCATCTGCGGCACCTTCACGGCGCACGAACATCTCGAGCGGCAGATTGCCTCCTTTCTCGGCACCGAGGCGGCGTACACCTTCGTGTCCTGCTGGACGGCGACCGAGGCATGCTTTGCGACGCTGTGCGAGCCGGGCGACGTCATTGTCAGCGACGAACTCAATCACGCGTGCATCATCGATGCGATGCGATTGACGACTGTCATCAAGAAGGGCGTCCACAAGGCCGTCTTCAAGCACTCCGATATGGATCACTGCCGAGATGTGCTCGTGAAGGCCCGCGAAACCGCAGGCGACAGCGGTGTGATTTGGCT
>JASMKH010000011.1:70599-70898 GCA_030749435.1 Phycisphaerales bacterium
CGGACGTTGTGCGACGAATTCGGCGCGATGCTGGTCGTCGACGATTCACACGGCACAGGCGTCATGGGCGAAACGGGCCGGGGCACTCACGAGTACTGGGGCATGGACCCTGCGATGATCGACATCTTTACCGGCACGCTCGGCAAGGCTCTCGGCGGTGGGGCGGGCGGTTATCTCGCGGGGTCCAGCGCCGCCATGGAGATGATTGTCCAGCGGGCGAGACCGACTCTTTTTAGCAACGCGCTTCCCTGCACGGTCGCGGCGTCTGCAGCAAAGGCCATCGAGATCGTGGTACGCGA
>JASMKH010000012.1 GCA_030749435.1 Phycisphaerales bacterium
TGCGGCTGCGCGTCCAAGCCGCAGTCGGGGTCCTGGGTTAGCCGCGACTGGAATGCCGTGGAGCAGGAAGTTGAAGAGGTCGCATCGGCGATCGGCAACGAAGCCATGCGACACTATGCGGCGACCGCGATTCTGGCGGTGCTTGCCGTTGGATGCTGGACCCGCGTGCGGGCCGTATCCCGCAAGCACGCTGAAACTACGGATGACTCCTCCGAAAGCGGCGACGCGTAGCGTTCACCACGCAGCGTACAGCGTCAGGCGCACGGGCCCCACGCAGCGATCAGGGCCAGCATCGCCTTGCACGAGGTTGCATGGGTCCATTGATGGTTGGATGGTGGTCAGTGATGGTGCGACGGTGGCCAGCGTGATCGCGGAACTGCTGCTGGTCCGCGTCGTTGCAACGCTTTGCGTGTTGGCGCAGGTGCGCTGAGTCATGGAGGGGGGGGGATTCGAACCCCCGTGCCGTCCGCCGCAACTGCCCATGAACTAGCGGCTTGTGAATCGGCGATCCAAGAAGTGGCGCAGAATGCGGCGCAACTTTCGCCAGATGAGGGGCTGCGCGCCCTCGTTGCAGCGTGGCCGAGCCTGTCGTCGGAGGTGCGATCATCCATCGCGACGATCGTCGCGGCAAGCGTGGGTGACTCGTGATCATGCACCCTCTGCCCCAGAACCAAAACCCCCTCCTGGACTGCGTAGGAGAACACCAACAACAACACCCCCGCGATTGCGGAGGTGCTGTGGGGTGGTCTTACGGACAAGGACCCCACGAAGCCAGAACGGTGATCAGGTCGAGAACACCGACAAGGCCATCGCTATCTACATCCGCATCTGGATCGTCGCTGCCCCATGCCGCAACAACGGCAAGCACATCGTTCCTGTCAACGATCGCATCGCTGTTGGTATCCGAGCACGGACACTCGTCAATGACAGTGTTGCCGCCGTTGTCGATCCAGCTGCCATTGTTTTGATCAGGATCGTTCCCGCACACCACCGTATCCGTCAGCGTGGGGCTGCCGGCTAAGGTGCAGTAGATCCCGCCGCCGTCGTAGGAGGCGGTGTTGCCTGAGATCGTGCAATCCGTCAGCAATGGCCTGCTGCTGCTGTTGCAGTAGATCCCGCCGCCGGTGTAGTCGGCGGTGTTGTCTGAGATCGTGCAATCCGTCAGCAATGGGCTGCTGCTGTTGCAGTAGATCCCGCCGCCGGTGTAGGCGGCGGTGTTGTTTGAGATCGTGCAGCCTGTGATCGTGGGGCTGCTGGAGTAGCAGGAGATCCCGCCGCCGGAGGAGGCGGTGTTGCCTGAGATCGTGCAGCCTGTGATCGTGGGGCTGCTGCTGCTCCAGCAGTCGATCCCGCCGCCGTTGCCGCTTGCTGTGTTGCTCTCGATCGTGCAATCTGTGATCGAGGGGCTGCTGCTCAAGCAGACGATCCCGCCGCCGCTGGACGATGAGCCACCCGTGATCGTGAAGCCATCAATGATTGTGTCGGCACCTTCGCCGCTGCTGCATCGCACCACGCGGCGTGCGCCCTCACCATCGATGATCGTCTCCTCGGGCGTGCCTGTTGCGCGAAGTGTGATCGCCTTGCCCAGCATGTTGACAACTTCATCGCCCGTACCCGTATACGTCCCCGGCGCCACCAGAATCTCATCGCCGTTGCTGGCCGCATCCACCGCGGCTTGGATCGTGGTGTAGTCCGCAGGCACGTTGATCGTCGCAGCGGTTGTCACACCACACACGAGCAAGGCCATCGTCGATGCGATCATCATTCGTTGCATCATGGAGTCTCTCCCCGGGACCCGAAGCCCCTGTTTCCACCCACCCTAGCAGTTGTGGGCGATGGATCAGGGGTGCGATGGTGTACTGGGTCACATGAGCCGAAGAACGGCGGTGTCTGGGGAAACCACTGCGATCGACGGTAGGACGCCCCCATGAAAGCAACACATACGAATCAGGACGGGCCAGTGAGCGAAACTCAACACCTGCCACCTTGCCGGTGGACGAACGGCTCTACGTCATTCTCATGGAACGCTTCCACCTCGCAGGCGATGGCGAGGCGCATGTCCTGACTATGAAGCACGGCGGACAGACCAACCGAGCGCTCCGTCGAATCGTGGAGCGTGCCGGCGTCGAGCCGTGGCGGTGTGCGTTTCAGACGTTGCGAAGTTCGCGGGAGCAGATCTGGTGCGACGAGTTTCCGCAATCAGTCGTCAGTGCATGGATCGGTCACAGCATCACCGTCAGCGGCAAGCACTACGCCAATCGCGCGCTCGACCACCACTTCGAAGCGGCGGCTGCGCCCCGCGCAGGGGTGGCGCAAAATGCGGCGCAGCATGTGCCGGAATCACGTCGCACAGTGTTGCATCGTGAAAATGACCCGGAACTGCGCATCGTTGGAAGTGTTGACGGTGCGAACACTTGCGACGAAGTGCGTGTCGGCGCAAGTGCGCCCAAAAGTGGAGCCGGGGGGATTCGTACTTTGCGCAGCAATGACCGAAGGAGGAGTGGGTCAGGGGCTGTGTTGCAATGTTTCTGGCCCCTCACCCTGTGAGGGGGGCCAGGAACATTGGATCTCAGTGATGGAGCCGGGGGGATTCGAACCCCCGTGCCGTGACGGTCGGTGTGCCGCGTCTACGTGCGTAGTTGCTATTTGCTCTCGCCCCACAGGACGGTAAGCAACGACCTTCCTGCGGGCCATGACAGACGAAAGTCTCACTTCGCAGGGGCCTGTCAGCCCATTGAAGCCAGTCCGATGCGTCGTTCAGTGTCCTATCGGACGTCAGTCACTGAACGTCGCGGTCAAGCCGCGAGTGCGTACTGGGTGTTGCCAGTTAAAAGTGTTGCATCCTTGGTAACGCGGGAGAGATACATCCGCGGCACGCAACGACATACGTTCCCCGCCCGGTCGATGCCAGTCGGCCCCGATGGGTGGTGATGCAGTGTCGCGTTGAGCCTGTGACGGGCTCGGAGACATGCGCACCAGATTGAGAAGGAGCAACGCGGAAGCGCAATGATACGCCATCTCGGCGGCAAGTCGCCATGCGATTTCCGGATTCGACGCTGTCTCGAAGCGGCCCGGAAGCGGCAGTGTGCGGCCCAAACCGCAGACGCTCCCCCTCCAAGGACGCCTCGAAGGACGATCCAAAGGACGTGCTTTGGATTCGGGCTCGGGAGCGGTACCGTCGAGATTCGCGCGGTTTGGACCGAGGAGGCACACACAGCGGTGCTGACGGCTTCGTGGGGTTGAACGCGCCCGCAGCGTGTGAGGCAATCCGCGTCAGGTCATCACCGCAGATCCGAGAGATGGAGCGATTCCATGCGCGCACTTCCCCGTACCCGATTCCTGTTTGCAGGGGCAGCGATGGTCATGATCGCCGCGTCCTCCTCTGCCCGACCGATCTTGACGTCACCGGTGATGGCGTGACGGACATTGAAGATGTGCTCGCGGTCATCGGCGACTTCGGTACCTGCCCCTGACCACGCCGCATCCCTCTGAACAGGCCGTGAACGGGCCTGCCGCCGGGCAGGACCGTTCACGTGGTTCAAGGGACCGCAGTACGAATGTCACGTACGCTCCCAACGCCGCGCGGCGCACCGCGCAGCGGTGAAAAACACGATAGACATGCCGAAGAGGACGAGCAGCGACGGCCCGGCGCCCATGACGAGCGTGCCCACGCCAGCCGTGACGTCCGTGTACCAGAAGATCTCCAGATAGCCCTCGACGGCCCAGGCGTTGAACGTCGTGTACCAGCCGATCTCCCGGATGGCTTCGGGCATGACGAATCGCGGAATCATGCTGCCGCCGATAGCGCTCATGGCCAGGATGACAATCGTCGACACGCCGGCAAGTTGCGAGCGGGTGCGGCAGAGCGCCGCGAGCAACAGTCCAAGCGCCGATGCCGCAATCGCCGTCGCCACCGTCACGAGCGCGCAGCCCAGCAGCCGCGGGAGCGTCCACGGGCCGACGTCGAATGCGATGGTGGCGAAGATGAACAGGATGACCATGGATGCCGACGCCATGATGGCCATCCACAGGCCGCTGGCCAGCAGCAGTCGGGTCATGCCCAAGGGCGTGAAGAGCAGCCGATCAAGAATGCCGGCCTCCTGATCTTCGAGCAGCGACCCGGCTGCGCCCGCTACGGAGAAGAGCAGGAACATCACGCCGATGGCTGCGACGTAGTACGTGGCCATGGATCGCGGTGGTTCCTGGCTGTCGGCGGCGACGTCTTCCACCTTGACGGGAAGAAGCATCCCCGAGTCGGTCGCCTCGTCACCCCTGCCGCTGCCCTGGGCTGCCTCCTGCTCGATGAGCTTCTCGAGTGACCGTACGACGTCCCGTTGCTTCGGGGTGAGTGCGCCGCCGTACTGCTCAAGCTGGTGAATGCCCTCCCGCATCATCTGCGCCTGCAGGCCCGTCATCGCCGCCTGCTGAAGCAGCCCGGGAATCATCGTGCCGGCGATGGGATTGGCTGGATCGACCAGCACGCGGACGCTCGGTGAGGAACTCGGGCCGAACGAGACACCAACCCCCTTCGGGATGATGATGGCCGCGTCCGCGCTGCCCCGCCGGACCGCGGCGCGGGCGGCATCGGCGGTCCAGGGAATGGTCTTGCCCGCTTCCTGGTCGTGCGTGTTCAGGCGCAGGCCGGCGCCCGAGTGACCGAGGGCATCGATGATGCGTTTTGACGACTCCGATTGATCTTCGTCCACGACAATCGCCGTCTGCCCGCTGGCACCGCCATCACCGGTCATGCCGCCGAAAATGCCCGCGAAAATGGCGTAGAACACAATCGGGAGCAGGCACACGACGAGCACGTCCACCCGATTGCGGCGGAGGGCATTCAGCTTCATGCGGACGAGCGCGGCGATCATTCTCGAAGCTCCCGGCCGGTCAGATGCAGAAAGACGTCCTGGAGCGTCGGCGTGTCGATCCGGATGCCCTGAATGTCCGCGCCCTGCTGCTCGAGTTCACGCATCCACGAAGCGATGCCGTCGCCGCCGCTCAGGTCTCTGCACATGGTGCCGCCCTGGAGCGTCCATCCCGGAGGCGGCGGGTCCGTTGCCGGCGTCACCCGGAGCGTGCGGGTGCCGCCGAAGTGCGCTTCGAGTAACACCTCCAGCGTGTCGTTCGCGATGATGGTTCCATGGTCGATGATGACCACGCGGTCCATGTGCGCGGCGGCTTCTTCCATCATGTGTGTGGTCAGCAGAAAGGCGGTCCCGCTGGCGTTGAGTTCGGCGAGCATGTCGGAGATTCGGGCGCGGCTCTGCGGGTCCACGCCGACCGTCGGTTCGTCGAGCAGCAGCAGGTCAGGCTCGTGAAGGACGCCGCAGCCGATGTTGAGCCGGCGCTTCATGCCGCCGGAGTAGGTGCCGGTGAGGTCGTCTTTCCGCGGCGTCAGCCCGGTCCACTCCAGGACGTCCGTGACGCGCGTGCGGAGGGCGGACCCTCGCAGCCCGTGCAGGCGGCCGACGAGTTGGAGGTTCTCTGCTCCGGTGAGCAGATCGTGCACGGCGAGACTCTGCGGGACCAGGCCGAGCGTGCGTCGGGACTCCCGGGTGGCTGCCGCGCCGCCCAGGCGAATGTCGCCGCCGTCGAGCATGCCCAGACCTGCAATCGCGCGGATGAGCGTGGTCTTCCCTGCCCCGTTGGGGCCGAGCAAGGCCACACGCTCACCTGGCGCGATGGTGAGGTCCACGCCGTCAAGTGCCTGCAGGCTGCCGTAGGCGCGCACGGCCCCGCGCAGTTCCAGCACGGGAACGCTCATCCGAATGGGTTGCCGATCTTGCCTCGTGCTGCGGGGATGATCTCATTGAGCACGTTCATCAGAATCTCACCAGGTAGGCCGACGGCGTCGACCTCACTGATGAGCGAGGCATCGTAGAACTCAAGCACCCGAGCGGTTTCCTCGTGGTACACCTCGAGGCGGCGTCGGATGATGGCTTCATCCGCGTCGTCGGGGCGGTTGGAGTGCTCGGCCCGCTTCTTCATGCGGGTCACCAACGCATCGGTGTCGAGGCAGACCAGATGAACGACACGGAGCACGTCAATGTACTCGTCGATCATGCTCGCTTGCGCGGCGCTCCGAGGAATGCCGTCGAGGACGAGCAGGTCGGTGTCGGGCCGATACTGATTGGTGTCGATGAGCCCCTGCACGTACTGCCGCCAGAGCCGAACGGTCAGATCGTCAGGCACGAGCAATCCCTGCGTCGAGTACTTCAGGAACTCCTGGCCGAGTTCACTTTCGCGATCGAGCCCGCGAAACATATCGCCGGTGGCCAGATGAACGAACCCGGGAATCGTGCCGAGAACATCACCTTGCGTCCCCTTCCCGACGCCAGGCTGCCCGAACAGGAGTACGGTCTTGAGGGGGGTGCTCATGGGGCGTGCAGGATAGGGAATCGGACCCGCCCGGGTGGAATGACCGTGCGCGGCCTGTGGTAGGGTGCCGCGATGCGAGGAGTCGACTGCCGCTGGGTAAGAAGGGACCCTGGCGGCGGCGCCGGGGACCTGCTCGATCGGGTGCTGGCGGCCCGTGGACTCGCGGCTCCCGAGGAACGGGCGGCCTATCTGGATCCGACTTCGGCCATGCTGCATCCGGCCGAATTGCTGCCCGGGGTCGAGGCTGCTGCGGATCGGATTCTCGCTGCAGTGAAGGCAAAGGAACGGATTGCGGTGTACGGCGACTACGACTGCGATGGCGTGACGTCGACTGCGATTCTCATGCGAGTGCTGCGGGGGATTGATCCCGACGTGGAGGTGGAGTCCTACCTGCCGCACCGCCTGAAAGAGGGATACGGGCTCAATGCCGCGGCGCTGGAGTCGCTTCGCGATCGCGGGGTCGGACTGGCCATCACTGTCGATTGCGGCGTGACCGCGGTGGCGGAAGCCGAGCGATGCCGCGAAATCGGACTCGGCCTCATCATCACGGATCACCATCACGTGGCCGCGGGGGCGCTCCCAAGGGCCGAGGCGATCGTGCACCCTGGACTGCCCGGAAGTGCGTACCCTTGGCCGATTCTGAGCGGCTCGGCGGTGGCCTACAAGCTGGCACGGCATCTGGTGGCAGTGCATGAAGGCAGCGATGCCGTGAGCGAGCGGATGAAACCACTCCTGCGGGATGCGTTGTGCCTGGCTGGGCTGGGCGTCATTGCCGACCTTGTGCCCCTGGTCGGGGAGAACCGCCGCATCGCCGCGAAGTCGCTGCGACTCATGCGCGGTTGCACACTCCCTGGTGTGGCCGCCATGTTGCTCGAATGTGTCAGGAAGGGCGAGTCCGTCGATTCGGAGACGGTGGGGTATCGGATCGGTCCCCGCCTGAACGCGTCTGGACGCCTTGGGCATGCGCAGGAGTCCTTGGATCTGCTGTTGACGGGCGACCAGCAGGAGGCGCGGAAACTGGCGGCGAGCCTGACCGCGGTCAATTCCAAACGGCAGCAAGTGGCCCGAGATGTCGAAAGAGAAGCGTGCGCCGCCGCCGAGGCCGCAGGGATGACCGGCCCGGACCACCGTATGATTGTGCTCTCGAACGAGGCATGGCACCCCGGAGTCGTGGGCCTTGTGTGTTCGAAGCTGGTTGATCGCTATGCTCGGCCAACCGTGCTGCTTGGCAGCACCGACGCTGGCGTGCTGCGAGGATCCGCCAGGAGCATCGACGGTTACTCCATCTACGATGCGCTGCAGGCGTGCCGGGCGCACCTGAGGGACTTCGGCGGCCACGCGATGGCGGCCGGCATGAGCATCGATGCGAGCCGGTTCGAGTCTGCTCGGACGGCGCTTCTGGACCACGCCGCCGCGCATCTGGCACCATCGGATCTTGTTCGGACCCTGACGATCGACACCGAGGCGAGCCTTCGGGAGATGACGATGCCCGCCGTCGAGTCGCTGCAACGCATGCAGCCCTTCGGTCGGGGCAATGAGAATCCGCTGGTGCTGCTTCGGGACGTTCGGGTGGAGTCATCCGGCACGATGGGTGCCAGGAGCGCGCATCTTGAACTCAGACTGAAACTCGGTTCAGCCCGGAGCAACGAGACGCTCCGCGCCCCGTGGTTCGGACATGGGGCGCTTGAGAAGGACTTCCCTCGAGGGGTCCATGTTGACGCGGTCGTCGAGCCGAAGATCAGTTTCTGGCGAGGCAAGAACGTCGAGCTCATCATCAGGGACCTGCACAGGTGCTGATCTGAGTCAGCCCAACAATGGCTGGATCAGATCCTTGACGGTGACGATGCCGACGGGCTCATCCCTGGATCCAAGGACGATCGCCATCGCGGCCCGATGACTTCGAAGGGATCGCAAGGCTGCGTCGGCGCGATCAGACGGTCGGACCGTCATGGCTTCGACCAGCACCTCCGTGAGATTACGATCGGGCGCCTCTGCGAGATCCAACACCGACACAATGCCGCGAACCACTCCGTCTCTCCCGAGCACCGGAAGCCGCGTCCAACGTGAGTCGATTGCCTGCTGGCGACCCTCGTCCGTATCGAGCAGCGTTCCAACCTTGGACCACGGAATCATCACATCGGCAATGCGGCGATTCCGCAATTCCATGGCTCGATCCAGCAGTGCCGTCTGACCTACGCTCAGGACACCGGCATCGATTCCCTCCTTGAAGAGGTCACTCATGTACTGGCGGGCGGTCAACTCGCGTTCGGCGGTGCCACCTGCGAGCGTCGCCATCGACCGGCCGAACCATTCGACAAACAACGCAAGACCCATCGCGGTGAGGGCTCGCTCGATGATCTTGAGAGGCAGCGCGAGGGCATAGCACCATCGATCGCCGTGTGCTCGAAAGAGGTCCTTCGGAAGAATCTCCGCGAAGATCAGCAGCACTGGAACCAGAATGAGTGTGTCAATGACGATGGACTGGATCGGACCAAACCCGGCGGCGTGCAGTCCGTGCGCGATTGCCCACGCCGCGGTCTGGTTGGCGGCATTGTTGCCAATGAGTACGACGGCCAGAAGCCGGTGCGGCCGCTCCAGCAGCGATCGGAGCGTCAGCGCGTGGCGATCTCCTCGGTCCGCCCTCAACTGCAAGCGGACTCGGTTCAGCGTGTAGAGGCCTGTCTCCATTCCGGAGAACAGCACCGTGGCGACCATTGCCAGGCCAATCAGGAGGATGGTTGACTCAGCGGTCATGGGCCAGCCTCCTGGAGCGACACGACGACCGTTTCGACTTCGCCGGTACTCTGAGCATGGTGAACCTGCAAAGTGAGGTTCCCCAGATGCACCGTGTCGCCCGTCACCGCCCGTCGACCGAGGTGCTGGGTCATGAGACCGCCGACTGTGGAAGCATCTTCAGCCGCGAGGCTCCTGCCCTCCACTGCAAGGATGATGGTCTTCGCAGGGAAACTACCCGGGACGATCCATCGGCCCGGGCCGAGCGGACGCGCTTCCGGGTTCCGGTGCGCGGCGTCATCCGCGATGTCACCCACGATCGGCTCCAACAGGTCGTGTAGCGAAACAACCCCCGCCGTTCCACCGAACTCATCCACCACGATTGCAGTCTGGCACCGCCGTGAGCGGAGCGACTCAAGGGCTCGATCGACCGTGGTCACTTCGGGCAGGTAGGTTGGGCTGCGGATGAGCTCGGCCAGCGGCCCCGGAGACCGGAGCCAGTCCTTGACATGGAGGAACCCGTGAATGTCATCCAGATCGCGGCCCCGCACCGGAAGCCGCATCAGCCGATGCTGTTGGATGGCGGCGCGAATGACGTCGTCATCCGCATCCACGGGGATGGAGACCATTCGAGTTCGAGGCGTCATGACGTCGCCCAGTGAGGTGTGCCCTAGCGAGAGCACGTCGGCGAGCAGTCGCTGTTCGTGATGATCGACGTGGCCTTCGCGAGCAGACGTGTCGATCAGGGCGTCCAGTTCCTGAAGCGTGAGACTCTCAGTGGTGCCCTCACTCGTGGCCAGCCTCGACAGGGGCCGGACAATGAGTCGGTCCAGCACCGTGCGAATCGGGAGAATGGCTGTGTGGATGGCCAGCAGTGGTGGGGCGAGTAATCGACTCGCCGCGGGCGGGTGCGCCGAGGCGATCATCTTCGGTGTGATCTCGCCGAACATGATGAGCAGCAGCAGCGCAGCGAGCGGAATGCCGACCGCCCCCCAGGCGCCCCAGGGCTGCTCCCATGCGGCCACCGAGGCGAGCACGAAGTACAGCACGTTCGCGACCATGTTCCCGAGCAGAAGCGTGATCAGGAGCATCCGGGGATGCCGAAGGAGGGCGTTGACTCCGTGACGCCGGTGCGGCCCATCGCGAAAGGACAGTCGATCGGCTGCGGACAAACTGAAGAGCGCTGTTTCGGCGCCACTGAAGAACGCGCTGCCCGCGAGCAGGCAGGGAATGGCGATCACCAACCCCGTATGCAGCGCGGTCCATGAAGTCGGATTGGAAAGTTCGCTCACCGGGTCAGCGAGGCATCACTGCCCGCCTTTGGCTCCATCCGCCGGACCGGCGTCATCTGCGATTGATGATCGCATGTCGGTGTCGGCTACGAGGTTCTTCATGCGATAGTAGTCCATAATGCCGAGGTTTCCGCTGCGAAATGCGTCTGCCATCGCCTTGGGGACTTCGGCTTCGGCAAGCACAACCAGGGCGCGGTTCTTCTCGACGTCGGCCTTGTGTTCGGCCTCCACGGCGACCGCCATCGCGCGGCGCTGTTCGGCAGTTGCCTGATACCGCTTGGTGTCCGCCGTCGCCTGGTCGGCCTGAAGCCTCGCGCCGATGTTCTCGCCGACATCGATGTCCGCGATGTCGATTGAGAGAATCTCGTAGGCCGTCCCGGCATCGAGCCCTTTCTCGAGGACCGTTCGTGAGATGTCGTCAGGATTCTCAAGCACGGCGAGATGATTCCTGGCCGAGCCGATGGTGGAGACGATGCCCTCGCCGACGCGGGCGACAATCGTCTCTTCGGTGGCGCCACCGACCAGGCGGGCGATGTTCGTGCGTACGGTGACCCGGGCCCGCGCGCAGAGTTTGATGCCGTCGCTCGCCACGGCATCAATCGTGGGCCGGGTGCTCTCGACGCTGGGGCAGTCAATCACCTTAGGGTTCACGCTGGTTCGGACTGCTTCCAGAATGTCGCGGCCAGCGAGGTCGATGGCGGTGGCGACGTCCCAGTCGAGGTCGATCTTGGCCTTGCGGGCGGCAATGACCGCGCGGGTGACAGCAGTGACGTGCCCGCCAGCGAGGTAGTGCGATTCCAATTGGGCAGTCGAGAGTTCGATACCGGCTTTCTTCGCAGTGATGCGGTTCTCGACGATGAGTTTCGGCTTGACCTTCCGAAACCGCATCATCACAAGATCGATGAATCGAACCTTGGCACCCGAGATCCAAGCCTGAATCCACAGGCCGATGTACTGGAAGGCAAACAGGAAGACGACCAGCAGGATGATCCCGCCGACGATGATGGCGCCAAGCCAGATTTCATTCATAGAGAGCAGCAGCGTCATGAGAGATTCTCCCCGTCCGTGACATCCGCCCGTCGGACCTTGAGTTGATTGTCGAGCACCTTGACGACCGTGATGGTGCTGCCAGAACGGATCATTCCATGATCAGAAAGCGCATCGTATCGTCGATCCGCGATGCGAACGACGCCAATGGGGCGGAGGTCGGTCTCCGCCGTGCCTTGCTGGCCCAGCAGATCCGCCCGAGCAGCTTCGGACGAGTCGCATTCGTCGCTGAGTACCAGCTTTCTCGCCATTTCCGTATCCGACCACCACTTCCAGGCAATCCACCCGAAGAGCGGACCGAACAGGGCGATGGCGGCAAGTGCGACGGTGCCGGTGACGGGACTGTGCATGAAGAATGCGGTCACGCCGCCGACGATCGCGGCGGCCGCCGCAATCGCGAGTATCCCACCACTTGGGACGACCAGTTCCAACGCGATCAGAAAGATCGCGGCGCCGATGAGTGCAAAGCCCCAGAGCAAGGCGTCACCGGACGCGTCAGCAACTTGTGCCAGCCAACAACTCACGCCAAAGGCTCCACTTCAACCACGATGCCGTCACGCGAGATTCGTACAGCAGCGCCAACTTCGATCCATCGGCCCGAGCATACAGCATCGAGCGTCTCGCCCCCGATGCGCACCCGCCCGGAGGGCCTGAGATCCGTGATCGCCGTCCCGGTGAGGCCGATACGGGTTGGAGTCGGCGTGTCGCGTGGACCTTCGTCGGTCAGAACCAATGGGCTGGCGAAGGAGGCGTGATCAAACTGCCTGAGAAGCAACCACGCGCCGATCCAGCCGATCGCGCCGCCGACCAGCACGATCAGACCGCCACGGACCACTTCTTCCTGACCGGAGATCGACGAGAGGTCCCCGCTCACCACGCTGCCGACCAGTCCGACAAGCAGGAGGACCGCGCCGCAGAGTCCGGCCACGATGGTCCCCGGAATAACCAGTATCTCGGCGGCAATGAGTGCGATGCCGAGCAGCACGGCCGCGACATCCCACCAGGACGCCAGGCCAACGAGCATCGGAGCGCCCAGCAACACGATGAGGGCGGCCACGCCGCCAAGTCCGAACCATCCGGTGCCCGGCAGCGCCATTTCGATCAACACACAAATGACGAAGATTGCGATGAAAGCGACCCGTACCGGCCACGACAACAGCACCTTGACGAGGCCCTCGGACCACTGCGGTTCGATGCGAATCACGGTCGCGGCGCCCAGGAATCTCCGCATCGCTTCGTCATCGGCAACCGTGCCCGCCGAGAGACCGAAGGCCTCTGCCTGCCACGGCTTGAGCGTGAGCAGCCGATCGTTCGAGACGACCTGTCCGAGTACTTCAAATCGATCCGCATCGGCGCTTGTCAACGGGCCACGGACGGGTGGCAACTGAGGGATTGCTGCGATGTCGTCCTCCATCGAATCGGCCTCGCCGCTCATGCTTGAGAGATAGTCCAGTAACGGACTTGGCTTGAACGCCGCTCCTTGCGAAGGCGGCGTGATGGGTGTCAGTGATGCCTCCGGCTCGCTTCCGTAGACATCCCGAAACTCTTTGCGGTCGACAAACACGACTTCGCCGGTTGCGGGATCGCGAAGGAGCCACAGTTCGATTCCGACGCTGACGAAGGCCTGCACGAGCCGCTCGTCGTAGTGATGGCGGCGGGCCTCGTCGATGACTTCTGCCAGTAGCGGCGACTCGATCTTGGCCCGTTCGGTCGCAGGAATCGGGCCGAGCGGCGTGACCGGCGCGGCGTCACCGAACATGGCATCCGGCGCGGTCACGATTTCTCTCGCAGAGAGTGCGATGATTGTCCCCGCCGAGAACGCGAACGGATTCACCCACGCCACGGTGTTGGCTGGGGCTCGGGTTCGGATCATGTTGGTGATTTCAAGGGTGGCGCCAAGTTCGCCGCCCGGCGTGTCAAGTTCAATGACGATGGCGTCGGCACCCGCCTTTGCGGCTTTGTCCAGTCGGCGGCGGAAGGAGTCCACCGTGATCGAGTCGATCGGGCCGCGGAGGGGGATGATTGCGGCGGTGGTCGCCTTCCTCGCGCCGGGAATCGGAATCGGCGGTGTCGGCGCAGCAAGCAGAAGTGACAGGAGGAGCGGGATCATGTCGAACGAAGCGTAGCAGCCCGCCGAGCAGACGCTCCGGCCGCCGCCAATTCAATCGTGCAGCGGCGTGTATTCGATGTCGTGGGGATTGACCGCGGAGTGGGTCTTCCACAGGCTGTCGTCATCGTCGCTTCGCGACGTGTGCGTGAGGAAGATGTCGGACCCCAGCGTATGGCCCTGAAGCTCGCTCTGATCGGGCTGGGGGGCGTTGTAGGCAGTGCCAGCGACGGCTTCAGCCCTGAAGATATTGTCGGGCAACTGCTTGGTCGATCCGTCGTCTTCGATCTTCTCCCACGTCGCTCCTTCGGGATAGAAGCTCTCCAGCGTGGCGCTGTGCCCATCTGCAAACACGACGATTCCTCGCCATGCGCCGGGTTGCGCCATGAGGTGGGCGGTGTTGGAAGGCTCCTGCGGGTTGCCGCCTGCATCGTAGGGATTGAGCAGTGCGTGATCACCGCTCAATGGCCCACGGGTGCTGATGAGGGCGTGCCCCGAACTGCCGGTGCGATCCCAATGGTCCCGCCGGCGGTCGCCGGCGAGTGGAATGATCGCATAGGAGTTGTTCGCGTAGCCGGTGGTATTGCCAGCAAGGTCGTTGGAGAAGTTCGGATCCCAGCGGTGGGTGGTGTCGCCGTCGGGTCGCCCGAGCGCGTTGTAGTCGTAGGTCGTCAGTGGATACACGACGCTGCTGTATTCATTCGGGGAGACGAGCTGATCCGGCGTGAGCAGGTTCTCCATGATGCACAGGGAGAGCATGGATCCGTGGTCGTTGTAGTTGCCATCCTCACGGCCGCTTCCCGGAACGAACGCATCTCCGACGCCGTCCCCGTCGAGGTCCTTCATCTGCCTGCGAATCCGGCCCGGAATCGGGCAGGCGTTGCGGTGCGAGGCGGCCCATGAACGCCACGCGACGGTGACGTCCTGCAGCGTCTTGCGTTCCTGGGCTTCCCGGGCACTTGCCTGGGCCCCGCTGAGTGAAGGCAGAATGATCGCCATCAGGATTCCCATGATCGTGATGACGACGAGCAATTCGACAATGGTGAAACCGCGTGGATGCTTGCTCATGGGGGGGATGCTCGGTAGTCGGTCAGGACGGGCAGAAGGGAGCATGAAAGACAGCCCCGCCCCTTTCGGGACGGGGCTGCCGAAGGCTGATCGAGATCAGGGGTCCTCGCCCTGATAGTCATACGTCAGGTGTCGGCTCAGGAAGATGTTGTCGTTGTACCAGGCCCACGCGGCCGGGGGTGAGCCGGAGCCGGGCGCGCCGAAGCAGAACTTCGCGGTACCGGACCAGGACTGCTCCTGGTTGTTGTTGTGCGTGTAGGCCAGGAAGTTGTCATGGTTGCCATGACCATAGGTACCTGTGGAGCCCTCATCCGGGACCCACTCCAGGAACTCGCACTCGAACATGTTGTCCGGCTGCGGGGCGAGGTAGCCACCGCTGGACTCGCCGCCGGCATAGTGCTTGAAGTGGAGGTAGTCATCGACCACCGCGACCTTGCCGTCCGAGGTGTAGACGTGCCCGTTCCATGAGTTGGTCGGGCCGACATGCTCGAGGGTCGGTGAGTACTTGTAGCCGGGGTCGTCATGACTGGCGACGCCGCCATCACCAGCGAGATGGCTCTCGAAGGTGGAGTCGTCGGCCTCGCCGGTCGTGCCACGGGTCGAGTACATCGGGATGATGGTTGTTGCACCGCCACGCCACTTCTTGGCGGCACGGCGGCCGACCAGCGTCTGGTTGGCGTACGAGGCGTTGTCGTACTCTTCGTCGTCGAGCTGGCAACTGAAGGTCGTGTCCCAGTAGCCCGTGGGCTCGTCCTGAACCTTGAGGCTGGGATCACCCGGGAACCATGCGTTGTAGTCGTAGGGGGTTGATCCGTCGCCGCCCTTGGCCAGCAGATACGCGTTCGTGTCGACGGGGCTGACGACCGTATCGGGCATCAGGTAGTCCTTCATGATGAGGACCGAGTAGAGGCTCTCGGTAGAGTCCCAAGGCTCGCCTTCGAGGCCCTTGCCCGGAACGTAGCCGTAGTTCTTGCTTCGCCGCCAGTAGTGGCATCGGGCCACGAGGCTCGGGCGGATGTACCGATCGCCGAAATCCTCGGCGGAGTTCGCGGTGGCCATACCGATGCCCTTGAGCACGGACTTGTCGTGGGCTGCTCGAGCATTGCGGAGTGCCGACGAAAGTGCCGGCAGCAGCAAGGCCATGAGCAGGCCGATGATGGCGACAACAATCATCAACTCGATGATCGTGAAGCCACGGTTGGTGTGGGGTCGTGAACGCATGACCTGTTTCTCCTGATAAACCAACGCAGATGAAGAATGAAAAAGAGTACGGACAAATGGGGGCCCCGCGGGGCGAGGCATCCATGGAAACTCCAAGAAACGGCTCGGGTCCCCCTGCGGGGCTCCGGACAGCGTCCGGGTACGCAGAAGCGTTCGCATGAGGTGGGCCTGCGGTTTCAAGGTGTCGGGCACGCCAGCTCAACTGGCCAAGCGCCGATCCTCCACTCAGGCCCGCCTCAACCCGATAACGACCCGAGCATGCCCGGCGTCATCGTTCGGGGACGCCATACACACGTCGGAGACGCAGTCAGGTGCGTCCACGCATGGGGAACTGATTGGAATGTCGACCGGCCGCCGGATGAGTTGCCTTGTGGACTCCGATTGGAGCCTGTCGTAGAAGGCGAATAAGAACGGGTAGCGCCTGATATATATATGGACGACATCGTCGACCGGTCCGTCGGTGAGCCCGACCCCCATAGCGTACAGCGATTTGTGCTTGAGTCAAGCGTCAACGAACCCCCTGAGAATCACCCGGAACAAGGAATGCTGCCATGAGCCGCGTCGAAACCGCCCTTGAGGCACTTGGAATCGCCCTCCCCGAGCCGCCCGCGCCCGTGGCGGCCTACGTGCCGGTCAGAATCGCAGGCTCGATGGCCTTCGTGAGCGGCCAGGTTCCAATGCAGGGCGGCGTGCTTCAGGCCACGGGCCCCGTCCCAAGCCAGGTCAGCCCCGACGCGGCCGCGGATGCCGCCCGGCTGTGCGTCATCAACGCCCTGGCAGCCCTCAAGGCGGCGCTCGATGGAGACCTCGATCGAGTCGAGGGCATCGTCCGGGTCGGTGTCTTCGTGGCCTCGGATGCCGGGTTCGCGGGGCAGCCACAGGTGGCAGATGGGGCCAGCCAGCTGCTCGTTGAGGTACTGGGCACGGCCGGGAAGCACGCCAGAGCAGCCCTCGGGTGCATCGCGTTGCCGCTCGGAGCCTCGGTCGAAGTGGAGTTGATCGCGGCGCTGCGGGACGCGTCCAACTGAGGTCCGCCCTACGTCAGGGCGAAGATGACCAGCATGACGAGCAGCAACAGGTTCAGGACAATGCTGGTGACCAGCACGGGCGAGACGTTGCCTCCCGGCTGCTTGGGTTTGGCTCTCAGTTCGACCGGCTCTGGAGGCTGCGAGACCTGCACCGCCAGTGTGGCCAGGTCCAGTTTCGGCCTGGCGAAGTTGGGCTCCTCGCCTCGCGAGACGCGTTCCAGATCGTCAATGACATCCGATGCCCGGCGATAGCGGTTGGATTGATCCTTGGAGAGCATCATCTCCAGAACCAGACAGAAGCCTGCGGACAACACGGGATTGATCTGGTCCGGTGGCTTGAGGTCCGCCTTGAGGTGCTGACGCATGACATCACTTGGACTCTTCCCGGAATACGGAACGTGCCCGGTGACCATGTGGTAGGCCGTAGCGCCCAGCCCGTAGATGTCCGCAGGTGGACCGATGGTCAACTCGCCCCGGATCTGCTCGGGGCTGATATAGAACGGGGTGCCGTAGGCTCGGCCCTTCTCCTGTTCCGCGGCCTCGGTGTCTTCGAGGTTTCGAGCCAGACCCAGATCGGCGACCTTGACCTGGCCGGATGGCGTCAGCATCAGGTTCTTCGGTTTGATGTCCCGATGCACAAAGCCCTTCTCGTGCGCGTGGTGCAACGCCCTGCATGCCTGGATGAGGATCTCGATTGCCTCGTCTTCGGGGATGCGTTTGACCTGTTGAATGCGATCGTAGACCGTGTCCCCCTCCACGAACTCCATGACGAAGTAGTGGTGGTCGCCCGCGTGGTTGACGTCATAGGCCTGGACAATGTTGGGGTGGTTCAGGCGAGCCGCGGCGCGGCCCTCCTTGTAGAACCGGTCGATGAAGTTCCGGTCCTCCGAGAACTTGCGAGGCAGCACCTTGATGGCGACCTGGCGGTGCAGGCTGAGCTGCTCGGCGAGAAAGACGGTCGCCATGGCGCCAGCGCCCAGCTTTCGGATGATGCGGAACCCGGGGATCTTCTGGCTGGACTTCTTCGCATCGAACTCCTTGCGGAGCCGCTCCAACTGGCGGTCGGTCAGAAACTGATGCTCGATCAGAAGATCCGAGAGTGTGCGATCGCTGTCTTCTTCGTCGACCTGGGCGCGGCACTGTTCCAACTCGTCTTCGGTGACGAGGCCAGCCTCCAGGACACGCTTGCCAAGCACCGTGTCGAACCCGCCCGTTGTCGATCCGGCCTGGGAGCCGGCCGGCCGTTCTGCCTCCGGCCCGTCGGTGGAGCCGGGCGAGGGTTTCCTTGATCTTGGCGGCGGCGCCGAGGAATCTGCCAGCGCGGGGATGTCGTCGTCTGGCGATTCGAGTGGTCGGGGTTCGGTGGTCATTGCTGCGTATGAGATCCAGTACGTGGAAGCCGGGCAGTATGATCGTTCGCGAGGCGATTGGCCAGTCAAAACTGACTCCCATCCCCCGAACCGCGAGGATCACCAGAAGATCATGGCGATCACGATACCAGTACGGCAGCTCCTGCTCCTGCGACCCAGTGCGCTGGGCGACGTATGCCGTACGGTCCCGGTGGCGGCGAGCCTCAAGGCGCATTGGCCCGAGGCGGAGATTCACTGGGTTGTCCAAACCGCCTTCGCAGCAGTCATTGAGTCGCATCCTGCAGTGACCAGCGTCATTCGGTTTCCACGTGAGCAGTTTCGGGGAGGCGCCTTCCGCCCGCACCGCTGGTGGGGCATGCTCGGGTGGTTGCGCTCGTTGCGAAGGGGCCAATGGGATGTGGCGATCGACTGCCAGGGACTTGCCCGAACCGGATTGATGCTGGCGGCCTGCGGCGCACGCGTGCGTGTGGGCGATCGGGCCGCCCGCGAAGGTGCCTGGATTCCCTGCACGAACCGGGTCACGGTGCCTGAAGGTGCGCACGAAGTCGATCGCATGCTCTCACTTCTCAAGCCACTCGGGGTCGATCCGGTCCGGGATACGCGTCTGTATGTGCCCGCCGATGCCCGGCAGGAGTGGCTTCAAGCGGCAGGCGGCCGCCCCTCCGGCCCGTGCGCAGTCTTTGCGACGACGAGCCGCTGGGAGACGAAGGCCTGGCCTGGTGACTGCTGGGCTGAGTTGGGCGAGCGGCTGGTGGCCCACGGGCAGGTTCGGTGGATTGCGCTGCCGGGGGCAGCCAGCGAGCGACCGCAGGTGGCCCGCACAGCCGCGGCCCTGCGGGAACGGGGCGTGGAGGTCGTTGACTACGCAGGGCGAACCGATCTCGGGCAGTTGATGGCGATGATCGAATCGGCCGCCATCACGATTTCCAACGACTCCGCGGCGCTGCACATGGCGATGGGGCTCGGCGAGCGGTGCCTGGGTCTGTTCGGCCCGACCGATCCGGCCAAGGTAGGCCCCTGGCGGCGACCCGATCTGGCGGTGCGGGCGCCGCTTGAGCCAGGCGAGGCGGTGTCGTTTCGCGATCGCAGCATCGGCGAGACGGTGATGCGGCGACTCTCGGTGGACACCGTCTGTCAACGCGCGATCGAGTTACTTGAATCGTGGTCCCGATGAGGCGGGGCAGGCTCATTCTGGCAAGCAGGTCGCCTCGTCGCAGAGAACTGCTGGAGGCGGCCGGGTGGGAGGTCATCCCGGCGGAGGCGACGGTCGACGACGGTGAACTGCATCCCGGCAAGGCGACCCCCGCTGCATGGACCACGGCGCTGGCCTGGCTCAAGGCCCGCAGCACCCAGCGGGCCCTGGCCGAGGCAGGGTCTGCGGTCGATGCCCCGATCGTGGCGGGCGACACGGTGTGCGAACTGGATGGCGTGATTGTCGGCCAGCCTGCCAGCGGCGAGGCGGCGGCCGCCATGATCCGCCTTATGCGAGGCACCTCGCACCGCGTCTGGACCGGCCTGTGCGTGATTCCACGGTCGGGCCGCCGACAGATGGCGGCAGATCACGCGCTGGTCACCATGGGCAGTCTGACCGATGCCCAGGTCGACGCGTATGTGGCGTCCGGCGGCTGGCAGGGCAAGGCTGGCGCGTACAACCTGGCAGACCGTATCGAGGCGGGCTGGCCGATTCACCACGACGGGCACGCCTCGACGATCATGGGAATGCCGCTGCCACTGTTGGAGCAGCTGTTGGAGGCAACGAGGCGCGAATGAAGGCCCTGCTCCCCATCTCGGCGGTCTACGGGGCCCTCGTCGCGGCCAGAAACAGGCGGTTCGACCGCGGATCCCGGGTCGAGCAGGTCGGTGTGCCTGTTATCTCAATCGGCAACGTGACGACGGGAGGCACCGGGAAGACGCCTTGCGTGCAGTGGGTTGTTCGCACACTGCAGGAAGCGGGGCACCGACCCGCAGTGGCGCTTCGGGGCTACGGCTCGGGCCGCAGCGGCGTGTCCGACGAGGCGGCCGAGCATTCGCGACTGCTCCCCGGCGTGCCGGTGCTGGCGCATCCCGATCGCGTGGCTGCGGTGCGGCAGCACCTGGGCGCCCATCGCGATTGCGATGTGGTGGTGCTGGACGACGGCTTCCAGCATCGATTCATCGCGCGGCAAGCGGACATTGTGCTCGTGGACGCGAGGCGAGCGATGTCGGCGCAGCGACTGCTGCCAGCGGGCCGGATGCGCGAGCCCTGGTCGTCGCTTCGGCGGGCGAGCGCTGTTGTCGTAACGCACGCCGAGTCCGTCGACGCCGCGATGGCGAGCGAGATCGAGTCGGCCGGTGGCGAGCCGCCAATGGCCTGGTGCCGGCATGTCTGGAAGTCGCTGGAGCGGCACGACTCGCAGGGCGTCACCGAAGTGCCGGTTGCGAACCTCGAGGGGTGTGCGGTCGTGACGCGATTCGGCGTTGCTTCCGCGGCTGGCGTGCGAGCACAGGCACAGGCCGCAGGCGCGCGGATCGTTGCCGATCTGCCGGCGCGAGATCATCGGGCGGTGAGCGCTGCGGAATTGCTTCGCATGGAGCAGGCCTCGATGGAGGCGGACGCCGTGCTGGTGACCGGCAAGGACTGGGCCAGCCTCGGGCCACTGGTAGACTGGAGCCGCCTGAAGGTGCCGGTGCTGATCCCCCGCCTCGAGATCGACTTCCTGGCTGGTGGATCGGAACTTGGTCGGCACGTGCGGGCGGCGGCATCGGAGTCGGTATGAGCGATCTTCTCACAACACTGGCGGGGTTCGGGCCCTTTCGCGTGCTGGTCGTCGGCGACTTCATGCTCGACGAACTGGTGCATGGCGATGCGTCCAGACTGAGCCCCGACGCGCCGGTTCCAGTGCTGACGGTGGACCGAGTCGAGCGATGTGGCGGCGGCGCCTCCAACGTGGCCGCATGCCTGGCTGGTCTCGGGGGGCTCGTGCACTGCTGCGGGGTGATCGGAGGAGACGGTGACGGAGGTCATCTGAGGCGGTCGTTGGAGGCGAGCGGATGCGAGGTCGACAGCCTCGTCATTGATCCGGATCGCCCGACGACGGTGAAGCGGAATCTCGTGGGTCTGGCCCAGCACCGTCATCCACAGAAGATGTTCCGGGTTGACATCGAATCGTCGGCGCCGCTATCGCAGGAGACCGACGCGGCGATCGCGGCGCGTATCGAAGCAGTGCTTCCAACAGTCGATGCGGTATGCATCGAGGACTACGGCAAGGGCGTGTGCGGGTCCTCGCGGTGTCAGGCGATCATCTCGGCGGCGCGGTCGGCGGGGATCCCCGTGCTGGTCGATCCCGCCAACACCGACTGCTACGACCGGTACCGCGGTGCCACGGTCATGACGCCGAATCGAACCGAGGCGGCTGCCGCGTGCGCCTCCATGCCCGGGGCGCCGACGGATCCTGCCGAAATGGCCGCGGTGCTTCTGGAGTCCCTCGATCTTGAAGCGATTGTGATCACCCTGGACCGGCACGGCGCCATGCTGCTGGAGCGCGGCAGCGCACCCGAGCAGGTTCCGACCCGCCAGCGGGATGTCTACGACGTGACCGGCGCGGGCGACATGGTGCTTGCGGCCATCACGGCGGCTCGGGCCCACGGGGTGGGGTGGCGGGATGCGGTCTCGCTGGCGAACGCGGCGGCGGGCCTCGAGGTTGAGACGTTTGGTGCCCACCCGATTCCGCTTGCGAACATCGCGCAGGAAGTGCTGCGGGTGGAAGAAGGCCTCGTAGGCAAGGTCCGCTCGCTCACCACCCTCATGCTTGAATTGGCGGCTCACCGCGAGGCGGGCCACCGGATCGTGCTCACCAATGGGTGCTTTGATGTGATTCATGCCGGCCACGTGACGTACCTGCGGGACGCGGCGGATCAGGGCGACGTCCTGGTTGTGGGTGTCAACTGCGACGAGCAGGTGTCGATCATGAAGGGCGAGGGCCGACCGGTGTACGGGCTGAGCGATCGCATGACCATCCTGTCGGAACTGGCCTGCGTGGACTACGTCGTCTCGTTCGACACGCCTACGGCCGAGGCCTTGATCGAGGCCGTCCGGCCCGACTTGTACGTCAAGGGTGGCGACTATGAGCCGGCGGGCATCGCCGAGTATCCGCGGCTGTGTGAACTCGGAATCCCGGTCGAAGTACTCGCTCACCGGCCTGGACTGGGAAGCTCGGACATCATCGACCATGTCCGAGGCGTCTGACGCTCGCTGCTCAGGCACCGCCGATCCATGAAAGCACCGCTGCCTCTGCCGTGGCCGGGTCAGGCAGGGGCGTGGGGAAGTTGATTCGCAGGACGTCGAATCTCGTTCGGATGTCCAGTCCCAGCGGGTCGAGTCCGACCGCCCGTGGAGATTCCACCTGCACGCCCAGGCACCGCTCGATGGCAGCGGGCAGGACCCGCTCGTCGCCCCTGTTGAGGCTGCCGCAGACGCGTGGCTCGACGGCAGCCAGTGGATTGGAGTGCTGCAGGGCGGATCCGTCGAGAATCGCCCCCTGGAACCGGGCCATGTCGATGTCGATGAGCGCCCATCGTGGAAACGGGGGGACGCCGTGGTAGATCTTCCACCGATCCGAGTTCGATTCGGCAGCGCCGAGGGGCTCGAACTCGGCGAGTGAGACGGCCATGTCCAGCGAGGGACTGTGCTCGTCCGGAATGGCCAGGGCACAGTCCACGGCCTCGAGCATCGCCCCGTTGACCGGGGCGATGAGCCGCCCACAAGGGGCTGGTGCGTACTTGAGGGGCGTTGTCAGGGCGTCGTGTCTGAGATCGCCAGCCGTCCAGGCCCGAATCGTCCGGCGGGCCTGGGCGAGCAGGTGCTGCATATCAGGGCTGGCGGGGTCGTCGCGGCTCACTTCTACAGGCTACACCGGGCCGGATCCGGGTGGCCATGGGGGACCGGGCAAGTCAGCGGAAGTCGAGACATCTGGCCCGGAATGGTGGTAGGATCCATGAGATGCGGGTTTTGCTTGTTCAAGGGGCAAGCCACGTGGGATCGCATCGCCGTGTGAGAGACCAGATTGATCATTTTTCGACGTGTACAGGCGATTTGTAGAGACCGGCTGCGGCAGTGCGACGCCGGTGAGACCCTCCGTGGGTGCGGGAATCGACCCGCGTCATGTCGGATGAAGTCGACGGGCGCCACCGCGCGCCAAGGGAAGTTTGCAGGAGCGTGGCGATGAAACTCAAGTACGGGCTGACCGCAGCAGCAATGCTCGGTGTGATGACCTCTCTTGCGGCTGCCGAGGCAGAGTTGACCGACGAGGGCTACCACGCGGTCATGAACATGCTTGATTCGGGGGAGTGGTCCGTTCGGACCAAGTGGCCGCTGGCGAGCAACCGGGACAACGCCAATCGCGACGGCGAAGTGCTGTTCATTCCGATCACCGTGCATGTGGTCCGATCCGACGGCGGCCAGGGGGGCGTTGACATCGCGGCGGTGGATGCGGCGATCACCGTGGCCAATTCGAAGTTCAACGATACGGATGCTGGCAATTTCGGCTACACGTTCTACCGCGAGTCGGTGCAGTTCCTCGACGATGATGACTATTTCTGGTTCCATATGGACGACGGCGAGCTGGGCACGCTGATTCAGCAGTCGCCGGTCCCTGGCACCGTCAACGCCTACTTCGTGCCGCACTTCGTGTCGCTCGACCCCATTTCTGGCGTGTCTACGCTGCCCTACAGCGGCGCTGGTGGCATGGCCATTTCCAATGACGGAACCGGGGCACTCACCCACGAGATGGGGCACTACTTCGGCCTCTTTCATCCTTTCGGATGGGATAGCTTCGGCGACGAGTGCGCCACCGGTGACGGCTGCCAATACAGTGGCGACCTGATCTGCGAGACGCCCGCGGACCCGGGAACGGACTGGTGGGGGAACTTCCGCGCCCCCGGTGCTCGCCCGGCGGGCTACTGCTATCGCTGTGACACGGACTACATCCACGACTGGGACCCCGGCGCCAACGACGGGCTGGGTGCGATGACCGACGAGGACTGCATCTGGGGCGACGTTGACTGCGACGATCGAGGACCGGACTGCCATACGCCGTTCGGCCACTGTGAAGATCCCATTCAGTGCCACTTGTATGAGCCTCTGACGCAGAACATCATGTCGTACTACGGCATTCAGGAATCCTTCGTGTCGGAGCAGCTCAGCCTGATGCGGGCCAATCTGCAGTTCATGCTGGCCGACCATGTGCGTTCGGACAGGGACTGCAACGGCAATGATCTTCCCGACTCGTTCGAGATCGAATCAGTGTGGTATGAGACGCAAGACTGCGATGGCAACGGTCGACCCGACGATTGCGATATCGCGGACTCGTCGGCACTGGACTGCGACGCCGACGGCCTGATCGATCACTGCGAAATCGCGTTGGGACTTGAGACCGACTGCGACGAGAACGGTCAGATCGACCGATGCGACGTGGTCAACTTCCCGGATAGGGATTGCAACTCAAACAACATCCTCGATCTCTGCGAGATTCAGTCGGGTGACGAGAGTGACTGCAACGGCAACAGTATTCCCGATACCTGCGATCTTTTCGACGATCCGAGCCAGGACTGCGACGGTAACGGGCAGTTTGATGCGTGTGATATCGGTTCCGGCGAAGCCAGGGACTGTGACGGCAACGGTGTGATTGACGTGTGCGAGCTCCCGAGCCGGCCGGAGAAGGACTGCAACGGCAACGGCGTCTTCGATGACTGTGAGGTTGCGGACGGTTTCGAGAGCGACTGTGATGCTGACGGCGTCCTTGACAGTTGCCAACTCGATGGCGACAGCGGCCTCGATTGCGACGGCAGCGGTGTGCTGGACAGTTGTGAGATAGCAGATGGCACGCTTGAAGACTGCGACAACAGTGGCCTTCCGGACTCCTGCGAGGAGTCTCTCGTGCGAGTCTATGGGCCGTTGGCACCGTTCACGGCGCCCTATCAGGCCCACTTCGCAGCGTCGTTGGACCTTCACGGTGTTCATGCCGTGTTTGGCATTCCGGGTGACAATGGCGCCGCTACGTCGGCGGGTGCGGCGAGCGTGTATCGCCGGCTCGACGCCGATACGTGGGAACTTGAATCGACCGTCCGCCTTGATGGTGGCACGTCGTACGACGTGTTCGGAAGCGCCGTGGCGTTGGGCGAAGACGTCCTCGCGGCGGGCGTTCCCGGTGATGACGACAATGGGTCCAATTCCGGTCTCGTGGCGATCTACCGCAAGACGGGTGGCGTCTGGGGACAGGAGACGGTTCTCTACGGATCGGATACCGGCGCTGGCGATGGATTCGGAAGTGCCCTCGCCATGGACGACTCAACGCTGGTCGTCGGGGCGCCGGATGCCGAAGCAAGCGATACCAGCGGAGCGACTGGTGTGGTGTATATGTTCCAGGACGCCGAGTCGATCTGGAGCGAAACGGCCCGCCTGACAGCGTCGGACGGCTCAATCGGAGATCAGTTCGGTGTCGCCGTCGCGATCGATGGATCCAGGGCGTTGGTCGGCGCTTCGAACGCCTATACCTCGGCTCCGCACGCCGGGGCGGTCTATGCCTATCGATTCGACGGGGAAAGCTGGACTTCGGACGGCATGCTCACCGACTCGGCCCCGAATCTCTTCAATGCCTTCGGAAGTGCCGTTGATCTTGACGACAACTGGGCGGCCGTCGGCATCCCAGGTGCCGACGTGTCGGGACACAACGGCGCCGGTGCGGTCGATGTCTTCGAGCGAACGGCTGGCGGGTGGGTCCACAGGGCTCGCGTTTCGGCCAGCGATGCATCGGCCAGTGACGCCTTCGGCGCTCAGGTGTCGATCGAGGGCGATCTCCTGCTCGTCTCGGCACCGTCGCACGACGGCAGAGGCGTCATCATTCCGAATGCTGGCGGCGTGTATGTCTTCGTCCGGCAGGGCGCCACGTGGATCGAATCAGGGCTGGTGACAGCATCGGATCCCGACGTGGGTGCCAAGTTCGGCGCTGCGATGACTGCCTCGGGTGCACTCTCCGTGATCGGCGCCCCGTTTGCCAACGGAACGCTCAATGACACAGGCGCCGCCTACGTGGCGATCCAACTTGACTGCGATCAGAATGGTGAGGTGGACTCGTGCCAGGTCGACGGCGGCAGCGGCGAGGATTGCGACGGCGACGGCATCCTGGATGGATGCGCGGTTGACATGGGCATCGTTGAAGACTGCAACTTCAACCTTGTGCCCGACGCCTGTGATCTGGCCAACTCGCCGGGCCTGGATACTGACGGCAACGGCATCATCGATGCCTGCGAAGGCCCCAACGGCTTCCCCGGAGGCGAAGACGGCTTTGCTTTGGCCGATCTCGTTCGGGTGATCGAGTACTGGGGAACCTCCGACGCCCAATCGGACCATGACGGTGACGGGATTGTCGGAATCATCGACCTGATCTACGTGCTGCAGGGGTGGCACAACGGCTGATCGCCGCTGCAAGGTGGTCTGGAATCTCTCAGGCCGCACGCTGACACAGACAGTGTCGGCGTGCGGCCTGTTACCTTGGGCAGCGTGGCATGTGTCGTCGTACCGGTCGGCGTCTTCGAGCGTGACGCGCCCGAGCGTGTGCTTCGGCGCGCCGCTGAGGCGATTCGCGCGGGGGCTGCGTGGATCGAGTGGCGGGTCGATGAGGTTGCAGGTACCGCGCCGGGTCATACGGCGATCGAGGCCCTGCTGGCAGCCCACCCCGCACCCTGCATCGTGACCGCGCGAAGCGTGGACGAGGGCGGAACCTGCCGCCTCGGAGACGGTGCGTTTGCGCAATGGCTTCGTCAGATCGGAGGTCTTGCCTCGCCACCACGGTGGATCGATGTTGAGTGTGCCCGCATGAATCGATCCGCCGAGGTCCGGGAGGCGGCCGCGCATCTCCGGGGGCTGGGGGTCAAGGTGCTGTGCTCATTCCATGACTTCGCGGGCCGACCGGTCGACCTCACCGCGCGGGCTGCGGCGATGCAGCAGATGCCGGTCGACGCGGTGAAGCTCGTCTGGATGGCTCGATCGATCCGGGACTGCCTGGAGTGTCGCGATCTGCTGGCGAGCAGCGCCCTACCGATGATCGCGCTCTGTATGGGGCAGGCGGGGCTGTTGTCCCGCGTCATGGCGGGGGCGTGGGGGGCACTGGCGACCTTTGCGGCGGCAGATTCCAGTGCTGCCACGGCTCCAGGCCAGACCACGGTCGAGGCGCTGCTGGGGCAGTGGCGATTTGGCTCGATTGATGCGAACACGGCGTTGACCGGGCTCGTGGGTGACCCAATCGGCAACTCGCCGGGATTCGTGCTGCATAACCGGGCCTATGACGCCGGCGACATCAATGCGGTGTATCTGCCATTGCCAGTAGCGGCAGGGTGGGAGCCTTTGAAGGCAAGTCTGGCTACGTTGATCGAGGACTTGGACGGGCGATTTCGCGGCGCCTCGATCACCATTCCTCACAAACTGGATGCGCTCCGCTTCGTTCGTGAGCGGGGAGGCGAGGTGTCCGCGATCGCCGAGGCGTGCGGCGCGGTGAACACCATCTCAGTCGAACATGATGGATCGCTGCGGGCCGACAACACCGATGTCTGCGGCATTCTCGAGCCCCTGGAGGCGATGGGCGCCAGGACGTCCGGCCGGGCCGCCGTGCTTGGTGCAGGCGGCGTGGCCCGCGCCGCAGTTGCGGCGTTGTGCGCGCGGGGCGCCGATGTGCACGTCTTCAATCGGTCCCGCGATCGAGCGGAGGCATTGGTGAGTGCGTTTACCAGGAGCGGCGCCACATCGCAGCGTCGATCGATTCAGTTGGGCGATCGTGACGGCGGCCCGTTTGATCTGGTGGTGCAGGCAACGTCGGTCGGCATGGCCAGCAGCGAGACAGCCGGGCTGCAGGCAATCGAGGCCGTGGGGCTGGACGTCGAGGCGCTTCTGGAGCCGAAGCCTGCCGTGCTTGAGACGATCTACGATCCGGTCGAGACGCCGCTGGTTCTGGCAGGACGCGAGGCTGGATGCCAGGTGGCGACCGGGGTCGATATGTGGCTCTCGCAAGCCGCCGCGCAGCAGGAGATCTGGTTTGGTGAAGAAGCGGCGAACGACTGATCAGCCAGCGTGAACCCGGCCCTTCACCTCGTCGATGGTGTCGCCGCCGAACTTCTCCATGACGGCCGCCGCGATCTCGAATCCGACGACATGCTCCATGACGACGCTCGCTGCCGAGACGGCGCACACATCGCTTCGCTCGTAGTCGCTCCGGGTCGCCTCGTGCGTTCGAAGATCGACGCTTGGCATGCCGCGAAGCAGCGTGCTGATCGGTTTCATTGCGCCGGTGACGACGACGGGCATCCCATTGGTCATCCCGCCTTCGATGCCACCTGCACGGTTGGAAGTGCGAACATAGCCCTTGGTGCGGGTCTGCCGCTGGGACTCGTCCCACCCGATGGCATCGTGCACTTCCGAGCCCGGTCGTGTTGCCACCTCGCGGCCCAGCCCGATCTCCACGCTCTTGAATGCTTGGATGCTCATGACCGCGCCAGCAAGGCGGCCGTCAAGGCACTCGGCGCGGGTCATGCACGAGCCGAGGCCAACGGGGCACCCCAGAACGTGCACGCGGCACAAGCCGCCGAGCGTATCTTTGTCTTCCTTCGCCGCCCGGACCATGGACTCCATTGACGCAGTCGCGGCATCGTCCGGGCAGTACATCGATGAGGCGTCGCGGGCGGTCCTGATCGATGACAGGGAGTCCGGCGTGACTTCGATGTCGACGCAGACGTTCCTGACGGCCGCAACGTATCCCAGCACATCGATATCGAGTTCACGCAGAAGGCACCCGGCCAGAGCCCCTGCGGCAGTTCGGGCCGCAGTCTGGCGGGCACTGGCTCGTTCCAGGATGTTTCTGCAGTCGTCGGTTCCATACTTGATGGCGCCAGCCAGGTCGGCATGCCCCGGCCTGGGCCGATGCACCGGCGGCGTGCGTTCCAGATCGTCGAGCCGGCTGTCACGATTGGGAACGAGCAGAGCGATCGGACCGCCGGTAGCGCATCCCTGCCGAATACCCCCGAGCCATTCGACGTGGTCCGTTTCGATTCGCTGCCGGCCTCCTCGGCCGTATCCGCCTTGCCGCCGCTCGAGTTCCGCGTTGATGAAGGCGGTATCGACGGGCATCCCTGAGGGGAGGCCGGAGACGATGGCAACGCCGCCGGGGCCATGCGATTCGCCTGCGGTATGGCATGTGAGGATCGGCACGGATGAGAATGCTATCGAGCGTTGCGGCGGCGATTGAGCGGCTGGGTCGGGCAGCAGCGAAAACGGTCCGGGCACTGGAATGCGGGAGCGGAGCGATCACGGAATGCCCGCGAGTGGGCGAGCTGTCATGTTCCATCCGCAAAGGCACCGCAGCCCGTGGGAGAGGCCACCGCAGTTCTGGCCAGGTTGGGCCGTAACCTACCGAGCGTGCCGGGGTTCGGGGGTCTGTGGTCTCGCGTCTTTCTCCAGCGGTGGGGATGAGACGGCGAAGGTGAAACCGTCTTCGGTGCAGTCCATCGAGATGGTGTCTCCCTCGCAGATCGCCCCGGAGAGGATTCGCATGGCGATCTCGTTCTCGACCTGCTGCTGGATGACCCGTTTGAGCGGTCGGGCGCCGAACTGGGGATCCCACCCAGCCGCCGCCAGCGCATCGAGGGCGGCAGCCGAGGCGCGGAACTGCAGGTTTCGATCTCCCATCCGCGCTCGCAGATGGTCGAGTTGCACTTCCACAATGGTCCGAAGCTGGTCCTGGCTCAGGGCGTGGAAGACGATGACCTCGTCGATTCGATTGAGCAGTTCGGGGCGAAGTGCCTGTTTGAGCCGATCTCGCATTGCTGTCTCGATCGCTTCTTCACCCTCACCCCGCTCGCTCATCTCGAGGATCTGCTGTGATCCGATGTTGCTCGTCATCACGATGATCGTGTTGGTGAAGTCGACCGTACGGCCGTGCCCATCGGTCAGGCGGCCGTCATCCAGAACCTGCAGGAGGACGTTGCTCACGTCCGGGTGCGCCTTCTCCATTTCGTCGAAGAGCACGACGCAGTAGGGGCGGCGGCGCACGGCTTCGGTCAATCGCCCGCCTTCCTCATAGCCGACGTACCCGGGCGGTGCGCCGATCAACCTCGCCACAGCGTGCTGCTCCATGTACTCGCTCATGTCGATGCGCACCATCGCATCTTCCGTGTCGAACAGAAACTCGGCGAGCGCCTTGCAGAGTTCGGTCTTCCCGACCCCGGTCGGACCGAGGAAGAGGAACGAGCCGATCGGGCGTGAGGCCTCGGCAAGACCGGCCCGCGTGCGTCGGACGGCGTCACTGACGGCGCGAACAGCCTCGCTCTGGCCGACGAGGCGCCGCTCGAGGTCGCCCTCCATGTGAAGGAGGCGTTCGCGTTCGCCTTCAACGAGCCGGGCCGCCGGAATGCCGGTCCATCGTCCCACGATCTCAGCGATCATCTCGGCGTCAACTTCCTCGCGAACGAGGTTGCGCCCTTCGCCCTGCCGCGCGTCCAACTTCCGTTCGGCATCGGCCAGACGCTCGTGCAGTTCCGGGATCTCGCCGTACTGGATTCGTGCAGCGGCCTCAAGATGACCGCCGCGCTGCGCCTGCTCCAACTCGACACGGGCCGCGTCGATCCGTTCCTTGACCGCGCTGATCTCATCCAATTCGGACTTCTCGACCTCCCAGCGGGCAGTCAGCGACTGGTTGCGTTCTTCGAGATCCGCGAGTTCCGACTCGATGGCGTCAAGCCGCGAACGGGCGTCGTCGTCCTTTTCCTTGCGGAGCGCTTCCCGTTCGATCTCAACCTGCAAGATGCGTCTGCGAAGTTCATCGAGTTCGGCTGGCATCGAGTCGCTTTCGATGCGGAGTTGCGAGGCTGCCTCGTCGAGCAGGTCGATCGCCTTGTCGGGAAGGAAACGATCCGAGATGTATCGGTTCGAGAGCGTTGCTGCAGCTAGGAGGGCGGCGTCCTGAATGCGAATGCCGTGGTGCGCTTCGTACCGACCCTTGAGTCCTCTCAGGATGGCGACGGTGTCTTCGACGCTTGGTTCCTGTACGAACACCGGCTGGAATCGCCGCTCGAATGCCGCGTCCTTTTCGATGTGCTGGCGATACTCGTCGAGCGTGGTGGCGCCAATACATCGCAGCTCGCCCCGTGCGAGGGCTGGCTTGAGCAGATTCCCGGCGCTCACGGCACCTTCGGCCTGGCCCGCGCCGACGATCGTGTGGAGCTCGTCGATGAAGAGCACGACTCTGCCCTCGGCCGCAGTGACTTCGCGGAGCACCGCCTTGAGGCGATCTTCGAACTCGCCGCGGAACTTGGCGCCAGCCAGCAACCGGCCCACGTCCAGGGCCATGATTCGCGCGTTTCGAAGCGATGTTGGGCAGTCGCGATCGACGATCCGCTGCGCCAGCCCTTCGGCGATGGCCGTCTTGCCCACACCGGGCTCACCAATGAGGACGGGGTTGTTCTTTGTGCGGCGGCTCAGAACCTGCATGCACCGCCTGATTTCTTCGTCGCGGCCGATGACCGGATCGAGCTTGCCCGACTGCGCCATGGCGGTGAGATCGATCGCGTACTTGCGGAGGGCTTCGTAGTTCGCTTCGGCATCCGCATCGTCGATGGATTCCACGCCTGAGGCGGCACGGAGTTCCTTGATGGCCTCGTGCACGACTTTCGCATCGATGCCGAGGGTTGTCATGGCGGTCCGCGCGGGCGAGGGTGTTTCGGCGAGTGCCGCGAGCAGGTGATCGACCGATACGAACTGGTCACCCATACCCGTTGCGAGTTGCTCGGCCGTGGCGATGATCTGCAGGAGCGGGCCGGTCGGGGACGGGGGCCGCGCCGTGGAGGCGGTGACGCTCGGTTGGCGGTTCAATTCGGCCGTCACGACTTCTTCCAGGGAATCGGGTCTGCATCCAGCCCGCTCCAGGATGGACGAGGCGACACCGGAGTCGTCGCGGAGTAACGCCTGCAACAGGTGCAGCCCGCCGAACTCGGAATGCGACATCTCAACAGCCAGTTGCTGCGCAGCAGCGACGGTTTGCCTGGCGATCGTAGTGAAGCGATCGATATTCATCTTCGAGCCTCCCTGAGGCGATCCTCGTTCCGGAACCGCCCCAGCGGGAGTCGGCAAGGTCCGTGCCGAACCCAGCGGGGGTGGCGGATCGTAGAAGGGGGGATCAGTGCGTGCGCCCTGCCACATCGGCAGGCCTATAGGATGGATCCATGGTCGAAGACATGTCACCGAAGGATCGCAGCAGGCGCGGCCAGTTGCTGGGGCTGGGCATTCTGGCCGTGGCGGCACTGCTCGCCGTGGTGTTCTGGCCGCGTGCGACGCTCAGCGGCGAGCGGAGTCATGACTTCGGCCGTGTCGCGTTCGAGAATCCGCCGCACAGGGTGGAACACGTCTTCGAGTTGGTGAACGTCGGGAGTGAACCCGTGCAGGTGACCCGGTTCAAGAGCACGTGCGGGTGTACGCAGGCCTCCGGCGCAGGCCGCGTCGCGCACCCGGGCGAGACACTCCGGGTTCCGGTGACGCTGCGACTCAATCGCTCGGGGCCCAAGGACGGCACCGTCACGGTGTCGCTCACCGATGGGACGTCGGTGGATCTGGAAGTCAAGGCGATCGCCGCGCCTGGAAACACGTTTCGCGTGGGGCCACCGGTGGTGCAGCTTCGAGCCCCGCTCGGTACGGGTGAGTCCAACCTCCTGATCGAGGCGGACACCATGCCGCCCGATCCCGCTATCGAAGGTCCGGATGGCCTGGCGATCGACTTCAAGGGGTGGGAGGAGTTTGAACTTGGTGATCCCTCCGTTGGCAAGATGGCCGGATGGCGGGGGCGGATCCACTTCAAGGCCGAAGACGGGGGGCCGGACGCGGGCCAGCGGGTGGTCCTTCGGATGCCGGACGGGCAGACGGCGTCGATTCTGGTCAATCCTCGGGCCATCCCGGTCGGGGAGTCAGGGCAGCCAGCGATCGAAGGTCCGCCAGCCCCGGAGTAGGCTCAGCGGTTCAGCCACGCCGCGAGCCACTCGAAGTCCTCAATCAGCCGGGGCCCCGGCCGCGTGAAAGCCCCGCCGCCTCGCACGGCAACGCGGCCCTGCTTGACTGCCGGCAGACGGCTCCACCACGGCGTCTTCCGGATCGCTTCGATCTGCGCCGCCGCGGTCGCTTCGGCCGTGGCCACCACGAGTCGATCCGGCCGGGCCTGTGCCAACTGGTCGGGTGTCATGACGCGGGGCGGATCTCCCGGCGGAGGCCCGACCGGCCTGCCTCCTGCGGCAACAACCATGCCCGGCACCCAGAACCCGGCTGCTTGCAGCGGGTTGAGCGCAGTGAGGACGGCCACGGTGGGTCCGTCGACGAAGGCGTTGACGGCGTTCTGGGCGTCGCAATAGCGGGCGCGAAGGGCGACCATGACGCGGTCTGCCGCCGCTGCGAGTCCGCAGGCCTCGCCGACTCGCACAATGTCGTCAAGCACGTCTTCGATCGAGCGGGGATGGACGAAAACCACTGTTGCCGAAGGACCGAAGCGGGCAGCCTGCGGCTCGCCGAGGAGCACGACGTCCGCGTCCGCGGCGTGGCCGGAGGTATCCAGGAGGCCGAGCCCTCCGATGGCCTCGAGGATGTCGGTGCCGGCGGGGGTCAGTGAGGCAACACGCATGTGTGCAGGGTATGCAGGAGCCACGCCGGGATCGGGCGCCGCAGGCTCGTGGCGTACCATGGCCCGGGATCAGTCCCCCCGATTCAGGAGACCGGCTGCCCCATGTTTGACAGACCCCATGTTTGACAGGCCCCATGTTTGACAGGCCCCATGTTTGACAGGCCCCATGTTTGACACCCACTGCCACCTCACGGGCGACCGGTACCGTGGCGGCATCGAGCCCGTGCTCGATGAGGCCCGAGCGGCGGGCATTGATGGCATGGTGGCCGTGGCGGTCGATGCGGAGGATGCCGCGGCCGCGCGAGACCTTGCGGAAGCCCACGCGGATGTCTGGTTCTCCGCTGGGGTGCATCCATCCGAGGCGGGCCGCAGCCACGTCGTTGATGCCCTGTTGCCGCTCATCGAGCATCCACGCTGCGTCGCGTGGGGTGAGATGGGGCTCGATGGTCACTGGCCGGATCCGCCTCTGGATGCGCAGCGATCGCTCTTTGCCCGCCAACTTGCGCTGATCCAGTCGGCCGACGCCGATGGGGTCGCTCCGCTGCCCGTCATCCTCCACAGCCGAAAGGCCGTGGCGGAGGTCCTTGCGATGATCGAGGACACCTCAATAGCGCCCGAGCGATTCGTGTTCCACTGTTTCACCGAGGGACCGGCCCGCGTCGAGCAGGTTCTTCGCTTCGGCGCCGCGGTGTCGTTCACCGGGGTCGTCACCTATCGCAATGCCGCCGAGGTGGCCGCGGCCTCCGACTGCGTGCCGATCGATCGACTCATGGTCGAAACGGACAGTCCGTATCTCACGCCCGAACCGCGCCGCGGTGAGCGGCCGAATCGCCCGGCAAATGTCGTTCACGTGGCGCAATTTCTTGCCTTGCGACGTGGGCTGAGCGATGCGGCATTCGAGCAGGCCACCGATGACACCGCGCGGCGGATCTTCGGCATCGGGTAGGCGGGTCGCCGCCGCGCGAACCGAAAGCAGTTGTCATGTTTGGGGCCCCACGCAACTTGACAGATGCATCCCAAATGCCGACCATGAGACTTTCTGTTTCGTGAATGTTTTCACATTGTGCACGGGGTCAGTGCATCCATGGGTCGATATCACTACGTCTTTCCGCGGTGGTCCAATCTGTTGCTGCCGGCAGCCATTGTTGCTGGCATGTGCGCGCCGCTGTACGTCGCATTCATTGTGGCCTATGGCTTCAGCCCGAACACGACGGATGTGGGGTACCAACCAGAACAACCTGTTCCCTTCAGCCACGCGGTTCACGCAGGGCAGCTGGGCATCGACTGCCGGTACTGCCACAACACGGTGGAAGTCGCAGCCAAGGCTGCGATTCCGCCTACGCAGACCTGCATGAACTGCCACACGCAGATTCACCCGGAGAGCGTGAATCTCGAGCCGTTGTGGGAGAGTTACGCGACGGGCCGGCCCGTCGAGTGGGTGCGGGTTCACGATCTCCCCGACTACTCGTTCTTCGATCATTCGGCGCACGTCACGCGTGGCGTGAGTTGTGTCGAGTGCCACGGTCGAGTCGACACGATGGAGCGTGTGTGGCAGGAGCACTCGCTCAGCATGGGGTGGTGCCTCGAGTGCCATCGAGACCCTGCGCCGCACCTGCGTGATCCCGATCTCGTGACCCAACTCGATTGGGGTTGGGATATGGAGGACGCCGAGCGGCTTGCGGAAGGCCAGCGATGGCGCGATATCAACGACCTCATTCCTTCACAGGACTGCACGACATGCCATCGTTGAACGGAAGTGACGCCGACGGCCGCCGGTACTGGCGCAGCCTCGATGAGGTTGCCGACACGCCCGAGTTCCGCGAATTCATGTTCAACGAGTTCCCCAGCGGCGCCGAAGCCATTCTTGACGGCCCGGACAGACGCGGATTCCTCAAGGTCATGGGTGCGTCCATGGCATTGGCCGGGGCGGGGCTGACCGGATGCCGGCGCTGGCCGCGCGAAGTCATCGCGCCCTACGCCAACCGCCCTGAGGGTCGCACTCCCGGCGTCGCCGAGCAGTACGCCAGCATCGTTGAGCATGCGGGCGTTGCGACCGGCGTTCTGGTGACGTGCTTCGACGGAAGGCCCACGAAACTCGAGGGGAATCCCGGACACCCCGGAAGCCTCGGGGCCCTGACCAGTTGGCAGCAGGCGACCGTGCTCGATCTGTACGACCCTGACCGTTCCCGGCAGGTGCACGAGCGTCCCGCTGGCGCTGCGAAGGCGGCGGCTAGGGACTGGGCGGCATTCGAGGTCTGGTGGAAGTCCCACGCCGAGACGCTGGGAGACGGGTCCGGCCTTCGCTTCCTCGCCGAGTCGAACGGCTCGCCCAGTGTGCAGCGAATGCAGCGGGCGATTCGCGCCCGCTTCCCGAAGGCCACATGGGTTACCTGGGATGCGATGGGCAACCCGGCCGAGCGTGCCGGCCTGGAGACGGCGCTCGGTGGTCCCTATCGACCGGTGTACGACCTCTCGGAGGCAGACGTGGTTGTGTCCTTCGACTGCGACTTCCTGGGTACGCACCCAAACGCGTTGGCGATGAGCCGCGGCTGGGCGTCGCGACGGAATCCCGACGAGGGTCCCATGAATCGGGTCTACATGGCCGAGCCCTCACTGACCGTCACCGGCGCCTCGGCGGACGATCGTTTGGCGATGAGCGCGAGTGAGATCGCGTCACTGGCAGCGGAGGTTGCATCGGCGGTTCTTGGACTGGGGGGCGGTGGCGCTGAGAGTGAGGCCATCGTGCGGGATCTCAAGGCCAGCGAGGGCCGCAGCGTGGTCATGGCAGGGCCTTCACAGCCAGCAGCGGTCCATGCCGCCTGCGCCCTGATCAATGAACTGCTCGGCAATGTTGGCACGACGGTGACCTACACTCGGATTCCCGAGCCGGCGTTACGCACGGCAACGCTGGACACGCTGGTCGCCGACATGTCGGGTGGCAGCGTGGACACGCTGGTCGTGATCGGTGGCAACCCGGTCTGGGACGCCCCCGCTGAGTTGGACCTGGCGACGGCCCTCTCGAAGGTGCCCAATACCATTCATTTCGGCGATCAGCAGGACGAGACCGCCGCCGCCTGTCGGTGGCATCTGCTGCGGGCCCATGGTCTGGAAGCCTGGGGTGATGGCCGGGGTTGGGATGGAACGGTCTCTATTCGGCAGCCGGTCATTCGCCCGCTCTGGAACGGTCGAAGCGAACCCGAACTGCTGGCCCTTCTGGCGGGAGAGGAAACGACTGCTGGCTTCGACATCGTCCGCCGCACATTCGAGGCCCTGACCGGAGATCCGATCACCGCCGCTGGCGCCGAGCCTCCGTTCAGTGCCGCGTGGCGTCAGTCGCTGCATGACGGCGTCATCTCTGGCGCGGCCAAGTCGGTCGAGTCCCCTCGCGTTGATCGGGGGGGCGTTGCCAGCGCCCTGCAGGCTCACCGCTCGGACGCAGGTGGCGGACTCGAACTGCAGTTTGCAGTCGGAACGCTTCTCGGCGGCCGCATGGGCAACAACGGATGGATGCAGGAACTTCCCGATCCGATCACGAAACTGACGTGGGACAACGCTGTGCTGATGAGCGAGGCCACAGCCAGACAGATCGGCGTGACGAGCGGGCGAAACGTCCGCGTGTCGCTCGGCGATCGCACCGTGACTGGCCCGGCGCTGGTCCAGCCCGGCCAATGCGACGGCGTGCTGACCTTGACGCTGGGGTACGGGCGGGACTGGCCTGGTCGCGTCGCCAGTGGCAGCGGATTCAACGCCTATCCCGTGCGAGCCTCTGGCGGCCTCTGGTCGGCCAGCGACGCGACGGCGACTGCAGCCGATGGTGAAGCGCAACTGATCACGACACAAGACCACTACGCCATCGACTCCGTCGGCGGTCAGGGGACGCAGGCGCGGCTTCCACTGCTCTTCCGCGAGGCGTCAGCGGAGTCCTACGCGGCGCATCCGAACTTCGCCCGCGATCGAAGCCACGTCATCAGCAGCCTCTCGCTCTTCGAGGAGACGCAGTTTGAAGGCGCGAAGTATCGATGGGGCATGGCCACAGATCTCTCCAAGTGCACCGGATGCTCGGCCTGCGTGACTGCATGTCAGGCCGAGAACAACATCCCGATCGTGGGCAAGGACCAGGTCAGAATGGGCCGGGAAATGCACTGGCTCCGGATCGACCGGTACTACCGATTCCAAAAGTCGGAAGGCCAATGGGACACATCGCAGCCCGCGAGTGTGGCGATGCAGCCGATGACGTGTCAGCATTGTGAGAATGCCCCGTGCGAGCAGGTCTGCCCTGTGGCGGCAACGGTACACACGACCGATGGTCTCAACGCCATGGTCTACAACCGCTGCGTGGGTACCAGGTACTGCTCGAACAACTGCCCCTACAAGGTGCGGCGGTTCAACTTCTTCGACTACTTCAGGCGTGACCCGCTTCGTGAGACGGGACTGCTTCAGGTGCAGCCTGACTATTACATCAAGCGGCAGAGTGGCGGTGCCCCGCTCCGGCGGATGCAGTTCAACCCGAGCGTCACAGTGCGAATGCGAGGCGTGATGGAGAAGTGCACCTGGTGCACGCAGCGGATCGAGGCAGCGAAAATCGAGACCCGCAATGCGTGGGTCAAACTTCCAGAGGCCGAGAAGGCAAAGGCCAAGCGGGTCGTTGTGCCCGATGGCATGATCACGCCAGCCTGTGCGCAAACCTGCCCGACCGGTGCGATTACATTCGGCGACCTCATGGACGAGACTTCGCGTGTCTCGAAGATGCATCGCGACCATCGCTCCTACGACCTGCTGGGCGAACTCAATATCAAGCCGCGGAACATGTATATGGCCCGCATCACCAACCCGTCGTCGGGTGAGCGATTCCCGGGCGACTTCGTGGCACACGGTGGTCATCACGGCGATGGCGACCATGGCCATGAACACGACGATAGTCACGACCACGACCACGACCACGGCCACGGCGACACACATGACGCCGATGCCAAGCACGAGGTGCATGACGGATGACCACGCTGCCGATCGACCATCCGATCGATGAGCTCAGCGACGACCCGCGTCAGCGGGCGCCGCTCGTGCTGAATCATGACGACTTCGGATCCGTCACTGCCGAGGTCCTGCGGTGCAACGAGGCGAAGAAACCACCGATGGCGTGGTACGTCGCTTTCGTCATCTCCTTTGCGTTGATGTCGCTGCTCGGCATTCTCGTCGGATACCTCATCGTGACGGGTGTCGGGGTCTGGGGAAACAACAACCCGGCGATGTGGGGCTTCCCGATTGTGAACTTCGTGTTCTGGGTCGGCATCGGCCACGCCGGGACGCTCATCTCCGCCATTCTGTTTCTCTTCAGGCAGAAGTGGAGAACGTCGATCAACCGATTTGCCGAGGCGATGACAATTTTCGCGGTCATCTGCGCCGGCCTGTTCCCCGGCATTCACGTCGGACGCATCTGGCTGGCGTACTGGCTGTTCCCAATTCCAAACCAGATGGAAATGTGGCCGCAGTTCCGAAGCCCGCTTTTGTGGGACGTCTTCGCGGTCGGCACCTACTTCACCGTGTCGCTCCTGTTCTGGTATGTCGGCATGATTCCGGATCTCGCGACGATGCGGGACCGCGCCACCACCAAGGTCAAGGCGGTCGCCTACGGATTCTTCTCGCTGGGATGGCGAGGGAGCATGCGGCACTGGCATCGATACGAGCGTGCCTACCTGCTGTTGGCCGCGCTGGCGACCCCGCTGGTGCTTTCAGTGCACTCGGTTGTGTCCTTCGACTTCGCTGTCGCCCAGTTGCCTGGTTGGCACACGACTATTTTCCCGCCGTACTTCGTTGCGGGAGCCATCTTCAGCGGTTTCGCGATGGTGCTCTCGCTGGCCATTCCGGCGAGAGAACTCTGGGGCCTCAAGAGTTTCATCACGAAGCGGCACATCGAGAACATGTGCAAGATCGTGCTTCTGACCGGGTCGATGGTCGGATATGCCTACGGCATGGAGTTCTTCATCGCGTGGTACAGCGGTGAGATTTACGAGTCGTTCGCCTTCATCAACCGTGCCTTTGGTCAGTACGCATGGGCCTACTGGATCATGGTGTCCTGCAACGTGATCTGCCCGCAGCTCTTCTGGTTCAAGGCGATCCGGCGAAACGTCTGGGTGATCTTCATCATCTCGCTGTTCGTCAACCTCGGCATGTGGTTCGAGCGTTTCGTCATCACCGTGACAAGCCTTGCCAATGACTTCCTCCCCAGCAGTTGGGGTTGGTTTGAGCCGACTTGGGTCGACGTCCTGACCTTCGTCGGTAGTTTCGGTCTGTTCATGACCCTGTTCCTGCTCTTCATCCGATTCCTGCCCATTCTGGCGATCTCAGAGATCAAGGCGGTTATGCCGGAGGCGGATCCACACGCCCACCACGGGCACGACGGGGAGGCGAACCAATGAATGGCTCAACGCCTGGTACTGCAACGCAGGCGGCGACGTCGCCAGACACCGTGATGGTGGACTCGCACTCCAAGGCCGAGGTCTGGGGGCTGGCGGCGCAGTTCTCAACGCCCGCCGGCATCTCCGAGGCCGCGAAGAAGGTCCGTGAAGCGGGCTACCGCTGGTTTGATTGTCACGTGCCGTTTCCCGTACACGGGCTCGACAAGGCCATGGGTGTGCCCTACACCGTTCTTCCGGTCATCGTGTTCTTCGGTGGCCTGACCGGTCTGTGCCTGGCCATCTTCCTGCAGGTGTTCACGAACTCGCTTGAAGTCGACATCTGGGCAATCGTCTCGGTCGTCGGCTACCAGTTCGAGGTGTCGGGAAAGCCGCTGATCAGTACGCCGGCCTTCGTGCCGGTGGCCTTCGAGTTGACGGTGCTGCTGGCGGCGTTGACGTGCGTTTCATTCATGTTGTTTCTCAACAAACTTCCATGCCTGTATCACCCGGTGCTCAAGTCACCGAAGCTCAAGCGAATCACCGATGACCGCTTCGTGCTCGTGATCGAGGCGCGGGATCCCGAATTCGCGCGATCGACCACTGAGGCGCTCCTTGAGTCGCTCGGGCCCGAACGCATCGTCGAGTTGGAGCCCTGACCCCATGAGTACTTCACGGAACGACAAAGGCGTGGCGGGAACATTCTGGGAACTCCCCAGAGGGTTCATTTACAGCGGCATTCTGCTGCTGTGCCTGCTGCTGGTGCCGCCGGTGCTCATCCTGCGAGCCCGTGCGATGCCGAGCGACAAGCCACGAATCCACATCATTCAGAACATGGACAATCAACCCAAGTACCTGGCGCAGCACGGCAGCCTGCTCTTCAACGACGGGAGGGCGATGCGACCACGCGTGCCAGGGACCGTGGCTCAGGGCGACATGATCGACGACACGCACTTCTGGCTGGGGCTGATTGATGGTGCGTACGCGACGACGTTCCCCCATCAGATCACCGTCGATGATGCGCTGCTGGATCGGGGGCGTGAGCGGTACGACATCTTCTGCCTTCCGTGTCACGGCGTCACGGGTATGGGTGACGGGCCAGTCCACGAGCGGGCCATGGTGCTGCTCAACAACGGAACCAACGGCACCGTTTGGGTGCAGCCCAGGAACCTGCACCAGCCGGACCTGCAGGAGTACACCCCGGGGCGAATGTTCCACACGATCGGCGCTGGCTTCGGCAACATGGCCGGATACGCATCCCAGATCCCCCCGGCGGATCGCTGGGCGATTACGGCATGGGTTTACGCATTGCAGGTCGGCCGAAACGCTCCGGCGAGCGAGGTTCCGGGTTCCGACTCCCTGCCCACCACAACTCGTAACCTCGATGGAGGTGACTCGTGATGACGCACGAGGGTCAATCTGACACGCTCCGGCTCGGCGGGCTCGGATCCTCCGCCATGGCGATCGGGGCGATCGTCGGGCTCGGTGGCATGGCTGCCACGATTGGGCTCGATGGCGTCGGTGGCAGCGCCGGATTCTGGAAGTCCTATCTGCTCGCGTACATGATCGCGCTGGCGATCTGTCAGGGTGCGCTCTTCTTTGTCATCCTGCAGCACATCACCAAGTCCGGCTGGTCAGTCACTATTCGCCGTCCGGCTGAGGCGATCGCAGCGAATCTGCAATGGATGTGGTTGCTGTTCGTCCCGATTCTGGTCCTCGTATGGACCGGCAAAGGCGCCGTGCTCTTCGAGTGGTGTAACACCGAGTACATGCATGGCGATCATGTTCTCGAGGGCAAACTTGGCTACCTCAACCCGACGTTCTGGTCGATTCGATCCATCGTGTATCTGGGCGTGTGGGCATTGCTTGCAAAGTTCTACCGATCGCAGAGCGTGGCCCAGGATGCGGATGGCGATGTCCGGCGGACCCTGCGAATGCAGTGGTGGGCGCCGATCGGGATCATTCTGTATGCCCTGACGCAGACGTTTGCTTCGATCGACTGGGTCATGGCGATGCAGCCGAAGTGGTTCTCGACGATGTTCGGCGTCTACTGGTTCACGGTGAGTTGTACCGGCTTCTTCGCAGGCATCATCGTGCTGCTGGCGGTCCTCCGTGGCTGTGGGTATGGCGCTGGTTCATTCACGGTTGAGCACTTCCATGATCTCGGCAAGTTGCTGTTCGCATTCGGCGTCGTGTTCTGGGCATACATCGGGTACAGCCAATACATGCTGATCTGGTACGCCAACATTCCGATCGAGACCGAGTGGTTCGTCCCTCGTCAACTGGGGGCGTGGTTCTGGGTATCGTGGATTCTCATCCTCGGTCACTTTGCGTTGCCCTTCGTGCTGCTCATCACCCGCTGGACCAAGCGATTCCGCAACATCCTCGTGCTCATCGCCCTCTGGATGGTTGCCATGTTCATCGTGGATGTGTACTGGTTGGTCATGCCGGTGGTGCCTGAGGCGGCCCTCGCCGAAGCGAGCAGTTGGGAACAACTGCAGTCCGAGGCGGCAGCCGGCACGCTGTTGCTTGGCTGGAATCCGTCCATTCTCAATCTCACCGCCGTCCTCGGGTCGCTCGGGCTCGTGGTATGCGGCACTTTCTTCTTCCTCAGGCAAGCGAGCCTGGCGCCGACGAGCGACCCGCGACTTTCCGAAGCCGTGGCATTCGAGAACTTCTGATGAGCAACGAACCACATCACGAGCCGAAACTGTCTGGTGACGCAGAAGACCCCGCAGGTGGTCCGACCTGGGTGGTTGGACTGGCTGGCGCCGTTCTCACGGTCGTCGTCGTGTTGGCGATGATCTCCGTCTACTACGCGGCGGAGCGGGCCGAGACGCAGGACAAGGTGGTGTCAGTGCGTTCGCAGGAAGCGGAGATTCGCCGCGAAGCGGATCGACTCGCCCTCATGGATGAGCCTCACTGGGAGCAGTGGACGGATGCCGATGGTGTTCTGGCTGGCGAGCGGACGCTCGTCGTTCCGATCGATACCGCCCGCGAAATCGTCAAGAAGAAGTGGGGGGGCAGCGGTCACTGAGCCACGCGTCATGTCTGTTTCGACCCGAATCATCTCATGCGGAGTGTTGGCGGCGTGCCTCGGCTCGTCACCTGCGGCGGCGCAACTCCTTGCCGATGAACTGCCCAAGGAGTTGGACGGCGTCGGCATTGTGCAGCGGCTCGACGAACGAGTGCCACTCGAGTTGGAGTTCGTGGATCACGAGGGCAAGGCGGTAACGCTTGCGGAGTACGTCTCGGGTGAGCGTCCGGTCATCCTGACGCTCAACTACTACAAGTGCCCGATGCTCTGCTCGCTGACGCTCAACGGCCTGATCGATGGCCTGCGGGATGTCGATCTGCGTCTCGGCGACGACTATGACATTGTCACTGTCAGCATCAATCCCGATGAGGGCCCCGAACTGGCGGCGCAGAATCGCCGGGGATATCTCGCTTCTCTGGGTGGCGATGTTTCCCCATCGGCATGGCCATTCCTGACGGGAACGCAGGAGAACATCGAGGCGTTGGCCAAGGCGATCGGGTTCGGCTATCGATTTGACGAGCAGAGTGGCGAGTACGCCCATACCGCCAGCATTACGTTCGTCACGCCTGACGGCCGAATCTCCAAGTATATGAACGACGTGCTGTTTCCCCCTCAGGACCTGCGGTTTGCGGTCGTGGATGCGTCGAACGGCAAGGTCGGCACCCTGATTGACACACTCCTGCTCTTCAACTGCTTTCAGTGGGACCCGGAGGCTGGCAGTTTCGTGCCCAGTGCATGGAAGATCATGAGGCTGGGTGGAACGATCACGCTTGTGCTGATCGTGGGGGGCATTCTGTTTCTGCTGCGTTTGGAGCGAAAGGGCCGTAGCGGCGATCACACGGGAACTACACACTCGAGCTCAGGCTCGGAAACCGACTCGGGCGGATCATCCGACCCGGCACTTCAAACTGGTGGACTTCAGGCATGAGCATGCTCGGAATGCTGGCGACGACGAAGTTGGGCGAGGCGACCTCGGGGGGTGGCTTCTGGATGCCCGAGAGCGCTTCGACGGTTGCGCCGGAGGTTGATGGAGTTTTCTACTTCATCAACAACATCAACTACTTCTTCTTTGCGTTGTGTGTGGTGATCCTCGTCTGGTTTGCCATTCGATATCACAGCAAGCCGTCCGAGCATGTGACGTTTACGAGTGATGCGCCGACCCACAACACGCCTCTGGAGTTGACGTGGACCGCCATTCCTCTGCTGCTGGTTGGCGTGATTTTCTGGCTCGGCATGGATGGGTTTCTTGAACTGAATGAATCGCCCGAGGACTCGTATGAGGTTCAGGTGACCGCCCAGAAGTGGTCGTGGACCTTCCAGCACCCCGAATATGGAGTCACCGAGGCTGGCGAGTTGACCGTCCCACTGGGCCGGCCCGTCCGGCTGATCATGACCTCATCGGACGTGCTTCACAGCCTGTTCGTCCCGGCATTTCGGGTGAAGAATGACGTGGTTCCCGGCCGGTACACCAGCCTCTGGTTCGAGGCCACGATCCCTGGCCAGTACCGCCTCTACTGCACCGAGTACTGCGGCAAGGATCACTCAAAGATGCTCGCCGTCGTCAATGTGCTTCCAGAGGATGAGTTCCAGACCCGACTGGGCCAACTCGCACGGGAGTACGAAGACATTTCGGATCAGGAACTTCCGGAGTACGCGATGGTTCGTCTGTACAACCGGTGTGCCTCGTGCCACACCTTGGACGGCAAGTCAGCGACCGGTCCGTCATTCAAGGGGTTGTGGGATCGGACAAAGAGTGGTTCGACGGTCTTCACCGACGGCAGTTCGCTGAAGGATCACATGGGCCCTGGCGGCGAGTTTGAGGTTCCGGAGAACTATCTCAGAGACTCGATCCTCAACCCGCAGCACTACCTCGTGCAGAACTACCCGGGCTCCATGCCGACGTTCAAGGGGCAACTCAAGGAGCGGCAGATCGACGCCATGATCTTGATGCTCAAGAATCTGGACCGGCTTACAGACGAGCAAGGCAATCCGCTTGAAAACCCGGATCTCTCCGGGGCGGACGTATCCACGGGAGCACAACAATGACCGTGGAAGGGATGATGCGATGACGACCATGCACACGGCGCCGCTTGATCGGCCGACGCTTGAAGGCGACAACTACCTCACGCACACGCGCGGGTTCCGGTCGTGGATTCTGACGCTTGATCACAAGCGAATCGGGATCATGTATCTGATCTCGGTACTCACATGCTTCCTTCTCGGCGGGATCTTCGCGCTGCTTGTCAGGACGCAGTTGTTGGTGCCGGACGGTCTGATCATGGATCAGGATCAGTTCAACCAGGCATTTACGCTCCACGGCGGCATCATGGTGTTCCTGGTGATCATTCCAGGGATCCCGGCAGCGTTGGGCAATTTCGTGTTGCCCATCATGCTGGGGGCCAAGGACGTCGCGTTCCCCCGTCTGAATCTGTTTTCGTACTGGCTGTGGATCGTGGGCGCCATCTTCCTGGTCGTGTCGATTTTCGCAGGGCTGGACACGGGGTGGACCTTCTATACGCCGTACAGCATCGACCAGAATTCCGCGATGGGCGGCGTCATCCCTGCGGTGACCGGCGCCTTTCTGCTCGGGTTCGCGTCGATCTTCACGGGGATGAACTTCATCGTGACGATTCACCGGCTTCGCCCGGATGGCATGACGTGGTTCCGGATGCCGCTGTTCCTGTGGTCGATCTACGCCACGGCGGTGATCCAGGTACTGGCGACGCCGGTGCTCGGTATCACGCTGGCGCTGCTGGGGATCGAGCGAGCCTTCGGTATCGGGATCTTCAACCCCGCACTCGGCGGCGACCCGGTGCTGTTCCAGCACTTCTTCTGGTTCTATAGCCACCCGGCCGTCTACATCATGATTCTGCCGGCGATGGGCATCATCAGTGAAGTGATTGCCGTCCACAGCCACCGCCATATCTTCGGATACAGCTTCATTGCCTGGAGTTCGATCGCCATCGCGATCTTCTCATTCCTCGTATGGGGGCACCACATGTTCACATCCGGCCAGTCGCCGCTGATGAACGTGGTGTTCTCATTCATCACATTCAGTGTGGCGATTCCATCGGCGGTGAAAGTGTTCAACTGGCTGGCGACCATGTACAAGGGCGCCATCAGTTGGAACACGACAATGCTCTATGGGATGGGGTTCATCTTCCTGTTCCTCATCGGCGGCCTGACCGGTCTCTATCTCGGGACACTCGCCACAGACATCTTCCTGCATGACACCTACTTCGTGGTGGCGCACTTTCACTACACCATGATGGGCTCGGCCTTGATCGGATTCATCTGCGGCATGCACCACTGGTGGCCGAAGATGACGGGCAAGATGTTCAACGAAACTGCAGGCCGAATCGGCTTCGTGCTGTTCTTTGTCGGTTACAACTTGACGTTCTTCACGCAGTTCATGCTGGGCAGCCACGGGATGCCGCGCCGGTACGCGACCTACCCGGCCGATGCTGGATGGCAGACTTATCACGTGATCTCGACCATCGGCTCCTATCTGATGGCGATCTCATTCTTCGTGATGGCGGCGTACTTCCTGGCATCGTGCTTCGGCGGGCGACGCGCTGCGGCGAATCCATGGGGTGGCAGGAGTCTTGAGTGGCAGTGCAGTTCGCCGCCGCCATTTGACAATTTCTCGGAGCAGCCTGCGGTCGGTGACTGCTACGACTTCTCAGTTCTCCGGTGGGATGAGGCGACAAGGGGTTATGTCTGGCGTGAGGATGTTCCGCATCCCGGTCACGGCGAGGAGGAAGCGCACGTCTGAGTGCGTCTGGGAGCCGTTTACATGAGTCAACTGCACATTGAAGCTGGCGGACACGAGGAGGACGGGCACGATCACCCGGAGTTCCTCGCGCACCATTGGAACAATCCGGTGCAACAGTTCGAGGCCGGCAAGCTCGGCATGTGGATCTTTCTGGCGACGGAAATCCTGCTCTTTGGCGGGCTGTTCTGCGCCTATGCGGTGTGGCGTTCGAACCACCCCGAGATCTTCAAGTACGGAAGCCAGTTTCTCGACACGACCTGGGGTGCCATCAATACGGCCGTACTACTGACCAGCAGCATGACGATGGCGATGGCCGTGACCTTCGCCGCGAGAGGCAAGATCAAAGCGGTGGTGATTACGCTCATTCTGACGCTGATGGGCGCTGGTGGCTTTATGGCAATCAAGTACGTCGAGTACAGCCATAAGTTCCACGAGGGTTTCTATCCCGGGATGTCGTTCTACGAGCAGCCCCACGCGTCCGACTTGTGGCTTCCGCTTGAAGAGACGGCGGTCGTACGAAACGCGAAGACGGTTGAAATGGAGACGGCGAGTTCGGCGGCCCTCGTCGCCGAGGACGTTGCCCGCGCAGAACTTCCAGCCGAGCCAGCCGAGGCGCAGGGGTGGAACCAGCCGGTCGCTGGCAACGGCCCCGAGGGGCTCTCCTCGAGCGAATTGGCGATCGACACGGCCGAACTCTCGGTGTTCCTGCCGCCCGGCGTCCTTGGCAATCTCGAGGACCAATCTGCGGAATTGGCCTACGCGGACCATCATGAGGCCGGCGAGGCTGTCACGCTGCCGCACCCACTTCAGGATCCCAGTCGACCGGTCAACGCGCAGAAGTTCTTCACGATCTACTTCCTCATGACGGGATTGCACGGGGTCCACGTCGTGGTCGGTGGCATCGTCATTCTGTGGCTGCTGATCCTGACGCTGCGTGGACGCTTCAGTGCCGCGTACTACACGCCGATCGATCTCGGCGGTCTGTACTGGCACATTGTGGATGTGATCTGGATCTTCCTCTTTCCCCTGTTCTACCTGATCTGACGGAGCATTCGAGATGTCATCAAACGATCACGATTCCGTCGGCCACATCGTCCCGATCAAGATGCTGGTCGGCACCTGCCTGGCGCTCCTCTTCCTGACTGCAGTCACGGTCTGGGTTTCCAAGCTCGACTTTGTCGAACTGCGCATGGGTGAGATGAACATCGTGGTGGCGATGGGCGTCGCTGTAGTCAAGTGCACGGTCGTTGCGCTGATCTTTATGCACCTGCGTTGGGATCGATCATTCATCGGGTTCATTTTCGTGAGTTCGATTCTGTTTGTCGGGGTCTTCATCGGCTTCTCGCTGCTCGATACAAGCGAGTACCAGCCCGCGATCATTCCGGGAGACACGCCGCAGATTCAACAGAAGCTGGACGCGCTCGAAGCTACCCTCGCCGCCGAGGCGCAGGGCGATCATGGAACCGCTGGCGAGCACTGAGCCCTCGGAGGGTTCGGGTGAGGGCGCCCGCGGCGTCTATGCGCGAGACGAGGACAGAGTCAAGGCAGGCTCCATGGGCCTGCTGCTGCTCCTGATCACGCTTGGAATGCTGTTCGGAGCGTTGGTGCTCGTCATTCTGGCGGTACGCATCGGTGACGAGGCCTGGCCCTCGGATCTGCCTCATCTGCCGTGGCAGGTTTGGGTGAGTACGGTGGCATTGGTGGGGACGAGCATCGTGTTGGCTGAGGCTGTTGCCGCGCAGCGCCGCGGGTCAGACACGGGAGTACGGCTCGGTCTGGTGATGGCGGGAGCGCTTGCAGCCATCTTCACGGGAATGCAGGCGTGGGCCTGGTACGACTGGCACGCGCAGATGCCGAGTTGGGAATCCGCCACGCAACAACATCGAATCGGCGTGATGGGATTCTGGGTGTTGACGAGTCTGCATGTCGCCCACGTGCTCGGCGGCCTGGTGCCGCTTGCCATGGTGGGCTGGTATGCGGTGTTTCGTTCGTGGTCCGCATCGCGGGATGGACTGCTTCGTCACACCGCGACCTACTGGCACTTCCTGGATGCCGTCTGGGTCGTTCTGCTTCTGACGATGGTGTTTGCGTTGTAGGAGAGCGGCTCACTCGGGAGGGGCAGGGCGTTCACCGGCAGTGGAGAGCTCGGTCAGGGAGCCGTCCAGGTTGACAGTCGCTGAGAGGTCGTCAGGAGTTCCGGGCTCGGTGTCGGGGCCGTGGCTCATGAGACGAGTCACCAGCATGCCACCGTCTTCTGCAAAGACGATGGCGATGCGTGTGTTCCAGCCGTCCCGAGGAAGAGCGCGAGATGTGGCTGCAGCCAGCTGCGCGGCTGCATCGTCGGCCGCGTCCGCGATCCTTGGGCCGACCACCGAGGCCCAGTCACGCATGGCTTCCACGGTGCGGTTGCGAGCCTCTTCTTCGGCGGCGAGTCGCATGGGGTTGGTTCGTTCATCATCCCAGTGAACCGGGAACCGGCGCCCCGGGATTTCGGGCGGGTACCGATTGTCGGAACGATCCACATCGGCCAGCTCGTCATTGGGATCGAGTTCGATGTGCGCGATGTCGTGATCGCGAACGAGCATCTTCGAGGCGCGGTGCTGATCAGCCCGCCAGAGATCGGCAGGAAGCATGATGTCCTCGATCGAGCCATCGTCGTAAGTGATGCGAAGTGGCAGGGGCATCACCAGACCGCCATTGGTTGTGAAGTGCACCACATGGAAGCGCCGCCTGGTCTCGAGCAGTGCCTGTTGCTCGGGTTCAAGTTCTGCCAGCAGCTTGGCGTGCGCTCGCACGTCTGCGGGCGTGACATCGTGTTCGTCGAAGGTGCTGTAAAAGTCGATGAGTTCCGGAAACCGGTCGGTGCGGCGCATGAGGCCTTCGTTGCGTTGGGCCGTAATCGGAGTGGGCGCCGCGCGATCCTCATCATCCCGGTCTGCAGCCTTCTCGACTGTCGGCCGCGCGGTGTTGACGCGAAATGTCTCCACGGACTCGATGCCCACATCAACAGGGCGTGTGTCGTAGAACCAGCCCCGCCAGAACCAGTCGAGATCCCGTCCGCTGGCATCCTCGATAGTGCGAAAGAAGTCGGCTGGCTCCGGTCGTTTGAATGCCCACCTGCTCGTATAGGCCCTCATGGCGTGGTCGAAGAGTTCGCGGCCAACGACAGTTTCGCGGAGGATGTTGAGGGCAGTCGCTGGCTTGGCATAGGCATTCGGACCGAATTGCAGGATCGACTCGCTCGCGGTCATGATGGGGCGCGTGTTTCCGTAGTCGCTCATGTAGTCGGTGATGGCGCGGGGAAGCCCGCGGCTTCTGGCATAGTCCTCTTCCCAGGATCGCTCTGCGAGGAACTGGTGGAATGTGTTGAGCCCCTCGTCCATCCATGTCCACTGGCGTTCATCGCTGTTGACGATCATCGGGAACCAGAAGTGGCCGACCTCATGGATGACGACGCTGATGAGTCCGTACTTGGCGCGTTTGGTCCAGGTACCGTCCTCCTCCGGGCGTGGTCCGTTGAAGGTCATCATCGGGTACTCCATGCCTCCTCCAACGACGCCATTGACTGACCATGCGACGGGCCACGGATAGGGCATCGCGGTTCGAGAGTACGACTCGATCGCGTGGGCGACGGCGTGAGTGGAGTAGAGATCCCAGAGCCCGTCCGCCTCTTCAGGCCACATCGACATGGCCATGGCGCGGTCGCCCCCCGGAATGTCGACGCCCATGGCGTCCCACGCAAAGGCAGGCGAGGTGCTGAAGGCGAAGTCGCGTACGTTGTCGGCCTTGAACCTCCAGGTTTGCTCTTCATCGGTGGGGGAGGCGACGAGCGCATCGGACTCCTCTCGGGTAACCACCATGACAGGGCGACTGGACGTTGATGCTTGGTCGAGCCGTTTCCGGTGCGTATCAGTCAGCACCCGTTTGGGATTCATCAATTCGCCCGTGGCGCCGACGAGGTAGTTCTTGGGAACGGTGATGTCGACCTCATAGTCGCCGAACTCAAGTGTGAACTCGCCACGCCCAAGAAACGGGCGGGTCTGCCATCCGTCGTAGTCGGTGTATGCGGCGAGCCTCGGGAACCACTGGGCAATCTGATACAGGATGCGGTCGTCATCGAGTTCCTCGTACCCGCTTCGTCCCGCAATGTGATCCGGGACAACAGCGCTGGACCAGTCGATGTCGAATCGGAACGTGCGCCCCGGCTCCAGCGGCGTGGGCAGGTCGATCCGCATCATGGTTCCATCGACCGTGTGCTCGAGCGGGCGTCCCTTTGCATCAGTGACGGCGTGCAGGGTGACGCCGCCTTTGAACGACTCGGCGCCCAAGTGGTATTGCAGCGATTCGTAGTGCATGCCGCTGTTCAGATCCGGGGCGCGTTGGGCCAGTCGTCCTCGCGCGTTGGGGCGGAACCGGTTCTGGTCCAGTTGCACCCAGAGCCAGTGCAGCGTATCGGGGCTGTTGTTGTGGTAGGTGATCGACTCATGCCCGTCGAGGCGGTGGGATGTGGTATCGAGCCTCACCTGAATGTCGTAGTCGACCTGCTGTTGCCAGTAGTCGGGGCCTGGTGCGCCGCTGCCGCTGCGAAAGCGATTTGGTGAGGGAAGGTCGCGGTCGTCGAGGCGAACGAATGGGTCGTCGTGGTGCAGAACCTGTTCGGGTCTCCATGGCCGATCGTCGGGGTGGGCGAATGCAGGTGCGGTGACGGCCAGGGTGAGCAGCAGGGTTGTTCGCACGGGGGCCTCCTTCCACGAGGTGCTGATGACGGTAGCACAATCGTGGGCAAACTCGGGGCGAGTCAGAGGCAGGGGCCGAACTCCGGACACCCACCCGCCGAGGCCGAATAGGGCCGAACTCCGGACACCCACCCGCCGAGGCCGAATCGCGGACACCCACCAACTCGCGCGACTTTTGGCAGCAATCCCGAGAACGGCTCCTGCTAGGCGGTAGCTTCCATCCGCTTGCCAGAAGGAGCCTGTGATGCCCACCCCACGCAAGGCTGTCGTGGATGTAACTCGACGCGGGATCTACCACACCATCAGTAGGTGTGTTCGAAGGGCCCACCTGTGCGGCGACGGGTTCGAACACCGACGTGAGTGGATTCAGAGGCGGTTGGACCTCTTGTTGTCAGTCATGGCCATTGACATCTATGCGTGGGAGATCCTGTCAAACCACCTTCACGCTCTGGTGGAGACTCGCCCGGACCTTGTTCGGGGATGGACCGATAGGGACGTAGCGATTCGGTACTTGACACTGTGTCCGTGCAAGTGGCGCCGGCGTCGCAAGGGAATCCCTGTGGACGCTCCGCCGACCGATGAGGAGATCGATGACGTCTTGACTGTCCCCGGCCGCATCGCAGTACTCCGTGAGCGACTGTCGAGTGTCAGTTGGTTCATGGCGATGCTCAAGGAGCCGATCGCTCGGTGGGCGAACAAGGAAGACGACTGCACGGGCCACTTCTGGGAAGGGCGGTTTCAGTGCGTTGCGGTGCTGGATGAGGCTGCGATTGTGGCTGTGGCGACCTACATAGATCTGAACGCAATTCGAGCGGGTCTTGTGGAACGAATCGAAGCGGCGCACCAGGGATCGGTTTCCGAGCGAGCGCGCCTAGTTGCCGGTCGCAGGCCACGAACGTCCATCCCACTCAAGTCGATTCCCGGGTTTACTGACAGGGCCTATCTCAAGCATGTGGATGAGTGGTCTCGAGTTGTGGTTCCAGGGAAGCGATCTGTGCCTCGTGTACTTCCACCGATTCTGGAACGGCTTGGACTCACGCGTCAATCTTGGGCGTCCTTGATCAAGAGGGGTTTGGAGACTGTTTCGGGGACTGCGATTGGAAGTGCCGAAGCGCTTCGCGACGAGGCGCGTCGGCGAATGGGGCATTGGGTACTGAGTCCAACTCGGAACTGGACCGGGTAGCGAAACGGGTTCATTCGGCAACTGGGAGCGGCTGCAACCTGACTCGAGCCGTTGCCTGCTGCGCAGCGATGGCCAGTTCTGCTCGCTCTGGAGCTGCGTGTGGCGTGGCTGCGCCTGCGATTTGCCTTGCGGCGGTATCTCTGTGGTGCCGGGCGGCTCGGGAGCGCCGAGTTATCAGCTCGGCGTTGCCTGGGAGTCCCTGAGTCGGTGGGTGTCCGACGTTCGTGGACGTTCGTGCGTGCGAGGGAGTCCCTGAGTCGGTGGGTGTCCGACGTTCGTGCGCGGTCGCGGCGTCATTGAGTGGGCGGGGATGGTGGGTGTCCAGCGTCTGTGGGTGGGTGTCCAGCGACGGGGGGCGTCAGGCCTAAGGCATGGGCCGTGTGCCAGAGCGTGTGGCGCACGAAGGGGGCGTCGGTTCCGTCGGTTCCGCCGATACCGTCGGTTCCGTCGATACCGTCGGTTCCGCCCGTATCGTCGTGGTCGTCCTCCCGCCGCGGATTCCAGTTGGCCTCGACCAGCCGTGGCGGTTGTCGCCGGGCCGCTCGGATGACCTCCCAGCCCTCCTCCGCCAACTCACCCCGTCCCGTCACCAGCCGCACGTGACGATCCCTCCCCCCAACCAGGGCCACCGGCTCCTTCGGCTCGAGTCCGTCCTCCGGAACAGGCGTGTCGTAGATCAGCCCGCCCGACACGTAGTACGCCGTCGGATCACCGTGCTTGTACCGCTTCTTCAATGCCTCGTCACGACCCGCTACCGTCGTGTCGGGATATGCCTCCCGCCACTGAGGCCATCCCGTGAATCGGCATGGAATGGTCGTGAGTGACTGTGGTGGACCCGTGATTGATCTGCCGAGCAGTTGCGAGTAGAGCGACTCACCTCCCACATTGCCGTCGGTACGCCGCAAGTAGAGAACCTGATTGCCGCCAGCAACCAGGCCGCTGGCTCCGAACCGTCTGACCTCACCATTGACGCGGCGGTCGAAGACGACCGGAGATGCCGATGGCCAGTGCCATGTGACGACAATCGGCACGCCGCCCAATTCGTCATGGATCAGTTCGTGAACATGCAGCACCGAGATTGGATACGCCCTTGCTTCGCCCCCGATCTCGACGCCGATGACGGAGTCATCGTCCACCAGGTACTTCTCCCGTGTTCCGGCTCGGTCCAGAACTGCTTGGGCTGTCAGAATACTCGGCGGCGCGTCCAACACCGGAATCATGTCTCGATGCAGCATCGCCGGCTGCAGCACTGCAGTCTCGGGAAGCCGAACGTTCGTGAGGTCGAACTCATAGGAACTCAGCGTTGCACCATCGCCCGGTGGTCGGGATGCAAGGCGAAGTACAGCTGGCGCCATCGCCCAAGCGAGAATCGCGAGGAAGAGGATGGCTGCGCCGATCAGCACCCAGCCACCTTCTCGCAGCGACAGTCCGCGTCTCATGGCTGGCATCCGGGTCATGGTGTGACTGGTTCCAGTTGAATGAACACACTGACTAGTTGCGGCTCCCGGTCGAGCACCATCACCAACAGAAGCAGCGGCAGATACAACAGGCTCGCCAGAAAGGCCGCCTTGGCAGTCTCATTCGATCGCGCCTGGAAGAACCGAAGTGCCTTCCAGGCAAACCACAGCCCGAAGAGCAGCGCGCAGGCCGCATAGAGGACACCAGCCAGCCGCAGAGACACGACCAGCAGCGACAGCGGAATCAGGAGCAGCGTCGAAAGCAAGGTCCCCTCGCAGGCGGCGCGTTCACCTTCCGGTGTGTCGGGGAGCATCCGAAACCCGGCCGCCAGGTACTGGTCGCGGTACATCCACGCCAAGGACAGGAAGTGGGGGAGCTGCCACAGAAACAGAATGGCCGCGAGCGTCCATCCACCGAGGTCGAAGGTCCCTCGCACCGCGACCCACCCGATGAGCGGTGGGATGGCACCGACCACGGCACCAACGAGTGTATTGAGCGTACTCAGTGGCTTGAGCGGTGTGTATGCAAGAACATAAATGAGCAGCGTGAGCAGCGCGAGTCCCGCTGCGAGGAAGTTCACTAGGACGGCGAGCAGCATCACGCCGCCGTATCCGAGCATCATCGCAACGGCCCATCCGTGGGCCGGACTCATGGCGCCACTCGGAATCGGTCGATGCTCGGTTCGCGCCATCATCCGATCGCGCCGCGTTTCCATCACCTGATTGATCGCGTTTGCGGCCGATGCGCACGCCAGAGTTCCGGCGACTGTCCAAAGCAGCAGCAGCCAGTCCACGTCTGGCCCGCTGGCCATGATGCAACCGACACCTGCGGTGACGACGACCAACAGACTGAGCCGCAACTTGATGAGATCTGCGTAGAGTCGGAGCAGACCCACGGGACTGCGTGCGGCTGGCGAAGCATCAATGTCGGTGGCAGATTTGGCCATGGATAGGGTGATTCCTGCGGCATGCGGGCTGCCGCGAGCCGCCTAGTATACGCGTCCACTGCGGGGACTCCGCAGCTTGCACTGGAGATGTCGGATGCCTGGAATCGACTCGTCACTGAATCCCGCGACCTGCGCCGTTGAGCCGCCGCCCCTCGGTCGTGGCTGCCGCGTTCTAGCCGCAGGATTCGGCGCTACGACGTTGATGTGGTTGTTCAGCTACCTCGCGATCCTGATTCCAGGTGCGATGATCGGCGAGGTGCTCTTTGGACTCGCCATGCTCTCGCTGCTTGGCGGGGGCGTGGTTGCGGGCCGAGTCGACGCGGGGCTTGAGGAAGACGCGTCCCCGGGCGGCTCACGAGCACGCTCAATCGTGCGAGGCATGGCGGTCGGGCTCGTCTCGGCGGCGCTCAATCTGCTCATCGTCTCGAGCCTGCTGCAGAGCGACATGGCGGGCGGCGCGGGATGGATCGCAGGCATTCTCGTGGGGTGTGTTGTCGTCGGTGGTATCGGTGGCGGGATCGGGTCCGCTGCGCCCGCGTGGCGAACCGACGGCAACTGGCTGTCGACCTTCTGCTGGGTCGTGACCGGACTGACGTTCTTCATGATCGTTACAGGCGGCGTCGTCACCGGCTTCGAGGCCGGACTGGCCGTGCCAGACTGGCCCAATTCCTATGGGCACAACATGCTGCTCTACCCGCTCTCGGAAATGGTTGCCGACCCCGACAGCGGTGTGTTCTTCGAACATGCGCACCGGCTGACGGGCATGTTTGTCGGTCTGGCATCAATCGTGCTCTGCGTCGTGCTTTGGATGGGCGACTCCCGACTCTGGATCGGTCTGCTGGGCGTGCTTGTGCTGGCCCTCGTCATCATCCAGGGTGTTCTCGGCGGCCTTCGAGTGACGGGCGTGCTCACACTGAGCCAGGACGCTGCCGACCTCTCGCCAAGCACTGCGTTGGCCATCGTGCATGGCGTGCTGGCGCAGGTTCTGCTTGCGGCCATGGCCGTGACTGGTGCCGCAACGAGTCTGCGCTGGCGGCGGGGCGGTATCCAACTTGGCGCCGGGCGACGCTCGGTCGACCGCAATCTGGCAACCGCGCTGGTTGTCTTCCTGTTTCTGCAGTTGCTGCTCGGCGCCGGCTATCGACATATGGTGACGGCGATGGGTGCCAAGGCGCCCGCTGCCTCACACCTGCTGCTGACACATATCACCGTTGCTGTCATCGTGGTCGTGATCGGCGTGTTCGTGGGACTACGTGGCTGCTCGCTGGAAGGACGCGAGCGGATGTTCAAGTGGATGGGCATCACGATGCTCTCATCGCTCGGGCTGCAGATCCTGCTCGGATTCGGCGCGCTCGCGGCCGTCATGCTGCGGCCCGAGATCGGAACGACCGCGGACGTACCGGTCTGGGAAGTGCTTGTCACAAGTGCGCATCAGGCCAATGGTGCGATCATGTTGATGACGGCCGTCCTGCTGCTGGCATGGTATTGGCGGGCCTCCGACTCATTGAGCAAATGAACGAACCCCCCTTTGAACTTGAGCCGGACGAGCTTCCGGATCCGCCCGACCTGCCCGGTGAGGTCATTGTGAAAGGCTCAATCGACGAGGCGATCGATGCCCTCGTGGACGGCCTCTTCGCGTCGGCTGAGGATGCCGTTGATCAACGAGGGCGATTTGATCTCGCCCTGCCGCCGCAGCGCGCCCTGGAGCCCGTCTGGTTTCGAATGATGCTGGCGACGGAGTATCGCCTCTTCCCGTGGGCGCAGACGCACGTCTGGCTGACCGATTCCGATGTGACCGCCGCCGCCCGGCTTCAGGAAACGCTCATCTGGCCCGCAGGCATTCCCATCGAGCAGGTGCATCCGATGCCGCGGTGCAGCCCCTCGGAGTACCAGACGCGGCTCGAGGCAGCACTGCCCGGCCGTCCGCTGGACGCGGTGGTGCTGGCGGCGGATTCAAGGAGCCAACTGGACGTGTCATTGGGCGGCATGGCCTCGGTCTTCCTGAACGCCCGTCGCATCGCGGTGCTCGCCTCGGTGGCTGCGTGCGTGGGACAGGACGCCCTCAGCGATGAGGTTCGCGCCGCGGCGGACCAACTGCATTGGTGTGTTGCGCCCGCATGACATCAGCGGGTGTCGAGGTGTTCTTCCAGCAGTACGGCGGCTGCGTGCGCGTCGGTTCCGCGAGGCACTTGCTGTCCTCGCATTCGGTACTCCGCCTCGAAACTGGTCAGGCGTTCATCCTGATAAGAGACGGGCACTCCGGAACGTTCCGCGAGTTGATCACCAAAGGCCCGCGTCAACTCGGCGCGAGGACCTTCAGTTCCATCCATGTTGATCGGGAGCCCGATGACAACGGTGTCCGCGCCGTGTTCCTGCACCGCATCGATTACGGCGGCGAGCAGACCCTCCCCGCGCGGAACGTGCAGCGTCGCGATCGGAAACACGCTTCGCGTCTCGGTGTCGCCAACGGCCAGGCCGGTTCGTTTGTCACCGAGATCCACCGCGAGCAGCCGCATCGACTACTGCCACTCCTCGCCGAGTTGACCGTGGAGCGTCTTGACTTCCTGAACCCGGTCCTTTGGACATACGAGCGTTGCCTTCGGCGTATGGATGATCACGAGATCTTCGCAGCCGATCGTGGCGATGAGGTGCCTCTCGTCCTCACTGACGGTGACAAGCCCGGATGAGTCCAGATGCGATGCGGGTCCGAATGAGCGGTTGCCCAGATCATCCACATCGATCGTTTCACCTGCTGCCGTCCAACTGCCGACGTCCAGCCACTGCACGTCCATCGGCACGGTGCACACCTGAATGTGCGGATCGCTCGACGCTGGCTCCATGATCGCGTAGTCAACGCTCACTTTGGGAAGCGTGGGGTAGACGCGGGCGAGCGTGTCATGCTGCTCGGGCGTGCCCCATGCAGCTGCGATCTCTGCCATGCCCGCCGCCGACTCGGGGACGAATCGCTCAAGCGCTTCGAGAAACCCAGCCGCCGAGAAGACAAACATGCCCGAGTTCCACTTGAACCGGCCCGACTCCACATACGACGTGGCCGTCGCTTCATCCGGCTTCTCGACAAATCGAATCGTGGCGCAGGCTGGCTCGTGCCCTTCAATGGGATCGCCGAGTTCGACGTAGCCGAATCCGGTCGCTGGGTAGGTCGGTTCGATCCCAAAGGTAATCATGCGATTCGGCGACTCGCTGGCCAGCGCCAACCCCGCCTCGATGCAGGCCGCAAACGTCGCTTGAGGCGTGATGAGGTGGTCGGCGGTCAGGACGGCAAAGACGGCATCCGGGTCGACCTTGTGCAGCACCGCAGCGGTCAATGCGACGGCATTGACCGTATCACGCGGGCACGGTTCGCCGATGAGCCGATCGTGATCGAAGCCATCAAGGTCCTCGAGCACCAGCGATCGGTGCGACTCGCCCGTGCAGATCCACTGCCGCTGGCGGGGCACAAGCCCGTCGAGCCGCTGCGCGGCGTGCCAGAGCAGGCTCCGCCCCTGCACCAGCGGGACCATCTGCTTGGGGCGGCCCCCTCGGCTCATCGGCCAGAGTCTGGTGCCGCTTCCGCCCGCCATGATCATCGCGTGGTGCATACCGGTCAGGATACCGATTGCCCACGTGCTCACGCTGCAGTGCGTCCTGCTGCAGTGGTAGTCTGGTGCCATGCTCGCCCGAATCTCAGGACAACTCGATGCGGTGCTGCCGGATCGCGTGCAATTGGCAGTCGGACCGACGTTGTTGGATGTCTTCGTCCCGGGAAGCGATCTGGACTCGCTGCACGGCCGGATCGGTGAGCCAGTGACCTTTCATACGCTGATGGTGCTGGAGGGCGTGGGCCAGGGCACGTCGATGGTGCCGCGGCTGATCGGTTTCGGGTCTGCCGGAGACAGGGCATTCTTCGAGCTCTTCACAACTGTCAAGAACATCGGCCATCGCAAGGCGTTGCGGGCGCTGCAGGCCCCGGTGCAGGATGTGGCTGCTGCGATCGCTCGTCGGGACGCTGCGTTCCTAGTGACGCTCCCCGAGATCGGCAAGCGGACCGCCGAGACGATCATCGCGGAACTCTCCGGCAAGGTCGATTCATGGCTGGAAGGGGCTCCTCAGATCGAAGGCGCGCCGGCCATCGGCTCCGTCGCTGCCGATGCAATCAGCATGCTCATCGCGCTGGGCGAGCGTCCGGATGCCGCGCGGCAACTCGTTGAGCGGACCCTCGCCCAGTTCCCGGATGTTGATTCGCCCGAGGCGCTGCTCGCGCAGGTGATGGCGACGCGGTAAAGCCGCCGGCAAGTCAGAGAATCAGCGGCATCGCCTCGTCGACGAGCTGCCAGCCACTGGCCTGAGCCAACCGCGTCCGAAGGTCAGCCGAGACTGCTTCTGGTGGATGTGACCGGTCGTAGGTCACTGGTTCCAGAAAGACAACCTGAGATCGGCTCCGCCCCAGCATCGATCCACCGATCCCATCGACATCCGGCGTGCCCGAGATCCAGACCGGGAGTACGGTCGCGCCGGTTCGCGTGGCGAGCAGCCCGACGCCCTCGTGAAAGGGCCGCAGGCTCCCCGGCGGTCTCGTGATGCGCCCCTCCGGGAAGATTCCAACGCAGCCGCCGCTGTGAAGCGTGCGGAGGGCCTGCCGAAGCGAACCCGGGTCGGCGCCGGCCCGGTTGACGGGAATCACCCGCGCCAGCGCCCAGACATCGTCCATGCCCGCGCCCATCATGTCGCGGGCCATCATCCAGCGGATCAGGACGCTGGTGGCCGACTGCACGAGAAAGGGGTCGACCGCGCCGGTGTGATTGGCCACCACGATGACGGGGCCTCGATCAAGGGCGGCGGCGAGATGTGCCACACCGTCAAACCGGGGTCGCTGCCGCCATCCCAGCCACCATCGCGAGAGGCGCCAGACCAACCCGACGGCTGCGTCCCGGCCCGGGCCCCGCCGAAGCCGCGGAACGACCAAGAGCCACCAGAGGGCGGTGCTGAGCACGTAGCAGCAGACCACGATGCCCCAGGTCACCAGACTCTGCGCGGCGAGCATGGTGAGCACGGTACCGTCCGGTGCGGGCTCGCATTCTGGTACCTTCCGCAGGATTCAGTGTGACCGCTCATGCCTCGCCGCGATGACATCCACACCATCCTGATTCTGGGGTCCGGACCGATCGTCATCGGCCAGGGCTGCGAGTTTGACTACTCCGGAACGCAGGCCTGCAAGGCCCTGCGTGACGACGGCTACCGAATCGTGCTGGTGAACTCGAACCCGGCGACGATCATGACCGATCCCGCGTTTTCGGACCGCACCTATATCGAACCGATCACCATGGAAGCGGTCGAGCGCATTCTGGCGCTTGAGGCCGAACGCGGCACGCCCGTGGATGCCGTACTCCCGACCCTGGGTGGGCAGACGGCGCTCAATTGCGCCTGTGAACTCGACGAGTCCGGCGTACTGGAGCGATTCGGCGTCGAGATGATCGGCGCGACGCGCGAGGTGATTGACCGAGCCGAGGACCGCCTGAAGTTCCGCGAGGTGGTGGAGTCGTGCGGCTACCGACTGCCCCGCAGCGAGGTCGTCACGACACTTGAGGACGCCTTTGCATTCCTCGACAAGATCGGACTGCCCGCCATCATCCGCCCCGCCTTCACGCTCGGCGGCAGCGGCGGCGGAATTGCCTACAACCGGGAAGAGTTCGAAGATCAGGTCCGTCGCGGCATCGCCGCATCCAGGATCGATCAGGTGCAGATCGACGAGTCGGTACTTGGTTGGAAGGAGTACGAACTCGAAGTCGTTCGCGATCGCAACGACAACTGCGTCATCATCTGCGGCATCGAGAACATCGACGCCATGGGCGTGCACACCGGAGACTCGATCACCGTCGCGCCGATCCAGACGCTGAGCGATCGCGAGTACCAGCACCTCCGGGACGCCTCCTTCGACATCCTTCGGGCGGTCGGCGTTGACACCGGCGGTTCCAATGTGCAGTTCGCCATCAATCCGGAGACCGCCGAGATGGTGGTCGTCGAGATGAACCCCCGCGTGTCACGAAGCAGCGCATTGGCGTCCAAGGCGACCGGATTCCCGATTGCCCACATCGCCGCCAAACTCGCCGTCGGCTACACCCTGGACGAACTCCGCAACGACATCACCGAGACGACCTCGGCGTGCTTCGAGCCGTCAATCGACTACGTCGTTGTGAAGATGCCTCGCTGGACATTCGAGAAGTTTCCCGAAGCCGACGAGACGCTGACGACGCAGATGAAGTCGGTCGGTGAGGCCATGAGCATCGGTCGGACATTCCGCGAGGCCTTCCAGAAGGCGATTCGTTCGATGGAAGTCAAGCGATTCGGCTACGGACTCGACGAGCAGGATCGCTGGCTTGCGGCGCACCGAGGCGAGGACCACGAGTGGCCGATCGACGAAGAGACGCTCACCCGAAAACTTTCCGTGCCCTGTCAGGGCCGTCCCTACTACGTCAGGTACGCATTCAAACTCGGCTGGTCGATCGATCGCATTCATGACCTTACAGGCGTTGATCCGTGGTTCCTCGATCAACTGCATACGCTGGTCCGATTCGAGGATCAACTGCTCGCCTGTCCCTCGCTCGAGGCGATGGACGCGACACTGATGCGAACCGCCAAGCAGCATGGTTACAGCGACCCGCAACTTGCGAAGGTCTTCCTCGACCGAATATCAACCGACTCGATTCTGGCCGTGCGGGCGCATCGAAAGTTGCTGGGGATCGAACCGGTCTTCAAACTGGTCGACACGTGCGCCGCCGAGTTCGAGGCGATGACGCCGTACTATTACTCGACGTACGAGACCCCCTTCAAGGTGAATGGCGAGGTCGTTGAGGACGACGAGATTCGCGTCACGGACGGCGAGAAGATCGTCATCCTCGGAGGTGGCCCGAACCGAATCGGGCAGGGCATCGAGTTCGACTACTGCTGCTGCCAGGCGGCCTTCGCCTGCCGGGAGATGGGTTTCGAGTCGGTGATGATCAACTCGAACCCCGAGACGGTCAGCACCGACTACGACACGAGCGACCTGCTCTTTTTCGAACCCCTCACACTTGAGGATGTGCTCAATATCGTTGAGCGGCTCAATGGCGGCGGCATCGACGTGTCCACGCGAAGCGGCGGCGTCGCGGGGTGCATCGTGCAGTTCGGCGGGCAGACGCCGCTCAACCTCGCCCACGGACTGGTCGCGGCGGGCGTGCCGCTCATCGGGACGGGGCTCGAGTCAATCGACGAGGCCGAAGATCGTGAGAGTTTCAAAGCGATTCTCGACCGACTGGGTCTGCAGCAGCCCGACAATGGCATTGCCTACAGCCTGGAGCAGGCGCGGGGCATCGCTTCGGGCATCGGCTATCCGGTGCTTGTGCGACCGAGTTATGTGCTCGGGGGCCGGGGGATGGAGATCTGCTTCGACGAGGAGGCGCTTGATCAGTACATGCGCACCGCGGTGGACGTCTCCGACCTTGCCGACGCGCCGGTGCTGATCGATCGCTTCCTCAGCCATGCGACCGAGGTCGACGTCGACGTCGTGGCGGATTTCGAACCGCACGACGCGACGCGGAGCCGTCAGATTGGCCAGTCGGCGGATCCGCCGCAGGCCGTGATCGCCGGCATCATGGAGCACATTGAGCAGGCGGGCGTGCACTCGGGCGATTCATCGTGCATTCTGCCGCCCGACACACTGTCGCCGTCGATGCGGCGGCGTGTCGCCGAACATGCCAGGTCGCTGGCCGAGGCGCTCCGTGTGCGTGGCCTCATGAATCTGCAACTGGCCATTCGCGACGACGAGATCTTCGTGATCGAAGTCAACCCCCGCGCGAGCCGCACCGTTCCGTTCGTTGCCAAGGGGACTGGAATCCCGTGGTCCCGAATCGCAGCCAAAGTCATGATGGGCGCATCGCTGCAGCGTCTTTCCGGAGAGATCGAGCAGGAGAACGCCGGGTTCTACGCTGTCAAGGAGCCCGTCTTCCCATTCGAGAAGTTCCCTGGCGTCGACGTGGTGCTCAGTCCGGAGATGCGTTCGACGGGCGAGGCGATGGGCTTTGACCGTTCACTGCCAGTCGCGTTGGCCAAGGCGAAGATGAGTGCATGGCTGCCACTGCCGACCGAGGGCAACGTCTTCCTGAGCGTGCGTGATGCCGACAAGGAATCCGTTGTTGATGTCGCCCGCTCGCTCGTATCGATGGGCTTTGTAGTTCACAGCACGCAGGGCACGTGCGAGTTGCTCTCCAGCCACAGTGTGGCTGCCAGCCCCATTCGCAAGATCAGCGAGGGCGCGCGGCCCAATATCGTCGATCGGCTGGCCAATGGCGAGATCGATCTGATCATCAACACGCCCACGCGAACCGGGGCGGCGACCGACGAGGGCCGTATTCGCGCCATGGCGGTTCGCTCCCGGGTACCGATGATTACGACGCTGACTGGCGCGATGGCCGCCGTGCGGGCCATCTCAGCCCTGCGGGCGGGCACGTGGCAGGTCCATGCGCTGCAGGACGCCTACTGCGAGGGCGTTGCCGCAGGGCAGGCGGGCGGTCAACCGGGACAACCCCAGTAGCGCCGCAGGGGAGCGGCCCGGCGCAAGCGGGGGCGCGGTTTTGTGCGTCACCATCCCCCCACTTGTGGGGGGACAGGCCGCGCAGCGGCCCCTTCCAATACCGTCCCCCCACTTGTGGGGGGACAGCCTGCGCAGCAGGCAGGGGGGAGCAACTGCCGTCGGCCCAGCGGCACCCCCTCAGTCGGCTGCGCCGACAGCTCCCCCGCAAGCGGGGGAGCGGTTTTGGCGCGCGGCACCCTCTCAGTCGGCTGCGCCGACAGCTCCCCCGCAGGCGGGGGAGCGGTGAGGACAGGGGCGCGGTTTTCTGCGTCACCGTCCCCCCACTTGGGGGGCGACGGCACACGGCGCCCCACGCCCTCCTGTTCGCCATTTCGCCTCCGCTCACGCCGAAGCCGCGCCTCCGAGCCGCTATCCTTCGCTCCGCTATGCCCGACTGGCTTCCACAATTCATCGCATCGATGGTGGTCATCCTTGTGGTGCTGCACGTGTGCCTCGGCGCAGCGGCCTACCTGATTCTGCTTGAGCGAAAGGTCTGCGCCTGGACTCAGGACCGTATTGGCCCCAACCGCGTCGGCCCGGTCGGGCTGCTGCAACCGCTCGCTGACGGTCTGAAGCTCTTCTTCAAGGAAGAGTTCATGCCGCGGGGTGTCGACAGGGTGCTGTTTCTGATGGCGCCCGCGCTGGCGGTCATCCCGGCCATGATCGGATTCGTAGTGATTCCCTGGGGCGGATTCCTGGAACTCGGTGAGGGCCGGACCGTGGCCATCATGGGGGCCGACATCAATATCGGGGTCATCTATCTGGTGGCCGCGGCCTCGCTTGGCGTGTACGGCGTCGGGCTGGGCGGCTGGGCCTCCAATAACAAGTACTCATTCCTCGGGGGCCTCCGGGCGAGTGCCCAGATGATTTCGTATGAGATCCCGATGGGGCTCGCCCTGCTCTGCGTGGTGCTGACTGCCGGGACGCTGCTGCCCCAGGAGATCGTGCACCAGCAGTTGGACGGGCAATGGTTCCTGCTCCAACAGCCCATTGCCGCGACGCTCTTCTATATCTGCATGCTCGCTGAGTCGGGTCGGGCGCCGTTCGATCTGGCCGAGGCAGAGCAGGAACTGGTGGGCGGCTGGCACACCGAGTACTCGTCGATGAAGTGGGCCCTTTTCTTCATGGGCGAGTACATCCACGTCGTGATCGGCAGCGCTTTCTTTGCCACGCTCTTCTTGGGCGGCTGGTCGCTGAATCCGGTCACCGGATGGGATCTGCCGCAGTCCGGGAGCATCTGGCTGATCCTCCTGCAGTTCGCCATCGTGCTCGGCAAGGTGTTCGTGCTGGTCTTCCTGACCATGATGGTTCGCTGGACGCTGCCGCGGTTCCGCTTCGACCAGTTGATGCGGCTGGCCTGGGAGGGCCTCATTCCGCTCTCGCTGCTGGTGCTGCTGATGACGAGCGTCTTCGTCTATCTCGGCTGGACGCCCTGGCTGTGGGCCGGCTCGCTGGGCTGCGTGGCAGTGGTCTGGCTGATTCTGCCGTTCATGCCAGGCCAGCAGGGCTCGAATCACAAGATTGGCCTTCTCGGGAGCCGCTTCAGCCCGCCCGCGTGAGGGAGGTGGGGGCCGGTTGCAGCAGTTGGTATGCTCAAGTGCATGCGAGCGGTGCACGTGCTGCTGGGCCTCCTGAAGCTGCTGTGGATCACGCGTGGACGTCTCGGTGGTCCGTGGTGGGCGTGGCGGCGGGAGACGGCGTTCGGGCGTGGGCAGCCTGGGCCAGCCGCAGCGGATCGCAGGCGGTCGATGTGGCACTTTCTGGCGTGGATCTGGCGGATGCCCTGAGCCCTCCAGCGGCCTCCTTGTCGCGTGGATGGTTATCGGACAATGAGACCAGGTCCGCGGCCCCTCCTGACGGGCCCCGGAGCGGTTCCTTTTCGCCCCCAAACGTGCCTTACGGACCCGGAATCTGCATCCAAGTTAGTTTTTGGGCCATTGTGACACCTAAGCAGCGACTGCAGCAGGGCTTAGGGTCCGCAGAGACAGTTCGCCTCCGGAATGTGATGAGAAAGTTGGCCTCGGGGTGGCACTCGGGGTCGATCTCAGTATCATCCTCGCCTTCAACGGATCGGTCGGAGTTGGCCGATAGGCGATGAATCGGATCCGTAGTGGGCTGTGTGACAGCCACTGCGGGAGGAATTGGTCAGTTCCCGAGCGTCGGTGTCCCTCGTTGGGAAAGCCCTCAGGCGTTCGGAAAACAGGAGAGTCGTACTATGAGTTTCGCGACTAAGGCAGGCATCATTGTTGGTGCTGCCGCTTTCAGCGGGATGGCCGTTGCCGGAACCGGCGACGCCACAAACGACCTGCAGTCTCGTCTCGAGGCCGCAGAAGCAAAGATCGCCGAGATGTCGGCCCAGCAGAATGGTGACTGGCTCACCGAGCAGCGCAGCGAGCAGATCCGTGGCATCGTCCAGGATGTTCTCGCCGATGCTGACACGCGTGCCAGCCTTCAGGGCAATGGTGCGACGTCCGGCTACAACGACGGCTTCTTCGTCCAGAGTGCCGATGGCAAGTGGTCGATGAAGATCAATGGTCTGTTCCAGGAGCGGTTCAACGTCGGGCATCAGCCCAACGACGTGTGGGCCAGCGGCGGTGGCCCGTTCCCGCCAGCTGATAAGGACACCGCTTTCGGGTTTGAAACGACCCGCGCGGCCCTGAACTTCTCGGGCACCCTCGCTGGCGTCGCGTACTACGACGCTCGCCTTGACTGGTCGCCCTACAACGGCAACAACGGTCTGAGCAGTTCGCCCCTGCAGTGGGCCTACGGCGGCTGGCACTGCGACGAGAACTGGTCCGTCCAGCTTGGTCGTCAGAAGATGCAGGTCACCCGTGGCTTCATCGTCAACGCCGAAGACCAGCAGGCCATCGAGCGCAGCTCGTATGACTACTTCTGGGCTTCCTCCCAGATCACCAACGGCATCATGGCCAAGGGTTCCTGGGACCAGTTCCGCATGAATGTCATGTTCAGCAATGGCTTTGACACCAACGCTGGCACGAATGGCAACCTCAACACCTGGCAGAACAATGTGCAGGGCTGGGCCATCACCGGTCGCGGTGAGTGGCTGCTTGAGGGCGCCTGGGATCAGTTCGATCACATCGGCTCCGCCGCTGGCTCGGCAGATGCCTGGCTCCTCGGTTTCGGTGCTGGCTACCTCAAGGGCAATACAGCCGCCGCCGCCGGCGCCGTCAACGATGACGAGCCCGATGCTTGGCTCGTGACTGCCGACCTCTCCTATGAGTCGGACGGATGGAATCTCTACGGCTCCGGTTCCTACCAGCGAACGAACACCGGCATTGCCGGTGCCGACGATGTCAACTCGGTTGGCTTCGAAGCTGGTGCTGGCATGTACATGGACGACAACAACGAGCTGTATGGCCGTTGGCAGTGGGTCAACCCCGGTTTGGGTGCTGGCGCTGTGAGCTCCAACATCAACATCGCGACCATCGGTTGGAACCACTACATTGCTGGTCCCAACACCAAGCTCAGCGCCGACTGGAGCTGGTGCTTCAGCGATCCGTCCATGGCCAACGCCATGGGTGGCGGCGGTTGGGGTTACACCGGTTGGTGGAACAACACCGGCGGTGCTATTCCCGGCGGTCAGACCTCCGGAAGCCTCTGGCTCCTCCGCACGCAGCTGCAGGTCAGCTTCTGATCTGACGCTTCGCGTCGACTGTTCTTGATTCTTGCAGCCCCCTCGGTCTTCGGACCGAGGGGGCTGTTCTTTGGGCGGCGTCTGCCAGACATCGCGGTCCCTCCACGTGTACTACCGCCTGCATGTCCGCTGATTCTCGCTCTGCACGTTCACTGTGACCACAACTCCCCGCAGCAAGCCCTCGCGATACACTTTCCCCATGGCCCTCCCAAGCCAATCCATGTCCGGCTCCGCGAGGGGTCGCTCCATGATGTCCAGCCGCCGTCGGAAGCGGGGGAATGGTCCCTTCGTCGTGTTCATCCTGCTCATCGCCGCCGCTGTAGTGACCTGGTGGCTCTGGCC
>JASMKH010000013.1 GCA_030749435.1 Phycisphaerales bacterium
CCATGGCGTCGCTGGTGTTCGTCGGCGCGATCCCCGGAAGCTTCTTCTTCGGATGGTTCTCCGGATGGCTGCAACGTCGCAAGCTGCCGATGATCGTCGCGGGCGCAGGCACGCTCACGTCCTACCTGCTCCTCGCCTTCGTGATCGGTGATGCCCCGTGGCTTGGTCGAGCCTGTCTGCTCGGCATGGGCTTTTTCGGCTGTGGAAACGTCGTTGCCTACGCCGTTGGTGATGACAACAGTCCAATCGGAGGCGAAGGCATTGGCCTGGGATTCATCAACACGTGCCTGATTGCGGGAGGTGCCGGCTTCGGTCCGCTGATCGGCCTACTCCTTGTCTGGCAGGCACCGCACACCCACCACGCGAGCGGCTACACCCTTACCGAACTCAACATCGCCTTCGCGCCCCTGCTCGCCTGTCTGGCCGCCTCCCTCGTGGCCTCACTGCTCGTCAGGGAGACCCGGTGCCAACGGACCGCTCGCCCTGCGGGACCAGGCTCGCCGGCGGGACTGCCTACGGCGCAGCGATGATGCATCCAGGTCCCGCGCCTCCGCACGCGCCGCAAGAGGTCGTTGCGGTGATGGTGGAGCGACTCCACCCGATACAGCTGCTCCGAGATCGCACTGACCCGCCGGCACAGCATGCCGACCATGCCGATCGAGATCTGTATGTCGCCTTGGGAGATCTTCACGCAGCCTCACCGCTGGCCGAAAGCCGCCCTCGCCCGAGATGAGGCGTTGGCGCCGGGCCAACCACGCTCACAAATGGCCACTTCGGCGGAAACGAGCGCGGCCGGCACGAACCCCAGATTGCCGGGTGCAAGCAGGCAGAAGACGATCGCAAAGCCCGTGGTGCCGAAACCCGGAGGGTTGCAGATGGTCATCGCCACCGACGAGGTGACCGCAAGCAAGGCAAGGAGACCGATCGCGTGCTCGGGATGGTCCCTGGTGTCATGAGCCTGAACCCAGCGATTGGCAGTGGCCTGGGCCTGTTCAGCACTTCGTGAACGACTTCTGTTCATGTAGCCCGGAGTCGCCGCCAGTGTTCGCCGTCGCTGCAGCTTGCTGCCCACCAGCGGCATCTGCCTCAAGCGATTCGATCGACCGCTTCAAACCGCTGAGGAGTTCATCGGCGAGGTCTCGGCTCATGCCTTCCCGTACCACAATTCGCAGCGCCGCCACATCCTCCCGATTGGCGGGGAAGGTGTAGGCCGGTAGCTGCCACCCCCGATGCCGCATTCGCTCGGAGAGTTGGAACACGTCCCATGAGCCATCGAAGTCGTCGCGTAGTTTGAATGCGAAGACAGGAATGTCGTCGCCGCGAGTGATCAACTCAAATGGGCCCAACTTCTCAATCTCGCCAGAAAGAAAGACCGCGACGTCCTGCGACTTCTGCTGAATCCGCCTGTAACCCTCGCGGCCCAGGCGAATGAAGTTGTAGTACTGCGCCACGACCTGATTGCCCGGCCGCGAGAAATTGATCGCAAACGTCGGCATCTGGCCACCGAGGTAGTTGACCCTGAAGATCAGATCCTCCGGAAGATCCGCTTCGTCCCGCCACACGGCCCATCCGACGCCCGGGTACACGAGGCCGTACTTGTGACCAGATGTGTTGATCGACTTCACCCGCTCAAGCCGGAAGTCCCACTCCAGATCAGGCTGCAGGAAGGGCGCCACCATCGCGCCGCTGGCACCGTCAATGTGTATCGGGATATCCCATCCATTCTCGGCGTTGAGCGCAATGAGACCGTCATTGATCTCCTTTGCTGGCTCGTATGAGCCGTCAAACGTGGAACCCATGATGACCACGATTCCAATCGTGTTCTCGTCGCACAAGGCAAGTGCTTCTTCGGCGCCGAGGTGAAAGCGGTTCCCTTCCATAGGCACCAGCCGCTGCTCGATGTCCCAATACTTTGCGAACTTGTGCCAGCAGACCTGCACGTTGACACCCATCACGATATTCGGCTTGTCCGTAGGCTTTCCAGCCGCCTTCATGCGTTCTCGCCACCGCCACTTCATGGCCATGCCACCAAGCATGCAGGCTTCGCTCGAACCGATCGTAGAAGTTCCGATCGGTTTCTGATCACTCGGAGCATTCCACAGATCAGCAAGCATGTTGACGCACCGGCACTCGAGCTCCGCGGTCTGTGGGTACTCGTCCTTGTCGATCATGTTCTTCTCGAACGTCTCGGTCATCAGTTGCTTCGCTTGTGGCTCCATCCACGTGGTGACGAAGGTCGCCACGTTGAGCCGCGCATTGCCGTCGAGCATGAGCTCGTCATGGACGATCTGGTACGCCGCATCGGCCGGAGTCTGCTCCTCCGGCATGCGATACTTCGGCACGGCCGCATCGAGGTATCGCGTTCCGAAAGCTGGCCCGATCATGTCGTTTCGTTGGTCGTCCTGCCGCGTATACATGGAGAAAGTCCCTTTCAGGCCCCCGCGGGCCGCTCAGATAAACATGGACAAGGAAGTCGTGATTCAATCGCCCGTGGGCAGATGCCGCCGAGCGTTCTACAGGATAATCAATCTTCCGGTCACCGCCCGAATATGGACACCTGCAAGGCGTGCCCATGCGATGTTGCAGTCTCCCAGGGGACCAGTACCGGAAACGTGACGATCACGAATTTCCGAGCCGCGGTCCGCGCAGATACCGCCACCGGAAGCATCAAGATTCGCGCGCAGGATGGCCCCGTCACAGCCGAATCAGCTACCGGCTCGATCGTTGTCGACCTTGCAGACCAATCAACTGGTCCCGTTGCATGCCTCACAAGTACGGGCAGCATTTCGCTCTCCGTCGGCCCAGCGTTCCACGGGGTGATCGCAGCACACGCGAACAACGGATCGATCACGGCATCAGGAAGTACAGATCGGATCACGGGCCGAGACATCCAGAATCACGGCGGAACGATCACCATTGGAAGCGGCGGTGCTGCGTCCACACTCAAGACATCGACAGGCAGCGTGAAGGTCAACGTCCGATAGCGATTCCCGCTCGTAGACCTTTTCGCTTGCATATTGCAGGAGACACCGCCGTCGTGCCGACAGTGTGTTCGGTTCGCCATGCCGATGAGGAGCGCTGCGATGACAAATGGAACAGAGTCCGAATCCACCTGCTGCACTGGTGGGAAGAAACCGTGCTGTCCCGGATTCAAGTGCCTCTATGCCGTGCTGCACATCGCCATTCTGACGTGCATATCCATGGCCCTGTGGAAGGTGGCGTGGGCCATCGAAGCACTCTCCTGTGCAAACGGCTGAGGCGCACCACAACCTGAACTCCTTGGAGCCCTTCCCCTTTCCGCTGTGAGGAAACGGGAAGGGCCCTCACCATTCCCTGTTGCCACCGCCGCCTGAGTCAACAGACTCCGCCGTAATGCTCGAGCACGACAAGCAGGTCGCTGATGTCGGTCGCCCCGTCACCGGTCACGTCGCCTGCCTCAGTCATCCATCCGTCAATCACAGCCAGAATGTCCCCGAGATCGACCAAGCCGCTGCCATCAAGGTCGGCATTGCACATGTCGGCAGCAGTTGAGGGCTTCCACGAATCGGGCATGCGGGCGTACTGAAAGATGGCATACCTCGGTGCCTGCGCGGCACCGCCGGGGCTGCCGGAGTTCCAATACTGCGTGTAGAACGCTTCGTCGAAGGCCTCGCAGAATGACTTGAAAGTCTGGATGCTGGCGCCTGACCCCGGCTGCGCATTCCAGGTGCCGAAGGCGTCAATCGTCCCGAGTGTGGTGGATTCGGTACTGAACATCAGCCAAACCCGGGACATGTCAGCGCCCGTCATGCAGTTCGGTGGCGCGTAGGAACCACTGCACGGCGGCGCCTTATTGCCGAACAGGAATCCGAAGTCCGCCTGCGTCGGGCAGTCGGCCGTTGGCGTACCGAGAATGTCGGTCACAGGATCGGCCGCGGCGGCGGCGCGCGTATAGATGGTCTCAGGGCTCGCTGGGCTGGGGTTTGGCGTCGAGGGGACTGTGCTGTACGCATCGACAAAGGTCGTCTGGCAGTCGCTCCCGCCAGGGCAACACTTGCTCATGTTGTAGAGTTCAAGCACGCCAGAGGCGAGCGGCGGTTCCGACATTCCAGAGCCAGCCAGAGGCTCGGTGGTCCATCGCAGCATGTTGAGCGCAGCGGTGTATCCCTTGGTAGCAGCGAGCCCGACAAACCCGTTCGACTGCGAGAGATTCGGCCAGAGTGACTTCTGGAACGTCTGCACGGCGAGCAGTGTGGCGTCATCAACCGCCAGCACACCACCAGAGTTCTCGTTCTCAAAGTTGACCTCGAAGAACCCCTGCGAGACGCCCGCCCCGACCAAGATCGCATTGGCCTCCTGACTCCAGTAGAACGGCTTCTCCCACTCGTTCCCGACCGTTACGCCAGTCGGTTGCCAGACCCAGTTCCCGTCAAAGTACGGCAGCACGGCAACCTCACCGGTGAAGCCTTTCTCACGGAGCGACTTCATGAACTGAAGGACACCCACGCTCATTCCATTGTCGAGCTTGAAGGCATCACCCGAACCATTGGGCGCGTCAGGATCCATCAACCTGATGGTGAGTTTGTCACAGGTCAGCGCGGCACCTTCCACCCAGGCAATGACACCGTCAAAGTCCGGCGGAGTCCCCTCGGCCCAGAGCATCCATGCGTCGGCTGCGCCCCACGCATGTGAACCCAGCGCGATCGCGGCGGCTCCCATCCAATGCATGTACTTCACGCTGGCCCTCCTGCCCTTGTGCCCCGGACCAGTTATACCTCAGTTCGGGTCACCCTTGAGTCTGAACTTCGGCAAGCCGTTTGAATCCGAACCTCGGCTTCACTGGCACCGGCTCGCCATCAACTTCCAAGAGGGGATACGCGAGAAAGTTGATAGGACCCGATTGTGGTCCCGGCTCGACGATCAAGTCGCGGCCACGGCTGAACTCCACTCGATTCGCGGGATTGTGTCCGAAGTAGTAGGTCGAGAGGCTGGTGTATTTGTCCGCCTCGCTGATGTCGACGGGCCACCACCTTCCCTCAGCGAAGAACTCGGCCCAGCAGTGATAACCGTTGACACCACCGTCGTCGCGATTGGAAGGAACGGCAGCACCGATCGCGAATCTCGCTGGAATACCCGCGGCCCGCGCCAATGCGATGAAGTATGAGTGATAGTCGGTGCAATTGCCGCGGGCTGCATCGCAGGCAAACTCGGCATCACCCTTGCCCCACCCACTACCGAACTTCGCGTATCGCATCGTGTCGATGGTGTGGTCGTACAACGCTCGAGCCCGCACCAGATCACCGCCGTTCTTCCCTTTCAGCACATTGGCTGCGATGGTCCTGAACGCCTCGGAGTCAGGCACGTGCCGCTCCGGCGCAAGAAAGTCGGATGCCTCTGCATCCGGATCGACGTACACCGACTTCTCTCGCCGCTTCACGGCAAAGCGGATCGAAAATGGACTCCCGCCGTCCGTTTCTGACATCTCCGCATAGAGCACCTTGTTGCCGAACTGCTTGTCCGTCAGCACCCGATGGGTCCCGGGCACATTGATCTCACGAATGAAAACATCCTGAAATGTGTCGCTCTCGGGGAGCGGTATCCACATTCTCGAATCGGCGCCGAGTTCCGGGAGCGTTCCTTCGTAGATGAACTCAAAGGCGTCCTCTCCCTCCACCACACCGAGCAACGATCGCGCGGCATCGTCTGCGTCGGCATGGACCCACGTGCCATCGTCATTCTGCTTCCAGACATAGAAAGGCCGACCATTGAGTTTGTGAATGGTGGTTTCGGTGACCCGCATGTCACCGGGATCGCCTTCGAGGAAGAAGTCAACGTCGTAGACATTGCCGGCCTGGCTCGCCAAGTCCACGCAGGCGAAATGCCGCCGTGGTCCCAGCGTGGCGAGATACTCCATGTGCACGCGGACAAGTTTCAACTGAAGCTGTTCACCTTCGAACTCGAGCGTGAAGAACCCACCGGAGCGGCGGGTCTCCGCTTCAATGTGGGCTTCGATGCCAGCTTTGATGTCCTCAGTGACGACATGGGGAATCGTGCCGGGCAAATCCGCCGAGGACGAACCACTCGCTGCACCCGTCGCTGCCGGGGGCCGCGCAGCCAGTAAGGCCACGGGAACAACGAGACTTATTCCGATACATCCAATTGGTTTCATGCTTACTGCAGGGTAGCAGGCGGCAGCTGGAGGCACTCGCAGCCCAAACGGTCAGCAAGGTGCTGGCGGCGGAGGTCCAGGCCTCCGAAGATGTGAACGAACCGGCACCGCAGGGACTCGGTGAACCTCTCGTCTCGCTCATGCGCTTCTCAGTGTGGCGTTCCTGTTCCGGCAACTGCAGATCGGCCGCGGGCCGCATGTGTTTGGCTGATGCGTTGGCCTGCTCGCAGCATTCGGTCCCCGCTGACTGGAAGCTGCCGGGCCCACAGTTTCATCGGCGTTCTCGCGCCCCAACGATGGAGTCACCCGGCAGGGCGCCCGGGGCAATTGACCGCCCGTTCTCTCGATTGCAATGGCCCGCACTCTGTCAACAACATGGAACAAGTGTTCGGGGGTACGCTGCACTGCATGCCAGCGGAAAGTGCCATGAGCGTCATCAAGTGCGGCGGCTCGATCCTCGGCTCGACGCACGAGATTGAAGCGGCCGCAGACTGGATTGCGGCGCTCACCCAGACACCGGGCACACGCATCGTGGTCGTCAGTGCTCCGGCGGGTGTCACTGATTCACTTTTCGCCTCGATCTCCCCTACTGCTTCGACTTCGGGCGAGCAGATCGCGAAGCACGTGTCCGCCGGTGAACGGCGAATGGCCGAGCTGCTGACGCACCGGCTGCAGTCAAGATCCATCCCCGCGCGGCAGCTGAGCGTGCGGGACATTGGTCTCCGCGCCGCAGGTCATCCCCTCGATGCAGACCCCGTATCGGTCGAATTGGACTCGCTCACCGAGGCGACCGCCCCGGTGCTGGTCATTCCCGGGTTCACCGGACTCAGTGATTCGGGCGACCTTCGACTGCTCGGCCGGGGCGGCTCAGACCTGACGGCCATCTTCCTGGCTGCCGAACTCGGGGCAACGTGCCATCTGGTCCAGGCGGCCAAAGGCGTGTATGAGTTCGATCCGGCTCTGAGGGCCGGAGCCCGATTCGAGCAGATGCATTGGGATGACCTGCTCGAGATGGAACGCGAAGTCGTGCAGGCCAAGGCGGTGCGGCTGGCGAAGCAGCGAAGCCAGTCATTCATCGTCTCCGGAATGAACAGTCCCGAGCAGACCATCGTCGGCGATGTGCCCGCTCGGCTCGTTCAGGACGATATCTCTCATGCATCTTCCTAGCCTTTCCCGAATCGGCATCGCTGGGGCCACCGGGCTCGTCGGCAGCGAACTCAGGTCGATCCTGAGGAACCGAGGCGTCGCAGAGAGGTGCATTGTCGCGTCATCGACCGAGCAGTGCCCCCTTTGGTTTCTTGCGACGCCACCGGACGTGTCGCGCAGTCTCGTTGCGGAGTTGCGAAGCGATGACACCACCATCATCGACCTATCCTCGGCGTTTCGATTGGATGTCCCGCTTGTAGTGCCCGAACTCAACGGCGGCGTGCTCGACGCGGCGCCGCAGCTCGTAGCGAGTCCGAACTGCACGGCGACGATTCTGGCGTTGGCCGTCTCCCCCCTTCTGCCATTTGGGATCGCCTCGATCACCGTGAGCACCTACCAAGCTATCTCCGGGGCTGGCCAGGAGGCGCTGCAGGAACTTGGCCGCGAACGTCCGACCGAGCGCCCGATACTGGGTGAGCCGCTGAGCCACAACGTCTTCAGGCATGAGTCAGCGATCGATTCCGCAACCGGCCGAACAGGCGAGGAACAGAAACTCATCGAAGAGTCTCGCCGCCTTCTCGCCCTCCCCGAGCTGCCGATCACCGCCACATGCATGCGTGTTCCTGTTCGGCGATCGCATCTGGAGAGCCTGACGGTCGAGTTGGATACCGCCCCACCAGCAGCAGACGTGGCCGCCGCTTTCAGATTGAGTACCGCAGTGACCTTCCTCGACGATCGCTGCCCGACCGCGCTCAGCGTGGAGGGCCGGGACGATGTCATCCTCGGGCATCTCCGCCACAACAGCCCAACGAGCATCTCGATGGTGGCGGCCGGAGACCAACTTCGCGTCGGCGCGGCGCTCAACGCCGTGCGAATCGCTGAGCAACTCCCCCACTGATATCATCGCCCGCATGGCAGATCTCTCAACCTCCGTCAATGGCCTTCAATTCAAGAACCCCTTCATCATCGGCTCGGGGCCTCCCGGCACCAACGCCAACGTCATCAACAAGGCGTTTGCGGAAGGTTGGGGCGGCGTCGTTGCCAAGACAATCAGCCTCGAAGCAGACAAAGTCACCAACGTCGCGCCTCGGTATGCCCGAATGCGCGCCGAGGGCTCCAAGGAAGTCATCGGCTGGGAGAACATTGAACTCATCAGCGACAGGCCGTTCGCCACGTGGCTCGATGAATTCAAGGCCATCAAAGATGCACACCCCGAGGGAGTCCTGATCGCCTCGATCATGGAGGAGTACCGTCGCGACACCTGGATTGAAATCGTCGAGCGGTGTCAGGACGTCGGTGTCGATGCTTTTGAACTCAACTTCTCCTGCCCGCACGGCCTGCCCGAGCGAAAGATGGGCATGGCGATGGGCGAGAATCCGGATATCGTCGGAGAAGTCAGTGGCTGGGTCATGGAGGCAGCGACCATCCCGGTCTGGGCCAAGATGACGCCCAACGTCACACACATTGCCGACCCCGGACACAGTGCGCTCCAGGCCGGCTGCAACGGCCTCGCAGCGATCAACACGATCCTCAGCGTCATGGGCGTCGACCTCAAGACGCTTCGTCCCATGCCGACGGTCGAGGGATTCACCGTACCCGGTGGCTACTCGTGCAAAGCCGTGCGCCCGATTGCACTGCGCATGGTGATGGAGCTGGCACGCATGCAGCAGGATGAGTTCCCGGAGACGACGTTGAGCGGCATCGGAGGCGTGGAGACTGGCGACGATGCAGCCCAGTTCATCCTGCTTGGCGCGCATACCGTTCAGGTCTGCACAGGCGTCATGATCCACGGCTACGGCATGGTCAAGGACATGTGCGATCAGTTGTCGTCGTTCATGGACCAGCACGGCTTCGCCTCAATTGACGACTTCCGAGGGGCGAGCCTGCCCTACTTCAGCACGCACGCCGATCTTGTTCGCCGACAGGCCGAGGCCAAGGCCGCTGCCAAAGCGCGGCGTGAGGGCATGGTCGAGCAGGACACCGAGTGGGAAGGCGAGAAGTTTGTCGAGCAATCCGACCGGCTGGTCTCGAACGACTGAACCCGGAGTGGCCGCGACACCGTCAGTCGCCTCCTGTCACGGCCAAGGGGGGGGCAATCAATGCGTTGGCACCCTGCCGATGTATTGCCCACCACCGCCACTCCCGATGTATCGGCCATTGCGAGCGACAAGGCCCCCACGAAGCATGACCAGTTCCGGTCGCCCCTTTCGGGTCATGCCTTCATAGCCGCTGTAGTCGGTCTTGCTCTCGCTCTCCGACTGCGAGAAGACGCCCTCATACGCGGGATCATAGATCACGACGTCAGCGTCGCTTCCCGCGGCGATCTCGCCCTTCTGTGGATACATGCCGAAGGTCTTGGCCGCATTGGTGCTGCACGTCGCGACCATCGTCTGCAGGTTGATTCGATCTTCGCAAACGCCATAAGTATGCACCAGATCGACCCGCTCCTGAATGCCGGGAATGCCGTTGGGAATGCACGTGAATGCCTCGCGCCCCATGTCCTTCTGCCCCTCGAAGTTGAACGGCGCATGGTCGGTTCCAATCGTAACCATCCGTCCGTCTGCCAGCGCCTTCCAAAGATGCTCGTGCTCCTCGGCATCCCGAAGCGGCGGCGACATCACATACTTGGCGCCCTCAAAGTCAGGACGCGCTGCGTAGCTCTTGTCGAGAACGAGGTGCGGGGCCACCGCCTCGACGTCCACATGGACACCGCGACGCCCAGCTGCTGTGGCCTGATCGACCGCCGCGCCGCATGACGTATGCACGATGTACACATGCGCGCCAGTCAACTCGGCAAATGCACAGAGGTGACTCACACCGTCTGCTTCGACACAACGAGGCCTCGAAGGTTCGTGCCACTCTGGCCCGGTCTTCCCTTCTGCGATGAGCCGCTCCTGCATCGCGTCGACGGCCTCGGCGTTCTCGCAGTGTGCCGTGATGATGACCCCGAGCTCCCGGGCAATCTCCATGAGTTCAAAGAGCTGCGCATCGGCGATGTCCAGTGCGCCCTTGTAGGCGAGAAAGACCTTGAAACTCGCCACGCCGTCGTTCGCCACAAGGTCTCGCACCTGCTGCTTGGCAACCTCATCGAATCTCACGACCGAGAGGTGGAAGGAGTAGTCGCAGCACGCCCCGGCCTCCGCCAGGCCCTTCCACTCCTCGAAGGCCGCCTTGGGCTCATCGTCCGGCCCGGGGCAGATCATCTCGATGACCGTCGTTGTCCCGCCCGCGAGCGCTGCCCGGGTTGCAGATGCATGATCGTCGATGGCATTCGTGCCCATGAACGGAAGATGGATGTGCACGTGCGGGTCGATGAAGCCTGGAAAGACGTACTTGCCTGCCGCGTCAATGATCTCGGCACCCGGGCACTCGATCGACTCACTCACTTCGGCAATCTGCTCGCCGTCAATGAGTACGTCCGCGATGCGGTCGGCGTCCGCCGTGATGACTCTGCCGCCCTTGATAAGAATCGCCATCAGCCCACCTCGCTCAGGCACCTGTCCAGCACCTCGCACATGAAGTCGCAATCTTCACGCTGAATGCACATCGGCGGCTTGATCCGAAGAACGTTTCCGAACACGCCACCCTTGCCAATCAGCAGGCCAAGATCTTTGGCCCGCTCATGAACCTTCGCAGTCTCTGCAGTGGCTGGCGTTTTTGAGTCACGATCGGACACGAGTTCCATACCGAGCATGAGTCCCTGACCTCGCACATCACCCACGATGGCGTGCCGAGACTGGAGGTCTTCCATGCCCTGCTTCAGATAACCGCCGACATCCGCGGCGTGCTGCTGCACCCGCTCTTCGAGCAGCACATCGAGTGTCGCGAGCCCCTGCGCCATTGAGACCGGGTTGCCGCCATAGGTATTGAAGTGCAGCCGCTGCGTCATGCACTCGGCCACCTCAGACCGAGCGACGCAGCAGGCCAGTGGTGCCCCGTTGCCAATGCCCTTGGCCATCGTGACGATATCGGGCCGCACGCCGTGATTCTCGAATCCCCAGAACGCGGTGCCGGTGCGGCCGAATCCGGTCTGCACTTCGTCGCTGATACACAGGCCGCCGTGCGCCCGCACGAGTTCGTATACACGGGGGAGGTATCCCTCGGGCAACTCGACCGTCCCACCCACGCCCTGGATGGGCTCGGCAATGAAGCCGGCGACCGCGCCATTCGAGGCGTAGCGAAGCACTTCTTCGACTTCGGCCGCGTACTTCGTCCCGGCATTCGCATCGTCGTACCCGAACGGGCCGCGATACCGATCTGGGCACTTGACATGCTTCACGCCGAATCCGTGCGGATACGGGTACTTCCAAGAGTGCAGCGCGGTCAGACCCATCGCCTGGTTGCTCAGGCCGTGGTAGGCGTTGCGGAGCGCGAGAATGTCGAAGTTGCCGGTATGAAGCCGCGCCATGAGCATGGCGAGTTCGTTTGCTTCGCTGCCCGAGTTGGTGAAGTAGCAGACGCCCAACCCCGAGTCCCTCGGGAAGGTCGAAACGAGTTTTTTACCAAACTCGGCGATGTTCGGATTCAAGTAAATGGTCGTCGTGTGCTGCAGCCGCTCGTTCTGGGCATGCACCGCTTCGACGACCTTGGGGTGGCAATGTCCCACCGAGACCGTCACGATGCCCGCGATGCCGTCCAGGTAGCGGCGGCCCGTCTCGTCAAAGAGCCACTGCATGTGGCCCTCGACGATCATGACCGGATCGGCGTAGTAGGTCACCAGCGCGGGCGTAAGGAACTCGCGGCGCATGCTCAGCACATCCTCCCGGGATGGCCCCGCGTACGGCTGGGGCTGATGCTCGCAGGCTGGCAGCGTCGGTTGATCGGTCATTTGGCGGAACCTCCGGTGATTGGCATCTGCTTGAACAGCCAATAGAGGATCATCGCCAGTGGCAAGCCGATGAACCACGCATAGCCGTAGATCTGGTCGAAGAACGCCCCGAAGAATGCCGCCTCTGATCCGGCTGTACCCGTGACAGCATTGACGAACCCCGGAAGGTTTGGAAGGACAGCCAGCACCAGCGCCAAGATGGCCGCCGCAGACACGCCCGCGTACTCGCCCTCGGGGTCGTAAAGCGCCTCGGCGTTCAGAGTCGTGCGCCGCACGATGAAGTAGTCGCACAGCATGATGCCCGCGATTGGTCCGAGCAGCGCGCTGTACCCAATGAGCCAAACGAAGATGTAATCCGAGAGGTCTGTCATCAGGCGCCACGGCATGATGAGCACGCCGATGGCAGCCGTGATGAGCGCACCGCCGCGAAAACCGATGCGGCTCGGCGAGAGGTTGGAGAAGCCGTTGGCCGGGCTGACGACGTTGGCGGCGAGATTGGTCGAAAGCGTCGCGATGAGTAGCGCAATCATGGAGAGCACGACAACCAGAGGTGATCCCATCCTCGAGACAAGTTCAACCGGATCCCAGATGGCCTCGCCGTACAGCACCATCGTGGCGCCGGTCACGACGATCCCCACAAAGGAGAACAGCGTCATGGTGGATGGCAGCCCCATCAACTGCCCAGTCGCCTGATCCCGCTGACTGCGGCAGTACCGCGTGAAGTCCGGGATATTCAGACTGAGCGTCGCCCAGAAACCGACCATCGCAGTGAGTTGCGGGAAGAAGATCGTCCAGAAGGACTCGCCATCGCCACGGCCCGCACTGCTGGCAAAGAGCGCCGCTGTGTCATCGACGGTGACGAATGCCCAAACCAGCAGCGCCACGCCGCACGCAATCAAAAATGGTGCCGCATAGGCTTCGACCCACTTGATTGACTCGATGCCTGCCAAAACGATCAGAACGTGCAGCAGCCAGAATGCCAAGAAGCACAGGAATTGACCGATCGAAATGCCGAGAAACGGCAGGATGTCGGCCTCGGTCGCGGGCGAGATCCAGCCGACCGCGCCGAAGATGGAGTAGATCGCGGCGCCGCCGATCCACGTCTGGATCCCGAACCAGCCGCACGCGACGACCGCGCGGGCGATCGCCGGGATGTGCGCCCCCACGGTGCCGAAACTTGCCCTCGCCAGCACTGGAAACGGCACGCCGTACTTTGTTCCGCCATGACCGTTGGCGATCATTGGAATGAGTACGATCAAGTTCCCAAGCAGCACGGTCAGAACCGCTTGCCACCAGGTCATACCGACAGCAATCATCCCCGCCGCGAGCATGTAGGTTGGAATGCAGACGGCCATGCCAATCCACAACGCGGCGATATTCCACCGCGACCAGGTCCGCTGGTCGGCCGGGACCGGCGCAAGGTCCGCGTTGCTCAGTGGACCACTCATCCGTCCGTCAACGGCCCATAGGAGTCAGGACGCCGATCACGGAAGAACTGCCACGTATTGCGGACTTGCTCGATCATGTCGAGATCGAGATCAGCGACAATCACTTCATCGTCGTCGCGACTTCCCTCAACCATGATCTGCCCGCGCGGATCACAGAAGTAGGACTGCCCGTAGAACTTGCCGATGTTCCAGGGAGACTCCGTACCAACGCGATTGATGGCGCCAACATAGAACTGATTGGCCACCGCGTGTGCCGGCTGCTCGAGTTTCCAGAGGTACTCGCTCAGACCCGCGACTGTGGCAGATGGATTGAAAACGATCTCCGCGCCAGCCAGTCCGAGCGCCCGCGCCCCTTCGGGGAAGTGGCGGTCGTAGCAGATGTAGACGCCGATCTTTCCAGCGCTCGTATCGAAGACCGGGTACCCCTCATTCCCGGGTGTGAAGTAGAACTTCTCCCAGAACCCCGGGTTGCAGTGCGGGATGTGGTGCTTGCGGTACCGGCCGAGATACTTGCCGTGTTCATCGATCACCGCGGCCGTGTTGTAGTACACGCCAGTCATGGCTTGCTCGTAGATCGGCACTACCAGAATCATGCCGTGCTTCCTGGCAAGTTGCTGCATCAGTTTGACGGTCGGTCCATCGGGTACCGGCTCGGCCGTGTCGTACCATCGCGTCTCCTGCTCGGCGCAGAAGTATGGACCCGAGAAGATCTCCTGCAGACAGCAGACCTGCGCCCCCTTTTCGGCCGCCTCCGCGATCAACGGGATGTGCTTGTCAATCATCGCCTGCTTGATCGCATGCACGTCGGTCGAGTCTGAAAGTGCGTTCGATGCCTGGATGAGCGCGGCGCGGGTGATGCGAGCCATGGACGTCCTTTCGTATCAGAACCAGCGGCTGACGAGGATCCGGCACTCCGTGAAGAACCGGACTGCATCCTCTCCATTAGCATGAAGCGTACCGAAGAATGAATCTTTCCAACCCGAGAACGGGAACACAGCCATCGGTGCCGGCACGCCAACGTTGATGCCGATCATGCCCGCCCCCGCTTCGGTGCGGAACCGATTCGCTGCGTAGCCGCTCGAGGTGAACATGACGGCCATGTTGCCGAATGGCGATTGCCGCGTCACTTCGATGGCATCGTCCAGCGTCTCGCGCCGCATGATGGAGAGCACCGGTCCGAAGATTTCCTGATCTGCGAGACTCATCCCTGGCACGACGTGATCGAAGACAGTGGGACCCACAAAGCAGTCTCCCTCAGGCATCGACGCCTCACGTCCGTCGAGCAGAAGGTCCGCTCCCTCATCGAGGCCGCTGGCGATGGCACCCGTCACACGATCGCAGCTCGCTGCATCAATGAGCGGCCCCATTCCGTGTGCCGGGTCATTGCCTGCGCAGGTCACAAGCCCCTTGGCAGCCTCAACGATCGAGGGCACAAACCAGTCTGCTGCATCGCCCACCGGAATCGCCACCGAGCCTGCAAGACATCGCTGACCAGTGTTACCGAACGCAGATCCGAGCACGCCGTCGATCGCGGCCTCCCGGTTGGCGTCCGGCATGATGATCATGCAGTTCTTCGCCCCGCCCATGCATTGGGCGCGCTTGCCTGCAGCGGTCGCTGCGGCGTACACCTTTCTGGCGACGGGCGTGGAGCCGACGAAGGACACGGCCTTGACTTCTTCATGGGCGATCAACGCCGTCGACGCATCGACGCCGCCGAGGACGCAATTGAGCACGCCGTCTGGAAGTCCCGCTTCCTTGGCGAGTTCCACCTCGCGCACGGCGCACAGCGACACTTTCTCACTCGGCTTCAGCACGAACGTATTGCCACAGGCAATCGCCATCGGCCACATCCACATTGGCACCATGATCGGGAAGTTGAACGGCGTGATTCCTGCGCACACGCCGAGGGGCACACGCTCCATCGTGCTGTCGAGCGGGATGTTCTCGCGTCGCTCGCGGCTGAAGGAACTCGACACCGCAATCCTCGGCAGCGTGCGTCCCATCATGAGCGATGGCGCGCCGCAGGCGTACTCAATGCAGTCGATGCCGCGTCTGACATCGCCCCTCGCCTCAGGCACGTTCTTGCCGTGCTCCTCGACGATCATGTCGGTCAGTTCGTCGAAATGAGACTCAAGGACCTGCTTGTATGAAAAGAGTGCCTGGCACCGCTCCCCCACGGGCGTCGCGGACCACGCCGGGAAGGCGTCTGCAGCCGCCCGCACGGCGGCGTCAACCGCCGCCTCCCCGTCAAGTGGAACCTGGGCGAGTACCTGACCCGTCGCCGGATTGACATCGGCACACGAGGACGCAGCCCCCATCGCCTCCACTCGAGCACCGTTGATGACATGGACCGCTGGGACAACCGGCATCGACAGAACCTCCTTTTGAGGCCCCGCAGTGTACGTCAGGCGAGCTGCCACACGCTCAACCGCGGTAGACGCAGCTGCTGGTGCAGGTCTCATGCACCGTGATCGACTCGATCATGGGCAGGGTTGGCTTCAGCCGATCCCAGATCCACACGGCGAGCACCTCGCTCGTGGGGTTCTCCAACCCGGGAATCTCATTGAGCACGCGATGGTCGAGTTCGCCCTCGAGCGGCGACCAGGCAGCCGACAGGTCCCCATAGTCGATCAGGTAGCCCTTGGCGGGGTCGACATCTCCGGAGACCGCGACATCCACTTTGAATGAGTGTCCATGCATCCGACGGCACTTGTGGCCCTCGGCGAACGTGGGAAGCCAGTGGGCCGCCTCGAAGCGGAACGTCTTGACCAGTGTGACCTGCATGATCCGCGCAGGATATCGTGCCCGCAGCTCCCCACGCGAACTCCAGCCCGCCTCCACCTACTATGTGTGTTCGATGCGATGCCTGCCCGCACTTCTTCTCTTCGTCTCTTCGCTCACTACCGCGTGCGCCGAGCCGACCCCGAACGCAGCCACGCCCAAGGACCAATCCATCATGGCGACCATATCCAGGAGTGGCCACGACATCACCCCATTGCCACCAGCGCAGCGGGAGGCCCTCGCGTCCAGACTCGATCCCAAGACCTATGAGGTCACTCAGAAGGCCGGAACTGAGCCAGCGTTTTGCGGGACGCTGCTGGATAACAAGAAGGACGGCACCTACTACTGCGTCGTCTGTGGACTTCCACTCTTCTCAAGCGAGCACAAGTTCACATCGGGCACCGGATGGCCGAGTTTCTTCGCCGAGTTTGATCCCCAGCATGTCGGCCGCTCCGATGATTCAAGCCACGGCATGCTGCGGACCGAAATCTCCTGCGTTCGCTGCGGTTCGCATCTCGGACACGTGTTTCCGGACGGTCCCCCACCCTCAGGCGAGCGGCATTGCCTCAATTCCCTGTCCCTGACCTTTCTGGAGCGAGGACAACCCGTGCCCGACGCCAGCAAGCCGATCGATCTTGAGACCGCCTACTTTGCAGGCGGATGCTTCTGGGGGATCGAGCACTACATGCAGAAGGGCGTTGGAGTTATTGACGCCGTCAGCGGGTACATGCAGGGCGCGGCTGGTCCGACCACCTATCAGGATGTCTGCAGTGGAGCGACCAACCATGCCGAGACCGTCATGGTCCTCTTCGACCCAAGGACAATTACCTACCGCGAACTCGTCGATGCATTCTTCCGAATGCACGATCCCACTGAGGTCAATCGTCAGGGCCCCGATGTTGGAACGCAGTACCGCTCCGGCATCTGGACGAGCGGTCCCGAGCAGGAAGCCATCGCCCGGGCCGCGATCGCGGACCTTGAGGCCTCAGGCACGCTGAGGGCCCCGGTCGCCACGCAGGTCGAGCCCGCGAAGGAGTTTCACCCGGCCGAAAGGTATCATCAGGATTACGTAGCACGAACCGGTCGTGCCTGCCATATCACCAACCCCTGGCCGGCGACCACTCCCGTCGATTCAGACCACTGACACATCAGCGTTCAAACGCCCGAGGAGGAGCCCTCAATGAAACTGTTTGCCTTGACACTGAGCACCATCGCCGCAGCCGGTCTCGCCGGATGTGATACGCACACTCAGACCGACGCCCTCATCGGCGGCGGCGCGGGCGCCACAAGTGGCGCGATCATCGCGGGACCCGTCGGCGCCGTCGTCGGCGGCGCAGGTGGTGCCGTTACGGGCGCCCTGATTGGAAACGAGCAGGACAAGCAGGAACGCGGGGGCGAGTAGCACACACAACTCGCCAACGCTGTCCGTGCCGCGGCGCCTCCCTGCCCCCCGCCCTCACCGCGCCCCCGCTTGCGGGGGAGCCCTCGGCGCAGCCGACTGAGGGGGTGCCGCTCCAAAACCGCTCCCCCGCTTGCGGGGGAGCTGTCGGCGCAGCCGACTGAGGGGGTGTGCTCCGAACCGCCGGGAGTTGTTCCCCCCTGCCTGCTGCGCAGGCTATCCCCCACTCGTGGAGGGACGGCAGCGCGATCGGCTAGGCCTCGATCGACCCTGCCATCCGGGCACGAACCAGATCAGGCGTTGAACGCCACGCCTGCCAGAGCGAGCAGCTCGGTGGTCGTCAGCCACAGCGGCGGCGGGTCCTCGCCCCACCGGATTGCAATCGGATCGTCGGCGGCGCAGAAGGGCACAGGCGGACGACCCGACGCGTGCTCCGCGCCGAGCATGCCACTTCCGATCGGCTCGCGGCGTCCATCGGGATACTGCACCCACCCTGCAGACATCGCCTGCCCGACGAAGAGCACGGCACTGGCCCCCGGAACCCCCGTCAATCCACCGCGATACACCGCGATATCCGGAACTCCGTGCGGTCGTTGCACACCGTCTCGACCAACGACGACCACCTCCATCAGCGCGGCGGTGTCGGACGCTCGAAGTAGTCTCAGTTCGGCACCTTCAGTAAGGCCGAGCGCTGGCGCTTCCAGCGTGAGGACGGCTGGCAGTGGCTCGGTCGATCCTGTTGCCATCATGGCACCGGGCATACCCGCCGCTGCAACACCGTCAAACGCCGACCCAAACGCCAGAACACTGCACACTCCAACCAACTCACGCATGCTGAAACGACGCACCTGCGGCTCCTCTCAAGGTCGATCCACACGCCGAATTATCTGTCGGGCCGCCACCGTGTCCAGCATCGAATTGCAGAATCGGCATGGATCGGCGGCTGCAGACAGAGGCGGAATCCAATCAGTGCTCGGTGCGCTGCAGCAACGCCTTCTTCGTGGCTTCTGCAGTCGGCAGCCCACCTGGATACAGCCGGCACGCGAGGGCTGGCACCATGGCAGGCTCGGCGCCGAAGAGGTCCACGCCATTGACCAGCACCGTCGGCGCAGGCCATCGGAGACGGTCATCCGACTGAGGTAGTTTCGAGAGGTCTATTGAGACAACACTCGCTTCTGGCGACACCGCAGCGCACGCCGCGCGAACGCTCCGCTCCAAACCTGGCGTCATGGGGCAGCCAGGGAAGCCGAGAATCTCGATTCGCATTGACCCACTCCCTTCCTCCAGTGCGTGCAAGAGTTGTCGCCTTGCGTCGCGGTATGCCTGCACATCCAGCTCATAGTCTTCCGCTCCTCGGAAGACGCGGTCGATGACTTGAGATGCAGCCGCAGGATCACGCCGCGACAATTGGGTCAGCATTGCATGATCCTCCATCCCGATCCGGTGCGCCTCGAAGCGAACGCCGGACCACGGCCCGTCCTCACCAGGGAAGATGACATGCGTATCGCCAGCCGGCAGCCGGTTGTCCGTGTTCGGCATGGCCGGATGATCAACCACGCTCTGCGCAAATGGATCCGCCTTCCAGTGGTTGAGTCCCCAGTGCAGATAACCGTCCCAGTTGTTCTTCGCTGCCCCCCATCCAAAGTAGACCTGCCGGAGCCGCTCCTGATCGAGCAGGCGGTTGAGCCATGGGCCACCAGGCCGCAGACACGTATACACCCACACACGATCACCTGCCTCGACACGTTCGTCGAAAAATGCTTGCTCTCCCTGCCACGCCTGCACTTGCGGGCACCACATGTCAACTGCGCCGACAAGTTCGCGGCTCATCGTCGCCTCGAAGATCGGCAACCCAGGAAGGTGCTCGCGGACCATGGCGGCGGCGATGGCGTAGTCGGCGGCGTTGACGTCTGTCGGCTCATCTGCGATGTGCTGCACCCACCGGTCTGACCATCCATGGCGCTCAATCACACTTCGGACTTGTCCTGCCTGCTCGGAAAAGGTTTGGCGTCCGGTTTCACCCGTCATCAGCGCACCGCCGAGCTTGAGTTCGAGCACCGGGCTGCTCCAGTCGCCGCCGGGCCGACCGGCAAATGGCGCGCCTTCAATCCAGTGCAGCCCGGCATCCGTGAAGATGTCGACGTACCGCTTCAGTCGATCTTCATCGAGTACCCACCGATCAGCCTCCCGGTCGAAAAAGTCCGGCCACCGCACCCAGAACATGTTCTGGCGGCCACGGTGCATGAGCGCAGCGTACTTCGAGAGCATCTTCCAAAAAGGCTCGCTCCAGAGATCGAGGTCGTGATACCTGGCGATCGTGGCGGGACTGAACCAGTTCGTGTATCCGAGCGTCTGCGCGGTTGCCGCTGGCACCGCTACATCATGCACTCGAACTTCCAGCGGCAGCGTGCTGCGGCCCTCCCCCTGCAAGATGGTGAGGTCCACCTTGTGTGTCCCCGCCTCGGCCGACGCTGGCACTGCCCACTCAACGCGCATCGCCATCGGATCAGACGGATGCTCGATCATGTCATCGATCGGCCGAAGCACCTCATACACCCGAAACGGCGCATCGCGAATGACATGCGGGTTCTCAGCCTTGTCCCACCGCTCGGTTCGACTCTCGGGCCCCGTGTTCTCCTCTACGGGCACATCAATCAGTTGATACCACAACGCAGCAGGCAGGTCACTCGCGCCGCTCGCAGTGATCTGAATCGGAACTTCCGGGTCAACGCCATCGATCCACATGTGAACGCCAGCGACGCCACCGAGCGGAACATTGATCTCCGTCACGGCTGTCGTCGGACGGCGATCGGGGTAGATCGGTTCGAGTTCATCAACGATGGTCACATCGAACGATGCAGCAGTGACCAGCATGGCGTACAGCAGCATGCCACCATGATGCCCGATCTTGCGGTCGGTGGCGGCCGAGCAGTTGCCGGCCCCCTCACAATGACGCCGTTGGGCCACTGAGCCTGCATCGCCCCGCGTATGACTCGATGCCCGCTCGACCGTGCAGGCGGTCCCCCCCCAGATTGATACCCTGCCCGCATGAGGAAGGAACTCTCGGGTGTAGCGCGTCACCTGATCTTCGGCCACTTTGCTGCCCGCACGCTTCGCAAGGCGCTCTCGAAGTCGCTTCTCAAGCCGCCTCTGCAGCTCGATCGATCTGAACGCACGGCTGTCATGCGATCGATCGCGTGGAAGGCCGGCGAAATCATGGTTTCTGATCAGATGCGAATCATCGACCCCCCCTCACGCGGGCACCTCGAATGGAGCGCCTGGATCCTCGGGGCGTATCAGGTCCTGCGACCGAGGTTCAAGACCGACGACGAGGTCATCGAGTTTCTGGGCGAGGCCTCGCTCAACGGATTCGATACGCGCCTGATGCGACTTGGCGTGTGGTTGGTGCTTCGGGCCTGCAAGGGAAACCTCGCTCGCACCAGGGCGGTCCTCGCATCGATGATCGAGCAGTATGGGGCGAGTTTCGACTGGGACGTGCACGAAGGCGACGACGAACTCGACCTGCGAGTCAGCCGCTGCTTTTACGTGGAGTTCTTCAGTTCGCACGACCTTCCACTGCTCACCACCGTCCTGTGCCGCCTCGACGCGATCTGGTTTGATCGAATCGATGCACTCAAGCACGGATTCCGATTTGACTACGACCGCTACGAAACGATGTCGCGGGGCGCCCCGCAGTGCGTCTTCCCCCTCGTGGCAGTCTCGGTCGGTGAATCCGGCTGACCTGACGGGCAAGCAGGATGCACAGCCGAGTCGTGCGTCATGTGAACTTATTCACACTTGCATGTGAGGCAACGGCGCGGCATGATCATGCTGGCCGCCAAGGGCCCCAGGAGGTGCCACATGCCAACTGTCTCAAGTTACCTGGATCGAAGCGATCCCAGGCCGTTGATCTCGTGCGCCGTCGGGGACACCGTACTCGACGCCGCGCGATGCATGAATGACCATCACATCGGCGCCTTGCCCGTACTCGATGGAGATCGACTTGCCGGCATCTTCACCGAGCGGGATGTGTTGAAGCGGGTGGTCGCAGAGGGACGGGACCCGGCGACGACGCAGGTGTCGGACGTCATGTCGACGCCAGTCACGATTGCCGCTCCGAACGCCCCCCTCACGCTGCTCCGAACGCTCATGCGAGACGCCCACATTCGACACATTCCAGTCGTCGACGACGGCCGCCCCATCGCCATGATGTCGATCGGCGACCTCAACCGCGCCCAGGCGGACCAACAGGACGAGACGATCCACGCGCTGGAGGCGTACGTCACGATCCGATGAGGCCAGACGCCCGCAGCCCGTCAATGCACCACTGAATGTGCTCTGCAGGTTCCAGACCGAGTTCCTCAGCGCCGATCGCAATGTCCGACCGGCTCACCGCGGCTGCAAAACTTGCCGTCTTGAGTTTCTTGCGCACCGACTTCGGCGTCAGACCATCGATGCCTCCCGGCCTGACCTTGCAGCAGGCGACGATGAACCCGGCCAGTTCATCCATCGCAAAGAGATGCCTGGCCATGTCGGATTGCCTCGGCACGCCACTGTAGAGGGCATGCCCGAGGATTGCCTCGAGAATCTCCTCGTCCACATCCGTATGTTCTCGCAGATGCGCGACGCCGACGAATGGGTGCGTCTCCATTGTTGGATGCCGTTCATAGTCAAAGTCATGCAGCAGTCCGCACACCTCCCACCGCTCGACTTCACTTGGCGCAATCCGCTCCGCGCAGTGTCGCATGCATGCGGACACACACTCCATGTGGTGCCGCAGTGAGTCTGACTGCACCCACTCATGCATCAGGGTTCGAGCCTGGTTGACATTCATGCCGTCAGCAGTTTCCCCACGCAGCAAGCAGCACGAGCAGATCATCGGCGTCGACAAGACCGTCACCATCAAAATCGGCCTCTCCGGGCTGACCAAACTGGCCGATCAGAATGAGAACGTCATTGACGTCGACGACATCGTCACCGTCAAGATCGGCCAGGCACTGACACTCGTCCGGAATGCCGTCGCCATCTGCATCCTGGCTGTCTCCGCCCCCGATGTCATCAAGGTCGGGAACACCATTACTGTTGCAATCCGGGCTCGACTCAATGGTCACACAGGCCAGATCGATGGTTCCTGCATCAATCGGGGAGGCGTCGCTGAATCGGACCTCCCACGCTCCAGCCGCAGGTACCCCGTAGAACGCCGACAATGGTTCGGCGGGCCGCTTGTTCCCACTGAGTACCGGAACGTCAAACTGGCTACACGTGTCCTCGGCGGCCTCGGAGGCCGAGTCGTCAAAGAGCACCATCATGTTGTCGCCACCGCACCCCCACGGACCAATCCACCCACCGTCGGGCATGCCCGGGCGATCAAGAACGGCCACCGTAGTTCCGTCCGGTGCCGTCAGTTCGATTGTCAGATCGCCAATCCAAGGGTGCTCCAGCGACACGTAGAGACGCGCATTGACGACGAGATCGCCCATCGCCTCATCAGCATGTGCGGTCCACACCCGCACGGTCTGACCGTCATCAGGAATGCTGGCCTCCCCACTGCCACACCAACTCCCCCAAGCCATCGTCGGAGTCAACAACACACCGAGCATCGTCATGGCATGGCTCATCGTGCCGCCTCCGCATTGATCTCGTTGTTGCGAACCGTGTCCAGAACCTGCGCCGGGTCGGTCATCCCCTCGATATGACACCAACCTTCCTTCAGCCCCATGAAGTTCGTGCCGTCCAGATCGCCGGAGAACGACTCGACCACGCCGTCCTCTGGATCACTCAAGACCAGATCTGCGGCGATGTGACAGTAGTCCCAACTCCACCAGTCATCGGTGAACGTCGTCGTCCAACTCCACGTCTCGCCCCGCGCCCAGCCTGGCACGAACGAAAGCCAGTACGCCGCGCCGTCATACGTCATGTCGTAGTTGGCGCCACACTGAATGCCGAAGATCTCACCCAGAGCCGCAATATTCCCTGCCAGCGCCGTGCCCTCGAAGGGAACACCCAGCGCCTGGATGATCCGGCCACCATCCTCTGGCGAAGGCGTCGACCAGTCGAGTCCGCTCCAATAGAAACTGTAGAGGTGTAGCGCCGCGTTCCCCCCCTGACTGTGCCCTGCGATGCCGTAACTCTTGAACTGGCTTCCATAGGCGTGGATGTCCAGCGCAAACTCGTCATGGCTGAAGTTCTGGTCCGGGTTGAAGTACACCGACACGTCCCCCGAGAACTGCTCCGGAGGCCAGGAGATGCCGTCGGAGCAGTAGCCGTGGACAAGCATCAGATTGTGGCCACCGGGAGTAGCCCGCGGGTGCGCCTCAACGAGCGTCCCACCCCGGTCCCCACATCCCATGCGCATGGCCCGCTCCGCTGCATGGTCGTCCACGGCGAGTCGTCCCACCGGCACTTCGCCCACGGCGAGCTGCTTCCTGTCACCAAGCAGGACTGCAGCGTCACGGTCCGCCAGGCGGATGTTCCGAAGCTCAATCTCAGCGTGCGGCGCCCCCACGGGTGCCAACCATCGCGTGTCGAGTACGAACGATGCGGCTTGCGAGTCCAGCGGAACAAGCCCTCCGATCCAGGCCATACACTCCGCATCGGCGCCAGTCGTCCAGACCTCTGCGCCGCCCAGCACCGCCTCCCTTGTTCCTGAGTGTGCGCAGGGAACGACAATTTCCACTCGGTCGGAATCAAGTTGACGAGTCTGCACGGAATCAAGAATCTCGATCGGATCCTGCTCGACGCGAAGCACGTGCAGAACAGAACGTTCGATTCGCTCGCCCGACTCCCGGTCGACCCCGATCGCATCAATCCAGATGGTGTGCTCACCAGCCCCAAGACTGAGCGGCACCGTGACCAGCCCTTCGCGGCACTGCGTTGGGAGCGCACGACCGCCCAGAACCCGAGCCTGTGCGGAGATCACGTCGATCGACCGCGGTGGCCCCTGAGTGACTTCAAAGTGAGCACGAAGGCTCAGTGGCTCGCCTGCAATCGCCTTCCATGTGCTTCGGACACTCCGAAGAACCACCGGCGTCTCATCCCGGATCATCAACAGCCCTGACTGACCTTCTTCGATTCCTCGAATCCGGACTCGCCAGGCTCCCGGCTGAGGTGACGCGACATCGTAGCGCACAGCCTCACCGGCCCCAAATGGGTGGAGCGTGCCGGTTCTCACCCGGAGTTCTCCGAGAACATCGCCACGATGACCTTCTCGAAGCGCCCTGCCGTCGGGGTCGCGCAGCTCAACCTGCCACGCGGTTGATCCTTCGCCAACTGGCAGAATCGCAAGATGGTCCGAGGCCGATACCGCAAACCAGACGTCGATTGGTGAACCTGTCCCAATCAACTGAACCTGCTGGCATCTGCCCACGGCGCCGCTCCGCTCAAGCGCGGGAGCAACCAACCACCCCTTGGCAACATCCGCTGGCGACGCGCCGACCTGCTTGAACGACGCCGATCCGCCTGCCACAGCCAGCGCTCCCGAGCACACCACCGCAGCCGCTGAGAACATCTCCAGAATCCGGCACGGCTCATTCATGGCACACTCCTCACCAGCACCCTAGCCGATCGGAGACTCAACGCAAGGGGGTCGATCAGTCGGGATCCGCTGCCACCTGATCACGGCACTTCTGGAGCACCGCCCGGACCTCGCCCTCGCTGGCAGCCACGCCCTTGGCGGCCAGATCTGCCACCGCCTGCCCTACGACGTCGTCATCGCCCGGCTCCCGAAGGTCTGCCTTCACGAGTGTCAACGCATACGCGTGTGCCTCATCACCGGAAAGCCCCATTCGCTCGGCTGCCCAGAGGCCGAGCAACTTGTCGGCCCTGGCGTGCGATCTGAACACCTGCTCCTGCTCGCGGGCGAACTTCTCTTCAAAACCTCGCTCTCGATCCTGAAAGCCTGTCATATCGATACTCCGAATGTCGCCGCGCTCCGCGGCGGGAGCGCATTCTACACCGATGCCCCGGTGCCCAACCTTGGGGCATCCGGAGCATCGAAGGAAGAGGAGAGAAGAGAGCCGTCAATCGCAGGGCGTGCAGCTCACGAAATCGACGTAGAAGAGCCACTTCCCTGCCCACTGGCTGAAGTCAAGCCCGGTAGCGGCCCAATCTCGCAGTGCCTCCGCCATGCACTCGACGTTGAAGGTGATGCAGACTGTCGGGAAGTCGCAGTTTCGCGATTCGGCCAGTTCTTCAAATGACCAACCCGCCATCACAATCTCTCCGCCGATGCAGACGCTGGTCGACACTGCGTCGGTAATCGCAGCTGTCGGCAGGTAGCCGTTAATCCAGCCGGACTGGAAGACATGCACTTCGTGTGTCTCAAACGGCGCCTCTACACAGATCGTGACATTGCCTTGCCAGTCGGTGCAATTGGCACCCTCTTGCAGCATCGCGACAACATCTCCGATGGTGAACATGTATCCCTGCGCCACGTGTGGCATGCCGGTTCCGGGCCCGAACTTCGGCCATACGCACCGCTGGTCATCCAGAGTCCACTCCCAGCCGAGATCACACTGCGGGTCCTGAGCACAGACCGAAGGCGGGAGGTTCATCGTACACATGCCAATGTTGTGCTCACCCTCACCCGGTGGCACGACGTCTCCCGGCCCCTCATAGGTGCCACCATTGCCCCACGGAACCGGGTCTACGTCGCCGCCGCCGGGGATTGGGACGCTGTGCAGCACATGTTCAAACGGCAAACTGCCGACCACGCGGCCACTGCCCTTCTCTGGTGAACCGCCCAGTGGCGAGCCCAGGCCGTTCGCCACCGCGGCAGCGCCAAGAATGCCCGCAAACCCGATTGCTGCGAGGCGAGGGAGGGATTTGATTCGAGTGATAGTCAACATGTGATGGGCTCCTGATTTGTTCCGTCACCCCGAGAGGCGAGAATCCCCTCTTCGGGCCGCAAGGAATCGTGGGCCTCGCCCTATACTCGGTCCCCAGACCGTGTCATCTACGCCGCACAACCCAACCACCCCGGATTCCGATGGGAACCATGCCCAGCGCGACACGAACGCACTTGTCGGTGAGGTGTACGACGAACTCCGCCGGATCGCCCAGAGTGCGATGAATCAGGAGCGTCCGGGGCACACGCTTCAGGCGACCGCGCTGGTCAATGAGATCTACGTCCGCCTGGATGCCTCTGGTCGGCAGTGGAACTCGAAGGCCCACTTCTTCGCGGCGGCGGCCGAGGCCATTCGTCGGATCCTGATCGACCACGCTCGCAGCAAGTCTGCGGCGAAACGCGGCGGTGGGCGGGCACGCATCCCGATGGACGACGCGCTGGCAATCACAGGAGCCCATGGCGTCGATCTGCTCGACCTGGATGATGCACTCCAGGACCTCGCTGAGATGGATCCACGCATGGCACAGGTCGTCGAGCTCCGTTTCTTCGGTGGGCTCGAAGTCGGTGAAGTCGCAGAGGTCCTCGGCTTCTCAAAGCGAACCATCGAGGGCGACTGGACCACCGCCCGCGCCTGGCTTCGATCGCGTCTGACCGAATGACCGGCGATGGGCTGACTCCGCAGCAGTGGCGACGGGTCCGAGCGATCTTCGAAGCCACCCGCATCCTCGACCCTGAGCAGCGGGCGGCCTCGCTCGACCAGGCCTGCGGGGGAGATGATGCGCTTCGTCGCCACGTCGAGGATCTTCTGCAGCACGATCAACCGGATGGCTTTCTGGAGTCCGCCGCGCTGGGCCCCGACTTTCACGCCGGACATGCCGCATCGGGTCCGGACGCGCCGGGGCCCGCGACGCCAGCCGCCGCCGACTCCATTCCCGGTTTTCGCCTCGTCCGAGTCATCGGCCGTGGAGGCGACGGCATTGTGTACGAAGGTCTGCAGGAACGCCCGCACCGACGGGTGGCGATCAAAATCCTTGCAGATCCGATGGCCGATACCGAGCAGCGCACCAGGTTCGAGTCCGAAGCAGAAACACTCGCGAGCATCGATCACCCAGCGGTTGCCCGCGTGTTGGCCGCAGGTGAACTCGAAGACGCTCGTCCCTGGACGGCAATGGAGTTCGTTGAGGGTGTCCCACTGATCAGGTGGATCAGCAAGCATTCGCCCTCGCTGGCAGACCGAGTCGCGCTCATCGCATCCATCGCCGATGGGGTGCAAGCGGCCCACACCCTCGGCGTCGTCCACCGCGATCTCAAACCTGCGAACATTCTCGTGACAGAGGAGGGCAGCCCGAAGATTCTCGACTTCGGAATCGCCCATGGAGGGCACGCGAGCCGATCACTCGCCACCACCGAAGGCACCGTCATCGGAACGGTTCCCTGGATGAGCCCCGAGCAAATCTCCGGGTTGACCGGCATCGGCCCAAGCAGCGACGTCTACGCCCTGGGCGTCTTGTTGTATGAGTCGCTGGCTGGCTCGCTTCCCTACGAAGTTCCGAGCGACAACCTGGCAGCAGCATGCCGGATCATCGCCGATCGGCCCCCCGCGGCATTCGCCGCGCCCCGCGACCTTCGCACCATTGTGCTGCACGCGTTGGAGAAGGAACCCGATCGCCGGTACCCCGCCGCAGGCGACATGGCCGAGGATCTTCGAGCATTCCTTGACCACCGACCCATCAGCGCGCGACCCGCCTCACTGGCCTATCGGGCGCGGCGGTTGGTTCGCCGGTCGCCGGTCGCCTCCGCAGTGACGGCCGTACTCGTTGGCGGCGGTCTCGTCGCCGCCGCCATCATCACCTCGCAGATGGACCAGACTCGCACAGCCATCGACACGGCCGCAGCCGAGTCGGCTTCCAAGCAGCGGGCCGAGTACCGCGCGGCCATTCAGCAGGCATCCGACGCCCTCCAGCGAGGCAATGCAGCAGCCGCCGTCACCATGCTCGACTCGTGCCCCGCCGAACTGCGGCACTGGGAGTGGGGATGGATCAGGCGGCAGGCGGACGAAACGCTGGTGGAGATTGCTGCAGTTCGGCGAGGCGACGCGGCAATTGACAATGAAGGCCGCGTCACCGCAACCGGTCCGACGCACATCGTTGCAACGGATCCGACCGCGCCGACCGTGCCGCTTCCGCCGAATTGGGTGCACGCCCGAATGACGACACAGGGAGATGTGATCGATGTCGGTGCGGACCACACGCTCGGCGTGTCGGACACATCGGGCGTGCGACGGATTCTTCAAGACCGCATGTCCCCGTCGCAGATCGCCGGCATGTCGACGGATCGCGCCGGAAGCGTCCTCGCGATTGCGACCGCGCCGACGCTGGACCCACTGAGCCCTGAAAGCCTGACCGCTGAAACCCGCGTCCAGATTCTCGACCTGCATGATGGAACGGTGCTGTTCGAAGACACGATCCCCGACCGAATGCTGGGTACGGACGCCGCGATGGCAATCGCAGACGGGGGCAGCGCACTGGCCGTGTGCGATGTCACGGGGGGTTTGACCGTCTGGACGATCCACCCGGAGTCATCCAAGCGGAGCATTCGAATCAGCCAGGGCCCGGCGGTCGTGGCGTTGAGCCCCGATGGAACGCTCCTGGCAGTCGGGGCAGCATCGGCGGGCACGTCCAACGCGTGGGTACTCCGCAGCGACACGCTGATGGCCACCGAGGATCGGCCGGTCATCACCCACGAACGTGGCATCGTCTCCATCGAAATGGCTCCCGACGGTAGTGCCATGGCAAGCCTGGATGCCGCAGGCAAGCTGCGACTCACAGAGTTCACAGGCGATGCAGAGTCGTGGTCTGCAGAAGCCCATCAGGACCAGGAGGCGCGGTCCGTACGATTCTCCGCGGATGGGTCATGGGTTCTCACGCGCGGGGCCGACGGAACGCTGCACCGGTGGCGACGCCGAGGAGACGCCCAGTCGCAGACGCGGTGGGGCCTTCCCATCGAGCACGCTCGAATCGATGCGGATGGCACCGCGCTGATCGAGTCAGCCGGCGTGCAAACGAGGCGGCGGCTTCCCACGGGCGAAATCGTGTCGACTGGTGCCGTGCAGGCCAGCCAGGACTGGGCCCGCGATTCCGAGTCGGGCTTGACCGTGGCGGGCGGTCCGGACGGGCACGTCAGCATCCACACCGACTCCGGCAGGATGCTCTGGAGCCGACACGTCCACGACACTCGGGTGCGTTCCGCCGCACTGAGCAGCGATGGGCGGAGGCTGCTTACCACTGCCCTAGAGGGCGATGTCCTGTTGCTTGACTCGGAGACCGGTGCTCAACTCGCCGCACTTCCATGGCGCACCGCGCTGGTCGTGGCGGCTGGTTTCATCAATGATGATCAGCAGATCGCCATGCTCGGCATGGACGGGCGAGTCCGCATTCTCGACGCCAGCTACTGGCGGGCGGCGCCGGTCAACCCCCGGGCGTCCCGATCGGGCCGTCCGGCCACTCAAGAATCTCATCCACCGCAACCTGACGAATCAGGAACTGCCACACCCTGATCACGGACTCCGAGAGCGTGTGGTGAATGGGGCTCCCCCACCACGGATTGCCATCACTCCCACCAGGATCGCCCGGCAAACTCGGCGAATACCCGAAGCTCCAGCACCCGGTGGCGGGGTCGTGCTCATAGACCAGCATGATGACCTGCCCGTCGCGCACGATGATGAGCAGCCAGAGCCCGTTGCCCAACTCGATCAGTTGGCGTGTTTCATTGGGCATCTTGGTCGGCACATCACAGCCCGGGCTCGACGGTGAGGGCGGGCCGACGCCGGCGATCTCATCTTGAATGTCCGTTTCGTACGTCCACACCATGCCGGACCATGACCAGCCGCCGGCCTCGCTGGGTGCCGTGGCCGCCATGAACGACAGACCGTTGGGTACCGGCGAGTCGGGATAGTCGACGTTGATCACATCCAGCACACCGAACTTCGTGTAACTCTCGCACAGCCCAGTGACCGGGTCTTCGTCGCAGATCATGTACAGCGTCATGTCCACGTGCGGCTCACCCGGGCGGGTGTTGAGAGGCAGCATCTGAACGCCCTGCGGCGATGTATCCAGCACCCATGCCATCTCAACGCGGGCGGTCCCATCCCCGATGGGCGTTGCGAACCCCTCGACGTAGACCAGCGGAGACTCTGATACCAGAATGGAAAACGCCCCGCCGTACACCTCTGACGGGGCGGCGAACAGCAACAGGAGCCCGGCAGCAGTGGATTTGAGTTGGCTGAGCACGCCATTCATGCGGAGCACCTCTTCATCGTCAATCCTACAGGCGGAACGGCACCTCACAAGCCGCAACATTGATATCCGAATGGCAGGGCCCGCAGGTTCCAAGGATCCCGGGTTGCGGGCGTCAACAGCCGTTGATGCCCCCTTACCATGGATTCATGAACAAGGACCCCCACGCCGCCATCGACGCTGCCGCCCACCGGGCCTCGGCCGTCGCCCTCTTCAACTACACGTGGACCTAGGTGGGAATCGAATCGGCGAGCGCGCAGAGACGTGTGTAGTACGCCTCCTGATCGAGCCCCAGCAGCTCGGCCCCGAAGACTTCCGACTCATCCGCAGTCACGATCGGCCCAAAGTTGATCGTCGGAATGTGGTAGGCGATCAGGAGCGGAAGCGCCGTTGCATGCCCCTGGAACTGTGGATGGATCGACAGCCGATACCCCGCGTCCGGCCTGTCTCCAACCATGTCGGCATAGGCGAACTCGCCCGACTGCAGTGAAGCGGCGTCGAACACAACCTCCACCGGATACCGCACCACATCCCGGTCGGCCAACAGCGACTGCGTGTCCTCCAGTGATCGTATGGAGGGGTGTCGCTGCCGGCCGAACCGGGCGGTGCGCAGCAGGTGCTCGCGAAGCGCTTCATGCGCGTCGGCCTCAAGTTGTGCTTCGCGAGCAATCATGAAGGGTCAGTCCTTGTAGCGGGCCTTGAACTCTTCGGCTGCCTTCTTCCGAGCTGCAGCCTCGGCGGGATCCATCTCGCCGATGAACCACTTGTGATCATCCGTCGCGAGCGTCTCATCGATCGCGGCCTGGAGCTTCTCAGCAGCAGCGACCTTGTCGGCATCGCCCGAGTGCATACCCTTCTCGACGAGTTCTTCCAGTTCGGGAATGAACTCTGTATAGAAGTTGCGAGCGATCTCGTATGTACCGTGCCAGTGTGTGTAGTCCGGCCCCATCATGGCCGCGGCGTGCCGAGCACGCCGACCTTCATGGTGCCACAACTCGAACCACGTGAAGTCGATCTTGTTTCCGAACTTGACGTTCTTCATGAGCGGCTTCGCAAGGGCATAGAGCTTCTTGCCCGGCGCGGCGAACTTCGTGTTGTACAGATCGATGAGTCCGTCGTACTGGATGTAGAAGTTGTCGACCCAACCCTGATTGTGACAATTGAGGCAGACATCCTGCATGTTGTGGCGCCGCACCTGCCACGGCACATCGGCGCCGGGAAGTCCCATCTTCTTGTCACTGAGTTCAGGACGAATGGAGATTGGCGGACGGTTGTTCCAACTGATCCGCATTCCCACATCGTGAGTGACGGGCTGGTTCTTGGTCGCCGACATATGGCACGTCGCGCAGGTTGGGGCCGCTGAGTAGTCCTCACCGACGATCCACTTGGGAGAGTCGAGGTTCATTTTGTCCTCATTCGCGAAGAACTGGATGCCGTGCTTCGACTCCTCGTAGACCTCCTTCTGGGGATGGTCGGGGCCCATATGGCACTTGCCACAGTTGTCCGGGTGACGTGCCTGCGCGGCGCTGAAGGAGTGCCGGCCGTGGCATGCGGCGCAGGATCCTTCAGATCCATCGGGATTGATGCGGCCGATGCCGCTGTTGGGCCACGTAGCCGGGTCCAGACTGCCGTCGGCATGCACCTTGACCTCACTGCCGTGACATTGCCAGCAGCCGTTGACCGCAGCGGCCGAGACGCCCATCGGGAACGACTCGGTCACCATGCCCTTGTTGCCCTCGACGACCTCTGCCAAGACGTTGTCGAGCGATCCGAGGATCCGACCGGCCTTCGCATGGTGCGAGGCCTCGAACTCGGCGACCTCATGCTCATGGCAGCGGGCGCAGTCGCGAGGACTCACAATCACCGAAATCGTGTTGCCGTAGTGATTGAAGGCGTCAACATCAGCCTCATCCGCCATGTGGCACTCAAAGCAGCCGACGTTGGCGCGGTAGTGCAGGCTGTCGCCCCACTGCTCGTAGATCGCCGGGTTCTGCTGCTCGTGGCACTTGATGCACTCCTTGCTTGCCTCGCTCAATTCCGAGAGCCCGAATGCGCCAGCCTTGCCACCGTTTCCGTGGGCGCCCGCTGGAAAGGCCCCCGCAACGCCGGCGACCGACACGAGAATCCCAGCACACACAATTGCGTGTTTCATGACAGCACCTCCTGTGTTGATTGTCCGTTGTTTGCTGCCGCAAACTCCTCAGCAGCGTTCGGTGTCGTATGGAAGATCCGATCCGCAACCAACTGCCCGGACAAGACCGGAAGCGTGACGCGGATGAAGATGGTGTAGATCAAAAGTCCGAAGGACCAGATTCCAACGCAGATGAGTATCTCATTGAGCGTCGGGGTGTACTCAACAATCTCACCGATCGGCGAAGGCACGAATGCCGGGACGATGAGTCCCATGCCCTTCTCAATCCAGATCCCGACGATGAGCAGGATGCAGGCCGGGGCCAGCAGCTTTCGACTCCGGGTGATCGGGAGGTAGAGCATGACCAGCGCAACGAGGTTCATGGCAAGCGCGGTCCAGATCCACGGCACCAGTTCATCGTGCCCGTGAATACCGAACCAGAGGTACTTGACCGACGCGATGTGGGCCGAGTCGCTGTAGAACTCTGTAAACAGCTCGCTACCGAGCAGGAAGACGTTGATACTCATCGCCACGACGACGATCGCCCGAAGCGTCATGTACGCCTTTTGGGGCACCTGATGACTCGTGAACCACTGGATCGCCATCAACGTCAGGATGATGAACGCCGGCCCGGCGGAGAACGCCGAGGCGAGGAACCGGGGCGCGATGATGGCAGTGTTCCAATACGGCCGACCACCGAGTCCAACAAGCAGGAAGGCCGTGACCGTATGAATGCTGATCGCCCAGACGATGGCGATAAAGACGAAGGGAATGTAGAACCACTTGCCCGGCTCGCGCTTTCGGTACCGGCTGTAGATCAGGTATCCACAGATATGCAGGTTGAGCAGCAAGTAGACATTCAGGACGACGACATCCCACGTCAACAGGCTCATCGGGAAGTTGAATCGCATGAGCATGTGCTGCATGCGGTCGGGTCGTCCAAGATCCACGACCACGAAGAGCAGGCACATGATGATCGCCGCGACGGCGAACAGCTCTCCGAAGATGACAAGGTCATGCAGTTCCTTGTTTCGGTAGATGTAGACTGGAATCACGAGCATGACGGCAGCCGCAGCCATGCCGACCAGATACGTGAAGTTCGCGATGAACAGCCCCCATGACACCTGGTCGGTCATCCCGGTCGTGATCAATCCGTGGACGAACTGCCGAGCCCACGCGTTGACGCCCAGAAGCACGAAGATCGTCAGGAGCAGCATCCACAACTGATAGCGCCAGTCGCCGACGAAACTTACGCGGAAGCATCGATACAGGAATCGCAGGTACTCCTTCATGAAGCCACCCCCTCGGTGGTCCGGGAGGAGAGCTCATCGAAGTAGTAGAAGAAGCGTGGCCGCGTTCCAACCTCTTCCTTGAGCACAAAGACACGCTTCTCGCGGAGAATCTGCGAGACTTCACTGCCCGGATCAAGGATATTCCCGAACTTGCGAGCACCCGTCGGGCACGCCTCTAGGCACGCAGGCATGCGGCCTTTGCGTGTCCGCTGCAGACAGAATGTGCACTTCTCCATCACGCCGCGGCTTCGCGGTCTGTTGGAGAGATAGGCCATGTCCGGATTGATTTCGTCCGAGGGAATCTCGGGATCGGTCCAGTTGAATCGTCGTGCCCAGTAGGGACACGCGGCCTGGCAATAGCGGCACCCGATGCACCAGTCGTAGTCGACCACGGTGATTCCGTCCGCCTCCTGCCACGTCGCTTCGACGGGACAGACCTTGACGCACGGCGGGTTCGCGCATTGATGGCACTGGATCGGCATGTAGAAGTGCCCTGGCCTGGGCGTCTTCTCGCTGTAATACTGGTTGCCACGTTCCAGTTCGAAGGTGCCAATGGGCATCTCCAGAACCCGGATGTATTGAATCTCCGGCTCACGGCTCTGGTTGTTCTCCTTCACGCAGGCGTGCACGCAGGCGCGATTGCCATCGCAGCGTGAGAGGTTCAGCGCATACACAAACTCAACCCCGGGAAGCGGCCGCGGGTCGCCGACTGTCGCTTGGACGCCGTACTCGCGATCGATCTGCGCCTCGATGTCGGCAAAGAGCCGGGCCTTGTCCTCCGCGGTCAGTTCTTTGTAGTGCTCGCGGAAGAAGTCCTCGCCAGCGAAGACTTTGTCAGTATCGAGATCGGCCAGCGGACTGAGCGCGGCGCCAAGCGCGGCGAATCCTGCCCCGACTGCCACGGTGCTCCGAAGGAACGAGCGTCGGGAGTCGGGGGCATCCTGAGGCGGGCATCCACCGCACCCCCCCCCGGCATCATCCTGTCTCAACACCGGAAGTCTCATGGGTCTTGCCCTTCCTCATGGTGGGGCGTCATCGTCATGCCCGTGCTCCGCGATCTGGTTGATCCACTGCGCCAGCGGCCGATGGACACCGTCGTCATGGTGCGGCCCCTCGCCCGGCGTCATGCGGATCGTGTTCGGCCCCGGAAGCGGAGTGCCGCGTTTGAAGGCGGGCGTATGGGGATCATGACAGTCGGTGCAGGTGTATCGCTGCTGCCGTTCGTCGCCACCCCGCCAGGACCCGACCGTCTTGCCGTGAATGCCTTGTTGCCAGTCACGCCAGGTAGGCCCGTGACACTTGCCGCACAGTTGCGGCACCTGGTTGAATCCAACCGTCTCGCCTCCCTCCAATACCAACCGATCCCGCCGCTCCACGTCATGGCAGTTGAAGCAGTTGGTGTTGATGCCATGGCCCATCTCGATGTCGTTGTGTCGCTGCAGGCCGCCGGGCATCATCTTGCCGCTCTCAAAGAGGGCGTGGCACTCCATGCAGTTCATGTCAAACGTCGCCACCTCGATCGACGGCGGATCGTGCATGGCCACGCGAATCGGGCGCGCCCCAAGGCGGGCCCGATCCACGTCGACCGGTTCGGGAACGGGATTGCTCACTTGAATCGGTGCCCAGAGGAACAACGCGGCGAGAATCAGCAGCACCGCCGAGATGCCCCATCCAATCACGTTTTCAAGCACTCGATTCCGCATGAGTTTGGTTCCCGATATGGGAGGAATGGTCAGATCAAGAGCTCAGAAGCAAAGCTGGAGCTGCGAACGAATGAGCCACTGGCCATCGCCCGCGTCCGGCGTCCAGCCGGTGAGGTTGGTGCCGCCATTGCCGACAGCGCCTGGTGCCTGCACCAGATAGAAGTACTCGCTCGGGAGTTCGTTGAACGAGTATCCGATGTCGGTCGTCCACTTGACCTTCTGGCCATACCAGTAGACGTTGACACCGGCCTGCAGCACGCTCAGGTCATCCGAGCCTGCATACATCGAGTCGGCCCACTCATAGCGAGCGAAGGCCTGCACATCATCGGCGAGGAAGAATCCGCCCTGGAGATTGAAGCCCCAGACAGTGTCCCGCTCACGCGTTGTGTAGCCAGCAGCGATGTTTGGATCTTCATCCAGATCCGCCATCACGACCGCCGCGGCGAGTGAGCCACCGTCGAAGTTGACGGTCGCGTCGGCTGTCCAGCGAAGGTCGTGCTGCTGGCCTGAGCCGCCCAGGGCATCCAGGCCCTGATCGAGCGTCGCATAGGCGATGGCGGTGCCGAGCAGAATGGAGGTCTCGCTCGGAGAGAACGCGGTGTAGTTCGCCACGTCGCCCCAACTGCCCTGCATCAGGTAGTCCAGCCGGGCGGCAAAGCCAATGCTGTCGGTGGTCGTGCTGGTGGGGCCGATGCCGCCAATGCCACCGATGGTCTGGAAGGCCTCGAGCGCTGCCGCCGTCAGGCGAATGTTGTCGCCCTTGTACTGAGCCTGCAGGCCCTGCGAGCGGCCGATGCCGAGGTAGTACTGCATCAGCGAACGGTCAACAGCGAGTTGCTGGTTGTAGCCGATCAGCGTCTCCCGCATGAATGGCATGCGGAACTTACCGGCCTTGACGGACCACCCGCCCTCGAGCGACTTGCCGATCCAGGCGTCAGAAAGACTCGTAGCGTAGTTCGCGCCCCACATACTCTGCACGAAGTAGGTGACGCTCGGATCGAAGGCGTGCCCCTTGAAGATCAGGGCTGTGCGAGTGTTGGAGAATCCCCAGAGATCCTCCTCGGATGGGTTCACCTGACCGGTGGGCATGCCAGCGGCATCGTCGCGGTTATCCCACGTAAACCGGAACTGCATGTTCGCGTTCATCGTGAGTTTGAAGTTGCCATCCGGGGAGGCGATGAAGAACCCATTGTCATAGCCGCTGGTCGCGCCGTTGCCCTGCAACGAAGCGCGGGTATCGGCGTCCGCGAGCACGTCCTGCACCAGACCGCGGATCTGTTCGGTGCGTGCTTCGCTCAGCCAGTTGTCCGACGTCTCGGCCCGTACGCGGTCGAGATCGCCCTGCAGCGCATCGAGCAGCGAGTTGGTTTGCTGCTGCTGCGCCTCGAGTTCGGCGATCTTCATTCGAAGAGCGTCGCCGTTATCCGCCAGCAACCCAGGCGTGAGGACGCCTGCCAATGCCAGCCCAATCATTCCTGATGCGTTCATGAATCGCACCTCCTGAGTCCCGCTCGTTGTGAGCGATTGGGCGACACAGTACCTAAATCTAGACAGTCCTGTCGCGATTTCGCGCATGGAATCGCACGGTTTTGTCGCTTTCTTCACGAACTGGCTATTGAGAATCATTCTCAGCCCTTACGGCACCGCCAGGCCCGAAAACATTTCTGCCGGTTTTTTCACAAACTTCGACCTCCGACCCCTTCCACACCCGCGACTGCGACCGTATTCTTCAGAGACTTGGAGCAACGACTCCGTAATTATGCCTCCTTACTTCTGGAGGCGGGAGGGCCCAGCAATGCCCACAAGCGGACTTGTCCTCACCTTGAGTGCCGGTACCACACCCGCCTCCATCTCCAGCCAGGCCGCCACACTGCAGGCAGACCAGAAAGAGACCGCCGCGGCCATCAACGCCATCGAGCGAATGGCCGGCATCGAACAGGTCGCAATCACCTGGATCGGACTCGACGAGCCCGAGTCCGCCCCCCCCGCCACCGCTCCAGTGGCGAACACGAAGGAGTGCCAACCATGAGATTTGACAGACGAGAGTTCATGGCCCGAAGCGCCATGGCAGCCGCAACCGCCGCAGCCGCCGGGATGGCCTCCGGGAACACCGCCGACGTGTCACTCAACGTGCTTGACGGCGACGAACTGACTTGGGACAAGGCGCCGTGCAGATTCTGCGGCACCGGCTGCCACGTCATGGTCGGCACCCGCAACGGCAAGGTTGAAGCGATTCGCGGCGATCTCAAGGCGGACGTCAACAAGGGCCTCCTCTGCGCCAAGGGCTATCACGTCGCTGGCATCCTCTACGGGGAGGATCGACTGACGACCCCCATGCTTCGCCGCAACGGCCAACTCGAACCCATTACGTGGGACGAGGCCATCGACGTCATCGCGGATCGGATCGAGGTTGATCAGCCTGGCTTTGCAATCTACGGCTCCGGCCAGTGGACCATTCCGGAAGGCTACGCCTGCCAGAAGTTCATCAAGGGCGGTCTCTCCAACAACAACATCGATCCAAACGCCCGCCTGTGCATGGCCTCGGCCGTGACCGGTTTTCTGGCAACCTACGGCGTCGACGAACCCGCTGGTTGCTACGACGATCTGGACGCCTGTGATGTCCTGATCACTTGGGGCAACAACCCCGCCGAAATGCACCCGGTCCTCTTCAGCCGAGTGATGGACCGCCGGTCGCGGGGGGAACACGTCGAGCTCTTCGACCTGGGCACGCGCAGAACGCGGACCACCGACTTCGCGGATCACTACCTCAACTTCACGCCGCAGACTGATCTGGCGATCGCCAACTGCATCGCCCGCGAACTCATCGCCCGCGACGCGTGGGACAAGGACTTCGTCGGAAAGCACTGCGCATTCCGTAAGGACACCGAGAAGCCGAGCCTCTTCGGTGAACCTTCGAGCTTCAAGGAGTACGCGGCCTCACTCGAACCCTACACCTTTGAGTACGTCGAAGAAATCTCCGGCGTCCCGGCAGCACAACTCCGGCTGCTGGCGGACCGCTTCTGCGATCCCAGTAAAAAGATCACCAGCCTCTGGTGCATGGGCGTCAACCAACACACCCGCGGCACCGCCATGAACACGCTGATTCACGGCCTTCACCTGCTCAGCGGTCACTTCGGCACGCCCGGCGATTCACCCACCAGCCTCACAGGACAGCCTTCGGCCTGTGGCACGGCCCGTGAAGTCGGAACCCTGGCCCACGCCCTGCCGGGAGGACGCCTGGTCGCCAAGGAGCCGCATCGCACCCACTGTGAGGACTTCTGGAATCTCCCGCATGGCCGCATCAACCCCAAACCCGGGACCCACACCGTCGCCATGTGGGACAATTTCTGCACGCCCACCAGCGAAGGCGGCAAGGTGTCCACCATCTGGGTGCAGGTCACCAACCCGGGGCAGACGCTGCCCAACCTGCAGAAGCTCTTCAACGGCAAGGAGGCCCTTGAAGACAAGTTCCTCATCGTCTCCGAGGTGTATCCAACCGCCACCACGAAGCTCGCAGACCTCGTGCTGCCATCGGCCATGTGGGTCGAGAAGAACGGCATCTTCGGGAACTCTGAGCGGCGAACCCAGCAGTGGTTCAGGCAGGTCATGCCGCCCGGCGACGCCCGAGACGATGTATGGCAGGTGGTCGCCGTGGCCAGGCGGCTCTTCGACCGAGGACACGAAGGCATGCGTGGGCGGGACGGCGAGTTCATCTTCACCGTCCTCGATGATGAGGGCGTTGATGTCCCCGTCTGGGACTGGCCACACTACTACGACACCAACGTCGACAAGTACCTGTACGAGGAGTACCGGCCCTTTGCCCGCATGAAACACAAGGATCTGGCTCCCTACGACGTGCTGGTCGAATCACGGGGGCTTCGATGGCCCGTGGTACAGCAATCCGACGGTTCCTGGAGGGAAACGCGGTTCCGCTTTTCAGGCTTCGATGATCCGTACGTGGCCCACGGCGAGGAGATCGACTTCTATCACTCCAAGACCGGAGACGGCAAGGCTCAGATCTGGTTCCGCCCCTATGCACCCCCACCGGAATCACCCGATGCCGATTATCCATTCTGGCTGTGCACTGGCCGTGTGCTGGAACACTGGCACACAGCCACGATGACCGGCCGCGTTCCCCAACTTCGTGATGCGATGCCGACCGCCTACGTCGAACTCAACGGAGCCGACGCGAAGGCGTTGGGCGTCTCGACGGGAGACCGCATGGTCGTTTCGACGCGGCGCGGTGATCTGGAACTCCCCGCATGGGTGGGCGGTCGCGGCGCTCCTCCGTCCGGTTCGATCTTCATTCCGTTCTTCGACGAGCGGCTGCTGGTCAACGAACTGACCCTCGAGGCCCACGATCCGATCTCGAAGCAGCCCGACTACAAGAAGTGCGCCGCCGCGTTGCGGCGAGCCTGAAGGAGCATTGCCATGACCAGACCACGCATGCTCAGCAACTCGGCGATTCTCGCTGGCGTTCTGACCACCGCTGGCGCCTCAATCCTGCTCGCCGGGGTATTGGCGACCACTCCCACTGACGGGTTGCCATCCCCGGCCGAGCAGGACGCGGCCTCACAAGCGCGATCGCTCACGAACCCAGATACAAACTTTGAATCCCCGACCTGGAAATCCAGCCAGCAATCCGACCGCGACCAGGCATGCATGAACTCACTGAACCTCCGCGCCAGTCTGAGAGCATATGAAGGTGCGCCGCCGACCATTCCCCACGACATCGAGTCATTCACGCGCACCAAGTCGTGCCTCGACTGCCACGGAGACGGATTCGTCATGGGCACGCGGGTCGCCCACCCGATGCCGCATCCCTACCTGGCGGCGTGTGAGCAGTGCCATGTCACGCAGGAGCCGCCGCTGAGCCGCGCCGATCCCGGCATGCAGTTCGCGGAGACGAGTTTCGAGGGTCTGTTCCGCACGGGCCCGGCAACCCGCGCCTGGGACGAGGCCCCGCCGACCATTCCGCACGGGCGACTCATGCGCACCAACTGCCTGGCCTGCCATGGAACACACGGATATGAAGGGCTGCAAACAACGCATCCCGAGCGAGCCAACTGCATTCAGTGCCACGTCGGCACTCCCGAGTAGGCCAGACCGCTCCGGAGGCACGATGGATGCTCATCGCACGCTTGACCCCTCCGGTCCGCGACCGAAGCCACTACGCACACCGAGCGAGCCCCACCTTCCGAGCCACGCGAGAATAATCGCCGAAATCTCTACCAATGATTCGGCTATGCCCTAGGAATCGGTTTCCCGGAAGCGTAGGATCGACTCTGGAGACTCACCCATGCCCTCGCCACCCGTACCGGAACACAAGACAAGCGGCGGCCTGCGAGTACTCGCCGCCACCGATGGCTCACCTGCCGGCAACGCCGCGGTGGCATGGGCAGTCTCCGCCTTCGGCCGCGCGGCCGCCGCGATCCGCGTTGTACACGTCATCGAGCAGCGGCACCCCGAACAGAGCGCGAGTGATGCGGTCAAGACCGCGCTGCGGAATCTGGTCACCCAGGCGGGCGGAGACGCGGGCCAGATCGAGGTCGTGGCGCTTCCCCATGCGCCGGTGTGGGAATCGGTCCGAGACAATGCCGAATCATTCGCCGCAGACCTGCTCATACTCGGCGCTCGCGGGCACTCACCCTTTGAGTGGATGCGACTCGGCACGACGACCAGAAGACTCATTCGAACGGCATCATGCCCCGTTCTCACAGTGCCTCCGGGCAATGCAGAAGACTCCAAGGCGCCGATGCACGGCCTCGTCGCCGTCGACTTCTCTGAAGAATCCTCACGGGCGATCAGCGCCGCCGTGCGCCTGCTCAACGCCACGGGTCGAAACGGCAAGTTGACGCTGCTGCACGTGTGTGAGACACCGCACATGCCGTACGAAGGCATGGGGTACGGACCCGTGGCTGCCGGCGAGGAACTGATGCGCCACCGCCAGATCGAGGCGGGGCATCTGCTTGACGGGCTCGCCGCCGAGGCATCCTCCGAAACCATCGCTGTCACGACTCAGGTCAAGTCTGGGAGCGCGGCGGAGATCATCCTGGAAGCCGCATCCCGAATGGGCTGCACTTTCATCGCCACCGGAACCCGGGGCAGCAGCCTGGTGCATCGCCTCTTCCTCGGAAGCGTCGCGACTCACCTTCTGCAGGCCCATTCGATTCCCGTGCTGACAACCCGGGACATTCAGCATGAGCAACTCGTCCCCCTGTCCGCACGAGTGGACGCTCCTCCCGAGGGCATTGCACAGTGACCCCACCCACACACATCCCGGACCCAACGACCGCGACCGACGAATCGCTCGCCACGTGGGTCTGGGGACGACTTGCCGCAGCGGCAGATGAGCCGAACGATCCGATGCACCTGCATGTGCTTTGCACCACCGACGAGCGGACGGCCCCCGACGCTCGACTGATGGTGCTCCGCGGCGCCTCTCGAGAGCTCAATTCGTTGTGGTATCACGCCGATGCAACCAGCACCAAGGTCAAGCAGATCGAGCGAAACGCCGCTGCCTGCGTCGTCATTTACGACCGACCGACCGACACGCAGATTCGGGTGCACGGCGATGCCCGCATCGTGCAGCGGGAAGAAGACATTCGGGCGCACTGGCAACACATCCGATCGCTTGTGCAGCAACTCAGACACGATGATCAGGCGTCACCGCCGCACGATCTGAGACTCGAAGCGCTGAACAGGAGCGACCATGACTCGTGGTGGAAGCCGGATCACTTCGCTGTCATCGCAATGCACCCCAAGACGATTGATGTCCACCTTCCCCACGCTGGACATCCACGCAGACGCTCACTTGTTGTGCCAGCGTCGCAGGCACACCCCGGTACATCGGACTCCTGCGCTGAGTCTGTTTGACCCCGTCCCCCTGGGGTGGCTCCGGGCACCTCGAAGGAGAGATTGGCATCCATGTACAGCAAGCAGACAGAAACAGCCATTGCCTCCGCATCGCGCCTGGCCGAGGTGTATGACGGGGGCAAGACACGGCTCTCTGCAACGGACATCGCAGACGCTCGAGGTCTCCAGCGACCCTTCGTCGCAAAGATCCTGACCATGCTCTCGCAGGCAGGGCTCGTCTCGGGCGCCCCGGGGCCCGGCGGCGGCTACACGCTCACCAGGCCGCCAAAGAAGATTCGGCTCTACGACATCTACCGGCTCTTCGAGCGGGAAGACACCTCCGACGCATGTCCCTTTGGTGGAGGTGTTTGCGGCGTCGGCGAGCCGTGCCCGCTTCACAACAAACTCGTGGAAGTGCAGGACTCCATGGATCGCCTGCTGCATGAGACAACACTGGAGGCATTCCGAGTCGCGTTCCAGGAGGCGGGGCTCAGGCCGGTCGCCAAAGGCGAGCACCCCAAAGGAAAGCGGCAAACCTTCCGCGCCGCAAGCAATCAGCGATAGGCCACAGGGCGAGGAGGCCCCCGAATCCCGCCCCGCGACCACAAAGAGTGGTACGCTGGCGACCACCAATGCCCACCACAGATCTCCTTCATATCGGTCTCGCCACGGCTCTGGGCCTGCTGGTCGGTCTGCAGCGGGAGTGGGCAGGGCAACACCCCGCGGGACGTACCTTCACGCTCATCACGCTTTTTGGCGCCTTGACCGGGCTGCTCTCCCGCGACCTTGGACAGATCCCCCTGGCGGGTGGATTCCTGGTGCTGGGCACGTTTGTCATCACCATGAGGCTGGGCCCGTCCGCTCGAGGCGGCGTCACTTCAATGGTCGCCACCGCGGTGATGTTCTGCGTCGGCGCCATGTGCATGCGGGACCTCGCTGGCGCCGCGGTGGTGGTCACGGGCATCACCACGATCCTGCTTGAGTGGAAACATCCGCTTCGCCGCATCTTGGCCAAGACCAACAAAGAGGACATGCAGGCGGCTGTGCGCCTGGTACTCATCGGCATGGTCATCCTGCCAGTCCTGCCGAATGAAGCATGGGGTCCCTACGGCGTACTGAATCCATTCCGAATCTGGCTGATGGTGGTGCTCATTGTCGGAATCAGCCTCGCAGCGTGGGTCGCCCAGCGGCTCTTCGGCCAGCGATCCGGCACGGCGGCGGCCGGGATTCTCGGGGGCGTCATCTCCAGCACAGCCACGACGGTCGGAATTGCTCGGCAGTCCAAGGAAGGCGGAACCTCGCCCGGTGCCTCGGCGGCCGTGGTCGTCATCGCGTCAACCATCGTCATCGCGCGGGTCCTCTTCGAGATTCTCATTGTGGCCCGAGGGATTCTCCCCGACCTGGCCCCTCCCCTGCTTGTCATCTTCGGCTGGCTCGCGATCATCTCAGTTGCGGCATTCGCCATCTACTGCCGCAGGCCGGTGGAAGCAAGCGTGAGCCACGCCCCGTCCAACCTGCGGACCGCGGTCATCTTCGGGCTGTTGTATGGGGGCGTACTTGTGGCCGTTGCCGCGGCCCGTGAGTACGTCGGCGAGTCGGGGCTGTATGCCGTGGCCGCCCTCTCAGGATTGACCGATATGGACGCCATCACGCTCTCGACGGCCCAACTGGTGGATCAAGGTGATCTTGAAGCCACGGTCGGGTGGCGGCTCATCGTCACGGGCCTCGTCAGCAACCTCGTGTTCAAGACAATCCTGGTATCGAGCCTCGGTGGCCGCGCCATGCTTGGCCGCGTGCTTCCATTCATGGCACTTGCCGTTGCCGGTGGCGTCCTGGTGGTGGTGCTTTGGCCTCACTGAGCCCGGCCGTGCATCTGAATGGGCGCTGAACAACTGGCCGAGCAGGAGCGTCTGGCAGGTTGCTTACCCGAGTCTCTCAGCCGCGCTGTGTTGATCTGCGGCGGCGAGAGAACACAACGCGGCAGCACCTCAAGCGGTGCCAGCTCAATGACTTCGACTTCTTGCCTCGCTGCCCGCAATTGCCGCCGCGCAGGACCAGCGTGCCACCGAAGCGCTTCTCGCGCAGCCACGTGTCAACCAACCCTTCGGAAGGCAGCGAACTCGGTCAAGTCGATGTGGCGAACCTGCCTGGATTCATCACGTCGGCTGAAACCGACTCCCCAGTTGCGGACTTCGCCGGCAACGGCGAGGTCGGCATCGATGATCTGCTGGCGCTCATGGCTGCGCGAGGATCCTGCGTCTCGTGGGCGCAAACCGGCCGGGCTGAGACCACAGGTGGTCCCAACCCGGCGGTGAAGGAAGAAGGCATGTTGGGCGCGCCTGTCAACCAGTGCCGCATCCGAACTCGGCAAGCATGCCGAGCAGGTCGTCGACGGTGTACGGGGCACCGAAGCCGCTGAGTAGTTGCAGGGCGTCATCGATGTCCGTGTCGCCGTCACCGTCAAGGTCCCAGTCGCATGACGAAGCGCATTCGTCGGGTATCCCATCGCCGTCATCATCGCTGCTCGTTCCCGAGGCGATGTCGCAGTGGTCCGCCACGCCGTTGCCATTGCAGTCGAGCGTGCTCGACCACACGAATGTCCGGCTCGCCGTGTCCTGCCATGTCTGATCGGACGTGTCGCGCCCCTGGAACAGGGCTTCGACCATGACCTCGGAACTCATCCCAAGCACGGTCAGCCTGGCAATCCGAACGCCGTAGGCCGTGTCACACTCCTGGTTGAGAAAGGCCTGCGCCTCGCCCTGCTCATGGATGGGCAGCACGTACCACGTCCCGTTCCCAGCTGACAATGCGCCGCCGCTCTCAAAGGTCCCCCAGTCGATGCCGATATCGCCCAGGTTGTTCGAACCAAATGGGGCACCACTGCTGTCGAGGGCCCCAATGGTGACGCGGGAGTCCCACTCCAGAGTTGGCTCCAACTCGTAGAAGGCCGGGTTGACATCCTGCGAGGTTGGTCCGCCGACAGGACTCTGCCAGAAGCCACCGCTGCTGGTGATCGTCTTCTGCTGCACTGAATTGCCCGCAACAGCGTCCAGACGCTCGCCCGGACCAATCGCCGCAAAGACATCCACGGTCCAATGCGCACCGATGCCCTCCACGAGATTCTCTCCCACGATGGCGTACTCGATGCCGGAGAAGCCCGAACTGCTGCACGGATTGTCCGCGCAGTCCGTTCCCTCGCCGAGCCACGTACCATTGCAATCAGCCTCCGACTTGATCGAACAGACGGCGACGACGCAGCACGCACCCTCTGGCGAGCTCGCGCATGGGTCGCCATCGCAGGACGTACCCTCACCAAGCCAAGTGCCGCCGCCAGCCTCGCAGTCCCCTTGAGTCTCACTGGCGCACGATGTGCCGACGCAGCATCCTCCGACAGGATCACAAGGCGAGCCGGAGCAATCTGAACCACTTCCCAACCACGACCCTCCGGCAATCTGGCAGTCTATCTGCGTCCCAATCGAACACGACGTGCCGACGCAGCAGCCGCCTGTCGGCTCCGGCGGCGCACAGTCAAGGCATCCGAGAATCGAGTCGCGATAGGACGTGATGTCGTTGATCGAGTTGTTCGAGAAGTCGTTGGAACACGTGATGTAAGGGTTCATCGTGTTGCCCGTGCAATTGCAATGATCTGCACCCCAATTGTGGCCCAACTCATGGGCCGAGAGGTCGGTGGCACATCCGAACGATCCGCAGCAGTCGGATTCAACAACGCTGTAGGCGTACCCCGTACATACCGCGCTCACCCAGGCGATTCCGATCGTGCTCCCCGAGTCGCTGGCTCCCGTGAACAACTGCACCACGTCTCGCTGAATGCTGCCTTGATTCCACTCCCATTCGTCCTGCAACTGGTACAGGCGATTCTCCAGGCTGTTGCCCGAGTACGGATCACTTGCGTTGCTTCGCACGATGATCGTGCCGATGGCGTGACTGATGTCAACTTGCGATTCGTACTGCAGGTTCACAGCCGCCACAACCGCGTTGATCTGATCTTCCACCGCCGAGACGCTGCCGTAGTCCTGGTAGAACTCGTAGTCGGCATCGCACGCCATCTCAGTCGTACAGATGTTGGTCCCTCTCGGACCGCCCCAATCCCCCCGGGTCTTGCCCCAAGCAACGAGACCAATGGAGTGTGCAGCAGCGTCCGTCCCGCACGAGCCCTCAGGAGAAACGATGGCATCCTGTGGATACACCGCAAAGTCACCAGGCACCGCCCCGGCGACCCGTCCCGATATGTCTTCGATCCACCACCGCGTCCCGTCGGCCAGTTGCACACCGACTCTCAGGCCGCCATCAAGCACGGCGCCAATGATTCGACTCCCGGGGGCGTCCACGAACGAACCCCGCCAGGTGTTGACCGGGCCAGCGGGGTACTCAGTCAGATTCCCAACTGAGTTCGGCACCAGCAGTTTGTATCCCGCCGACCGAATCGACCACCGCTCCATCACCGCGTTCATCACGGCTCCGTCAAGAGTGACCTCAAACTGAAGACTGTCGGCGCCTGCCTGGCGCACATCGATCTGCTGCACATCGACCCATCGAAGATCCAGCGCAGACTCGACATCGGCGACATCGAGTGCTGCAGTTGCAGCAGACGCGCATCCGACCAGCGTAAGAACGGTGATGACGCGGCAAGGCGTCCCGGCGTGACAGTCATGGCTCACGCTTCACTCCTCCGAGTTGTCGTGGGCGATGCGCCATCCAGTCGAACGCACGCCGCCCAAGGCCCGATCCACCACACTCGATCCAGACACTTCGCGTCAAGATCTCGAAAGCGAGTCTCCTGCCGCCCGCAACACATCGGGGCTCGGCGATCGCGGACCTTGACCGATGAGGGTTCGTACCACTGTTGATCCGGTTGCTGAAAGTTGGCCGGTTTGTCACATTCAATCGCAGGCGGCCCCCCCACACCGCACGTGCAGCTGCGATCGCGATCCCCTCTTCCGTTCAACACATCCGGATCCGCTGCTCGCCGGGGAAACACCCAAAAGTCTAGTACAAAGACACTTGCGTCCAATGCTCCAGTTGGATTCAGAAGTCGAGACTCAACCCAGCGTAGGCCTTGAGATCGTTGGCGTTGGAGCCGCCCGTCGGTTGCGAATCATAGATGTTCGTCGCACCGAAGTTGAGCGCCCAGGGCGTGTCGGTCCCAAGTTTCACTTTCCAATCCACCGAGATCGTCGCCAGATAGTTTGCCCAGTCCACCGGATCGGGAGCGATGGATGCCCTGCCACTCAGCGTTTGCCGCTCATCGATCTTCCAGTCGGTACCCAACTCGAACAGGACTTGCGGGTCCACGGCGCCGCCGTTGTAGTGCCACGTGAGGCCACCGCCACCCCTGGCCGTCAGCGTCAGATCCGCCTCATCAATCAGTTTGTATCCCACACCGCCGTATGGGCTCACGCGGTGCGCCCACTCTTCAAACTGATCGTACTGCCAGGTGCCTTGCGCAAAGTAGAGCCACCGGCTCTCTGCAACGAACCACTGCTGATCTGCCCTCACGAGAATGTCGTTGTCGGATGTCGCGCCGTTCGACTGATTCCAGTACCACGAAGCCGTGACGTCAAACTGCTCGGATTCAGATGATCGATGAGCCTCAGCGCCAAGCCGAATGTTGTAAGTACTTGAAGTGGTCTTGCTGCCCGTCGCGGCGAGCGACACCGAGCCAGTCCAGGGACCTCGCTCCGCCGGGACGCTCGCGGTGTCCGACTCGTCCGGACCGCTCACCGCTCCCGTGGTCTTGTCGCCAGTTTCCTTCTGCTGATCTGACGAACTGTTTGGGGCGGGCGGCGAGACCACGAACGAGCGGGGCACCGTCACGTCCCCCAGGACCGAATGGCGAATCACGCACTCGGTCTCGGACACCGAAACGAGTTCGCCGCTCAGGTGATCCCCTCCCGGGAACTCGACCTGCACACGTTCGCCAGCCCGAGCGGACGGCACACCCAGCAGGAGACACAGTACAACCATGGTTCGAATCAACACTGCGTCCATGCTCCATCTAGAAACTGAGGACAACTCCTGCCCATGCTTTGAAGTCGTTGTGGGTCGCCCCCGGCGTCGGCGTGGAGTCGTAAATGTCGCGTACTCCAATACTGAGTGCCAGCGGGGAGTCTTCGCCAAGCCGGATCTTCCAGTCAAACGTCATCGTTGCCAGGAAGTTGGACGGGTCATTGACATCCGGCGCGATCGAACTGTATCCCTCGAGCGACTGGCGATCATTGATGGTCCATGACGTCGTCACTTCGAACAGCGCCTGCGGTCGAACGAGTCCAACATTCTGTTCCCATGTCATGCCGCCACCGCCCTTGAGCGTCAACTCAAACTCCTCTTCCTCAAAGAGTCGATAGCCCAGACCGCCGTATGGACTCAGTCGATGCGCCCAGGACTCGAACTGGTCGTACTGATAGGTGGATTGCACAAACACTTCCCATCGCGTGTCTTCGCTGAACCAGTTCTGTTGCCCGCGGGCCAACAGGTCGTTGTCGGTCACGACTCCGCCCGCCGAGTTGAGGTAGTAGGACACGCTGAGATCGGTCGTGCTGGTTGACGCGGCTCGCTTCAGGGAGCCGCTGAGCCGCAGGTTGTAGGTGGAGGTCGTGTTGTCGCTCGCCGTGACGGCCGCGCCAACCGAACCGGTCCAGGGCACCGCCGGTGGAGAAGGGGGAGGAGGAGGTGCCGCGGGCTCGGGCGGCATGCCCGCCTCACCTGAACGGCCAGCCCCGTCAATCACAGGTATCGGGAGCGGCACCGTGCGACCGCCCCGAGCATCACCGCCCTCCGCATCACCGGCATTGTCGGAAGGTGAGGGATCTGGAGCGATTGACTTGTCCGGGTCGCTCGTCCCGGAAAAGGGCCTGACCGATGCGATGTCGCTGAATGGGACTCGCATTTCCCCGAAAATCGGATGCTTCAACACCATGGCGCCCTGATCGACGTCGACGACCTCGGCAAGGATCTGGTCGCCGCGATGCAGCGTGATGAGTTGACCGGTGGGGCCGGCTGCTCCAGTCACTGCCCCGAGGACCCCAATCCAGGCAAGCATCATGGGAGCAGGGTACTGCGCGGCGGTTGGCGAAGGTGGCACCTCCGCTGGCCGATCGCTCAGGAGTCCTCGCCTTTTTCGACCTGCACGCCTACTGCTGGCTCGGAGGCATCCAACTGCGTCAGCGCTTCCAGTTCGTCACCAAGTTGGGGATCCGCGTCGATCGGCATGGGGTTGTACCGCTGAATCGTTCGAATGAGGACGGGCGTCGCAACCGAGAACAGGATCACGATGGCCAGCCCCGCGATCCCAGTGACGACAAACGTCTCTACCCGATGCGCTCCGCCGTCACTCTCCGCGTAGGCCCCAATTCGGCTGGTCGCGAATCCGAGAAGTCCGATGGCCAACAGAACGGAGCCCTGCCACGTGGCTTGTTGGCGACGAGGGGCCAGCCGTGTAATGACCGCCATGTAGACCGGAGAGATCAGAACTTCGCCAATGCTCATCAGGGCATAGGCACCAACAAAGGCGCCGAGCCCGATGACGGGCGCGGCGGCCACGCCCGAAGGGATCTCGGTCGCCAACCATCCGAGCATGACCACCGCCACACAGGAAAGCAACCCACCGAGCACCATCTGCAGCACGGAATGCGGAAACTTCCCACGGCGAGCAAGCCAGGTCAACAGCAATGCAAGCAGCGGCGTCGCCAACACAATGATGGCTGGCTCGATCGAGTTCATCGCCGCCGCAGGAACGGTCCAGCCGAGTACGTCTCGATCAACGTAGGCGTTGCCGATGAGTTCGCTGGTAGCGCTTCCGGCAAACACGCCGTAGGCAAGTGCCCAGACCATGAAGAGCAGGAACAACACACTAAGCATCGTCATGTTGACGCGCCGCCGGCGATGATCCAATGCGATCGGGTCGGGAGGATCGGGGACGCCATCCGTTTCACATCCCGGTCGGCCTCGCTCGGTGGCTGGGACGAGCGGTCTCGCCAGGACGAGCACCACGAATGCAAGCGTCATCCCGAGCCCCGCCCAGAGAAAGGCCCAGTCAAACCCCCAGTGAACCTGAATGACGCCGGCCACGAGCGGGCCGAGCATGCCGCCGATGTTGATCATCATGTAGTAGTACTTGAAAGCCCGGTCGCGGCGCATCCGATCCTGCCCATAGAACGAACTGACCAGGCAGGGCATCGCCGGCTTGAGCAGACCGGTTCCAATGGCAATCAACCAGAGGGCAGCCCAGAAGGTCGTCAGGTTGGTGTGATCTCCGAAGAACAGGGTCGCGTGGCCGGAGACAATGACCATGGCCCCGAGCACCACCGCGCGGTAGTGGCCCACGAATCGGTCGCCGATGAACCCGAAAACGACGGGCAACCCGAAAGCCATCAGCGTGTAGTCGCCGGATATCTCGATCGCGTCGGAATTGGTCAGCCCCAGCCCACCCTCTCTGGCCTTTGCAATGGCAAAGAGTGCGATCAATGCGACGATGCTGTAGTAGCTGGCCCGCTCCCACAGTTCTGCAAAGGCAACCAGCGCAACTCCGAGAAAGGCCCCGCGGCGGCCCGATGATTGCGCCTTCGCTGGCGTCACGTCGCTCACGTCACCCACGCATCGCTCCCTTCACGGCCTCGATCTGCGTGAGAACCACCGCGATCGCCGGGCTCACGAGCACCAGACTACGGACGCACGAAGCCAACACGCCATGCCATCGGCCGAGTGATCCCACTTCCAGCATACAGGCCCCGGGAATCCCGGCGGCGACCACGAGCCAGGCCCACCGAGGCACCAGATCGTAGTCATAGGACCACGCCGTCAAGGCGATGACGGCCAGCGTCGCCCCCAACGCTGCGCCCCCGGCCCGCGTATCCGAGCCGCACTTCCCGGAACACAAGCCCACCAGCCAGATGGCTGCAAGGGTGCCCGAGACGGCTCCAGCGAGCAGCGCCATCGTCAACTGCCCTGCAACGAGCGTGAGCATCGAGAGCGCCGCGGCGATGGCCCAACCGCCCAGCGGCAGTGCGGCCCGCCCGCGCGAATCCATCAGCGCGGTCAATGCGCCTGTCGCCCCCACCACCATCCCGACCGTCAACGGCTCGACCCCGGGGAGGACCAGCCCCCACCCGACCACAATGCCCCCGACCACTGCCAACACCAACCGACCGGGCCACTCGTCGCGTGGAAGCAGCGTGTCGAAGATCCCCCACACCCCGATCAACACAGCGATCCAGGGCACGGCGTGCCACTTCTGGGCAGGTGGCAGCGAAGGCCATCCCACGCTCGCGACGAAGGACCAGACGACCGCGACCGCGATCGCCACCACGACCAGAGTGCGTGCAGCACATGCACGCCCGCGAAGCGGCCCCCATCGCCCGGCAGCCACGATCGCACCGGCGGCAATCGTTGGAATCACGACGCTCCAGAGGACAACTGGGATCATCAGTTCAGCGACCCGGCTCGATTCCGCCTTCGATCGCGACGATGAGCTGCACATCATCGCTGAGCGCGCCATTCTCCACACCCCAATTCATCCCGAAGTCCGATCGGTTGATCTCGAACTTCGCCTCCCAGCCGGCCTTGGCAACCACGGCGCTCCCCCTGACGCCCGTCGTTTCAACCTCAACAGTCACCGGCTTGGTCACACCGAGCAGCGTCAAATCTCCCGTGACCCGCCAGCGACCATCGCTCATGCGCTCGCCCGCTGCACTCTTGAATTGCATCGACTCGAACTCCTTGGCATTGAAAAAGTCAGGCGACTTCAGATGCCCATCGAGTCTGGCGCTCCCGGTGTCGATGCTCTCCGCGGAGACGGTCACGTCGAAACTTGGCGCTGCCGAATCGTCTCTGGGCCAGGCAACGGATCCAGTGACGTCATTGAATCGGCCCCAGAAACGACCGGCGCCTGCATGATGGATGCGAAAGAGCGAGGTGCTGTGTCCCGGATCGATCTCCCAACTTTCAGCCTCGGCAGTCGGCGCCGACTGCATGCTCATCGTGCCAGAGAGCAAAGCGGCGGCCACACCGGCCGTAAGAGTCCTACGCATAGTTGTCCCTTCCTACTTGACGGTTCGGAGCCAGGCGGCAAGCAGATCCACCGTGGCCTGAAGATCACCCTTATGAATGGACTCGGTGATCGTATGCACATATCGCGTTCCGCAAACGACCGCTGCGCAGCGAACGCCGTGTCCACTTCGCTGAATCGCAGCACCATCCTGGCCCCCGCGAGGGAGAATACACCTCTGGTAGGCGATCTTCTTCCTGCGAGCGACATCGCAGATCGATTCGGCGAGCGCTGCATCGGCAATCATCGAACTGTCCATGAACATGACACCGGCCCCTTCACCGCGTTTTGTGACGCGGTCGGCCTCAGGAACCCCCGGCGTATCGGCGCAGAGCGTGACGTCAAGTCCGATTCCCAGATCGGCACCGACGGACTCCGCTGCCGTCAATGCCCCTCGAAGCCCGACTTCCTCCTGCGTTGTAAACGCCACAATGATCTCGCAGGCGTGACCGGCGTTCTTCCCCTTGGCCTTCGAGAGCTTCCTGAGGGCCTCGATGGCGCAGTAGACCGCAAAGCGATTGTCGATCGCCTTGGACACGAATGCCTCGGGCTGCTCTTCGAATGGTTCGTGCATGACGACGTAGTCGCCAACCTGCACGGTCTTGCGTGCCTGCTCGGCCGACATGCCGAGGTCGACGTAGAAGCCGAGCGGCTCTGGAATCTGCTTTCGTTCTTCGGGGGAGGAGATATGAACAGGCTTGCCGCCTGCAGTCATGACTCCGACATGGTCACCCGTTTGTGTGCAGACGAGTACCCGCCGGTGAAACAGGTTTCGTGGGTCGAAGCCCCCCGCCGGATTGACCCAGGCAAAGCCGAACTCATCAATGTGGCGGACATAGAATCCGATTTCGTCCATGTGAGCGCATACAAGCACTCGCGTGGGCTTGCCCCTGGACCCTGCCGTCGGCCGACGGGTGCAGATGAGCGACCCCATCGCATCCTCGGACACCTCGTCAAAGAGGCCTCGGATGTGGCTGCGAACGACCTCACGAACGCGTTCCTCGCGGCCGGGCACACCTGGAGTTTCGCAGAGTTTCTGAAGCAGTTTCTTGTTCATGGGGCGTGCACTGTAGCGAACCGGACACCCGATCCTTGACTCATGGGCCCACTCCGGCATACTCGACCCGATGGCGCCAATCAGTCTGATCCTGACCGTGCTCGCGGTGACCGAGCCAGCCCATCTGATCCCCTCCGATGGTGCCACGAATGACATTTTCGGGGCCTCCGTCGCGCTGGCGGGGCCGCACCTGCTTGCCGGGGCACCGATTCACGGGGACGCCGGCTATCAGGCCGGGGCGGTGTACGCCTTTGAACGCATCGGATCGCAGTGGCAGCAGGTTCAGGAGATCCTCCCTCCGACCGAGACGCCCTATGGCGAGTTTGGAGCGGCGGTCGCCATGCAGGGCGATCTGGCCGCAGTCGGATGGATGGGAGCCATGTCGGGAGAAGCTCGCACCGGCAAGGTCGTGCTCTATGAATGGACGGGGGCGGAGTGGACCCAGTCGGGCGTTCTGTCCGACCCGGACGGGGAGGATGGCGATCGTTTCGGCGCCTCGATCTGCATCGACGGCACGCAGATGATCATTGGCTGCCAACTCGACGACGCAGCCGGGTGGAACAGCGGGTCCGCCCTGGTGTTCCGACTGATGGACGGCACGTGGGTCTTCGAGCAGCGGCTGCTTCCCTCGCAGGCCGACCAATTCTCGTGGGCGGGCCGGGACGTTCAGATCGACGGCGACATCGCCATTCTGGGCGCCTATCTGGAATGGAATGGCGAAGATCAGGCCGCCGGTGCCGCATACGCCTTTCATCGAACGGCCAATGGCCTCTGGGAGGAGGAGGCACGGCTGACGGCGGATGACCCGATCGCCGGGAACTACTTCGGCTACAGCCTGTCGCTGGACGGCACGCGTCTCGCGATCGGGAGCATTCTCAACGATGCCCCGATCGAGGACTCGGGCGCGGTGTACTTGTTCGATCGTGACGGCGGCAGTTGGCCGCAGACCAAGTTGTCGCCTCCCGATGTCGGCGGTGAGTTCGGATACGACGTCGTACTGCGAGGGGATGATCTGTTGATCGGCTCCGTGTACCACGCCGGACACGGGTTCGCCACCGGCGCGGTCTATCGATTCGAGTACGCGGCGAATGGGTGGCAGTGGCAGGGAAAGTGGCTCCCGCTGCCAGGCGCCGACGACTGCTTCTTCGGGTCATCCATCTCGCTTGATGATGACCGCGTCGCCGTCGGGTCGCCCCGCGAGGACATCGCTGGCCCCTGGAGCGGCGCGGTGTACGTATTCGGTCTTGACGCCGACTGTCCGGCAGACGTGAGCGGGGACGTGATCGTAGGTGTCGACGATCTGCTCGCCGTTGTCTCGGCCTGGGGACCGTGCGGCGGCTGCCTCGAAGATATCAACGGCGACGGAGTCGTCGGCGCCGATGACGTACTCGCCGTCATCGCAGACTGGGGCTGGTGCCACTGACGAGCGGTGGTCCGACGCTCAGATGCCACGTCGACCGGTCTTCCAACGCAGAAGTCGCAGCGCATTGAGGACGACCACGATGGTCGAGCCCTCGTGCAGCAGCACGGCCGGGCCGAGATCGGCAACGCCGATCACCGCCAGCGGTGACACGACGCAGATCACGCCAAGGGCAATCAGGAGGTTCTGGCTGATCATCCGCCGGCTCGCCTGAGACAAGGCCACGGCATCGGTGAGCAGTTGCAGATCACTGCCCATGAGCACGACGTCGGCCGTCTCCATGGCAACGTCGGTCCCCGCGGCGCCCATCGCGATGCCCACGTCCGCGGCAGCCAGGGCAGGTGCGTCGTTCACGCCATCTCCCACCATCGCCACGCTGCCGTGCTTCGCTCGCAGTTCCTCCACGATTCTCAGCTTGTCCTCCGGAAGCAGGTCGGCCCGCACATCATCGATACCGACACCTCGCGCCACAGCCTCTGCGGCACCGGCGTGATCTCCGGTAATCATGGCGACGGTCTCGACTCCGAGCGCATGCAGGTCCGCCACAGCCGCCGCCGCTTCCGGTCTGGGCGTGTCGGCCAGTCCGATCACGCCAATCGCGGTCCCCGCGCTGAAGACGCACACGACGCTCGCTCCAGCCTCCGACATCGCCCCCATCGCAGCGCTGGCGGCCTCGCCCATCACACCCATCGAGCCTCGTCCCACGGCAATCTCAACGCCCCCGATCTCGGCAACGGCACCCCGCCCCGCGATCTGCCGCACCGCGCCAACCTCAGGCAGCGAAACCCCCCTTGCCCTCGATGCTTCGACAATGGCCTCTGCCAGCGGGTGCGACACGTTCTGCTCGACCGCCGCCGCGAGGGCGAGCACTTCCAGTTCGGACGCGTCCGATACAGCTGTGATTCCCGTCACACTCGGCTGTCCCTCGGTCATGGTGCCGGTCTTGTCAAAGGCGACGGCCTTCATGCGGCCGATCGACTCAAGTGTCCCCCCGCCCTTCATCAGCACGCCCAACCTGGCAGATCGTCCGAGGCCGCAGAGCACTGCAGCAGGCGTTCCGATCGCCACCGCGCACGGCGAGGCGGCCACCAGGAAGGCCATGCCGCGATAGAAGGACACGCCCCACGATTCCCAGCCAGCCCATGGCGGAATGCAGACGACAAGTGTCACCAGAACGAAGACAATCGGAACGTAGATCCGCTCGACACGCGCGGTGAATCGCTCGGCGGGCGACTGGGTGCTTTGCGCTTCCTCAACCAGCCGCATGATTCTCGCCAGCGTGCTCTCACCGGCACCCTTGCTGACACGAACGACGAGTTCGCCCTCGCCGTTGACGGTTCCTGCAAAGACATCGTCCCCCTTCCCCTTGTCAACTGGAACCGACTCACCCGTCACCGGCGACTGATCGATTGCTGAGACACCAAGTTGAACTTCTCCATCCACCGGAACCCGGTCAAATGGGTGTACGGCGACATGATCGCCGACGCGAATCTCCTCGACCGGAACGCGCCTGGTCGATCCATCCTCTTCGACTCGGTCCGCCGTATCGGGTGCCAGGTCGCTGAGCGCCTCGACCGCTCGCTTGGCCCGCTCAAGCGCCAATCCCTCGCCTGCGGCGCCAAGTCCGAAGAGAAAGAGCAGGAACGCCCCTTCCTCGTAGTGCCCAAGTATCGCGGCGCCGATCGCTGCAACAAACATGAGTACATCGACGTCAACTCGAAACCGCCGCAGTACATTCACGGCTTCGACGAAGGTCGAGGTACTGGACAACGTGGCGCTCAAACCAAGCAGAATCAGCCGGGCGATCTGACTTCCACCGGCGACATGCACGATGAAGCCTGCAAGAAGCAGCATGCCCGAGATCGCCACAAGCATGAGTTCGCGATCATGCAGGATTGTTCGGCTGGCCACAGCGATGGCATCAAAGACCCGGTTTGGCAGTATGGCCGCCTCGGGAAGCGGCGAAGCCGCATCGCCGTAGCGGACTTCGGTTGAGGCCAGATCGAGCCTGATCTGCAGCCCTTCGAGGCGTTCCGCCACTTCATGCAGCGGGCAGGTGCCCCGCGGGAAACGCATCAGAATCCGATCCTCATCCTGTGACAGCACCGCCTGCACGTCGAGCGAGCGAAGTTGGCGCCTCACAGCCCTCCGCTCACGCGCTCCTCCGAGTCCCAGAACGGGCACCACCAGAACAACGTGCGTCTCTCCCTCACCCGGAGCCACACCACCGGACTCGGCCCGCCGTTCGATCCACTTGACCACGCACGCGGCGCACGCGGCCGGATCGGCTTCGTCGCCGCAGGGGTGCGCCACGCCGGAGGACAGGACGGGCAGGCTCGCTCGTGGCGGCTGGCTTCCGGAGCCGCTACTCATTGTCCCTCAAGCAACCGGTAGCTCCTCGGAGTGTCCGGCAGATACCAGTGCAAGCCGGACTCGAAGAAAACCGCGACTGCGTTGGCGGCGATGATCAGGCCGAATAGCCACAATACGGCGACTGCAGCACCGCGGCCTTCGCCCCGCTGGGGGCGGACGTTGGGAAACAGCACCACCGCCGGCCAGCGTCGCTTGAATCGCATGGCCAGCAGGGTCAGGAGCAGCAGTGTGAAGATGCCTGTCGCAACCACCGCCTCATGATACTCCGTGGCACTTCAAGTCAGTTGCACCGGCGGCGGCTCACGCCGGGTTTGCGGCTCAAATCTGGACTTGAACGCCGCCACATCGCATCCGCACGCGAACGCAAGTGCCTCCACGCCGGCCGCATCCTCGAAGTCATCCCGCCGGATCCGAATCATGTACCGCCTGGCGATGGCGTAGCGGGTTGACTGGATGTCGACGAGCCGTACGCGCATGCGATCCGACCGAGGATCCATGAGTTCATCCAGGGGAATCGGCACGAATCGCCCCTGTTGCATGCTCACCATGGCACTGCTGCCGCCTTGAATCAGATAGCGGGCGCCGCAGTAGCCGAGATCCCGGGTGTACTCCAGGTCGATCGGAATGGGGGCCGCTGAGCGAAGTTCGTATCCGAGGTCCTTCGCGACGATGGTCGTGCAGTGCCCCAACTCCGCAAGTCGCCGCGAGACCTCTCCCTGCAATACCCGCCCAAGGTCCAGTTCGGAGAGGCGGATGTTGCCATGCTCATCTCGTTCAACCAACCCAAGTGACGCCAACTCGCTGGGCTCGATAGCAAGGCACACGCCCTCCGCAACGACCGCAACTCCATCGTGGCGACCGAGCACGCTCCGCTTGATGATCGCACCGACCAAAATGTCAGCCACTTCATCAAGCGTGACCTTGTCTCCGTTGAACTCTTCGGGAATGATCGTCACTGTAGCGCCAGCGGACTTGCCGATGCCGAGCGCAAGATGCCCCGCCTTTCGGCCCATCGCCACGACGATGTACCAACGCGAGGTCGTCTTGGCGTCCACCATCAGGCTGTGGACGATCCCGACACCGACATGACGAGCCGTTTCGTACCCGAAGGTATTGATGTTGGCGGGTAGATCCAGATCATTGTCGATCGTCTTGGGAACGTGCGCCACGCGGATCGCGCCGCTCGCGGCCCCGGCGATCGCGCGGGCAGAGAACGCGGTATCGTCACCACCGATCGTGAGAAGCATCGTCACGCCGAGTTCCCGCAGCGTGGACACCACGCGGCCAAGTGCCTCTGGGTCAGCCGTCGGATTGGCTCGTGACGTACGCAGCACAGAGCCGCCGAGAAAGTGAATCCTGCTGACCCGCTCGATATCAAGCGGCGCTGCGCACGTTGTATCGGCCTGCATGAGCCGCTCGAATCCGTCTCGGATCCCCAACACCTCGACCTCACGCAGCCGCGCGTGGATCGTCGCAGCCGCTATCACACTGTTGATTCCCGGGGCTGGCCCCCCACCGACGACAATGGCCAATCGATCGCTCATGTCAGGCAGGCTACAGACCTCTGCACCGAGCCGGAAGCCCTTGCGGGGTTCCGGCTCGATGTACTAGCCTCCTCCCATGCCAATCATGCTCACAACGTGTCTCGCCCTGGCTGCCAGCTCGGCCGAAAGCTGGACCGACCTCTTCGACGGCGAAACGCTCTCCGGCTGGGTCAATGTCAACGGGGCGGCGTCGACCTGGCGTGCAGAAGAGGGCATGATTCGATGCACCGGCAAGCCCACGTGCCTGCTGCGAACCGAGCGGATGTACGAGGATTTCATCCTCGAACTTGAGTGGATGCACCACGAGAAACGGGGCAATGCGGGTGTGTTCGTCTGGTCAGACGCCCTCCCCGCACCGGGCGTTCCCTTCTCCAAGGCAATTGAAGTGCAGGTCATGATCGGCGTGGAAACCGACAACTACACGAGCGAGGGCGACATCTTCTCGATCTGGGGCGCCACGATGACCCCTGACCGACCGCACCCTGCTGGCTGGGCGCGGTGCCTGCCGAGCGAGGCGCGAACAAAGGGGGCCGGCGAGTGGAACCATTATCGCATTGAGTGCATCGACGGACAGGTTTCACTGGCCGTCAACGGCAAGGTCGTGAGTGGTGGCTATGACTGCAACCCTAGGAGAGGGTACATCTGCCTCGAGGCGGAAGGCTCCCCGATCGACTTTCGGAATCTGCGCATTCAGGAACTCCCCGAGGCGCCTTCGCCCTTCGCAGCGGACGCCAACGACGCCGCAGGATTCCGTCCACTCTTCAACGGACTGGACTTCACCGGATGGAAGAAACCCGAAGGTCACGAGGACAACTGGTCGGTGTCCGGAACGAGCATTGCCCACAACGGGCAGGGCGGCGACCTCTGGACGGTGGGCGAGTTCGGCGACTTCGACCTCATCGTCGACTGGAAATGGACCGGCCAGTCGCAGGGACCGATGGAGCGGCCAGTCATCAACCCCGACGGCACCAACGCGATCAACGAAGACGGTTCCCCGAAGATGGTGTCCATCGAAGAACGCGACAGCGGCATCTACCTGCGGGGGTCCTCAAAGAGCCAGGTGAACATCTGGTGCTGGCCAATCGGAAGCGGCGAAGTGTGGGGCTACCGCACGGATGCGTCGATGCCTGCGGAGGTTCGGGCCGCCGTCACGCCCAAACGCAACGCTGACAAGCCTGTCGGACAGTGGAACCGCTCGTTCATTCGCATGCGTGGCGAGCATCTCACCGTGGTGCTCAACGGAGTCACGGTGATCGATCGGGCCCACCTTCCGGGCGTTCCACAGCGTGGCCCCATCGCGCTGCAGAGTCACGGAAGCGGGATTCAATTCACCAATATCCTCATTCGCTGGTAGGCCGCACCCCTGCTTCAGGGCCGCCAGCAGTAGGGTGTGGGGCGGTCCCGCAGAACCCCTCTTGACAAGAGGCTCGCTGCGCGCGACAACATAGGTCGACAATCAACCTCCACCGGTGTGGGAAAGGAGTTTGCCATGACGCAGACGACCGAGGGGACCTCGAGGTTTCGCATTCGCCACGACGGCCAGACATCGCCCTGGATGACCGCCGAGCAACTCAAGCAGGCGGCGATGCTCGGGCAGGTGCCGCAGGAAGCAATGGTGCAGCAGGCTGGCCAGCCCGACTGGCATCAGGCCGGTTCGATCAAGGGACTCGCCTTCCCGGACCCGGAGCCAACCCAGGAAACCGAGAAGCCGAAGGAGCACGCCGACCACCATCCGCGCTTCAAGACGCTGCGTGACCTGCTGGCGAACTTCCTTCATTGCCCGGTGGCCATCAACCTCCGGCAGGCCGACCACTTTGACGAAGCGGAGTTGCTGCTCTGCTGTGAAGATCACTTCGAGGTGAATCTCCCGAAACTTGAGATGCGGGCATTCGTTCCGTTCACCCGAATCAAGGCGATTGCATCCATCGAACGATCCGAGTCTGGCAACAAATACCGCGACACGCACACCGTCCGCATTGAGGTCGAGCCGTGCTGCGTGTTCACGGCGACGGCGGACTGAACGACCGCTGGGACACATCGTTCTGGTCGGACGTATCGAGGGTTCGTGGAACCGAAACTGCAGTCCCAGCGAGCGCTGCGTCCGACGCATCGCGAATCGGCGGCGTGTTGAAACCCGACAGATCGAACGCAGTTCCCTTGTGTGCTGGCGCAGGCACAATCGGAGCATCGACATCCGCACTGGCCGAGGTCAACCCCGCCTGGGGGTAGCAACTTCACCGCTCAGGCAGGCTGGGACGAAGTCGCAGATCTGACAAGAGCGGCGTCACGCTGGAGGACAAGAACGCCGCTGGCTCCTGCATGGAGGTGTATGACGAGCAAACGGGCGAGCGATACACCCCGTAGTTCGTTGGAGATGGCAGCGGATCGCAGACGTGGGTCGGCCCGTGTCCACTTCGGTGCCATCCCCGCGCCCGGCGCGCGTTCAGCGTCCCATACCAAGGCAGCGGACGCCGGTGGCCGAGGCCACCGGCGTCCGCTGCGTTGCACTTCCCATCCTGTCGATCAGTCGCGGTTCATCAGGAAGAAGACGACGTAGTAGAACATCATCATCACCGAGGCGAATAGGCCCAGCGAGGCCGCGACGTGCTGGTCGGTCCGCCAGTCATACATCGCCGCCGAGGTTTGATACAGCAGCATGCTCGCCGCGAGCAGCACCATGAGTCCGGCGAAGAAGATGCCCAGATGAAAGCCGAAGATGATCGCCCCGACGATCGTGAGCAGCGCCGCAATGCCGCCAATGGCGACGACGCCTCGGAGCCACGAGAAGTTGACGCCCGAGATCAGCACGTAGGCCGTGAGTGCCCCACTGACCCCCAGGGTGACCAGCGCGGCGGTCTGCAGGATGCCGGCCCCGCCGGAAGCTTGCGTCGCCATGAAGAGCAGCGGCGCAAAGATGAAGGCTTGGGCCAGCACATAGAGCCCCAGCCCGAGATACTGCG
>JASMKH010000014.1 GCA_030749435.1 Phycisphaerales bacterium
GCCACTCGCAAGAAGGCCACTCGCAAGAAGGCCACTCGCAAGAAGGCCACTCGCAAGAAGGCCACCCGCAAGAAGGCCACCCGCAAGAAGGCCACCCGCAAGAAGGCCACTCGCAAGAAGGCCACCCGCAAGAAGGCCACTCGCAAGAAGGCCACTCGTAAGAAGGCCACGAGACGGAGATGACCTCCGTGCGGCACTGAGCATTGCTCAGTCTCTGTTGTCAATTGTCACGGGCGGAGCCAGCTGGCTCCGCCCGTGTCTTTTTTGGCGTGTGCGCGGGAGTGACCAGTCGAACCGCGGCTGGCGCTCCTGCTACCATCCCCACCCCCCAAGCGTTGAGTACTCCATGGCCTTGTGAAGGAGCCCCGTTCGATGACCCACATCATCGCCGAGCCGTGCATCGGAACCAAGGACACAGCATGCGTCGATGTGTGTCCAGTGGACTGCATTCATCCGACGAAGGACGGCGAGAAGTTTGAGTCTTCAGAGATGCTCTACATCGACCCGGACGTGTGCATTGATTGCGGCCTCTGTGTCGACGAATGCCCGGTTCAGGCTATTTTTCCGGAAGAGGACCTGCCGGAGGAATGGACCAAGTACATTCAGATCAACGTGGATTGGTTCCAGAACAACTGAATCCCGTCAAGCCGCGAGCCGCGTTCAGGCGGCTTCTTCATCCGATGCCACGGAGCATCGCGTCACGCCGCTCTCGGCGTCGGCCCGCTCGGTCCAGTCTTCACAATTGACGTCCAGATTGAGTTCGCTGGCCATGGTCTTGCGATAGCCGAGCCTGCGGACCACCTCCAGCACGTCGGTCCAGGTTGGAAACGTCTTGCCGTTGACCCGTTTGAAGGTATCGATGGCCTTGATGAAGAGCATCTGCTCTGAGGTCATCTCACCTTCCTCGGCGGATCGGAGGAAGTCGGATCGTCGGCGGCCCGGGCCGCGCCGCCGCTCGAGATTCGTGGCGCTGGCCTCGCTCATCGTGCGGCGGTCACCACCGGAGCGGCGGTCAACCACGCTGAGTGGGTTGGGAGGGCGAAGCGAGTCGTTGTGGGAAGGTTGGGGGCAGGACATTCGTGAGGCTCCAAGGAAGGCGATCGTTCTGAGATCGTTACCATGGCCCATCGGCCCAGTGGCCAGGCGACTGAAGGTCGGAGTGTGAAAGTCGCCAGTCAGATTCACCGGCAGGACCCAAATGACCCGCATGACCCCATCCAGAGCAGATTCCGCCTCCACCAGAGCCTTCCAGCCGCTGGCAGCCATCTTGGCATGGGTCGTTCCGGGGCTCGGTCACTGGTACCTGGGGCAGCGGGTGCGGGCGTTGAGGATTGCCTCGGGCATAGCCGTGCTGATTCTTGGCGGGCTCCTGATTGGCGGTGTCGATGTCGTGGACTCCAAGGAAGACCGTCTCTGGTTCATCGCGCAGATGGGCGGCGGGCCCGTTGTGCTGGCGATTGACACGCTCAACCTGAAGTACGTCAAGAGCCAGCCGGAATCCGAGGCCGCCTCGTGGCGGGCTTTGGGGCACGTCAACTCGGTGGGGACGCTCTCCATCGGACTCGCCGGAATGATGAACGTCGTTGTCATTCTGGATGCCCTCTACCCACGCGCTCGAGGAGGCAGAAGGAGCCGGCGAGCTGAGGATGAGTCGGTATGACGATCGCTTGGATTCCGTTTCTGCAACCCCTTCCAGCACTGGTTGCTGGCTGGTACCTGCTCTGCATTCCGCTGGTTCTGGGCGTGTCGATGGTCTATCGAGCTGTCTGGACCGATCAGGACGGGCCGTGGATGCGGCAGGTGGCGGTGATGTCCCTGCTGCTGGTGGCGGGCCTCATCGGCGTTGGCATCTTTCTGGCGGTCTTTGTGCAGGCGGTTCTTCCAACGCTGGGATGACTTGCACACCGTTTTCGGACGTTGGTCGTCCGAGAATCTCGTCGACTGCACGGGCATCCAATGCAAAATACTCCCGCAGAGTTTGGTGCTTGCGCTTGCCACGTCGTCCATCCGATGTCACTGGTTGGGCGACGCCTCGGATGGCGTGCCACGTTGAGAAGGCAGTAGCGAGACCAAGGACGGTCCAATGAGCATGACGGTGCGGCGACGTCAGTCGCCGACCGAGGCCGAATGCACGGCCCCGGTCGCGCGGCGTGAACGAGTGGAGCGTGGGAATCCAGCGACGGGAGGGGCGTCCACGCCACGGAAGCCGATACCAGCCGATCTTGAGGACCTTTGGACGGCCTGGCGGAGCCAAAGGTGTTCGCACGCATCAGCGGCGCTGGTGCGGCACTACATGCAGAGCCACGTGAGGCCCATTGCAGAGCGCCTCCGCTCATCGCTCCCAGGTCATGTCGACGTCGACGATCTGATTCAGCAGGGCTACCTCGGATTGAGAGACGCCATGCAGCGATTCGATCCGGCGCATGGTGTTCGGTTTGAGACGTTCAGTTCGCGCCGAATCTCGGGGGCCATGCAGGATTGGCTCCGCTCCCTGGACCACGTGCCCCGGCTGATGAGGCGGCGATCCAAACTCATCCAGCAGCATCGAGATCAATTCCAGGCAGTGCATGGTCGGTTTCCCGACGTGGATGAATTGCGAGACAGGCTTGACCTTCCGGCGGACGAGTTTGACCGCGTCATTGACGAAGACGCCCCGCCGCTCGTCGTGACCATCTCCACCGCCTCCGGTGGAGAAGAGGACGACCCGGTGGCGATCCCGGAACGGCAACCAAGCAACCCGGGCCGATCCAGCCATCGCCAGGACCTTCGCCAGTGGATCACCCGGGACCTGGAGCCTGTCGACACGCTCATCGTGTCGCTGTACTACTACGAGTCGCTCACGATGCGGGAAATCGGTGTGGCTGTAGGGTGCAGTGAGTCCAGGGTGTCGCAGCGACTGGACTCGATCCTCCAGCGACTCCGGGCTCGCGTGGATCTGAAGCCGGAGTTGCTCATGCGAGCGAGTTGAGGGACCGGGACTTGGCGTGTCCCGGGGCGGCAAGGCAGGCGGTCCACACCGGCCGGGCCGTACGCCTGAGGTGACTCGCAGCACGGGGTGACGCTGCAGGTGGCGTTCTTGGCACGCTGCTGGCCTTCGGTAGTGGCCGGGGGGACGAAGGCGTACCATACTGCACCCATGATGTCCGCTTTACGGATTCTCGGAGCATCCGCCCTGGTCGCATCAGCCGCGACGCTCGTCGTGACGAGTACCCGCATTGGTTCGCCCGATGCGGGCACTGTGGTGATGTCGCTCCCGGGTCAGCACCACGCGACTGCGATCCTTGCAGCCGAATGGTTGGGATCGAGCATCTTCGTGGCGATTCTGATCGGCGTTGGGTTCCCAGTCCTCCTCATCACGGCGGCGGTCTGGCTTGTGGCCAGATCCTACGACCCGGACGGGGCAGTGGTCGTGGGCGATCCGGCCAGCGCTGAGGCGGATTCGACCTCTGCCACGAATGGTTGCTCGCACTGAACGGGTCGACTAGGCTACCCGGTCCTGAAGGGAACTGGAGATCCCCACGTCTGTGGGTTGATTGAGGAGTTGGTGACCAATGGCCAAGATGTTCTACACGCTTGCCGAAGTCTGCCAGAGGCTTGGCAAGACCGAAGCTGAAGTCGAGGCCATGGTTGAGGCTCGTGAGATTCAGGAGTTCCGTGACGGCGAGAACCTCGTGTTCAAGGTCGAGCAGATTGATCTGCTCGCGCCCGGCGAAGACATGGATCTGGACATCGAGACCTCGGGGCTGGACCTCGACGACAGTTTCGATCTCGGTGGCTCGGAGACCGGCTCGATTGGCCTCGCCGAGAGCCAGAGCGCTCAGATGCCGGTGGAGGAAGCATCGAGCATGTCTGCCGCAGATACCAGCGGGAGCGTCCTTGGATTGGGCTCATCCTCGATGCAGTCTGCGCCAGGGGTGGGTGGCGATGATCTGGATCTCTCCGCAGAACTTGAAGCGCCCGTTGAGGGATCCGACGCCTCTGCATCGGTGTCCGCATTCGATGGCGCTGTTGGGCTTGATGACGGTGGTGACACACAACTTGGCGAAGGTCTGGACGATGACCTCACGCTCGAGTCTGTAGGCTCGGGCAGTGGTCTGCTTGATCTGACGCGGGAATCGGATGACACGTCGCTTGGGGCCGAGTTGCTCGAAGAGGTGTACTCCAGCGACGACGAAGTCGACTTCCCGGCCGCATCAGGCCTCTTTGAGGCCTCCAAAGAAGAAACACCAAGCGGTGGGCCAGCGGTGGCGCCTGCCCCGGCGGCCGCTGCCCAGCCCACGACCGCGGCCCCGATTGCGGTGGCTGCTCAGAGTTGGGATCCGTCCTGGTCCGGCCTCTCGGCTGGCATGATGATCGGCGGGCTGGTGGCGCTCATGGCGGTGTTCGCCATGACGGTCGTCGAGGTGATGGGCGGCGCTTCCGGAATCGCTCAAATCATCTCGGGCGACTTCTGGATCTGGGTCGGCGGGCTGGCCGGCGGTACGGTCCTCCTTGGCCTGATCGGCTGGCTCATCGGCAGCAAGTCCGGCTGATTACGAACATGAGACTCGCGCCAGCAGGCCTGCGAGAGTGGGGCGGTGGGGGTGTGGCAGCCCTCTTCGTGACGGTCCTGTCGTGGTGGCTGATCCCGGCGGCATGGGCCTCATGGACGGTGACCGGGGTGGCCGTGCTTGGCTGGTTCGGCATCGCGTGGTTCTTCCGAGATCCCCACCGTCATCCGCCGGTCGGAGTGAGGCCGGGCGATCTTCTGAGCCCGGCAGATGGCCGCGTTTCTGCGATTGAGCGAGTTGATCACCATGAGGCCGTCGACGGTCCGGCCCTCGTGGTACGGATCTTCCTGAGTGTCCTGAATGTGCACGTCAACCGCATGCCCTGCGACGCGGAAGTGTTGGAGACGATCTACACACCGGGGAAGTTTCTGGATGCTCGAACGGCGGAGTCTGCGAAGGTCAACGAATCGATGTTGACTCGAGCCGTGCGGGCCGATGGTCTCGCCTTCGGAGTGCGGCAGGTCTCGGGCGCGATCGCCAGACGAATCATCTGCCCGGTGAAACAGGGCGACCGGTTCACACGGGGCGAGCGATTCGGCATGATCAAGTTCGGAAGTACGACCGAACTCATTCTTCCGGAGCAGGCCGATGCGGTCGTTCAGGTTCGGGTGGGGGATCGCGTGGCGGGGGTGCGGACGGTGCTTGCAACCGTCCCCGTTCGGCCGAGTGAGGCTCCGGTGTGATGAACTGCGCAGCGTGCGGTGACCAGCGCTAGAAATCGCAGGGCCCCCAGTTGGCAATGATCAGCAGCAGATCCTCTGCGTCGACGAGGCCGTTTCCGGTGACGTCCACGTCTGTGTCGTTGCTGCCCCAGCGGCTGATGACGGCGAGGATGTCATCGACGCCAACGTGTCCGTCTTCGTTGATGTCTGGGCATGGCGGCCCACACTCGTCGTGTATCAGATTCCCGCCGAGGTCCGTCCATGGGCCCTGGAGTTGATTGGGGCTGTTGCCGCACAGGGTGGTTGATTCGAGGGAGGTTGGCCCCGAGTGGCAGAAGATGCCGCCGCCATCCACCTCGGCGTGGCGATTGCCGGTCAGCCTGCGGGCACGGCGTCTGTTTCGATGCGTGGGAAGAGGGCGACCTTCTTGATGCTCGTGCCGGGATGGAGCCCCCCCCAGCGGCACGCGTCGGCGAGATCGCCGCTGGCCGGACCGAGACTCCAGGCCTCGCGAAGTTGGCCAGCGGCCTGTGGGATGACGGCCTCAAGCAGGCAGGTGGCAATGCGTACGGCCTCGGCGCACCGATAGAGGATGTTCCCGACGCGCTCAGCCTGCTCGGGATCCTTGGCGAGTTTGAAGGGCGCCGTGTCGTTGATGAAGGCGTCGACTCGCCGCACGATGGCCATGGCGGCGCCTGTGGACCCTGCGAGATCGAATCGGTCCATAGCCTCGATTGAGGTTGCCACCTGCGCGCCGGTGAATTGACTCCACTCCACGCCACCGCCGGCACAGGCGCCGGAGTCGGTGGGGCATTGGCCCTCGCAGTATTTGCCGATCATTGCGGAGGTCCTGCTGGCACAGTTTCCCAGCGTGTTGACCAGGTCGGTCGTATACGTCTCGTGGAACTGCCGCCGCGAGAAATCCGAATCGGTGGCGCCCACTGGTCCCTGAGTGGCGAAGAAGTACCGCAACGCATCCTGGCCGTAGGCCTCGACGTACTGATTGAGTTGCTCAAGCCCGATGAAGTTCCCGAGCGACTTGGACATCTTCTGCCCCTCGCTGATCCAGAATGAATGGGCATACACGCACTTCGGCAGCGGCAGGTCGAGTGCCATGAGTAGTGCCGGCCAGATGACGGCGTGGAACCAGAGAATCTCCTTGCCGATCACCTGCACCGTTGCCGGCCAGTACTCATGCCTGGACTGAAACCAGGCAGACTCCGGATCGCCAAGTCCCAGCGCCGTGATGTAATTGAAGAGCGCGTCGATCCAGACGTAGATGACGTGGTCCGGTGCATCCGGCACGCCGATGCCCCAGGTGAAGTTCGTTCGGCTGATCGGGACGTCCTGAAGGCCTTCCCTGAGACGGCCCAGGACCTCATTGCGGCGTGCCTCGGGGCGCACGAACTCGGGATTCGCAGCGAACAGCGACTCCACACGATCCTGATAGGCGCTTAGCCTGAAGTAGTAGTTCTCCTCGGTGGCCCGGTCGAGCGGCTTGCCGGAGATGGGAGAGAGGTACTCGACTTCCCGAGCCTTGGTCTCGGTGTAGTACTCCTCCTGTCCGGCGTCATACCACCCCTCGAATGTCCCCAGATACACGTCTCCCGAGTCCATGAGCCGATCGACGAAGGCTTGCACCTGCGATTCGTGCCGAGGATCGGTCGTACGAATGAACTCATCATTGGTGATGTCGAAGAGGGACATGACCCGCCGAAACTCGGCACAGTTCTCATCGGCGAGTGCCTGGGGAGACACGCCCCTGGCCACAGCGGATTGCTCGACCTTCTGCCCGTGTTCGTCGGTGCCGGTCAGGAAGAACACATCCTTTCCGAGCAGGCGCTCGAAGCGAGACCAGATATCACAGATGGTCGTCGTGTAGACGTGCCCGATGTGGGGTCGATCGTTGACGTAGTAGATCGGCGTCGTGATGGTGTGCCGAGGAGCGTTCATGGGTGGCATGGTAGTGCGTCACCCCTCACCGCCGAGTTTCCGTCCGAGCCTTCCGCCACTGCACTATGATGATGCCCGTAATGAGACGTGTCATCCGGACATTGGTCGCAACCGGGCTCGCGGGATCAGCGGGCATAGCGACTGCGCAGAGTCGGTTGGAGACACCTCGGCTCGGCGAAGTGCGGGGCGTGCAGGGGGTCTCGGGATACCACGGCGTCGGAGATCGCCGGTCTCTCCCCAATCAATTCCAGTTTCGAAACTCCGCCGTGAGCGGGAGGCAATTCGAGCGGTCGTTCAACATGACGACGGATCAGGAGTTTCGTGACCACAACATCGACAATGTCGCCGAGCGGCTGCGATCTGAGAGCCTGTACAACAACCCGTGGTACTGGCAGAACATCGGAAGTCTCGAAACCGAACTCATGACAGGGGGATCGGGGCTTGCATTCAACTCCTCACAGGCCGATGGCGATTACTACAACCCGTACTTCTACGATCAATGGAAGACCTCGCTCGGGCAGCGGCACTCCGGGGCGATGACGTCGGAAATCGGTCGGCCGCCTGCGCGGTCTCAAATGCGTGCATCGAGAGGGGGCGATGGCCCCGCTGAGTTGCCCGGGACCAACGAGCCCCTGTCGACCGAGCCGCAGGAGATCGGCATGCTTGCAGCGGATCGAACCGTGCTCAGCGGCGATCGGTTGGGCACGACCCTTCGGTCCGACATCGATGACTCGTGGTCCGGGCGACTGGACCGGCAAATGGGCATGGGCATGACGGCCGAAAGAAAGCCGGTTCGATATCTCGCCTCAGAACTTCGGGGGCTGGCGACAGCGCCAGCCGGGAGCAGCGCCTTCGACATGGGTCTCTCCTCATTCGATCTGGCGCGGATGCGAGACGACTCGCTCTCGGGGCGGCGCATGTCCGGACTGGGAATGGCGTGGGACACCAACTTCAAGGATCTGGCAATTCGGTCGGAACCGATGGACACGCGCATGTCCCCACACGCATCCCCGCTGCCATCTTCACCCGGGTTGGAGGCCGCACACCAAGCCATGGCGGATCGGTACGCATCATTGCATCCGGCATCCAAGACGCTGGAGGAGCGGCTCGCGGCACTTGACGCCGACTATCGCCGCTTGAGAGGTGAACTTGTCTCGGGAGCCACGTTGCCAGCCGCCGAGGAGCCACTGGTGCCCGAAACCGCACTCCTTCCCGAGACACCTGCCGCGACGCCCTCGACGACGCCGGAGCCCGGCTCCCCGCCGGACGGCACGGAGCCCGAGCCGACCATTCTGTTGGATCGGCCTCCACCGATGAAGTTGAAGGACTACGGCCTGGTGCTGCGTCACGGGCAACGCATGGAGTCGCTCGCTCGCGGGGACGGCAGTCGGTTTGATGACCTGCTCGCGGCCGGATCGCAGAAACTAGCGGATCAGGATTACTTCTGGGCCGAGCGGCGATTCAATCGGGCGCTTCGGTTCATATCAGGACATCCGCTGGCCATGGTCGGCCTGGGGCACTCGCAACTGGGCGCGGGCCTGTACCTCTCGGCTGCGCTGACACTTCAATCGCTGCTGGCATTCCAGCCTGAGATGATTGATGTCGTGTATGCAACGGATCTGCTTCCATCTCAGGACGATCTGGATCGCGCCATTTCGACGCTGACTGAGCGCCTTCGGGGTGAGCGGGATCTCGATCGGTATGGATTCCTGCTGGCCTACATCGGGCACCAACTCGAGCGGCCGGATCTGGTCCGCGAAGGGCTCGACGCGATGCGGCGGGGCGGTGGCGACCAGGAGTTTCGGACGCTGCTGGAGGAGGTCTGGGGTCCGCCGATTCAGGCGGACGAGCCGGAGTGACGCGTCGCAGTGGCGACGAAGAGGCCCGGACCCAGCGCGTCGGGATCCGGTGGAAGAAGGGCGTAGCGGGCATCGGACAGGCCCGCATCGCGGCACCATGCCGTGACTTCGGACTCACCAAAGCCGAGGTGCAGGTGGCCCATGGTGTCGCGGTACTCGCTTCGCTCGTGCCGGGCCATGTCGATGATCAGTACCCGACCGCCATCTGCAACCAGTGAGGCTGCGGCGTGAATGACCTCGTCAGGGTTTGGCAGGTGGTGCAGCACGAGCGAGAGGATTGCCAGGTCCACGGAGCCCGGGTGCAGCGGCAGACTGGTGAGATCCGCTTCATGGAATCGGACATTCTCAGCGGCACCGAGCCTGCGCCGCGCCGCCTGCAGCATGGCCGGTTCCCGGTCCACGGCTTCCACGCGGGCGACCCAGGGCGCCAGGGCCGCCGCGATCTGACCCGTGCCACAGCCCAGGTCCGCCACGATGCTGTCCTGGTGCAGGAGGGCTGGCATCCACGAAATCGCAATCGTCCGGCCGAAGAGTTTGGCACGGACCTCGGTCCACTCGGCACCCACCGACCCGAAGTAAGCCCTCGTGTCGACGTGTCGTTCCGCGAGAATGGCCTTGACGCGTCTCAGGTCCTCGGCGTGAGCGGGATCCTCCGCCAGCGACGCGGCCGCAGCGGCCCACAATGCGTGCGCGGCGGGATCGAGATCGGCTCTCGTCTTGCGATACAGGGCCTGCGGACCAACGCTCCGCCTCTGAATCCAGCCGGATTCGAGCAGTTTCTTGAGATGCCTCGACACCGTGGACTGCGGGGACTGGATTGCTGCTGCCAGTTCGCCCACGGCCAGTTCGTGTGCGTCCAGCAGCACAAGCAGCCGCAGCCGAGAAACGTCATGGAGGCCACTCAAACGATCGAGCAGCGTCGCGGTGGGCGAAGAACCCGAGGTGGTCATTCGCCGGTCGTCAATCGCATCGTCGGGCCCGGAACGACGCCCAGATCCCGCAGGGCATTGCCGACGTCGGGATCATGTGGAGCGATGTCCCAGGCCAGCGCGAGTGCCCGGAAGGCGTCCTGTTCATCGCCGAGGCGGCGTGCCAGTCGGGCCGCGCGAAGGTAAGGGCCCACACTGGTGCCAGCGTCCACCGCAAGTGCCGTGCGAATCGACTCGCGCGCGGTGTCGGGGTCATCGGCCTCGATGGCGACCCGGGCGAGCCGAAGCCAGTCTTCTGCCGTTGAGGTTGTGTTGGCCCGATCTCGGAGATAGGCGAAGAGATCATCCCACGCCTCCTGCTGCTCAAGCGTGTCCGCCAGGTCCCGAGCGATGGCGTTGTCCGCGGGGCGAAGTGCCGCCGCAATCTCGAAGGCCTGCCGCGCCGTGTTGAGGTCGCCAGCCTCGAGGGCGGCCCGGCCGAGATTCGCCTGCGACTTCCAGTCCGTGGGGTCTCGCCGCGTGAGTTCCGCGTAGGACTCGGCGGCAGCGGGCCAGTCGGCGATCGACAGGGCCAGGTCTCCCTTACGCCGCAGGGCCTCGCTGGGCACTCGGGTGGAACATCCCACCATCGTGCTGCCAAGCAGCAGGGCGGCGAGGATCAGGGTCGATTGGTGGTGTACATTCACGGGGGGCATGATACGAATCGGCGTGGATCAAGTCTGCCTCGGAACTCAGGTTGGTGGAATGTCCGTGGACAACGAAGCAGCACGATGGCCCGCATCGCCCCAGATGGCCCCCGTGGCGGTGGTGGTTCTTGAGCACACGGAGCATGCGGTGGATACGCACTGGGATCTGCTGATCGCGAGGGGGCCGGATCCTGCCGGCCTGTGGGGCGCCAGGTGTGCCCGGCGGCCCGATACAGCGCCGCCCGGGGCGGCGATGCCGTTGGAGCGGACGGAGGACCACAGCCGGGCGTGGCTCTCGCGGGAGGGCAGTGTGAGTGGGGGCCGCGGGGTTGCGACCCGCTGCGTCGCCGGCCTGCTTCGAGTGGACTTGGAGGGGCGGGCCGTGGTGCGTTGGGATGACGGGCGTACCGCTCGCTGGACGCTTCGCGGCGACGCCGCGTCGCCCACGCTGATGGTTGACGAACTGACGCCGTGACCTGAGCGAGGCACCCTCGCTCGGCCGCGTCCCCGAATCGACTCGGCGAATCACGCCTCCGAGTCGAGGTGTCGCGCTCGCCCCTCGGCGTAGGCGTCCGACCGGATATTCAATTCGATGGATTCTCCGGCTTTCCACTGGCGATGCATCTTCTCAAGAAACGGCCGGCACCACCCGCAACCAGTACCAGCGTCGAGGCAATTGCACAGTTGCGAGGAGACCTGAGGTTGCTCGCGGTTGAGAAAGGACTTCAGTTTGCGGAAGGTGACGTGAAAGCAGAGGCAGACCTCATCGTCGTCCTGAAAGCCCTGATGCATCCGTCAACGCCCTCGCTCGGCCATGTCTCGCGAGAGCGAGTCCAGGCGATGGAGCACGGAGAGCATGGACTCGGGTCGGTCTTTGCGGTCCTTCTCGACACACTGCATGACCAGGTCCGAGAGACCCTCGGGGACCATGGCATTGACCTCGTGCGGGGGCGTTGCCCGCGCGACCTCGTCGATGTCGCGTGTCGAGGCAAGCGGCCCATCGCCACCTTGCGGAGGCATGGCCGTCGGAATGACTTCACGGGTCAGCACCCAGTACATCATCGCCCCAAGGTTGAAAATGTCGGTTCGCTCATCAATGGCCTCTCGAGCCGCCTGCTCCGGTGCCATGTAGCCGGGCGTGCCCTGAATCCGCTTCTTGACGGTGCCGACCGGGCAGGCCTGCCCCAGATCGATGACCTTGACTTCGCCAGCCTCGGTGATCAGGACGTTGGTCGGCTTCATGTCCGCGTGAACGTATCCACGCTCGTGCATGTGCGAGAGTGCCTCGCTGACCTGTCTGAAGATGTCGATGGCCCCCTCATAGGAGCGGGGCAGTTGCTGATCGAGCGTGTTGGCATCGACCAGTTCCATCACCAGGGCGACGCTCTGCACCTTGAACATCTTCCGCTGCTTGACCATCTTCTTGATCCGCCGAATGGCCGGGTGCGAGAGCTTCGACCCGATGGTGTATTCGCGTTGGGCCTGCTCGAGAAAGCGGTCGTCCTTCTCATTCTCGAAGAGCACATGCTTCAAGGCCCAGACCTGCTTGGATCTGGAGTCCTGCACGGCGTAGATGTCTGACTTGGCACCTTCCCCGATCTTGGCCAGGACGGTGTAGCCCGCGAGTTTTCGTATCGGAGACATAGCGATGGTCGTGTACCAGAAGGCTGCGGGGCAGCACGTGGAACGACGCAGGATACCGGGGGGGTGGGGGACGCTCAATGCGTCTGATCAAGGAGTTGCGACCGGAATTGTGCCCGTGGGAAGAGGCTTCCCGGCGAACTGACCTTGGATGCGAGGTCCGTGTGGAGCCTCACCGCGTCGGCGGGGATGCCAAATTCCTGCTGGAGTCGCTGCACCAGCCGGACCAGGTGGCGTATCTGACGATCGGTAAACGGTTGCGTATCGCCGTTTCCGATCAGGCAGATGCCGATGGAGTGCTCATTGTGCTCGTGGCCCGCTTCCCCGACCACGTGGGCACCCGGAAGTTGATCGATCCATCGGTAGCCGACATGGATCTGTCCGTTGCTCAGACCATTCCCGTTTCCCACCAGGAAGTGATAGCCGAGTCCCTGATACCCCCAAGAGAGGTGACGGCGGTGGATGGACTCGGGTGTTCCGAAGGGCTCGCCCAGATGGTGGATCACGATTCCGGTCCAACGAGTTCGAGCGAGGTCTGCTTCGGTGTTGAACAGCAGATCCGAATCGGCGTGCGGGCGATCTTCAAGCGGCGTGATGGCCATGAGCGGGAACCCGCCAGCCTGCCTCGGCGTGTCGAGCGCGAGCAGGGCCATGGCGGCGGTCATGGCCAGCGCGAATGCCGCGAAGACGTACTGCGTTCGGCGGCTCGGGCCACTTGATTGTGAGTGTGCGTGCGCGGTCATACCAATGATGGGCCGTCCAGGTCCCTCAGACCTACCATCGGCCATGTCCCCCCAGCCAACTTGAATACGAGCGGGCACATTGGTGCGCTGGCTGGCACTTTCACCAGAAAATGGCTCGCATTCAGGGCGATCCATGTTTCCCATCTCAGTCAGACAACCGTGCGCGAAGCACAGGTTGGGGGTTGCCGAACAGGTCGTACTCTTCAGTTGGGACCGGCCCGTTGCGAGCGGCGTCGTAGGACTGGTACTGGTGCCGCGGCAACTTATCGTCGAAGAGCGGCCGGTAACAACCGCTCAGTGGCACCAGCAACAGCACACATACCAGTCGCTTCATGGGTGGCAGTCTACCCGAGTGAACCTGGTGTCCCCCCTGCATCCATGGGTCAGGGCGTTTCGGTGGATGGTTTGTGGGCGATGCCGCCGGAACACTCAAGCGTCCGGCCCGTCCGCAGATCGTCGTGAAACACCTGGATGAGCAGTTGCTGGTCAGCCGCAGGCCGCGGCATGGGTATCGGAACCAGATAGGTGGCGCCGAACAGGCTGCCTCGCCAGGCATCTCGTACTGCGGCCGGGCTGAGCGTGACGTCTGCGAGGAGGTCGGGGGCTTCGCCGGGCCGGGCACGCAAGACTTGCGCCTCCAGCGGGCCCACGAGTTGGATCGGCCGCTGCCGCCCGTCAGTGGCCTCGACGTGGACCTCCAGAACGACATCGTCAATCGAGGCCCCTGGTTCGAAGCCGCTCAGTGGCGACACTTCCAGCGTTGCGACCTGCGGTGCCTGCGCGGCGGTGTCCGGAGCGAGTGCCGCCTCGGTCTCAATCGCATGCAGTGTGCCTTCGAGTTCCCGGGTGCGGGCTTCGAGCGACTCGATCTGTCGTTCCAGAGCCGCGTTCTCGGTTCGAAGGCGGGCGCTGGCGCGGCGGGAGGCTGCATCGCATCCCGCCACGAGGATGAGGCTGGAGAGGGCGATCGGTCCGATGCCCCAACGCCGCATCAGGCGTCCTCGGAGGGAAGGCGCCGGACGATTCGATCGACCAGGCCGTACTCCACCATGCCATCGGCATCGAGCCAGCAATTCCGTTCGCAATCCTCCGCGATCTGATCGGTGCTCCGTCCGGTCGCATCCGAGTAGATCTGGTACAGCACGTCACGAAGGCGGACCATCTCCCTGGCTTCGATTTCCAGATCCGTGGCTTGCCCCTCGAGCACGCCCGCAAGCAGGGGCTGGTGCATGAGGTTCTTGGAGTGCGGCAGCGTGCATCGTTTGCCGGGGGCACCCGAGCAGGCGATGAGCGATCCCATCGATGCCGCCTGTCCGATGACGAAGGTCGCGATGTCGCAGGGCACGAAGTGCATGGTGTCGATCACGCCGAGGCCGGCGGTGACGCTTCCGCCCGGGGAGCTCACGTAGAGATTGATGTCGGCCGCAGGATCCTCGTTGGCCAGAAAGAGCATCTGGGCCACGATCAGATTCGCGGAGTCGTCGGTCACGGGGCCAGCGAGAAAGATGATTCGATCCTTCAGCAGGCGGGAGTAAATGTCGTAGGCACGCTCCCCGCGGCCTTCCTTCTCGATGACGATTGGAATCAACTGCGACATGGACTTCACTTGCCCTTCTTCGTCTGCTTGGACTCGGGAAACTCGAACACCTCGTCAACCAAGCCGTACGCCTTGGCTTCGTCGGCCGTGAAGTACTTGTCACGCTCCGAGTCGGCGGCCACGGTCTCGTAGTCCTGGCCGGTGTGGTTGGCGAGGATGCGGTTGAGTGTCTCCTTCGACTTGATGATCTCCTCCGCCTGAATCTTGACGTCCGTTGTCTGACCGGTCACGCCGCCGTAAGGCTGATGGATCATCACCTTGGCGTGGGGGAGAATGTGCCGCTGGCCCTCCTGTCCGGCAGCGAGCAGTACCGCGCCGCCGCTGTACGCTCGGCCGATGCAATACGTGGCGACGTCACTGGAGATGAACCGTATGGTGTCGTACAAGGCCAGCGTGTCATCAACCGCGCCGCCGGGGCTGTTGATGTAGAAGTTGATCTGTTGGCCCTTCTTCTGGTCTTCCAGATAGAGCATCTGCATCATGACGCGGGCGGCTGAGGCCTGGTTGATCTCCCCGACGAGGAAGATGACCCGGTTTTCCAGCAGCAGCTCGTCGAGCGTCATCTCGCGGGTGCGTTGATACCCGCCCGAGGCTCGAGGCTCCGGAGGGGAGAGTGAGAACGGGTGGGGCGCCGTGATATCCATGGGCAAGCTGTTCCTTCGCGGTGAAGTGCCTGATGAAGCCGGGCATGATACGAGCGTGAGCCGGGTGAGGCGTCCTGCGATCCGTCCTCTCAGGGTTCGAACTCGGTCGGATCCGGCGGCGAGGTCAGTGGAATGTCGGTATCTCCCGGATCTCCTGGCGCGGCACGCATCGGAAGGCGGATTTCAAATCGGGTTTCCCGCCCCGGATCGCATCGCAGCAGCAGCCGCCCTCCGTGGGCGGCCACGATGCGTCGAGAGACCGCCAGGCCAAGCCCGGTCCCTCGCTGCCCACGCGTGGAGGCAAAGGGCTCGAAGATCGAAGCCTGTTGACGCGGCGGGATGCCCGGCCCATCGTCCGTGATGGCGATCACCGCCTCGTCACGCTGCTGGTCCACCGAGGTTTCGATGCGGACATGACCACGGCGGGGGGGCGCTGCTTCAAGGGCGTTGAGCACCAGATTGAGGACGACCTGATACATCGCCGCAGGGTCAAAGGGCACGTCTGCCATCGGCGGGCATGTTGACTCAATGGCGATTCGCCGGCTCTCGAAGGTCGACTTCTGAAGTGCGACGACCTCGGCCACGAGCCGAGCCAACGACCCGGGCTTGGGGGTGAGGTGGCTCGTCCGGGACCACGCCAGCATGTTGAAAGTCAGATCATGAATGCGATCCAGATTGCGGGCGAGGATCGGCCACCCTTCACGAGCGAGGTCCAGGTCGCCGCGATCGATGGCCAACTCGATGGCGCCAGCGCCTCCCTGAAGACCCTGCAGGATGTTCTTGACGGCGTGGCTGATGATCGCAATGGTCTCGCCCATGGCGGCGAGGCGGTCCCGCTCATGCACGCGATTGGCCTCGGCCATGGTGTGCAGGAGCCACATGGCAAAGTCGACGGCGCTGCGTTGCCAGCACTCGATCGGGGGATCGAAGGTGATCGAAACCCAGGCCGGCTCGGGCCGGTGAAGCGATCTCGTGAGCGTCGATTCAGTGTCCGCCGCCTCTGCGGGCACGACGGCGACCTCAGCCGAGAGGCCGCGCTGCAGCGCGTTCAGGAAGTCCGCCTCGCATGCCGAGTCGACTGGTCCAAGCGCCGCGATGTCCCCGATCATCTTCAGCACCGCCTCGGCGGAGGCTGGTGTGGGGGGCAGGTCGAGGGTGGGAGCGGGGGCCCGCAGGCCGAGCATGTCTCGGGCTGGCCCGGCCATTGCCTCATCGACATCGATCACGCGGAAGACCGATTGGCCGCATCGAATCACGTCGCCGGTCCTGACGGCGGTTGGTCCTGTCAGCAGCGTGCCGTTGATGTCGGTGCCATTGGAGGAGTTGAGGTCGCGGAGGGTCCATCGATCGCCGTCCGGCGTCAACTCGGCGTGCCGCCGGCTCACCGAGCGATCGGTCATCGGGACGGCCTCTGAGGAGCGTCCGATCAACTGCGGCTCGTGCGGTGGCAGCGGAAAGCGGCGGCCGCGATCGGGTCCCGAGGTGACTTCCAGAGCGAGCATGTCCTCAGGAGCGTAGTGCACACGGCCATACCGGGTCTCGATCCGCCGCGATCCAAGACGCTCGTCCACAAGCCCCCCGCAACGGGATGCGGCCTGCCCCCGGCCGGGATAGTCTGCGCGGCCATGGCAGCACCTCGATTCAACGCGTCGATGCGGGTGGTCGCACTGGTCGGTGACGACGCCTTCCTGATCCCGTACTACACGCGGCAACTCGTAGCGGCGCTTGAGGGTGCCTACGGTGAGATCGAGCGGTTCGACTTCGACGGGGACTCGACCTCGCCAGCGGATGTGCTCGACGAGCTCCGCACGTTCGGCCTGCTGCAGCAGCACAAGATCGTGGTGCTCGACAAGGCCGACCGGTTTCTGGCGGCCAAGGCCGACGGTGGCGGCCCCGGCAGGAATCGCTCGCTGCTTGAGAAGTACGTCGCCGCGCCTTGCGAGCAGGCGACGTTGCTGCTGCGGGCCGCGACGTGGCATCGCGGGAAGATTGACAAGGCGATCGACCAGGTCGGGATGGTGCACCGCGTCAAACCACTGGGCCCAGCCGACACGCTTCGGTGGGTGCAGGGCCGGGTCGAGAAGTCGCATCAGGCGAGCATTGATCGCGGCGCCGCCGAGCGACTGATTCGCCGCGTAGGGTGCAACCTCGCGCGGCTGGACTCAGAGTTGGCGAAGCTGGCGGCGATGACGCCGGAAGGACGTGAGATCAGTTCATCCCTGGTCGATGAGGCCGTACCCCTGAGCAGAGAAGAGAAGGCCTGGGTGATTCAGGACTCCATCTTGAGCGGCGGCGCCAGCCGTGGTGTCGCGACGCTGCACGAACTGCTCGGCGTCTCGAGGCAGAGCGATGTGCTGATTGCGTGGGCGGTGACCGATATGCTCAGGCGTCTTCACGCGGCGGCACGCATGAAGCAGTCCGGGTCGGGCCCTCAGCAGATCCGCAAGGCGCTCAAACTCTGGGGTCCGGCGGGCGAGGCGACGCTCTCCGTTGCAGGACGCGTACCGGCGGCGCGGCTGGCCGGTCTGCTGGGCGACTCACTCCGCGCGCAGCAGCGGCTCCGAAGCGGCATCGGTCGCGCGGACCGCATGCTCGAAGTCATGCTTGTCGAGATCGCGACTGCGATCGCAGCGTGATCGAGCGAATCACGGGCACCCTGAAGTCGTAAAGCCGATGAGGTCGTCGACGTCGACGTCGCCGTCTCCGTCGAAGTCGCCCTGGCCGGTGTAGTCCGCAGGGCAGTCTGGGGAGTCGGGGCACTCCCAGTAGTTGATGATCATCAGGATGCCTTCAGCCTGCGACTCCGGCGTGTTGTCGCCATCGAGATCACACAGTGGGTCGAACTCGCACTCGTCCGGAATACCGTTGTTGTCGGCGTCCGGGCTGGTCCCATCGGCGATGTCGCAGATGTCGGGCACGCCGTTGTCGTTGCAATCGATGGCGGGGTCCTCATCGACATCACACTCGTCGGGGACGCCGTTGCCGTCGCAGTCGAGCTCGGGGTTACCATCGATCTCGCAATTGTCCGGCGTTCCGTTGGCGTTGCAGTCTTCGTCATCGCCGCCCGCGTTGTCACAGATGTCGAGAACGCCATTGCCGTCGCAGTCCGTTTCGCTTGAGAGTTCGCACGAATCAAGGACGCCGTTCCAGTTGCAGTCAATGTCCGACTGGTGCCCGCCGCCCCCGACCCAGTTGGAGATGTCGCAGATGTCACCGATGCCATTGCCGTCGCAGTCGGCCTGGTCGGGATTGGGTTCATCGCAGTTGTCGATAACGTCCGGAACGCCATCACCATCCAGGTCCTCAGAACAGGATCCCGGGAAGATGGTCTGATCGACTCGGCGCCCCGGGCTCAGATCGTCCTCGATCGTGACCGTCTGGCACAGCGTGCCCGGGTCGTGCGGAACCAGTGAGTCGCCCAGCAGGTCCGGGCACCGCGTCAGGCTGGTCCCATTGGCGGCCTCGTTGGCGTCGTACCCGACGACTTCCAGTTGGGTGCCCGATGCGTCGAGCAGGGACAGCACGCCCGATTGGCTCATCGCACTCTCGTCGATGGACAGTGAGATCGCCGGGAGGTAATCGTCCTGGTTGGATGGGTCGATGTGGATGAACAGCAGCATCGCGCAGCCGGAGTTCAGCGTGGTGCCATTCGGGAAGGAATACCAGGACAGGCCCAGTTTACGAATGCTCCAGCCGGTGAGGTCGACGTCATTGGCAGTGAAGTTGACCAGTTCGATGTACTGGTCGTCCAGGTCAACCGTCCCATCGCCGTTGAGGTCGTTGACCGGGTTGATGAGCACTTCGTTGATCGTGAGCAATTGACATTCGTCGGGGATGCCGTCTCCATTGTTATCAGGCGATGTGCCGCCGGGAGAAGTGTCGCAGACGTCCGGAACACCGTTGGCGTTGCAGTCATCATGGGTACCGGCGCCGAGGTCACAGAGATCCGGGACGCCGTTGCCCTCGCAGTCGTCATAGGTTCCGGCGCCAAGGTCACAGAGATCGGGGACGCCATTGCCGTCACAGTCGAGTGCCACGCCGTCCTCGATCGCGCAGTCGTCCGGAATGCCGTCGAGTTCGCAGTCGATCGACGGGTCGTCCTGGATATCGCACGCGTCGATCCGGCCGTTTCCATTGCAGTCCAGGCTGACTTCCATAAGCCACGCCGGTTCGGAGTCGCTTGTCATCGCGTCGTCCCAGTCCCACGCGTCGCTGCTGGCCGGGTCAACCGCTCGAAGCGCAGTCTCCTGCCCTGTGGCGTCATCCGGACCTGGGCGATTGGGGTCAAGCCACGGGCTCCAGATCCACATCTCGGCGTTGAGCCACGACCACTGCGTGTCCGGGTCCGGGGACGGGTCCGGAGCGAGGGCCTGCTCGCCGCCGATCCACAGGTTGCCGACGGAAAAGTCCCAGGGGAGTTGATCTGCCAGGAACAGCGCTTCGTTGTACGTCGAGAGGGCCGCGATCGACACGCCGGGTCCGAGCGCGTCGGCTGCGTTCACGGCTTCGTCAAAGGTCAGCGGGGCCGCTGGCTGCTCGATGAGGTAGTGGTGCCCGCTTGCCGCGGGGTCGGTGGCGGGATCCCAGTAGATGCTGCCCGGTGGATCGATCTGGCAGGTGTCCAGAATCCCGTCGGGATTGCAATCGACGCCGCCCTGATCAACCGAAGGTGACCACGTGATCTCGCATGCATCGAGGAGGCTATTGTCATCGCAGTCAAGATCGGGATTGGCTTCGATCTGGTCCAGATCCGGCGTGCCGTCACCGTCGCAGTCACAGGTGATCTGCCAGATTTCGATGCCACCGCGATCGTCGGCCGAGCCCAGCAGCGGATCGTCGGCGAGCCAGCCACCAATGAAGAGATGCTCGGCGGTGACGGCGACCGAGTGCCCCCAGCCATCGGCCGGCATCCCGCTCGGTGAGTCGTAGAAGTTTTCGTACGCCCAGTTGCCGGGACCATCGTGAACCCAGAGAAACGCTCGCCCGGGGTTGGTCGAGTCAGACTCGCCTCCCGGTGCGCCGACAGCGACGTGGCACGGATCGATCGCCACGGACCACCCGTACTGGCCGCCGAAACTCAGACCGGGCCAATCGCTGCCGGGTGGAGGCGTCTCGACGTAGAGATTCGTGATGGCCGACCAGACATTCGGGTCCGGATCGGAGAGGTCCTCTTCGAAGACCCAAGCGCGTCCCTGCCCGCTGAAGTAGGCGAGCAGGCTGACCGGCATCCACGCCTCGGTGCAGGTCTGTCCTGCCACGACGCCGCCGGGCTGCCCTACCGCAATCGCCGTGTTCGAGATGTCCACGGCCCATCCGAATCGGCCGCAGTCGAAGTGCAGGGCGGGACTGTCGGGCGCCAACGTTTCGGCGTAGGACCATGATGCGATTCCGCCGCGCTGGAAGATGTAGACGGATCCGTTGTTGGCATCGCCGACATTGGGAGCACCGACGACCAGCAGGTTGTTCTCGAGTGCAATCGAGAACCCGAAATAGTCCTGCTGCGCCGCCGTCTCCCCGGGCACATCGTTGCGCGTGATCATCGCTTCATACTGCCACGATCCGCCGCGTCGCCGGAACAGAAGTACAAGGCCCGCCTCGAACTCCTCCACGCTGCCCGGGAAAGTGGGAACGTCGGCATACGGGGCACTGACCGCAAGAAGATCACCGCTGATTGCGACGTCGTGGCCGAATTGCCATCCACTCGTGTTCGTGTCAATGCCCGCGGCGGCGAGGTCGTCTGTCAGATTCTGGTCGAAGAGTGCGCCCTGCACGTCGGTCAGGATGATCTCCGAAGAGTGTCGCCACGCATTGCTTCGACGCTCGAGAAGCACGACGGCCCCGTCGTCGGTATGCCAAGGCGGTACATCGGTCGGCACGTCGTAGGACCGCATGCCGATGACCGCAAGGTCACCGTCCACGTCGATTGCTTCGCCCAGCCTGCTCCCGTCTTGCGAAGGAACATCCGCCGTGTCCTGAAAGTACTGACCATCAGTTCGATTCTCGACCTGATCCCACTGCCAGTAGGTGAAGTCCGGAAGCGTTCGTTCCCGGAAGGCTCCGATGGCGCCTTCGGCGAGCGAGGTGTTCGAGGCATTTGGCGCGCCTGCGAGGCACCCGTCAAGGGTGGCCGCGATCGAAGCGCCGAGGCGATCATCCGGTTGCTTCCCAAGGAACTGCTCGATGAGGGTGCCTGGATCGGCGGCGCGAGGTGGCTGGGAAGCCTCCTGATGCCACCGCGACGGCGCGGCGGGGCCAGGGCCGACGCTCGGGCCCGCCGCAGCGGCCTCGGAAAGCACCATGGCCATCGCCAGCATGGTGAGGCTTCGTGTGTTTCGCAGCATCACAAGGTGCTCCAGCGTCATTCAGTACGGACTCCAAGCGTCCTTCCGGAATGGTCCCAGTGTACTGGTGAGTCGAGGCGGCCGGGCCCGAATAATGGAGAGGTTTGTGAGCCTGCTCAGGTGTCAAACCTGCGGGCGACGACGGTGTCGTTCTGTCCGCCGAAGCCGAACGAATTGCTCAGGCACACGTCAACGTCAGCCTCTCGCGAGACGTTGGGCACATAGTCGAGATCGAGTTCCGGATCGGGATCTGCAAGATTGATCGTCGGCGGGATGACGCCGTTCTTCATGATCAACAGGCACGTGATGAGTTCCACAGCGCCAGCCGCGCAGATCAGGTGCCCCATCATTGACTTGATACTCGTCATGGGAATCCGCGGCGCGTTGTCGCCGAAGACACGTTTGACGGCAGCAGTTTCAATCGAGTCGTTTTCCTGGGTGCTCGTCCCGTGCGCCGAAATGTACTGCACGCCCGGGCGACCATCGGGGCCTTCCCCGCGGGGATCGATACCCGCCTGACTCAGGGCTGCGAGCATTGCCGCCGCCGGGCCTCGCCCCTCCGGGTGGAGATCCGTGATGCGATAGGCGTCCGCGCTTGAACCGTAGCCGGTGACCTCGGCCAGAATGTTGGCGCCACGCGCTTCGGCGTGCTTCAAGGTCTCCAGGGTGATGACGCCCGAACCTTCGCCCATGACGAATCCGTCTCGTGTTCGGCTGAAGGGTCGCGAGGCGTGCGTTGGATCGTCGGTTCGCGTGGAGAGAGCGGTCAGCCGGTTGAAGCCGGTGATGCCGAGCACATGGAGCATCGTGTGAGTGCCGCCGCTGAGCATGACGTCGGCGTCGCCCCGCGTCAGAATGTCGCACGCTTCACCGATGGCCTGTGTGCTCGCCGCGCAGGCAGTCAGGCAGTTGAAGGCGGGGCCTCTGAGGCCAAACTCCCGGGCGATGTGGGTCAACGGTTCATTCGGTTCCTGCGCAATCTCGTAGGCGCCCGCGATGTGGTCCCTGGCCGCCTCAAGCCACGCGGCATCGTCGACCGACCCGTCGCTCCAAGCCGAGAGGCTCGTCTTCTGATACGAATCAAAGTCGAGGACGCCTTCGCCGGAGCCGAGATAGATACCGCAACGGCGGCGATCAAGGCTGTCCAGATCGCCGAGTCCGGATGCCTCCCACGCTTGTCTCGCGGCCCCGAGGGCAAAGGCAGTATGCATTCCCGGCGCGGCGTGACGTGATGGGTCATCGACATACTGCGTCCAGTCATAGTCTCGAACCTGATTGGCAAAGTTCGTCGGGAACGTCGTGGCGTCGAATCGATCGATTGCCGCAACGCTGGTTTCGCCCGCGACAAGCTTCGCCCACACCGAGTCGATGTCGTGGCCCATCGGCGTGATCCACCCCGCACCCGTAACGACGACGCGGCAACTCATGAGGCGATCCCCCTTGAGAGAATCGTGGCAGTGTTCTGTCCGCCCTGGCTCGCCGTGATCACAAGAACGTGCGAGAGATCGGCCGCGGCGCCCGGCAGCCGCTGGCTGGCGATGCACTGAACCGCCACGGCCAGTTGCGTGGCGCCGTGGCCGGCGCAGCAGTTGCCGGTGGCGGGCGTGACGAGGACTTTCGGAATCGCGGCGGCATGGTCGCCCAGCGCCGCTTCGATTCCACCCTGTTCACCCGTGTCGATCGCAGTGATGCCAAGCCCCATGGGCACCACCGCGTCAAGGTCGACCGCCTCGAGATCTGCCTGCGAAAGCGCCAGCGAGATTGCCTCGCCGATCGCCTCGGCAGACGCGGCGGTCAGTACGTTGTCGTCGATGCTCTGCGTGCAGGCCATGCCCGAGATGACGGCCTTGATCTCGGCGCCCCGTGCCTGCGCGTGATCCCGCGACTCAAGAACGAGAATGCCGCCGCCTTCTCCAAGGACTGTCCCGGCGGCGTCGGGCTCAAACGGACGAACGAGCGTGGCCGGGTCATCCTCTGTTGTGGCTGTGACGATTCGTCCGGCACACTCTTGTCGCCATGTCGCCAGCACGTTGAGCCGGCTCTCCACGCCGCCGGTCAGGCATGCGTCGGCCGCGCCTCGCTGGATCACCCGCATGGACTCGGCAAGCGAGAGCGTCGCGCTCGACTCCCAGCAGGTCACCGTGTTGCTCGGTCCCTGGCAATCGTGCACGATGGTGACGTGGCAGGCGAGCATGTTCGGCAGGTACTTGAGCAGCCAGAGCGGCGTGAGGTTCTCGATGCCCTCACGTCCCCAGTGGTGCAGGTCAAACGCACCGTCACGCTGGCTCGTCACCAGCGCAGCGGCGAGCTCATTGACATCGGCGCAGATCAATCCGGCTCCGATATGGCATCCCATCCGGTGGGGGGGAATCGTGATGTCACCCTCGCCAGCCCCGGCCGTTGTCAGGCCGGCGTCCGCTGTCGCCGCCTGGGCCGCTGCCACGGCCAACTCGACGTCGCGGCACATGACCTTGGTGGCCTTGCGATAGTGCTTCGGGACGATCTTGCGGATCGAAAACTCGTCGGCGGGCAATTCGCCAGCGAAGGGGCATCCCCATGCCGTTGCGTCGAATGCTTCGAGGCGGCGGATACCGGTCCGCCCGTCCTCCAGCGCCTTCCACAGCGGATCGATGCCGATGCCCAGTGCCGTGACCGGGCCGATGCCTGTGATGACGACGTCTTGGGTCATGGGGGCGGATTGTAGGGGCGACATGCCAGATCCGCCGAAGGGTGGTTCTGCGGCGGTGCACGGCCCGTCCGCGGAGGCCTCCTCGCCATCTCAGGTTGCGAGGCCTCGGACCGGCGTCAGGTCTGTTCCGGTTTGATCGAGAGCCGACGCGCGATCAGCATCGCCATCTCTAGCGCCTGCTCGTAGTTCAACCTCGGATCAACCAGCGAGCGATAACCATCCTTCAGATCCTCGTCAGTCAGACCGCGAGCGCCTCCGGTGCACTCGGTGACGTTCTCTCCGGTCAGTTCAAAGTGCACGCCGCCCAACGTGGATCCACAAGCCTTGTGAATCTCGATGGCCTGCTCCAGTTCCCGCAGAATGTCGTCGAACCGCCTGGTCTTGATGCCTGCTTCCGTCTTCCGAGTGTTGCCATGCATCGGGTCGCATACAAAGAGCACTGTTCGTCCGGTCGCCTTGACCCCATCGATCAGGGCAGGCAGGAACTCGGCGACTTCATCGGCGCCGTACCGGTGAATGAGCGTCAATCGCCCCGGCTCGTCATCGGGATGCAAGGTGTCCATGAGTCTGTTCAGGAACGGCTGCATGGCTGCCGGTTCCAGGGAGGGACCCATCTTGATGGCGATCGGGTTGCGGATGCCGCGGAAGAACTCCACGTGGGCCTCGTCCAGGCTTGCGGTGCGCATGCCGATCCACGGGAAGTGGGTGGAGAGGTTGTACCACCCCCGGCGGCGGGGGACCTCCCGCGTGAGCGCTGCCTCATAGGGGAGCAGCAGGCCCTCGTGGCTTGTATAGAAGTCGACCCGCGAGATGTCGGCGACCGAGATGCCGCTGAGTGTCTCCATGAACCGAAGCGACTCTCCGATCGATTCGACGATGGCGTGGAACTCGGCAGCCCTGGGTGAGTGCTGGACGAAGTCGAGTTCCCAGTACTCGGGGTGATGCAGATCTGCGAAACCACCGTCAATGAGACTTCGGATGAAATTGAGGGTCAGCGCGGACCGCTCGTATCCCCGCAGCATTCGCCATGGATCTGGCGTCCTGCCTCTGGCCTCGAAGTCGGGACGGTTGACGATGTCGCCGTAGTAGCTGGTCAACTCGACGCCATCTCGCGTCTCGGTCGATTCGCTGCGGGGCTTGGCGTACTGGCCCGCGAACCGACCGACTCGGATGACCCTGCGATGGGTCCCGTGGACCAGCACCAGTGACATCTGCAACAGGATCTTGAGCTTGTTGATGATGACGCTGGATGTGCATTCGGCGAAGGATTCGGCGCAGTCGCCGCCCTGCAGCAGAAAGCGGCTCCCGGTGGCTGCTTCGCCCAATTGCTGTTTGAGGGCTTCAATCTCCCAACTGGTGACCAGCGGAGGGAAGGAGGCCAACTCGCCGGCGGCCTCGGCAAGTGCTGCGGCGTCCGGGTATTCGGGCTGATGGCGAACCGGTCTGGATTGCCAGGAAGCACTTGTCCACTCGCTCATGCGGTCACTCCATCGGGCCGGACTGGTGGGGGTCGGTGGTGAACCGGCTACCATGCGGACGGGAGGACTCGAACCTCCACGGGTTGCCCCACTGGTACCTAAAACCAGCGCGTCTGCCAATTCCGCCACGCCCGCGTTGGACCGGATTATGAACTGACTGGGAGGGGCCAGCCACTCAAACCGGGAGCCTTCCTTGAAAGAGCATGGAAGTCTCTCGGAAAACCTGACGAAAGACCCTTCGGGGCCCTCGTTCCCGGACGCACACTCTCACTCCATCGGAAACACCAGCCATGTCCACCACCCTGCCCACACGTATCGGTTTCACGTTGCTGCTCTCCCGGATCGTCCTGGGCGCGGCGCTCTTCTTCTCCGGCTGGCACGCGTGCTTTCAGGAAGTCGAGTTCACGCCCGATGAGATTCGGACGCTTGAAGGCGTTGGGGTTGTCGCCGTACCGGTGGTGCTTGTCGAATCTGCTGATCCGCCGGCCGCGGCGCCCGACGCCGCCACGCCCAAGCCCATCGGGCCACTGGCCGCTCCCGGGACCGCGGCGGCCGACGCAGGGTCCGCATCATCTGACGATCCGAGTGCCGAGGGCAACGTCCGTCGGGCGGCGGCCGAGCGAATGGCGCTCTGTCTTCGAACGCACGGGTTCGGCGAATGGTCCGAGCCCACCGCCTGGGCGGCGGCCGTCGTTCAACTGCTTGGAGGCGCCGCGCTTCTGCTTGGTCTGTTGACCAGGCTCTGGGCATTCCTGATCGCTGTGATTCTCGGGGCGAGCTTCTGGTTGGGAAGCGTCGAGTCGGCGGGGATGTTCGACCGCGATCCATTTGAATGGGCTGCGGCGGGCGATGCCTTCTACCAGATGTTCTTCGTGCTGGCGATGTTTGTGTTGTCGCTCTGGGTGTTGCTGTCGGGTCCGGGCTTCCTCTCGCTCGACCGGCTGTTCTGGCCCAGAGCGGGGGCAACGCCTTCTGCGCCGCGATCGCAGGCCACCGAGGGCGAGTAGCCCTGAGTCCCCTGCGCACCTCTGCTGCACGAGTTTTGGCATTGCCGCCCGTGCCCTTCTGTCGGTTGCGTATCCTCCGCGGCTGGAGGCACGGCGCAGGTGAACCGCACGATGAGCCAACGGGGCAGAATCCGGCTCGGCCACTTGACCTCGAGGGTCGGGCCGTGGTCGCTCTCGCTGGTGCTGCACCTGGCGCTCATCGGGCTTGGATTCGGCTTGACCTGGTCGATCATCCGGCATGAGGCGCACCTGCCCTCGCCGGTCGTGGCGTCCAATGTCGTGATGGTGACACCCCCGATGCCCCTGCAGGGCGAGTCCGAAGTATCCCGGCAGGCCCCGCAACTCGATGTCCCTGCCATGGACGCGATCGATCCCTCGCCTCCGGTGGTTGCAGGGCCAGCACCCGCGCCGCTGAACCTGCAGCCCCCAGCCACCTTCGCCGGGGCATCAATGCGGGCCGCATCGGACGTGGTGTTTGTGATTGACTCGAGCGGGAGCATGATGGCCTGGGTGTTCTCGATCATCGATGAGGTTGAGCGATCGTTGCAGGCCATGACCGGCGATCAGCGGTTCGCCGTGATCTGCTTCGCCGGCGAGGCTGTGTGGCAGGTGCCACGGCGGGGTCTGAGGCCCGTGACACCGACATCGATCAATGAAGCCGTCACAGCGCTTCGAGGCGGGATCAACAGGCTTTCGGGATTCGGCTCCGACCCGGTGGCGGCGATTGAGGCGGCGATCGAACTTCGTCCTGAACTCATCATGCTGCTGAGCGAGGGAATTGACGGGCGGGGTCGATTCTCGGTGGACCGGGCGGCGGCCCTCAAATCGCTGGATTCACTGAACCCGACCGGCATCGGCGAGGCGAGGCCCGTTGCCATCAGTTGTATTCAACTTCTTGTCGGCACGCCGTCACCGGCAACCCTCATGCGGGACATCGCTGCTGCTCATGGCGGTACATTCAACACCATTGCATCCGAGGATCTGGACCCATGAAGTGGCGGCCCCTGTGCTGGATTCCATTCCTGCTGATCACGACCGGAACGACCGCCGCGGCGCCCGCTGCGCGAAGCTTTGCGGCGGCCTTCTTCATTTCGAGGGACGGTGACGGCAGTGTCGAGGTGCTCGGGACCGCGGTGACGTGGTTGCTGTTGTGCCTCTCCGCTGGCGCGGTTGGATTGGCCATCGCGCTGGCATCGGACAATCGCCGGTCGACGATTCTTCCCGATGACCTCGTGGATGCCGTGCGAAGTGACATCGCTGCCAAGCGGTACCGCGAGGCCATGGAGCGAGCGGAGGCCAGCGGGAGTTTCCTCGGTCGGATTCTTTCGGATGCCATGCAGCAGGCCCCGCACGGGTGGAATGCCGTCATTCGCGCGCTGGAGCAGGCATCGGAGGAGCGGACTGTCGCCAGGCTTCGGCGTATCGAAGTCCTGAACATCATCGGGCAGGTCAGCCCGATGATTGGTCTGTTCGGAACGGTCTACGGCATGATTCTGGCCTTCTCCGCAATCGTCGCCTCGGGCGGCGCCGCCGATCCGGTCATGCTCGCCGGCGGCATCGGAACGGCGCTCACCACGACCTTCTGGGGTCTCGTGGTCGCCATTCCGTCGCTCGCTGCCTGCGCGATGTTGCGGGGGCGGATCGATGCCGTGACCGCCGAGGCCACCTTGGCGGCGGAAGACTTGCTCGGAGGGTTCCGCCCGCGTCGCCGGGCCAGCAGCGGCGGGGCCGAGCCCCGGACCGAGACGTGAGCCGGCGCCGTATTCACGGCCCGGTTCAGGCCAACATGACGCCGCTCATCGACGTGGTGTTTCTGTTGATTGTGTTCTTCGTGCTGGTCTCGCGGATCGTTGACGAGGATCGGCCACGGCTCGATCTCCCGTCGCCCGTTCCGCCTGCGACGCTCATTTCACCGCAGGGCCCGAAACTGATTGTGAGCGTCGTATCCGACGGAAGCGGGGCGTGGCAGTACCACCTGGCCGGGGCTGATATGACGGCGAATCGAGATGGCGCCGAGATGCTGGAACGCTCCGTCGCCGCCCAGTTGAGGCGAGCGCCAGAGACCGCGATTCAGGTCCGAGCCGGTCAGACCACGCCGTGGGAGATCGTCTCGCCTGTGCTTCAGGCCGCGCGGGCGGCCGGTCGCGCCGCCGCGCTTCCCCATCCGGTGCGGGTGCAGTTGGCCACGACACGGCGGCAGGGAACATGAGACTTCATGCCCGTGAGGCCAGACGCGCCGGCGGTGGACTGGTGCTCAACATGGCGCCGCTCATCGACGTCGTGTTTCTCCTGCTCATGTACTTCATGGTGGCGACCGACTTCAGCCCGGCCGAAGAGGTGTTCAGGCTTGACCTCCCCGCTTCCGTCGTGGGAAGCCAGCCGGACCCCCCGGATCCCCTGGACCTGCTGGAGGAGCCGCTGCGTGTACGCCTCACAGCTGCGGGATCGAGCGGACAGGCGGTCCGCGTTCAGGTTGAGGGCCCGTGGGATGTGACGCCGTCGATCAAGGGTCTGGGCGACTTTCTTGCCGGCTCGGTGATTCCACAAGGCACGCTGCTGGTTGCGGAGCACCCGATCATCATCGACCCGACGCCCAGCGTGTCGTGGGAGCATGTCGTGGCTGCATTCAATGCCGCCGTCGCCGCGGGCTGTACCAACGTCACGCTGGAGACGGCCTCATGATTGCCTCATGGTGCCTCGGGGTCGTGCTCATGGCGGCGGCGCCAACCGGCGGGCAGCAGCGTCTCATGGCATCGATGGAGCAGTTGGACAATCTGGTCTCGGCGCAGTGGCAGGAGGGCATGCACATCGATCTGACGCTGCTTGGCCTTGACGAGGCAGCCCGCCGAGAAGCAGCCGTGGCCACGCTTGATGAAGCGATCCTGTTGACCGAACGGCTGCGCGGTGACCTGAGTGACGAAGCTGCGCGCGGGGGTCAGACCAGCCTGTACGTGCCCCGATGGCGATTGCACCGCGGCATCGTGTGCGCCGCGATCGCATTGATGAATCCGGAACGGGAGGACCTCGCGGCGGAGGCCAGCCAGTTGCTGCAGGAGGTGCCACGGCGGCTGGACTCGGGCCGCGGGCGGCGGCTGCTGGCCATGCTCCGTGGCCGCGTGGGTGATGGTGCGGAGGCGCGGCATTGGGCCGAATCGGCTCCGGACGATTCGCGCGTGCCGATCTACGAGCAGTGGGTCGCCGCGGCGATGCGGCTGCATTTCTGCCAGGCCGCCCAGCGCGGCGGACTCGGCAGGCAACTGCTCGAAACGGCCGACGCGGCGTGGCAGGTGATTCTGATCGGCGAGGCGGCCATGGCCTCCGAGGCGGCGGCACGCCGGGCGGTTTCCTGGGCACCGGCGATTCGATCGGCGCTTGGTCGCTGCGGCATCAATCCATCGGACCATCTGGAACTCGTTGCGGCGATGGTTGCTCGGCTTCCGGCCCTTGGCTCGCCCACCGGCGAGCCCGGTGATGCCGCCGTTGGGCTCGGAGCCGCCCGCGCCGCTCTTGCGGCTGGCCGTCTGACCGATGCCGAGTCGTGGATTGGTGATCCGGCCACCGCGCCTGCGTCGGATCGTTCCGCCCTCTTTGCCGAACTGGCCCGCTGCGCGGAGGCCCGGGGTGAGGCCCTCGCCGCGATGCGGGCCTGGAAGGAGGCCGCGTCTGCGGCGGCCACGGGCGGTGCCGATGCGTTGGACCAGGCTGCCAGACATGCGGCGCAGCTCATCAACGCGGTCGAAGTGGAAGATGAAGCGATGGCGGTGCTGAAGGAAGCGGCCGTGCGGGGGTCGTCCAGAGGCATTTGGATGATGGCGATTGCGAGGATTGAAGCGGCCCGCGGAGACACCGGCCCTGCGATCGCGAGGCTGATGGACATGCCGCCGAAGGGCCCGGATCATCTGAGGGCGTTGGCCCAGGCGGCGGATCTCATTCGAAGCCGCAGGGCCGATACCGGCCAGTGGGATCACGCCGACAGTGCGTTGCTGGCCCGGCTGTTGGCCGCAGCCGCGGCTGCGGCGGCGCAGCAGGGCGATCCGCTTCGCGCGGCGAACGCCGAACCGGTTGTCGGGCGGATCGCCGCTGTCGATGTCGAACGCCTGATCGATCTCGGGCATCTCGACGAGGCTGCGGCTCGGCTGGACGACCCAGGGGCGGGGGGGTGGATGAGGGCCGCGGACCGCAGGCTCCTTCGTGCCCGCCTCGCCGTGGCCGGTCGTGACGAGGCGACACTGGCGGCGCTGGTGGGGGGTGGGCGCGCCGCTGGCGATGCCCGCTTCTGCGAGGACCTGCTGCGGTGGGCAGCCTCTTCGTTCGGCTCGGAGCAGGCGCTGCATCTCGTGGTCTCGGTGATCGAGCAGCCCCTCGTCGCCAGCGGCGGGGACCATCCGATGGAGGTGGCAGAGGCGTTGCGGGCGGCCGGTCGCTGCGACTGGGCATTGCCCTTCTACGAGGCTGCGCTGATCCGAGCGCCCGATCGGCTCGCGGCCGTGCTTGGTCGGAGCGAGTGCCTGCGTTTCTCCGAGGACCGAGCGGAGCTGGCCGCTGCGGCCGAGGGCTACCGCCGGGTGGCCGCGCTTCCCCGGGCCGATGACCCAGTTCGGTGGCGGCTGGCCAACACCCGCCTGCTGGGCGTGCTCCAACGGGCGGGCGTCGAACCGACCCGGCTGGAGGCACGCCTGGCGAGACTTCGCCTCATCGATCCGGAGGTTGCGCTGGGGCCTTGAGCGGTATGCCTACATCATCCGAAGCTCGTCCCGGAGGATGGCTGCGAGTTCGTAGTTCTCAGCGGCGAGGGCCTTGCGCAGTCGATCTTCCAACTCAGCACGCTGCGATCCCGGCAGCCGCGGCACGAGCAGGTCCTTCATGCCATTGAGCAAGTGCACTTCGTTGGCGTTCTCAAACGCCTCGGGCGAAAGGAGCGACTTCAGTTCGGCGAGTCCGCCTTCCAGAGCCAGACGAGCCAGATCCGTTCGTTTCCCGGCGAGGGCCGCCTGCGAAGCGGCGCGGGCTCGGAGCGTGATGCTCCGAACCAGTGCGTGCTGCGTTGCGGGATCGTCCCCGGCCGCCTCGGCGAGCCACCTGGCGCACTGCAGCATGTGGTCCGCGTCCTGAGCGGCTCTGGCGTGTTCACCGAGCACCAGCAGGACCTGGGCTCGGGAATCAAACTGAGTGAGTTCAGCCCGGATGGATCGGGCGTGATCCGGGTCCTGGTGTGACGAGCCGGCGGCAGCCAGGGCCGAGGCCTGCCCGTCCGGCCGACCATCAAGTTCCATCTGCAGGATGCCCAGATCGACTCGGATCTGCAGGAGCGGTCGGCCATCATCCCCGGTCACGGCCCTGGTCATGAAGTCCCCGGGCTGAAAGGGCCATTCCCGGAGCAGGTCAGTCAAATCGTGGGACATGGGCAATCCTGAGGGGTTGAGCAGGTGGGGAGGGTTGGGTTTTTCCGTCGGTGCGGAACAGGTGGCGTGCGATTTGGAACCAAGTGCTTGACCGGTGCTTATTGGAGTCAAGCGAGCCCTTTGGTGGTTCGATTGTAGGGACAGAACGGGATTCTCAGGAATTCCGGGAACGATCACACGCTTCTATCGGACGTCGATAGGTGGTGATCAAGAAATGATCTCCGGCTTGGGCCCCAGCGTTGCCTAGAGCCAATCCGAGTGCCACAGGGCATCACCACACCGCACCCGTGTGGGGGCGGGCGGCACTCAGACAGTATGAAACAGGTGTGACATGGCTGGCCATTCCTCGGACCGAAACCTTGAGACCTACCTGAGGGACATCAATCAGGTTCCCCTCCTGACTGCTGCAGAGGAGAAGGAACTCGGGTGGCGGATCATCAATGACAACGATCTGGAGGCGAAGGATCACATGATCCGAGCCAACCTGCGGCTCGTCGTGGCCATCAGCAAGAACTACACCCGCCGCGGCCTGCCGATCGGCGATCTCATCGAAGAAGGCAACATCGGCCTCATTCGGGCGGTCGAGGGCTTTGACCCGGCTCAGGGGGCGAGGTTCTCGACCTACGCCTCGTGGTGGATCAAGCAGTCGATCAAACGAACGCTCATCAACGCCAGGCATCCGATCCACATCCCCGCATACATGGTCGAACTCATTGGTCGCTGGCGACGCAACAGCCGCGAGTTCGAGGAGACCCACCATCGGCAGCCGAGCGTCGAGGAGATGGCGGAGCGAATGGAGTTGCCCCGCCGCAAGGCGGAGATCGTGCTGCAGGCCATGGTGGCCCACCGATCGGCTTCCCACGCCCCGACGATGGAGGATGGCGAAGCGCTGGACTTCGCAAGCGTCGTTCCGGATATGCGCCATGAGCACCCCGAGCAGTCGATCGGCAAACTCGAAGACATCCGGGCCGTACTCTCGATCATTGAAACGCTGGAGGAGCGAGGCGCCCGCGTCGTACGGCTCCGGTACGGACTTGAGGGCCAGGCGCCGCTGACACTCAAGCAGATCGGTCGCGTGATCGGTCTCACCCGCGAGCGTGTGCGACAGATCGAGATGGACACGCTGCGACGTATTCAGCACAAGCTCAAACAGCGGCGCGTCGCCTGAGGCGCGACTACCTCTTCAGGAACGGGAGTTCGCAGACCTCCGCGGCTGCAGTTGAGCGGCCGAGGTCGACGTCGATCCGAGTCCCTGGCGTGCGAGCGTCACGGTCCACGATGGCCATGGCGATGGACTTCTCGAGCGTCGGGCTGAAGCACCCGCTCGTGATGGTGCCGATCTGACGAGCCTCCTGCAGAACCGGCATGCCCTGCCTGGCGGCGCGGCGACCTTCCAGAATCAGCCCGGTAAGCACCTGCTTCGGGCCGCCGGAGGCGGCAATCGCCTGCAGGGCGTCCTGCCCGATGAAGCGAGGGGTGTCCTCGCCGTGTTCATCCTTATCGAGTGTGACGGCAAAGCCGAGACCCGCGGTGAGTGGATCGATGTCCTCGGTGATTTCATGGCCATAGAGCGCCATGCCCGCTTCCAGGCGGAGCGAGTCGCGGGCTCCCAGCCCGCAGGGCCTGACGGTGGTGTCGTCGGCGTCGACGTTGCCGATCAGCATCTTCACCATCTGCCCGGCCACCATCTTCGGAAGGATGACCTCGACGCCGTCTTCGCCGGTATAGCCGGTTCGCGACACGAGGAACTTCGCGATCAACACCGACTTCTGCGTGAATCGGTATCGCTTGAGATCGGGAATCTCCTTGGAGAACTGGCTGATCAGTTCCATGACCTTGGGCCCCTGAACAGCGACCATGGCGGTTGACTCGGTTTCATCACGGAGTTTGAAGACGCGGTCGCCTTTGACGGCGGCGAAGTGGTCCAGGAGTTTCTCGCGGTTGGCCGCATTGCACACCATGATGTACTCGGACTCGCCGATGCAATAGACGAGGACGTCGTCGCGGCATCCGCCATGCTCATTGCAGACGAGCGAGTACCGAACCTGTCCCGGCTGCATGCCGTTGATCCTGCGGGTGCAGACGGAGTCGAGGAACGCCCTGGCATCGCGACCGGTGAAGCGCAGACGACCCATATGGGAGACGTCGAACATGCCGCCGCTGGTGCGAACCTGATGGTGCTCCTCGATGATCGACCCGTAGTGCAGCGGCATGTGCCAGCCTGTGTAGTCGACCAATGTGGCGCCGTGATCGGCGTGGAAGGAATGAAAGGGGGTCTGCCGCAGTGGTGTCATCGTCGCCATTCCGGCATCGTATCGGGATCAGTCCTTGGCAGCCGTCCGTTCGAGCTTCTTCACGCGGCGGAACAACTCGGCGAGATTGGTTCCAGCCAGCGCGTTTCGTTTGGCCGTGTCGGCACTCACTGCCGGGGCACCACCGATCTGGCAGTCGGACGGGATGTCACTGGCGATTCCGGATTGGGCCAGTACCTGCACGCAGTCGCCCACCGTGAGATGGCCGGCGACCCCGACCTGACCACCGAGAACGACATGGTGCCCAAGGTTGACCGAGCCAGCCACCCCAACGAGCGAGACGAGCAGGCAGTGCGGTCCGATTGATGTGCCGTGGCCGATCGAAATGAGGTCCGCGAACTTCGTGCCCTGCCCGATCCTGGTTTCGCCCATGGCAGCCCGCTCGATGACGCAGTTCCCGCCGATCTCGACGTCGTCTTCGAGGACGACGATGCCGTGCTGAGGGATCTTGTGGTGCTCGCCGGCATGTGTGGCATAGCCGAAGCCGTCATTTCCTACGACAACGCCGGCATGCAGCGTCACGCGATCACCGAGAACGCAGTGTTCGTGGACGACGGCGTTGGGAAACAGGGTGCAGTCCTCGCCGAGGTGGGCGTCGGTGCCGACCCAGACCCCCGGATAGAGGTGGCAGCCCGAGCCAATTGAGGCCCCTGCCTCGATGACCACGTTGGGGTGGACCTTCGTATCGGCGCCAATCGTGGCCGTCGGATGGATGACGGCATGGGTGCTCACGCCGGTCCCGTCATCGCCCATGGGTTCCGGGTGCGTGCGAACGCCCTGGAGCGCGATGACGGCATTGCGGAATGCGAAGTATGGATCCTTGCAGATCAGGAGGTTGAGCCCATCCGGGCACTCGATGCCGGGGCTGACCAGAACCGCGCCAGCCCTGGTCGTCGTGAGGTGGTCCTTGTATCTGGCGTTGGCCAGGAACGTGATCTCGTCGGGACCGGCGGTCTCGATTCCGGCGCACCGCTCGATGAGGGCCTCGGCCTCACCCTTGAGTTCGGCGCCGAGATGCCGGGCCAGTTCCTGCAGTGTCATGCCCATCGAGCAGCGCTCCTTCAACCCCGGACGGAGGCTCAGGGTACTCTCCTGCCGCCCCAGACGGCAGTGAACGGCCCCTGCAGGTATCCTCACAGCCCCGAATGGGTCGCTTCTCAACCATCACGGCGGGTCTGTTGTCGCTTCTGGCTGCCCTTGCGACCGCGAACGGCGCTCGGCAGGATTCCGATGCGCTTCAGGATCGCCCGATCAGTTCGATTCACGTCGAAGGGTTGGACCGCGTTCCCGAGCAGAAGGTTCTCAACAACATCCGGTCCAAAGTCGGCCAGCCTTACGATCCATCGACCGACCAGAGCGACATCTCTCGCCTCACGAGGCTCGGCGACTTTGCCAGCATCGACATCGTCGCTGAGTTGGAACCTGATGGGACGGTCTCCCTGACCTACATCTTCCGTGAAGAGCGGCTCCTTGCGGCGGTTTCTGTCGTCGGGAACCGCAAGATCAACGACGGTGCGTTGCTGGGACCGACCGGGCTTCGCCGGGGGTCGCCCCGCGACGACTTCCTGATCCAGCGAGGGCGTCGGGAGATGGTCGAGCTCTATCGCACCAAGGGCTACTTCCTCGCCGAAGTCTCGATCGACATGGAGGAACTCGAGCGTAACGACGTCCTGATTTATGAGGTGATCGAGGGTCCTCGCGTCCGCGTGCGGGCGATTGAGTTTGCCGGCGCGACCGCCTATCCGGCCAAGGAACTTGCCGCCGAGATCGAAACTACGACCTGGTTTCCGTTTCTTCGCCGCGGCGAAGTTGACCAGGATCAGCTCGCCGGTGATGTCTCATCACTGCACAAGTACTACTCGGATCGAGGCTGGATCGATGTTCGCGTTGATCGTGAGATCGAGATCAGTCCGAGCCAGCGTGATGCCAAGGTCGTCTTCCTCATTGAAGAGGGCCGTCGCTACACCGTCGAGGAGATCACTGCATCCGCCGTTGGTGGATCACCCCTGGAGGTATTCTCCGCGACCCAACTTGCGGCGATCATGACGATCAAGGTCGGCGACGTCTTCCGGCAGGATCTCGTGAATCGTTCTGTCGAGGCGATCGAGGACGGCTACGGCGTCATGGGATACCTCGATGCGAGCGTGAGCATCCACCCGATCAGGCGGGGCACCTCGACCGGGCTTTCGCTGATCGTGGAGGTACGCGAGGGCGAGCAGGCGGATGTTGGTCTGGTGAGCATCACCGGCAACACACTCACCAAGGACAAGATCATCCGCACTCAGGTCGGCTTCCGGCCTGGAAGGCGATTCGACGCTCGGGAAATCGAGCGGACGAAGGAGCGGATCATGGGAACGGGGCTCTTCGGCGACGCGAAGGTCTCGGTCCAGGATCCCGATCCGGATCATCCGAAGACCCGCGATGTCGTTGTTGAGATCAAGGAGAAGAACACTGGCTCGATCAATTTCGGCGTTGGCATCGGATCTGACTCCGGTGTGCTCGGAAACATCTCGCTGACCCAGAACAACTTCGACCTCTTCGATGTTCCCGAGACGTTCGGTGAGTTCATCAAGGGGCGGTCATTCCGAGGCGCTGGCCAGAGATTCGCCATCAACTTTCAGCCGGGCAACGAGATCTTCGCCTATGACATCAGTCTGACGGAGCCTCGCATTTTCGGAACGCCGTACGCGCTGGGCGGCTCGGCCGGGTATTTCCAGCGGGACTACCACGGCTACACCGAGAAGCGGAGCTCGATCGGGGCGGTCCTGAGTCGACGGCTTGGCGACGTGTGGTACGGATCGCTGCGTGTTGATGGTGCCAAGGTGAAGCTGACGAATCTGGATGCCGACGAGCCGGTCGACATTCTCGAGGACGCGGGCCCCGAGACGCTCATGAGCCTCGGTGTGGTGCTGACGCGAACAACCATCGACCGAATGTCAAGGCCGACGCGCGGCAGCCGGATGCAGCTCAATGTGGCCAATTGGGGGCTGCTCGGCGGAGATCGTAGTTTCAACCGGGCATCCGTCGACTACACGACCTATCTGGCGCTCGATCGCGACTTCCTCGGCCGGACCACGACGCTCAGGCTCGACGCGCAGGTCGGGAACATCTTCGGCGGCTCCGCCCCGACGTACGAACGCTTCTACCTCGGTGGCCGGACACTTCGCGGGTTTGAGTTCCGAACGGTGTCTCCGAAGGGATACGACACCGCCGGCAATCTGACCGACAAGCCCGTTGGCGGGACGTTCATGGTGTTTCTCGGAGCCCAGTACCAGCAGCCACTGCTCGGCGAGCTGCTCGATGGCGTCGTGTTCATCGACTCCGGCACCGTAAACGACGATCCCGGATTTGATCAGTATCGAATGTCCTTCGGCGTGGGCGTGCGGGTGTATATTCCGCAACTTGGTCCGACGCCACTCGCCTTCGACCTCGCCTTCCCTGTCATGAAGCAGGAAGGCGACGAGAAGCAGTTGTTCAGTTTCTCCGCCGATCTGCCGTTCTGAGGGCAATCGGCGAAGCAGGAGCGATCCCATGCAGAGTCTTACACGCGTGTCCTTTCCATCCGTCTGTGTCCTGGCCGCCGCGGTGCTGGCCGTGGGTCTGCTTCCCGGCGCCATCGCGGAGCAGTCGTCTCGCGAGCCCGTAGCCGTGGTCAATCTGGCCGGCGTGCTGGAGGGTCTGGCTGAGCGGGCGGATGCCGAAGCGGAACTCAGGGCGCAAACCGAGCAGATTACCGCAGAGGCCCAGACCAGAGAGTCCGAGGTGCGGTCCCTTCAGGAGGCGCTGGCATCGCTGACCGATGCGGGCGAGCGACTGATTGCCGAGGAGCAAGTTGACAACGCGGTCGTCCACTTGATGGCATGGCAGGAACTCATGAAGCGGGAGATCGATGTTGAGCGAGCCTTGCGGCTGGAGAAGATCTACAAGGACATCATGGCCGCGATCGCCGACATGGCCATGAGTGACGGGATCGCGCTCGTGCTCATTCACGACGGGGCGACGGAGATCCAGACGAATCCGGATCCGCAGGGCCCGCCGCTGGAGACTCAGGTGCGTCAACAGATTGCCCAGCGCCGCATCGCGTTTGCCGCTGAACGGATCGATCGCACGCGGGATGTCATCGTTCGGATGAACAAGGACTATGCCCTCGACGGGCAGTGAGACGGAGAGGACAACCATCCATGAATCGTTACATGATTCGTATCGTCGCCCTGGCGGCCACGACCGCTGCGGTCGCGCTGGCGTGGACTGCCGGTGCAAGCAAGGCGACGGCTGTTCCGACGGCCGTGGCTACCATCGATCTTCCCCGTGTACTCGAGGCGCTCGACGAGTCGGCCGCCGAGGTTGCGCGAAGTCAGGCCGCCGGTGAAGCTTTTCAGGGCGAACTCAGGACACGCAAGGAGGACCTTGACGGTCTCGCCGCAGATCTTGAAGATTTCGTGCCGGGAACGCCCAAGTACGCGGAGGCTGAGCGGGCACTCAAGAAAGCTTCCATCGACATCCGCGCATTCATGGGGCTCGTGGATCTTCGCGAGGCGCGAACGACCCAGCGGGCCATGCTTCGGATCTACAACCACATCCGCGATTCGGCGGCCTCGCTCGCTGAGCAGGAAGGCTATGGGATGGTGATTCTGGATGATTCGGCCATCCCGATTATGGAGAACACCGGCGACGTGCTGGGCGAGATCTCATCACGGCGGGTCCTCTTCGCGAGCCCGACGCTTGATATCAGCGATCAGCTGATCGAGTACATGAACACGCAGTGGCGCGCTGCCCACGGCGGCTGACTTGGGCGAGGGCAGCCTCATCTTGACCGCGGCGGACATCGCGTCTCGTGTAGGCGGCGAACTGATCGGTCCGGGCGACCTCGTTGTGGCGGGGTTCGCGGGAATCGACGCGGCGGCTTCGCACGAACTTGTGTTCATTGCCAGCCAGAGGTGGGCTTCACGCTGGGCAGAGAGCGGGGCGTCGGTCGCATTGGTATCGCGAGGCATCGACGTGCCGGATCACGAGGAGACGCAGCGAACGCTGATCGTTGTGGACGATGCTGAGGTGGCGATGATGCTGCTGCTGGACGCGGTGGCCGATGATCTTCGGCCCGGTCCTGCACCGGGAATCGATGAGCGTGCGCTCGTCAGTGATGCTGCCGAGATCGGATCGGATGTGCACATCGGTGCTGGCGCCGTGATCCAGGCGGACGCCCGCGTCGGGGAGGGCGCTGTGTTGCACGCTGGGTGCCAGGTTGGCCGAAGTGCCGTGGTCGGCGACGGGGCGGTGATTCACTCCTGCGCGGTGCTTGGCGACTTCTGCGAACTTGGCGACCGATCGATTTTGCATCAAGGGGCCGTTGTTGGCGCCGAGGGATTCGGGTTCCGGCCCGACCCGGGCACCGGTCTTCCACGCCGTGTTCCGCATCTGGGAACCGTTCAGGTCGGCGCCGATGTCGAGGTCGGTGCATGTACGTGTATTGACCGGGGCAAGTTTCAGCCAACGATGATCGGAGCGGGGACGAAAATCGACAATCTGGTGCAAGTGGCCCACAACGTGAAGATCGGTCGCGGCGTCATCATCGCTGGCCAGGCGGGCATTGCCGGATCGGTCCAGATCGGTGACGGGGCTGTACTGGGTGCTCAGGTGGGGGTCGCTGAGCACGTCACGATCGGTGCGGGGGCCCGGATTGCCGCGACAAGCGGTGTGATGCGGGACATCCCCGCCGGCGAGGACTATGCGGGGACTCCTGCCCGTCCAGCCAGGCAGACTTTGCGAGAGGTCGCGGCCCTCCGTAAACTGCCCGCATTGGTTGCCTCCATGTCGCGACGGGAATCGTCCTGAAGCCACAGTCGGGGGCCGGAACCCCAATGGACGAGCAGTCAGCCCCGAGTCAGGAAGCCGACATCGCTGCGAACGCTCAGGCGACCATCGCGCGAGAGGTCAGCGTGCAGGGCAAGGGACTGATGCACGGTCAGGAGGCGATGTTGACCATGGTGCCGGCACCGGCGGATCATGGCATCGTCTTTGAGCGAGTCGACCTCGATCCCCCCGTGCGTATTCCCGCCAGAGTTGAGTTCGCCATCGATCGTGATCGGCGGACGGCGATCAGCAGCGGGGAGGCGGTCGTGGAGACGATCGAACACTGCATGTCGGCGCTGCGGGGCGCGGGTATCGACAACGTGCTGCTGCAGATCGACGGACCGGAGGTGCCGCTCGGTGACGGGAGCGCCACGGCCTTTGCCGAAGCGATTGCCGAGGCAGGCGTTGAGTTCCAGGATGCCCGGCGTGAACTGCTCAGGATCACCGATCCGATCATCCTTCAGGAAGGCAGTGCCGTGCTCGCCGCATTCCCCGCAGCGGGTGACGAGTTTCACGTGCTCTACGAACTCGACTATGAGGGCAACCTGGATCGCATACCGCGGCAGTCGTTCGCTTTCACCTTGACCAACGGCGAGTATGACGAACAGGTCGCCACGTCCCGCACGTTCAGTCTCGTGGAAGAAGCCAAGGCGTTGCAGGAGCAGGGGCTCTGCACGCATCTCTCGCCCTCCGAGGTTCTGGTGGTAGGTGATGACGGGCCCATCGACAACGCGTGGCGGTTCGATAACGAGCCGGTGAGGCACAAGGTGCTCGATCTGATCGGAGACCTGATGCTGGCTGGGGGGCCTGTCTGCGGACACTTTGTGGCGACCAGATCCGGGCACTCGCTGAACCGACGCATGTGCCGCGCGATTCAGGAGCAGGTCAGGGTGCGAGAGCGGACGGAGTTGCTTGAGTCCGGCCGCACGATGGACATTCGGGCGATCCAGCAGATCATGCCCCATCGCTACCCGATGCTTCTGGTGGATCGTGTCGTTGAGGTACACGGCAATGAGCGTGCCATCGGCGTCAAGAACGTCACGATCAATGAACCGTTCTTCACCGGTCACTATCCAGGCACGCCCATCATGCCGGGCGTGCTTATCGTCGAAGCGATGGCGCAGCTGGGTGGTCTGCTGCTCAGCCAGACGCTGGAACACACTGGCAAGATCGCGGTGCTGCTCAGTCTTGACAAGGTGAAACTGCGGCATCCGGTGACGCCCGGGGATCAACTGGTTCTCGAGGCGGAGACGGTCCGGGCGAGCACGCGGACGGCGTCACTGCGTTGTTCGGCTCACGTCGGTTCCAGAGAAGTGGCAGAGGCCCAGATCAGATTCATGATGGTGGATGCTGATCAGGCACATGGATGAGGAGCGGGCTTCCCCGATTTGACACATGCCAGTGATTCACGAGACAGCGGTCATCGACGCCACGGCGGAGATTGCGGACGACGTGACCATCGGTGCTTACAGCGTCGTTGGCCCTTCCGTTCGGATCGGTGCCGGGACTGTGCTTGATGACCATGTCACCGTCGTGGCGAGAACGATGATTGGGCGGGACAACCGGCTGTACACGGGATGCGTGGTGGGTGGCGATCCTCAGGATCGCAAATACAACGGCGAGGCGACGGACTGCAGGATTGGAGACGGCAACCAGATCCGCGAGCATGTGACAATCCACCGGGGAACCGGCAACGGCGGAGGCCTGACCGAGGTCGGATCGAACAACTTGCTGATGGTCGGCTCACACGTGGCCCACGACTGCCACATCGGGGATGGCACCATCATCGCCAACCAGGTGATGCTGGCCGGGCATGTCAGGGTCGATGATGGCGCGTCGATCGGTGGCGGTGTGGGAGTGCACCACTTTGCAACCATCGGACGACTCTCATTCGTCGGAGGACTGGCCCGCGTCTCACGTGATGTGCCTCCATTCATGATTGTCGAAGGGCACCCTGCCGAGGCGCGGGCGGTCAACGTCATCGGTATGTTGCGGAACGGCTTTGAGCAATCCCACGTGGACGCCATGAAGGAGGCGTTCCGAACGCTGTTCAAGCAGGCTGGCGCCATGGCCGATCACATTGTGGCGATGCGAGCACGGTTTGCGGCGATCGACGCGGTCATCGCGTTGTGCGACGCCGTGGAGGCGTCGGCCTCGGGGACGCACGGCCGGGCACGGGAGGCGGGGCGGCACGACGACAAGTGGTCTACCGCCAAGCCGGCGCGGGCGTAGGACTGCGGCGTTTGAACGAGGGATCAGGAACACCGCAGGGGTGCCGGGGGGCCTGGCGCTACAGATCTTCCTCTTCATCAAGAACGGCGACATCGTCCTCGTCCTCGTCGTCGTCTTCGTAGATCTCAGACGTTCCGTCGAAGTACCCCTCGTTCTCTTCGTCTTCGATGGGACGCGTGCACGACTGAAGCAGTGCAATCACCGAATGCAGCCATGTCGAGTCGAAGTCGGCGGGTTGAAGCGTGAGTGTGGTTGACATGCGGAGCTCCTCGCCGTTGAGCCAACGCCCGACCGGGAATGCGACTCATCTGGTCGAGCCGTTTCGCCTCCACCGCTGGGGCGCGCGGATTCTACCGAACACGTGCTCGCTCGCAAGTCATCAGGGTGTGGGCGGACCGGTTGCCGCCGCCTCCTGAACAACTGCCGAGCCGGAAAACCCGGCAGTGGGTCGGTATCCCCAGTCGGCCAGCGTCTGAGCAAAGGTGCTGGTGTCGAGGTAGTACAGCCCGCCCCCGACATGGATACGGGTCCCGGGCTGAATGTTCGCAGGAAGGACAATGGGCAACTCCGCCACCCGGTCGAATCCCGGGGAGAGCACCATCCCGCCATCATGTCGGCCGTGCCACGCTGATCGTCCGGGCATCGTCACCGTGTAGTCGTATTCGACGAGCCGGATGGACCGAGGGTTGGGATTGACCACTCGGACCGCGACGGTGCCAGCCGATGCCATGTCCGACCGCTGATCGATTGTGGCATCTCCGCGGACGTTGACGGAGGGGGCGGTTACACAGCCACCGAGGAGACAGGCGCACAAGACGGCAGGCGAGAGCTTCAACATGCACGGAACGATACCACCCGATGGCCTTCCCTACAGACCGGCCAGCCGGAGCACCCATCATCCGTGTCCGGTAAAGCGGAAGGACCCTCTCAGGACAGGTGCCGCATCAACCGATGCCGATCGGGGGGGCCCCGGAGTGAGTCCGGGCCGGACTTCGCGAGGTACCCATGGAACTTGACGCCATTCTTCATCAGGCGGCCCGGCAGGGTTCGAGCGACGTCCATCTCGTTCCCGGGCACGTCCCCATGGTCCGAATCGATACCGTGATGACCGGGCTGGATTTGCCGGTGCTGACGGCAGGGGTCATTGAGGCGTTCGCCCGCGGGATGGCCTCATCGGAGCAGATGAATCGCCTCACTGCCCAGAAGGACCTGGACCTGTCCTACGCCGTTGACGGGCTTGGGCGATTCCGTGTCAACATTCATCGGCAACGCAGTGGCATGGCGATGGCCATGCGCTCCATTCGAGAGACGGTCCCGCCACTTGAGTCGCTCAATCTGCCGCCGGTGGTGCAACGCTTCGCCAACCTTCCGCGAGGCCTCGTTCTGGTGACGGGCGATACCGGGAGCGGAAAGTCGACGACGCTCGCCGCTGTCATTCAGGCAATCAACGCCAAGGACCGCAAGCACATCATCACGTTGGAGGACCCCATCGAATACACCTTCGAGTCCCGGCAGTGCCTCATCGAGCAGCGGGAACTCGGGGAGGACATCCCGACATTCGCCTCCGGTCTGAAGCACGCGTTGCGGCAGGATCCCGACATCATCCTGGTCGGTGAGATGCGCGACCTCGAGACGACCGCGCTTGCGATGAGTGCTGCGGAGACCGGACACCTGGTGCTCTCGACGCTGCATACCGTGAGCGCTTCGCAGACGGTTGAGCGGATCATTGATATGTACCCGGCGAATCAACAGAACCAGATCAGATCCATGCTGGGCAACACGCTGCAGGCGGTCGTGTCGCAGTCGCTGTTCCCACGGTCTGACGGCGACGGCATGGTGCCGGCCGTCGAAATCCTGCTTTGCACGCCAGCCGTTCGGAATCTCATTCGGGAGAACCGGACCTTCGAGATTCCAAATGTCATTGAGACGAGCCGGAGCCTCGGCATGACGACACTCGATGCATCGATCGCCGAGTTGTGCTTCAACGGCATGATCTCCAGAGAAGACGCCATCTCGCGAGCTGCGCACCCCGAAGCGATGGAGCGGGCGCTCGCCGCCTGATTGCCTATGCCCTCGTATCAATGGGAAGTTCGTACGGCCAGCGGGGGCATCGAGTCGGGTCTGATTCAGGCCGACACGGTCGGCGCAGCATCGATGCAGCTCCGCAGTCAGGGGCATCATGTCCTGAAACTGGTTCCCCAGGTTGAGCGCCGCGTGGACTGGAGCCGCGTGTGGGAGATTCTGAATGCCGGAACGGGACCCTCGCAGAAGGAGGTACTCGACTTCACCGTGCAATTGGCCGTCATGGTCAGGGCGGGGATCAATCTCAGGATGGCACTTGACGGCATCGCGGAGCAGACGAGCAATGCCAGGTTTCGACGGGTCATTCTCCAGATCCGAGCCGACATCGAGGCCGGAAAGTCATTCTCCGAGTCGATTGCGCGGCACCCGAAACTCTTCAACGCCCTGTATGTGAACATGGTTCGCGCCTCGGAGATGTCCGGCTCATTCGCCAAGATGCTCGATCGCATTGCCGGTTTCATGGCGCAGCAGCAGGAAACAAGAAAGATGGTGATCGGGGCAAGCATCTACCCGGGCGTCATTGCCACAATGGCGATTGGCGTGACGGTGTTTCTGCTGACCTTCGTTCTGCCCCGCTTCGCCGGTGTGTTCGAGGGCAAGGAAGAGGTGCTTCCCGGCCCGACAAAGATGCTGCTTGGGCTTTCAGAGTGGATGGTGACAAACTGGCATGTGCTCGTCGGCATGGTGGTGGCGGCGGCGATCGGGATCCTCTTTTCGCTTCGGACGGATCCCGGCCGCCGTGTGGCCGACCGGGTCAAGCTCGTAGCGCCTCTGTTCAGACGCATGTTCAGAGCGCTCTACGTCAGCCGTTCACTACAGACCATGGGCGAGTTGCTCAACGCCGGCGTACCGGTCCTCGATGCAGTCAGCGTTACCGGGGACATCTCGGGCAATTGTCAGTACCGCGACTTGTGGCGCCGGGTGCAGTCATCAGTCCGCGAAGGGCGCAAGATCCACGAGGAACTTGAGCAGTCGCCACTCCTTCCCGGTTCGGTCGTGCAGATGGTTGCCGCTGGCGAGGAGTCGGGTCGACTCGGAGAGGTGCTGGCCGAGGTTGCGGAGTTCTATCAGCGTGTCCTTCGGGACGCGATCAAGGCGATGACGAGCATGATCGAGCCGCTCCTCATCGTCATCATGGGTTCCATCGTTGGGTTCATCGCGATGGCGATCATCCTTCCGATCTTCAAGATGAGTTCATTGGTGTCAGGATGAGCAGACGAGTGTGCAGTTCGTCGCGGGGATTCACGCTGGTGGAGACGGCACTGGCGATCGTCATCGTGGCAACCGGGATGCTGGCCATGGTGGCGGCCAACCAGGCGTTCATCATGCAGAATGACTGGGGCGAGCGAGCGGCGCAGGCCGCCCGGCTCGGCGGCGAGATTCGGGAACGGAGTCTCACGATGCCGATCTTCGACCCCGTTACCGCGAACGCCACGTGGGGTCCGGAGGCTGGCGAAGCGTCCGTGGCTGACTGGGACGACATGGACGATTTCGATGATTTGGACGCGAGTGGTTGGGCAGGCACCGGACCGATCGACGCGACGGGCGCGGTGATTCCCGGCATGTCTCAGTGGCGGCAGGCCGTCCGGGTCGAGTCGGTCGACCCGGTGGATCTGGGCACGGTGGTGTCCGACGGAAGTTCCGAAGCGGTCCGCGTGTCGGTCGACGTGTTCTGGCGGGACGATCCCTCTGCGGCCAGTGAACTGGTGACGACCGTGACATGGGTGCACGTGCGATGAGTCGACGGCAGATGACAGTTCTTCGTCGGGGCGTGTCCTCGGTTCTGGCGATGATCTTTGTCGCGCTGGTCGCGTCGCTGACGGCCGTCATGGCCATTGTGTCGGAGGGCAACGTTCGGAGCGCCGAATCCGCCATCCGCGTCTCGCGCAGCCTCAGCGCTGCAGAGAGCGGGCTGCAGGCGGCCGCGTGGCGACTCGGCCGCGAGTCGAACCGATTCATCGTCGAAGCAGGCGACCTGGACGATGGGTTCGGGGATCGGTTGTGGCAAGGGACCTGGACCGGTGCGGACGGCACCGTGGAGGTACTTCCCGCGGACGGCTATACCCCGCCGGTCGCCAGCGGGGACGGCCTCATGCACGCTGTCTACGATGCGCACCTCTATCACGACGACCATGCGGATGTGTACGAAGGCGGTGTGCTTGTTCAGGCGGTGATTGATGAGTCTGAGGCGATCGTCGAGTCGCAGGGCATTCCGATTCGAGATGGCGCCGATGCGCCTTGGTTCCAATTGCGCTACGAGATGCTCGCCGACGGAAGTGGTGTGCGTGTCACGAGCCGAGGCGTTGCTGACGATGTTCAACGGATCGTGCAGTTGGACTTCATGTTGGAGAAGCGGATTGAGTACGCCCTGCTGGGTCAGAGTCGGATCATGGTCGGCAAGAACGTGTTGATCGAGGGTCCGGTCGGGGCGCTCTACGGCACAGTCTCAGGCGAACTCGATCCTGAGAATGGCGACCCTCTGGTGGTTCGAAGTGACTTCTACGATCTCGACGCGGTGAACCTGGATCCTCTGCTTGACACCCTTCATGCCCTCGTGGCGGTGTTTGATGTCGACGGCGATGGGCGACTTCGGCCCGGGCACGCGATCGAAGGTTCGGTCATCTCGGGTGACCCCGACATGCAGGACTACGACGGCGATCAATACGTGGATGATTTCGATCTCTTCCTGGGTGTGTTTGACACCGACTCCGACGCGATGGTCGTGTTTGACCCGGCACTGGCTCAAACGGCTGGCTGGGGTGCGATGGCCGATGAGTTCGACGCTGATGACGACATGGCCACGCTTCTTGACATGGCAGATGCTGATCGGAACAGGGACGGCGCCGTGAACAGCCTCGACACGGCCATGGGTTGGAACGATGGCATCCTGGATGCGCGCGACCGATATGCCAAGATCCGAGGCCACATGAACTTTGCCGCCAGTGCCTCGGCCTGGGAAGCGGCCCGGAGTGCTGACTGGCAGTCACGCGTCGAGGGTGTGGTTCGCCCGGAGCAGTGGGTCGCCCCCGCGACGTTCGACGTCGGCGAGCCGTTCCTGCTCTCGCTCACGAGCGACATGTTCCTGAACTCGCAGACCTGGTACGAGGACAAGGCCGACCTCGGCGCGGACTTCCCGTCGCAGGTTGTTTCAAACGGCGGCTGGTCCGGCGAGACGACCGAGCCGGAGCCGGTGCCGTGGGGCTCGGACGGCGCCTACGACCTGTTTGATCGACCGGTCTATCGCAACATGGTCTTCGAGGACGTCAAGATTCCGATGGGAACCAATGCACTGTTCGTCGATTGCTGGTTCATCGGTGTGACGTGGGTCGAAACGACCGAGACATGCGAGGACGTCAATTGGAATTACGCAGGCGCCCGCGAGACCGGTCCGGGCGGTGTGCCGCAGCTCCGATTCCCGGACATCACCGCGTTCTCCGGCGGCACTGAGTACACGGATACCAGTGTCGCGTCCAACAACCTTCGGTTCGACGGATGTACATTTCTCGGGACTCTGGCCGGAGATCGCCCGCTCGAGTACGCCCACTGGCGGAACAAGATCCAACTGACCGGGGCCTCTCGGTTCTACATCGATCCGGAGGACCCCAACCTGCTTGCCGAGTCTGATGCTTCGGCGCTGCAGACCTACCTGCTGGCGATGTCCGAGTCGGATCGCCTGGAGATGGCGCGGACCAGCATGCTCCTGCCGGGCTGGTCGGTGGATGTCGGGAACTTCGACAGCGACACCAGCACACCGGTGCAACTCACCGGGACCATTGTGACCGGGCTGATCGACATCCGCGGGGCAGCAGATGTGCACGGAACACTTATGACGACATTCCGGCCGGTGGAGACCGAAGGTCCGCTCTATTACGGTGGAACCCCCGACGCCTTCAACACAACGCTCGGGTACTTCGGAAGCGACGATGGCGATCAGGAGGGCGTCGACGTCGACGATCCCGGCTTCGGCGGATTCGGAAGCATCACAATCACCTACGACGAAGACGCACTGCTGCCGGACGGGATTCCCTGGCCCCTGCTCGCCAGCCCGGAGTCACCCACCTGGTACGAGGGCGGGACATGGTGAAGTCACTGAGACGTCGCGGCTTCTCGCTGGTCGAGGTTCTGATTGCGCTGGCCATCAGCGTGGTCCTGCTGCTCGCAACCATGATGGCCCTTCGATCGAGCTTCGAGACGTATCGGCGAAGCGCCGAATCGGTATCAGCCAATGTGTCCGGGCGGCTCATTGTCGAGCGGCTCCAGATGATGATCCGGGGGGGTGTCGAGTTCCTGCCGCTGCCGAACGGCCCGAACAGCAACAGCGTGGACTCGGACTCGATCTCGATTCAGTCCGCTGACGGATCCTGGACGACCGTGCGGTGGGATGCACCGACCAGCACCATCCGATGGGAGCAGGGCGCCAACAGTTGGCCCATGCTGGAGGGCGTGACCCAGCTTCTCGGTGGTGCCGGGCTGCCCGTTTCGCCGTTCAGGATGCGATTTCGAGACGGCCGGTGGCTCACTCACGCCACGATTGATCTGGTTGTGGATGGCAACGACGTGACCAGCACCGATCTCGATCAGGAGGACGTTCCGGAGATGCGCTTTGTCGGATCGGCCATGCCGCGGCGGGTTGCGTGGGGGGAGTAGGCCGCTCCGCCAGCCCGAGTCTCGGTCTGGATATCCTGACGGCCCATGTTCAGCCTCCAAGTGGAACGAGTCTTCTCCGCGGCCCATGCGATCGTCATCGGTGGCGCGCGTGAGGCCCTGCACGGGCACGACTGGCGAGTCCGGGTCACCGTGACGGGTGAGGTTCTCGACGACGACGGGCTTCTGTGCGACTTTCATCTTCTGGAGCGATTGGTCGACGCGGCCATCGGGCCACTGCGAGACAGCACACTCAACGACGCACCACCGTTCTCGGCCCTCAACCCGACCGCCGAGCATGTGGCGATGCACTTGGCGAGCGCAGTGCAGGTGGGACTTCCCACGGGCCTTTCGATGCTCAGGGTGGCGGTGACGGAGGCGCCCGGCTGCGAGGCTGCGTACACCATGGAGCTTCACCGATGAGCACCGCCCCACTCATGCTCGGCGTTTCGGGCGCCAGAGGAATCGTCGATGAGACGATGACCGAAGCGGTCGCCCGCCGATTCGCCGGGTGCTGGGGGGCGCACCTTGCCGAGGCGAGCAAGTCACCGACCATCTGCCTCGGTCGTGACAGCAGACCCTCCGGAGCACGCTTTGCGGCCGCTGCCGCTGCGGGGCTGGCCGGAGCAGGATGCCGGGTTGTTGATCTCGGCGTGGTGGCGACGCCGACGGTCGGTGTGATGATCGGCGCGACCCGCGCCGCGGGAGGCGTTGTGATCACGGCCTCTCACAATCCTGCAGAGTGGAACGGACTCAAACTGCTTGACCAGTTTGGAACCGCGCCCGATCCGGATCTTGCGGCCCGAATCATCGCCGCCTTCAGGGGAACGGACGAGGTCGAAGTGGCCACATGCTCGGGGGAGATTGAGCAGGAGTCACGGGCCACGGACACGCACGTGTCCAGGGTCCTTGGACGCATCAACCCGATGCCGCTGCGGGATCAGGGCTTCAACGTCGTGCTTGATTCGGTCAACGGTGCGGGTGGCCCTGGCGGACGATTGTTGCTGGAGTATCTGGGCTGCGACGTCACGCATCTCGGGGCGGCGGCCGATGGCGACTTCTGGCATACACCCGAGCCGACGGAGGCGAACCTCACGGGGCTCTGCACCGCGGTGCGGGAGCACGGCGCCGACATCGGGTTCGCGCAGGATCCGGATGCAGACAGGCTGGCCATCGTTGACGAGCAGGGCCGCTATATCGGCGAGGAGTACACGCTGGCTTTGGCGGCGTGGAGGATGCTGCTGGATCGACCCGGTGCTGCGATCGTTGCCAATCTGTCGACGAGCCGCATGATTGACGATGTCGCCGCAAACTTCGGCAGCCGCGTCTACAGGAGCGCGGTCGGCGAGGCCAACGTGGCGGCCCTCATGCGGGCGCAGGAGGCGGCGCTGGGCGGCGAAGGAAACGGCGGCGTCATCCTGCCTGAGATCACCTTTGTTCGGGACAGCCTTTCAGGGATGGCGCTCGTGCTGGATCTGATGCGTCTTGAGGCCAAGCCGCTTTCGGAACTTGTTGATGCGATTCCCAGATACGTCATCGTCAAGGAGAAGATCTACTTGGCTGCTCGAAGCGATCTTGACCCGGCGCTGGCGAAGATGCGGGAGGGATTCGCGGAGGCCAGAATCGATGATTGTGACGGTATCCGCGTCGATCTTCCGGCAGGTTGGGCCCATGTCCGGCCGAGCAATACCGAGCCGATCGCCCGCATCATCGCCGAGGCTACGACGGATGGAGCGGCCCGGGAGTTGGTGTCCCGCGTGCGGACGGTCACCGGGTTGTAGCTCGGCCCAAGGCGTTGGTCACGACGCCGCGGCCGCGGCCTTCCATGACTCCTGCACGGTCCACGTCAACGGCTCGCAGGTGCAGTCGATGTGGCATGCGAAGAAGCCGCCCATGTGTTCGGCGACGAGGGGCCAGATGATCTCGCGGTCGGTCCGCGGGAGATCGAGCCCGTCGATCGTGTCACGGTCAAGCCACTCAAGCGTGCCCTCGTCCATCTCATAGGCCGCGATTTCCTCGTGACCGATCGGCCGGGTGGCCTCAAAGAGGAAGAGCAACCAGTGGCACTCGCCCTCGTACGCAGTCTCCGACACCATGCCCATGAGCCGCATCTCATTGAACGGCAGCGAGACGCCGGTTTCCTCCTGGGTCTCCCTGATGGCGCAGCAGTGGGGGCTCTCGCCAGTGGTGGGCTCAAGTTTGCCGCCGGGCGGCGAGTACATGCCCTGGTTGGGTGGCTTGCAGCGATGGAGCATCAGCAGTTTGCCTTCCGCGTCCCTCAGATAGCAGAGCACGGCGATGCGATAGGGGAGGGATCCATCGGTGAGGTCGGTCGTCATGGGATTGCGCTCTCGATGAGGCCGACCATGTCTCGGACGGCGGTCTGCATTCCGGTAAACATCGCTCGCGAGATGATCGCGTGGCCGATGTGAAGTTCGCACAGGTCGTCAAGGCGTGCGATGGGTTGGATGTTCTCGTAGCCAAGGGCGTGCCCGGCGTTGAACCGCATGCCCGCCTGGGCGATCAGGCGGCCCGCACTGGCGACGCGATCAAGCTCGGCCTGGGCTTGCGCAGAATCGACCCCATGTTCGTAACACGAGTGAGCCCATGGGCCTGTGTGCACTTCGCACACGGCGAAGCCGCACGCTGCGGCGGCCTCGATCTGTGTGGCCTCGGCGTCGATAAAGGCGCTGGCCGGGACCCCGGCATCGGTGAATCGAGCCACGATCCCGGTCAGCCCATCCTTCCGGGCGGCCACATCGAGCCCTCCCTCGGTTGTGACTTCATCGCGTCCTTCGGGGACCAGCATGGCCGAACTGGGTCTCAGCCGCAGCGCGATCTCCACCATCTCGCTGGTGGCGGCCATTTCGAAGTTGAGCGGGACGCCGACGACCTCGGCGAGTCGATCGACATCAGCGTCCTGAACGTGCCGCCGATCTTCTCGAAGGTGGCAGGTGATGCCGCGGGCGCCGCCCAGTTCGGCCTCCCGGGCGGCCTCCACCGGATCGGGCTCGTAGGTCTTCCGCGCCTCGCGAACCGTCGCCACGTGATCGATGTTGACACTGAGGATGGCCATGAAAGTGGGATAGTACCCGTCCCCCCTGCAACCGCACGGCGGAAGGACGATCTATACTCCCGGGCGGTACGGACGCTGCATGGACGACTTCCACAAGAGCCTCGAAACCGTTCTGAACGACCTCCTCTCGCAGGGCCGTCGGGTGACGGACATCTGCCTCGCGGCGGTCGAGTCATACTTCGAAAACAACACCAGTGTTTCAGCGGGTGTGATCCGTGAGGACGCGACCATTGATCATGTGGACGTGCAGATCGAGCGATCGTGCATCGCGCTCATGGGGTTTCGGCCAAGCGATGTGCACGATCAGCGATCAATTCTGACGATCGTCAAGATCAACAACGAACTCGAGCGCATCGCAGATTGTGCGGTCAACATTGCCCAGGCGACAGAGCAGCGGAAGGACACCGAGGTCGCTGACACGCTTCGCGTCATGGCCAACAGCGTTGTGGGCATGGTTCGCGACACCGTCGAAGCATTGCGGGTCCGCGATACGCATCTTGCCCAGCGGGTGCTCGCATTCGACGACACCGTCGATGCCTTCAAGGACGAACTCGTCACGAGGGCGCAAAGCGCTCTGGCGAATGGCGCCGTCTCGGTCGGTGCCGCGATGCAACTGCTCGCGGTCGTTCGTGCCGTCGAGCGAATGGCCGATCACTGCACAAACATCTGCGAGCAGGTCATCTATCTCGAAACAGGGAAGATCGTGCGGCACCTGCCGTCCGGATGGACTACGCCCACCCTTCCTGAGGACGCCTGAGCCAGCATGGATCGACTGGATTCACTGCGAACCAGGTTGCACTGCGTCGGGCAGGCCCATCTGCTTGAGGGCGTCGAAGCCCTGCCGCCCGGCGACGTTGAATCGCTCTGTCGCCGCATCGAGTCAATCAAATGGGAAACGCTTCCAGAACTGATCGATCAGTACGTCAAGAACCGACCTGCGGGGGCCACGGGCGAGATCGTTCCAGCCTCATGTGTGACGGTTGATCCCGAGTGCGTATGCGATGCGGTGTCGCTGGTCGACGCCGAGGGCCTTCGCGAGCAGGGCGAGACCCTGCTCAAGGAGGGTCGCGTGGCGGCCTTCACCGTGGCGGGCGGGCAGGGCACGCGTCTGGGGTGGCAGGGGCCCAAGGGCACGTTTCCGGCCAGCCCGGTGACAGGGAAGCCACTCTTCCGCCTCTTTGCTGAGCAGATCCTTGCCGCGCAGCAGCGGTGGGGCCACACGATTCGCTGGTACATCATGACCAGCGAGGCGAATGACACGCAGACACGGAGCTTCTTCCTCGACAACCGCTGCTTTGGTCTCGACCGCAGGCAGATCATGATGTTTCCGCAGGGGATGATGCCAGCATTCGATTCGGCGAGCGGGCGAGTGCTGTTGGAGGGTCCGGGGCGGTTGGCGATGAGTCCGGACGGCCATGGCGGTTCGTACCGGGCGCTGCTTCGCAGCGGCGCGCTGGATCAGATGGAGGGTCGCGGGGTCGAGGCGATCAGTTACTTCCAGGTGGACAACCCGCTGGTGCCGGTGCTTGATCCGGTGTTCCTCGGCCTGCACATCGACCCCGACCTCTCTTCCGGTGAGTTCACAAGCAAGATGGTTCCCAAGTGCGGTCCTGACGAGAAGGTCGGGGTCTTTGCCCTTCGCGGCGGAGTGCCGGGCGTCGTGGAGTACTCGGATCTCTCCCGCGAACAGGCCGGCGCGGTGGATGCCTCGGGGCGGCTCTGCTTCGCTGCAGGCAATGTTGCGATGCACATCATCAGTACGGACTTCGCCAGGCGTGTCGCAATCGAGGGCGAGGATCCGCTGCCGTGGCACCGTGCCGACAAGAAGGTCACGTGGCACGATCCGGCGAGCGGTGAGACGCACGTACCGGCGGAGCCCAACGCTGTGAAACTCGAGCGGTTCGTCTTCGATGCAATGGGAATCGCGGCAAAGCCCGCCATTCTGGAAGTCTGCCGGGAAACGGAGTTCGCGCCGATCAAGAACGCGAGCGGCGTCGATTCGGCCGGATCGAGTATCCAGTTGCAGAGCGACCTCTACGGTGGATGGCTCGAGCAGGCGGGCGTCTCCGTCCCTCGCCGCGACGACGGACACGTCGACGCCGCCATCGAGATATCACCCCTGACAGCCATGTCTGCAGAGATGCTCTCGGCCCGGGGGCTCCCCGCCGGAATCTCGCCGGGAAGCGTCTTTGCCTGTTGAGGGAAGTTCCGTGGCACTCCTTGGGCGTTCCAGAGTCGGCGGGCCCCCGGATAGGCTGCGTGAATGTCCCTCCGTGTGATATCGATTGGCTTGCTCGCGCTGCTGCTGCAGGGCGGCCACGCGTTGGCCGGAGACGCGGCGGTCACGGGTTCCGATCTTGTCAAGGACCCGAACACGATTCAGGGCAAGGTCGAAGCCAAGGTTGAGTCGTCGCTCTCAAACGACGGGCCGTGGCTGCTTTTCGGCGTCATCATGCTCGCAGGCGTGGGCATCCCGATCAGCGAGGAAATCCTCATCGTGCCGGCCGGGTTCCTCATCGAGCGGGGTGTGCTGCCGTTCTGGTGGACGGTTGCCGCGGCCTGGACGGGGGTTGTGCTGGCCGACCTGCTCTGGATGCTGCTGGTGCGCCGATGTGCGCATCGGCTGCTGGCCATCCGGTTCTTCCGCCGCATGTTCCACCCTCGTCGAATCCTTGAGATCAAGTACATGCTCGATCGGTGGGGCGCCTGGGTCGTGGTGATGGGCCGCATTCTCCCTGCTGCCCGAACGCCGGTCATCACGGCAGCGGGCCTGGCGCACATGCCCATCGGCAAGTTCATGCTGGGTGAATGCGTCGGGGCCGCCAAGAGTGTGGCCTGGCAGCTCTTCGTGGGATGGCTGATCGCCAAGGGTCTGGGCGAGTCGGTGCACGACAGGCATGTTCGGGACGCGGTGCTCATCGGGGTGGGCGTGCTGGCGGTCGTCGTGGTAGCGTGGTGGTGGAGACGGCGTCACCAGTCGCGATGCCATCGACCGAGGGCTCCGATGCGTTGGTTGCGGTCGGCCTGTCTGCCGCCCGAGGAGCGAAGACGAGCCCAGGCATGACGGAGTTCATCACCGAGTACGCGGAGTACCTGCCGTGGGTCGTGCTGGCGCTGCTGCTGGCGAGCGGCTTCGGCATCCCGATTGGTGAGGACATTGTCATCATCCCGGCGGGCGTCATCATCGGTGAGCAGATGCTCGGGTCCGGCGTGTGGGTGCCGACGCTGCTCGCGGCGATCCTCGGCGTCGCGACGGCGGACGTGCTCTGGTTCACATGGTGCAGCCGGTTCGGTACGCGGCTGCTGCACAAGCGGTTCATCCGCCGCTTCCTGCATCCCAAGCGGCTCCTGCAGGCCAAGCACCAGATCGACACGCGCGGCGCCTGGTTCATCGTTGCTGCCAGGTTCATTCCCGGAAGCCGCACGCCCGCTATCACCGTCGCCGGACTCATGCACCTGCGATTCTGGCGATTCGCACTGGCAACATGGTCCTGCGTGATGGTGACCGCCCCGATGCAATTCGCCACGGGGATTCTGGTCGGATACGGCATCGCGTCGCGAGGCACGTTCGGCACCCTGCAGTGGGTGATCGCTGGTGTGGCACTGACGATCGTCGTATCCGCAGCCGGCGTTGTATTTGCCAAGTCGCGGGGTCGCAAGACCGAGCCGCCGCGGGCGCGTGCGGCATGGTTGAAGCACTTTCGCAGGGTGTGAACGGGATGGCGCCGCTCGGATTGGCCGGATTGCCGCCGAATGGATCTGGAGTCGCTGGTTGGGAACAGGCTGCGGGAGTGGTATCCTGCGCGTATGAGAGCAGTCATCACCGGTCAAATCGGCATCGACAAGAAGCCCTACCTCGAGGCGGTTCGCGAGCGAGCCGGGGCGCAGGGCAAGCGGATTGAGCTCTACAACGTCGGCAACATGATGTACCGGGAGGGACCGGATGTGCGATCGGGTCGCATTCTCGACCTGCCGCTCAGTCGTCTGGCATCGCTTCGCCGCGCTGCTTTCAAGGACATCATCGCCGAGACGACGCCCGCGGTCGATTGCCCCGACCTCATGGTCAATACTCATGCGACCTTCAGATGGCGACATGGTCTGTTCAGCGCCTTCGACTTCGACCAGATGGAGAAGTTGCAGCCCAACATGTTCGTATGCCTGCTCGACAACATCGAGATGGTGCACCACCGCCTTCACGCCGAACATGACATCGATGCGACGCTCAAGGACTGCATGGTCTGGCGTGAGGAGGAGATCCTCGCTACGGAGCTGCTCGCGAACGCCATGGGATGTGCTGACCAGTTCTACATTCTCAGTCGTGGCCGCCAGCAGGACACCATTGACACGTGCCTGCGACTCGTGACGCGTCCTGACATGAAGCGGGTCTATCCCTCCTTCCCGATGAGTCACGTCATGGACATGCCCGATGTGCTCGCCGAGATCGGTCGCTTCCGCGACGCGCTGGCGCAGCACTTCATCACCTTCGACCCCGCCGACGTCGATGAGAAACTGCTGCTCGACCGGGCTATCGAAGCTGCCAAGACTGGCGAGGACTGGATTGACGTTACGCCGCACGCCTACGGCGGACGTGAGGGGGTTGAACTTCGGGTGCGTGTCCGTGAGGTCCTCGATATCGCCGGAGATGTCGACGGGCAGATCTATATGCGGGACTTCAAGTTGATCGATCAGAGCGACATGATCGTGTCGCTCGTGCCGGAACTTCCAGGCGGCATTCCCGGGCTCTCCAGCGGCGTCGAGCGTGAACTCCAGCATGCATGGGAGCACACCAAGGAGGTCTATGTGGTGTGGAAGCCGGCGAAGCCGCCGTCACCATTCATTACGGAGACCGCCACGAAGATCTTCCCTGACGTCGACTCGGCGCTTGAGTTCTTCGAGTCCGAGCGGATGTTCGCGCCCGGAAACCTCTTCGGACACTGAGCGTGCCGGCACGCCGAATCAAGTTGACCGTGGCGTACGAGGGCACGGACTTCTCCGGCTGGCAAAAGCAGCATCCGCCAGGTGAGCCGCCGCTGCGCACGGCGCAGGGCGTTCTGGAGCAGGCCGTTCGGCAGGTCGTCCGGGAGGAAGTGTCGGTGCACGGCGCGTCTCGGACGGACTCGGGTGTACACGCCATTGGCCAGGTTGCGGCGTTTGACACGAGTAGCGAGATCGACGTCGATCGGCTGCCGCCGGCGATTTCGTCGAGGTTGCCGGATGACATTCGGGTCCTCGCTGCCGAAGTGGTTCCGATCGAGTTCAACGTGATCGGAGATGTGGAGCGGAAGGCCTATCGCTACCGCGTCGCATTCGGACGGCGAGAATCGCATCAGAGGCCGCTCTTTGATCGCCGCACGCTTGCGTGGGTGCCGTGGATGCTGGACCTCGAGACGATGAGTGAGGCCGCGGCCATGCTGGTGGGAACGCACGACTTTGCGAGTTTCACTCGGCTCAATCACGGACGCGAGTCGACGCGTCGCCACGTGCACGCCTGCGATCTCTCGCTGGAGGGCGATCAGATTGCGTCCATTGAAGTGGAGGGTGAGGGGTTTCTCTGGAACATGGTGCGGATCATCGTCGGCACGCTGGTCGAGGTCGGAGCCGGCCGACGCGACCTGGCGTCCATCGACGAGGCGCTGAAGGCCGGTGATCGCGCCGCAGCAGGTGTGACCATGCCACCCGAAGGATTGTCGCTGCTTTGGATTCACTACGGTCCGCCCGGATGCGGTCGGCAGCGGCAGTTGCAGGCCGCACGGGAGCAGGCTGGCGTCGTTTCGGAGCCGGGGCCGAGGGGCTGAATGCGCAGCCGCACGGCGCATCCCGCGTGGCTTCGCGCGCCCCTTCGGGCGCTTTCGGCGGATGCTGCACGGTTTCGGAGGCGCGACCCGGATCGCGATCCGACCGCCGCCGCGAAGGCGCGGGTGCGATCCGCCCTCGCTGAACGTCTGGCTGCTGCCTACGAGGCGGGCGAAGGGTGCGTGGTTGCGGTGAGGCTCGAGCTGGCGAGGCAGGTCGAGGGAGTCGATGTGTGGATTGACAGTGCAACTGCCGGCGAAGTGGACGGCCTTGTGCAGCAGTTTGAATCGGGAGCAGACGATCTGGCCGCGATCGCCCAGGGGCTTGCCGTGTACGGTCCGCCCGAACACGAGCGGCTCGCATCGGAAGCGATTCAGCGACTCATGGAGGCTGGAACGCCTCGCAGGGCACGGGAGTATGCGCGGCGAGCAATGGACTCAATCTGTCAGAGTGAGTCGGCACGAATTCGCCACGAGGCCTTCGAGACCGTAGGGCAGATGGCGCGGTCCCTGAGCGTACCGGCATGGACGGCCAGCAACCACTTCCGCTCCGCGATCGCTGTCTTGGATCGCCAGATGCATCAGGACATGGAGCGACTGGACACCCACGCAGGGTGGCTTGCAGTATGCCCCGACCCATGGAGCGACCCCGGCGCAGCAATGCTGATGGCCTCGATCCGGCAAGGCGCCCGCCGCCGCCGGACGTTGGCGGTGGCCGCGCAGCGGCGAAACTGGGCAGGCCTCGGTAGCGATGATCGCGAGGCGATGCTCCGCGCCGCGCGGAGGATCGTTGCTGGAGAGGATGGTCCGGAGACCTACGAGCAGTTGGAGGTGATTGCCTCGAAGTGTGCGATGGATCTGGCCATACAGGCAGCGCTCGCTGCCGTCGATTGGCCGGAAGATCCACTGGAGCGGATCAGTTGGCTTCCTCCCGATGAGTGCCTCAGGGAAGCGGGGGAACTGCTGATGTCGCTGGAAGCGAGCCGCTGGTTCGCGCAGATGCGATCTTCCAGGCGGTGGCGGGCCGCATGCGATCAATCGGAAGAGCGGGCGGCCGCCTTGCTGGCGTGTCTGAACGCTGCGTCCGCGTACCATGCCTGAGTCATGGCACGAGTACTCGTCTTCGGACCGCATCCCGATGATCAGGAACTGGGCATGGGGGGCACAATCGCTCGGCTGGTCGACGCAGGGCACGATGTGGTGCTGGTGGATCTGACCGATGGCGAGCCGACGCCCTATGGCGATCCCGAGACGCGCCGCGTGGAAGCCGCGAGGGCGGCGGCGATTCTCGGCGTGCGCCGCGTGCAGGTTGGTCTGCGCAACCGGTTCGTCGAGCACACGATCGAGGCGAGACATGCGGTGGCGGGCGTGATTCGTGAGCATCGGGCCGACGTACTCTTTGCGCCCTATCCCGAGGATGCACATCCCGACCACGTTGCCGCGACCCGAATCGTTGAAGATGCGAGGTTTGATGCGAAGTTGACCAGGATCGATCTGCCCGGCAAGCCGATTTACCCTCGCTGGCTCTTCCATTACTACTGCACGCATCTCCGGATCGTTCCGAATCCTTCGTTCCTGATGGACATCAGTGGATATGAAGCGCGAAAGCGCGAGGCCATCGTTGCCTACGAGACGCAGTTCGTCCTTCCCGAGAAGAACCGCCGCGTCGTGGAGTGGGTGGACGCAGCCGGCACCTACTTTGGAAGCCGAATCGGCGTCGATGCAGCGGAGCCGTTCTTTGCTCGTGAACCGCTTGGCTTGACGGGGCTCGGGCAGGTCGTCGGGTGCGCCGAGCCTGACTCCGTATCCGTCCATTCACCGGGCGGCCCACGGCCCGATGGAAGTGTGACCACGGACGCGACCCCGTGCGAGTTTTCAAGTCCGACGCGTTCCTAGTTCGACTCGCTGTGAACGCCGGTCGATCCGAACCCACCGTGCCCGCGCTCGGTACGCTCGAGTTCCGCGACTTCTGCGATGTCGCAGTGAGTGACTGGTGCAATGACCATCTGGGCGATCCGCATACCGGGTTCGATGGTGAACGGTTCCGTACCCAGATTGATCAGTGGCACCGATACCTCACCGCGGTAATCCTCGTCGATCGTCCCGGGCGCGTTGGGCAGGGTGATGCCATGGCGGCTGGCAAGGCCCGAGCGAGGTCGGACCTGCCCTTCGTGCCCGTGGGGGAGGGCGATGGCAATCCCGATGGGGATCATTTCGATCGCGCCCGGCTCGATGGGGCGGGCCGAGTCGATGGCTGCGTGGAGATCAAGCCCGGCGGCGCCATCGGACTGGTAGGCGGGGATCTGCGCGAGCGGGGAGAGGCGTTGGATGCGAAGGATTGGTGCCATGGAGAGGCACGGTAGCGTCTCTGCCGTGGCACGCCCGAGGCAGCAGGACGTGGTCAGGGTGTTGCCGGCCGGAGCCTGGAGAGTCCCGCGCAGGTGGTGACGATCGGGGTCTGCAGTTCCGGATGCAGCACGCGATCTACCGAGTGAATCACCGGTTCGGTGACGCTGCGGCGTGGCTCCATCTGGCGAGTCTGCTCATCGGCGTTCGATGGTGTCTCATTGGGTGGTGTGTGTGACACGAGGTTCATCTCAGCTGGAGTCAATGCATGGCAGTCCAAGCGACGCGCATGCCGAACTGTGTATTCGGCCAGCCTCGCCTTGTATCTTCAGTTTCTCATCATTGCAAACGCAAGTCCCACAAGACGATGCGCGTGAATGTTTTCACAAGGAGCGGCGTCCTTCCAATACCGTCCCCTCGCCGCGGAGCGGCGCCCTTCCAAAACCGTCCCCCCACTTGTGGGGGGACAGCCTGCGCAGCGGCGCCCTTCCAAAGCCGTCCCCCCACTTGTGGGGGGACAGGCCGCGCAGCGGCCAGTGAAAGTGTTGGACACCCACCAATCGGCCATCACGCATGCCTAGCGGCGGTTTCTCGGCGAGTTGATGGCTGTCCACCCATGGCTTCCCACCTTCTACTCACACGCGCCCCACGATTCCAGCAGCGTCAGCAGGTCCAGCACGCCCACATGGCAGTCAAAGTCGATGTCGCCTGGGCAGGCTGGCTGGGCACAGTCTGCGGCGCAGAAGGTGTTCCACTCGTCAAGGATGACGTGCAGATCCGTGAGGTCTACCGCGCCGTCCAGATCGCCTTGGCCGCCGCCCTCCGACGCCAGGTCGGCCAGACAGTGCCAGCGGCTTTCGGAGACGCCGGTGCGAATGGATGACGCCGTCATCGAGGCGCCGCCAGCGTTGATCGTGTCAAGGCGGATGCTCAGGATGAGCGTTTCGCCGGGTGGGGCAATGCGGCTGGTGCCGAAGACAAACGTATCGCCTTCGCCGGGGATGTGCCGCTCGTCGACGATGCCGATCTGCGCGCCGTCGAGGAGGACGGTCGTCATGCCAATGGAATTGGTGAT
>JASMKH010000015.1 GCA_030749435.1 Phycisphaerales bacterium
AGAACGAGACAGAACAAGGCATAAACGCCGCCGTTGTGTCCCACAGCCCCCAGTGCTGCACCAAGGACTGGACACCCACCAACATGGGCAGGCGGGTGTTGGACACCCACCAACACGGGCGGCGGCCCTGGCGAGCTAGGCGAGTGCTGGCGAGTGCTGGACACCCACCAACACGGGCCGCGGCTCTGGCGAGCGGCATCAATGCTGGACACCCACCAACATGGCTGGCGGTGGCCGGGCGAATGCTGGACACCCACCGACATGGGCGGCGGCCGTGGCGAGCGGCACCGATGCTCACCAATGCTGGACACCCACCAACATGCGCGGCGGCCCTGGCGAGCGGCACCGGAAATGCTGGACACCCACCAACATGGCTGGCGGTGGCCGGGCGAGTGCTGGACACCCACCAACACGGGCCGCGGCCGTGGGCGGTGTGGGCGGGCTTGCTGGCGTGAGGCGGTCTGCATTGTGCGGGCGCTCAGTTCGTGCCCCAGCAGGCGACCCCTCTGGCGGCGTGCCTCAGCCAACATGTGTCAGCCAGCACGTCTCAGCCTGGGAGTCAGCTAATTTGTCTCAGCAAGGGGGTGCGGTGGCGAGGTGGGGCAACGGAAGTGGGTTCGGGGTGACCAGGCGTGTGGCACGCTCCCCGCTCCGCGGCCCTACTCCATGCCCCCATTTCATGTCCCCACTCCATGTCCGCACAGCGATTGGGGGAGTTATAGGACGAAAGGAGAGGGCGAGCAGTTGTGGGACGAGCGACAGCACGCATCGGTGCCCCCCACTCGAGACTTGCTCGGCCGTCAGGGATTGAGGGCGGGTTTCACGTGAAACCTCACGTGAAGCCAGCGTGGCGCCTTCTCCCCTGCCTTGGGGGGGGAGTTGGCCAGCGGGCGAGGTGATTTGACGAGCGGTTTTGCTGGGGCGGGCGTTTCACGTGAAACGATGTGATACAACACTCGTGTCCAGGACGGCGTCTTGGCGAAACTGAGAGTGTGTGTGGTCACTTGTTGCAAGGAGGCGTGAGCGTGGGCACAAAACGATCATCGTCGAAGAAGGCGTCGCAGGGGGCGACTCGAAAGACGGCAAAAAAGGCGACTCAAAGGGGGGCGAAGCGGGAGGCTTCCAGGAAGTCCACAAAGAAGCGGCGGCTCGGCATGGGCCTCAGTGGCATGATTGGCGAGCCGGTGCAGGTCCAGGTGGAGGAGGCCGCGCCGCCCCCGCCCAAGACCGGCCGTGTGAGCGAACCGGGCCCAGCGGCAAGTGGCTCGCCGCCAGCGGGGGTGGGCGGGGCCGCGGCCTCGGCCGCCGTGTCGGCTGTCCCCGGGACTTCCCCCGGGACTTCCCCCGGGACTTCCCCCGGGACTTCCCCCGGGGCCGCCTCGGAAGCCTCTGGCCAGGGGGCCCTTGCCGGCATTCTGGTGGGCGAGATCCGTCCCAATGACCGCCAGCCTCGGCAGGCAATCTCATCGGCGTCGCTGGAACCGCTGGTCGCGTCGATCCGCCAAGCCGGAGTGATGCAGCCCGTCATCGTGCGACCCCGAGGCGCCGATGGGCGGTTCGAGCTGGTCGCCGGCGAGCGGCGTTGGCGTGCGGCGACCGCGGCCGGGCTTGAACGGGTGCCTGCCCTTGTTCGGGATGTCGATGACCAGACGGCCGCCGAGTGGGCCATCGTCGAGAATGTCCAGCGTGAGGATCTGGACGCGATCGAGCGAGCCGATGCGTTCCGGCGGCTGCAGGAGGAGTTTGGCCTGACGCACTCGGAGATCGCTGACCAGGTTGGAATGACCCGATCGGCCGTGACGAACCAAATCAGACTCTGTGATCTCGATGAAGGCACACGGACCTTGGTGCGGCAGGGGGCACTGAGCGGCGGGCATGGCCGGTGCCTGCTTGGGGTTCCGAAGGTTGACCACAGGTTGGCGGTCGCCAAGCAGGCGATCGAAGGGGAGTGGAGCGTCCGAGAACTCGAACGACGGGTGCGATCGCTCACGGCCAGCCAGGCCCCCCGGGGTGCCGCGAAGCCGCCGCCAGACGCCGGCCGCGCCCATCTCGATGATCTGGAGCGGCAACTCGGGGAGTATCTGGGCACGCGGGTGCACATCCATACCGGCCGCAAGCGCGATCGTGGCCGCCTGGCGATCGAGTTCTACGATCTGCAGCAGTTTGACGGGCTTCTGTCGCGGCTTGGATTCTCGGCAAGGTAGGGCAGGGATCGCAGAGTGGCCGGTGAGCCGAGGCCGATTGGCGCTCAATGCGTTGCGCGTCGTGGAGGAACCGCCGCTGACCGCTGTGAGGGCGGCGCTGCGAATCGCCTTCGCTCCACCCCGCGTTGTGATGGGAATCTCCGCGGGGTTGACTGGATACGCTCGTCCCGGGAAACCGATGCACTGCCAGGCAAGCCCGCGGTGAATCTGCCAGCATGAGGAGTTCCATGGCCCCGGTTGCAACCGACATCACGGATGCCTTGTCCTTCGACATCGAGGACTGGTTTCACATTGTCGAGGTCGAGGCGCTCGCCGATACAGCCGCGTGGGATGGAATGGAATCTCTGGTGGAGCGGTATACCGAGTGGATTGTCCAGACCGTGACTGAGTCCGGGGCCAAGTGCACGTTCTTCGTGCTCGGTTGGATTGCTGAGCGGTACCCGCACCTCGTGGAGTTGATGACCCGGCACGGTCACGAAGTGGGCTCGCACTCCTATTGGCATCGTGAGGTCTACCAACTCGACGCAGATACGTTCCGCGACGACATGCAGCGATCGATCGATGTCATTGAAGCTGCGGGCGGCACCAAGGTCATCGGATTCCGCGCGCCCTCGTTTTCCATTACACCGGGGACCGAATGGGCCTTCGACGTGCTTCACGATGTCGGCATTCAATACGACGCCAGCCTGTTTCCGGCGGACCGCGCTCATGGCGGATACCCCTGCCCTGAAGGTCCTCATGTGTTCGAAGGGGCGCCGTCGGGCAGACCGATGCCGGAGTTGCCCATGAGCATCATGCGTGTTGGACCAAAACGCATTCCGTTTTCAGGGGGCGGGTACCTGCGACTGCTGCCGACGTGGTTGATCAACCGCGGCTTTGAGCAGCAGCACGCACGGGGCAGGCCCGCAGTGATCTACCTGCACCCGCGAGACTTCGCTCCGGATTGCCCGCGAGTCCCCATGCCGCTGCACCGCCGTTTCAAGTGCTACGTCAATACACGCGGAACCAAGGCGAAACTCAAGTCGTTGCTGAAGCGGTATCGGTTTGGAACCTGCGCCGAAGTGCTCGGCGTTGACTACGAGCATTGAGGGCCGGGCTGTTTCAGAAGATCGGCAAGCGTCTGCTCCATCGCGGCCTTCGAAGCGTACGCCCCCGGCAAGCCATACCGCCGTGTGAGCATGTCGGTGTCGGCGACCGAACGGGTGATGTCGCCGGGTCGCGGGGGCCCGTAGTGGCGTTCGAGGGGTTGGCCGCCGGTTGCAGCTTCAATGGCGGCAATCAGTTGGAGCAGCGATGTCTCACATCCCGTGCCGACGTTGACCGGCTCACCGGCTGGCTTGACTGCGGCGCGGCACAACGCGTCGACAGCCAGCGGCACCGGGACAAAGTCACGCGTCTGCGTGCCGTCACCATCCAGCGTGATGGCGGTTCCCATACTCGCGGCCTCCGAGAACAGTGACACCACCGCGGCATAGGCGACATCGGTGCGTTGCCCCGGACCGAACACGTTGAAGAATCGCAGCGGGGTTGCCTCCAGATCGCCTCGGGCGACGGCGCTCAGGATGATCGCTTCGCCAGCCAACTTGCTCGAGGCGTATCGGGTTCCCGGTGCCGGGTGGTCCGTTTCGCAGCACGGCACACGGCAACTTGGGCCATACACCGCACAACTGCTGGCAAACACGAGCGTTGCACGCGCTCTGGCCGCCGCCTGTACGACGATGTCCGTGCCTGTGACGTTGGTCTCGTGGCACCGCTCGGGTTCCGCTTCACACGCAGGCACCGAGACCATGGCGGCGAGGTGGAACACGGTGTCGCAGTCGCGGGCGGCTCGGAGCACGTCGCCGCGATCCGTGATCGAAGACTCGATGAGCGATGCCTGATCAGCGGGTCGTCTGCCCGTCGAGAGGTCGTCCAGGATCCTGACGCGGGCACCAGCAGCAGTGAGTCGTCTGCACAAGTGGGTTCCAATGAACCCGCAGCCGCCGGTGACGAGCACCTGCCGCCCGTTCCAATGGGAATCGCATTCGCGCATGACTCCATGCTACCGCTCGCTGCGGGGCAGTACCCTGAAGCGTATGGAACTGGCACTTCACAATACGTTGTCGGGCGAGCGGGAGCGATTCGTGCCGATGGATCCACGCGGCAAGCGTGTGACGTTCTACTCGTGTGGACCGACCGTCTACGACTACGCCCACATCGGCAACTTCCGGTCATTCCTCAATGCAGACATCCTTCGGCGAACGCTCGAACTCCTCGGGTTCGAGGTCGTGCACATCATGAACATCACGGATGTCGGACATATGACCGACGACGCCGTTGCCGACGGCGGCGGTGAGGACAAGATGGAGGTGGCCTCGAAGCGGCTGCATGAAGCGAAGAAGTCCGGCGCGCTCCCAGACGGCGTCGACATCGACCCATCCGATCCGATGGCAGTCGCCGACTTCTATGCAGATGCGTTTCTGAACGATGCGAGATCGCTCGGACTGAAGGTCGCGATCGAAGCGGACTCGCATCCGGAACGCCTGCCTCGACCGACGCAGTTCGTGCAGCGCATGATCGGTATGGTCGAGTCGCTGATCGACCGGGGGCATGCCTACCAGGCTGGCGACGGGGTGGTGTATTTCGATGTGTCGAGCTGGCCCGACTATGGTGAACTCTCCGGCAACACGATCGACGCGCTTCGAAGCGGCGAGGGCGGTCGGGTCGACATGGCCACACAGTCGATCAAGCGGCATCCGGCCGACTTCATGCTGTGGAAGCCGGACAGCGACCATCTGATGCGGTGGCCGAGCCCGTGGGGCGTGGGGTATCCCGGCTGGCATCTCGAGTGCTCCGTCATGGCCGGTGCGTTGCTTGGCGAGGAGATCGACCTGCACAGCGGTGGCGAGGACAACATTTTCCCCCATCATGAGTGCGAGATTGCTCAGTCACGAGGCACGACCGGTTGCGGCACCTTTGCTCGATACTGGTTCCACACCCGCCACCTGATGGTGGATGGCGCCAAGATGAGCAAATCAAGCGGAACATTCTTCACGATCCGCGACCTGCTTGAACGGGGCGCGTCTCCGGCAGCCATTCGACTCGAGTTGGTTCGCACGCACTATCGACTCAACTCGAACTTCACGATGCAGGGTCTTCGCGACGCGCAGAAACAGGTGGAGCGCATCAGTCGTGTTGCTCGCTGGCTTGAGGAACATGCAGCCGTTGCCCGCGATGGCACAGGTCCGCTGCAAGCGGCGATGGAGCCATTCAAGGCGGCGTTGTGTGACGATCTCAACGTTGCAGGTGCGCTCGGTGTTCTGAATTCAGCGATTGGGGCGTTGTCGCTGGACGGTCCACCTGCATCTGTCGACGGATCCGGTACATGGGCCGATGAGTTGGCTGCGCTGCGGGCGATGGACTCGGTGTTCGGTGTGCTTGATCTGGACGTTGCGCCGCCCGCTGGGGGAAGCGATGAGATTGCCGTAATCGAAGCGCTGATCGAGGCGCGGCGATCGGCGCGGGACAACAAGGACTGGGCCAGAGCCGACGAGATCCGGGACGAGTTGCTGGACATGGGCATCGCGATCAAGGACGGCGCGGGCGGAACCGCGTGGGAACGTGTGCTCCAATGAACGCGGCGGTGCCGGTGATCGGCCTGGCCGGCGGCGTCGGGTCGGGGAAGAGCAGCGTGGCAGAGGCTTTCGCAGCGGAGGGGTGCTTTGTGATCGACGCCGACGAAGTTGCCGCCGAGGCCATGGCGGCGCCTGACACGCGGCGGCAGCTTGAGCAGTGGTGGGGGTCGGACATCAACGCTGCAGATGGAAGTCTGGATCGGTCCAAAGTCGCTGCGATCGTGTTCACCGATGTCGCCGAGCGGCAACGACTTGAGGGGCTCATCCATCCGCTGGTCAAGGATCGATGCCGCGGGCGGTGCGGCGAGGCCCCCGCCGGCTCGAGGGCAATCGTCCTCGATGCGCCGCTGCTCTTCGAGGTGGGTCTGGATGACTGGTGTGACATGGTCGTGTTCGTAGATACGCCAGCAGCGGTTCGCCATGCCCGGGCGGAGATGCGGCATGGCTGGGCCCCCGGGGAGGCAGCCAGACGGGAAGCTGCACAAATGGCGCTTGACGAGAAGCGGCGGAGATCCGATGATGTGATTGTCAACGCGGAGGACCGGACCTCGATCCACCGGCAAGTTGCCGGGATTCTGGATCGCCTCCATCCGCGGACCGACTGACCCGTTTGTATTCAACGATCTTCCCTGCCGCACCTGCGGCGCCCGGGTCATCACTTTCGCCGCAAGACCACACTTCGCCGATTGGGCGAAGCGGCTACACAGGGCATCAGGATCATGTCGACAACCACCACCCCCTCACCATCTCAGGCACCACAAAAGGCCGACGCCCCCAAGCGACAGGCTGATGATGGCGGTAAACAGTCTCAGAATCAGGGCAAGCACCGAAGCCAGAGGAAGCAACAGATGGCAAAGAAGCGTCGTCGCCGCAAGAAGTCATCGAATAACGCGCCAGCGATTCCGGCGGTGGTTCTCGAGCAGGGCGCTGTTCCGACGGACGAACAACTGGCCCGGGAGGCGGAGGAACTCGAAGCCTCGCTTGACGCCAAGGCTCGCGCGAAATTCGAAAAGGCGAAGAAAGACGGTCTGGATCTCGCTTTGCTTCAAAAGACGTCAGGCCCTGACCTGGTGAAACTCGCCGAGAAGGACGGTGTCGAGCACGCTGCGACGATGCCGAAGCAGCAACTCGTCTTCGAGATTCTTCGGGTCCGCGCCGAAAAGCAGGGCCTGATGATCGGTGAGGGAACGCTGGAGATCTCTCCCGACGGGTACGGGTTCCTTCGAAGCCCGGAGTACTCGTATCTCCCGTCACCCGACGACGTGTATGTCAGTCCGGCGCAGATCAAGCGGTTCGGCCTTCGCCGCGGGCAGATCGTCAGCGGGCTGATCCGGCCCCCCAAGGAAGCCGAGAAGTACTTCGCGATGCTGCGGGTTGAATCCGTCAATGGGACCGACCCCGTTGAGGCGGCGCACTTGCCGACCTTCGAGAACCTCACACCCCTGCACCCCGACGAGCGAGTCACACTTGAATCGGCTCCGGATGGTGTCGAGACGCGAGTCATCGATCTGGTGGCACCGCTCGGTTTCGGCCAGCGCGCCCTGATTGTCGCGCCGCCTCGAACCGGAAAGACCGTGCTGCTGCAGAAGATCACGAAGTCGATTGCGATGAACCACCCGGACGCTCACGTCATCGTGCTGCTTGTCGATGAGCGTCCCGAAGAGGTCACCGACTTCAAGCGGAATACCGCCGAGTCGGTCGAAGTGGTTGCAAGCACCTTCGACGAGCACGCGACTCGACACATTCAGGTTGCCGAGATCGTCATGGAGAAGGCACGGCGGATGGTTGAAGCGGGCGACAAGGTCGTCGTGCTGCTCGATTCGATCACGAGGCTGGCTCGCGGATACAACAACGCCGCGTCGGGCTCCGGAAAAATCGGCACAGGCGGCGTGGACAATGCTGCGCTCATCAAGCCGAAGAAGTTCTTCGGATCGGCCCGCAACATCGAAGATGGCGGCTCGCTCACGATCATCGCAACCGCGCTGGTGGACACCGGGTCCAAGGCGGACGAGGTGATCTTCGAGGAGTTCAAGGGGACGGGTAACAGCGAATTGCACCTGACCCGAAAGCTCGTCGAGAAGCGAATCTGGCCCGCGATTGATATTCCAGCATCCGGCACGCGGCGTGAAGAACTCCTGCTGGATGACAAGGAACTCGACCTCGTCTCGCGGCTCCGTAAGGTTGTGTCCGACATGAATGTCGTGCAGGCCATGGAACTCCTGCGGACACGTCTGGCCAAGACGAACTCCAACGCCGAGTTCCTGATGACTATGAATCTCGGGTGATGCAAGAGTGCATCCCCGGCGACTGATCGCCCGTACTCTTTGAGAGTGTGGTCCCGAGCCTGTGTGGAGGCATCTTCGTGCGTGACATCCAACGACATCGTGCGGGCATGACCTTGGTGGAATTGATGGTTGTGGTCGCAGTTCTGGCGTCCCTGATCGCGATATTCACACTGGCTGGCAGGGCAGGCCGTGGCAGCGAGATGATGCTCAAGTCGAGAAATCACCTGCGGCAGATCGCCCAGTGGATGGATCAGTACGCCTCAAACCACCGCGACACCGTGGTTCCCTCTCGGTTCGACTATTGGCGTGAGGATGCGCGGGACGATTCCGATGGTGACGGCATTCCCGACAAGCCAAGCGCGAATCGGGTGGGCGGAGCCAGATTTTTCCTCTCCGAGGCGGATGGCGAGCAGTGGCTCCCGACGGCGAACCCGTTCAACTCCTCGCTTGAGGCCCGGGGCAGCGGCCTGCATCAGGGATCGTGGGCGGACATCCTCTGGGTCGATGCCAACCTCGGCGACTCCGTCGAGTTTGTCGACGCTCCAGTGAAGGGCGCTTTGCAGGCGTCCACCTACGGAGGCTTCGGGCCGACGAGCGTCGCAGCGCCCGGATGGTGGATGTACGCCAACGACACCAATCGATTTGCCAACCCACTCCGGGCGGCGGCGCCCAACACCCTCAACTACCCGAAGGCGGACGCCGCGGGCAACATGACGAACCCGGTCATGATTGATCGGGGGCTCAACGCAACGCCGGGAGACCCCGAGGGCCGTATGGCCGGTCTGCCCACGCCGATCGGTGGGGGTGCCTGGGAGAAGGACCTGCCGGGGTTCTTCGCCGGCAACGGATTCTTCGACGCACGGAGTCGCTCTGACATCACGGGCTCGGATCAGGATCCGACCGTTGATCGCTTCGTGTCCGCGGCCCAGATTCGCGCTCCCGCCAGAGCGATGTACCTCGTCGACTCGTTTCGCGGCGAGACCATCGGCGAGAGCCCATTGGCCGACCGCGCGTTGTATGAGAGCCGAACCAGGGCTGCCCTGACAAACTGGCTTCCCGAGGGGGCCACGGACGCCAGCTACAGGGTGAACCTGTCGGGGCCGCTGACGCAGGAAGTCGACTTCCGGTACGCGGGCAAGACGGCGGCGCTCATGATGTTTCTGGATGGCCACATCGAGACCATGACCGCCTGGCGGGAGTACGAGCAACTGGTCGGTGATGGCACCAACCCGGGGATGGGTGTTCAGGTGATGGATCTCGATCGACGGCTTCAGAATTGACCGGACGCCCCTGAGCCCCCTGCAGCGGGTGTTCCGGGGCCTTCGGGGACACCCTGTGGCCAGACCAGACACGCCGGGAGCGATTCTGGCTGCCCAGGCTCCACCGGAGCAAGTTCGCTGGGGCGAGGCACTTGCCTCAACTCATCCATCCCGGGCCCCGCTGCCCCTTGCCATGGGCCGAGATGACAGTACAATCCTCGCTTCCGTCCCTGTCGGGGCGGTTTTTCGTCGGCGCGGCTGTGCTGGCGACATCCAAGTCGAGCGTGGGTCAGGACGAACCCCGCCACCGTAGCTCAGTGGTAGAGCACACCCTTGGTAAGGGTGAGGTCACGGGTTCAAGTCCCGTCGGTGGCTTGGAACACAAATCGGCGCGGACGGCCGCGCCCCATCCATACGGTTCCTCGCGCGTGCGAGGCCGTCAACAAAGTTTGGTCCTCAACGGACCAGGGTCCCTTGCTCAAGTGAGTGATGGGCCAAACAGGAGATTGCTGCGAGGCCACCAGCGGAATACCGGCACGATGCCGTCCGCCGCGCCCCGCGCAGGAGAATCGCACCGATGGCGAAGGACACATTTGTTCGCACCAAGCCGCACGTCAATGTCGGCACGATCGGGCACATCGACCACGGCAAGACCACCCTGACCGCGGCGATCACGACCCGACAGTCGGCCAAGGGACTCGGCGATGCCCGGGCGTTTGACGAGATCGACAACGCGCCGGAAGAGAAGGCACGTGGCATTACGATCGCGACCAGTCACCAGGAGTATGAGTCGGAGAACCGGCACTATGCTCACGTCGACTGCCCCGGCCACGCCGACTATGTCAAGAACATGATCACCGGTGCCGCCCAGATGGACGGCGCCATCCTCGTGGTTGCTGCAACCGATGGCCCCATGCCCCAGACGCGAGAGCACATTCTGCTCGCTCGACAGGTCGGTGTGCCGAGGATTGTCGTGTACATGAACAAGTGCGACATGGTTGACGATGAGGAACTTCTGGAACTCGTCGAGATGGAGATCCGGGAACTGCTCAACCAGTACGACTTCCCGGGTGACGACCTGCCGGTGATTCGTGGCTCGGCCCTCAAGGCGCTTGAGAGCGAGGGCAAGGACGACGAGGCCTGTCAGTCCATCGACGAGCTGATGGTGGCGCTTGACGACTACATTCCGGAGCCGGAGCGTGAGGTCGACAAGCCGTTCCTGATGGCCATCGAGGATGTCTTCTCGATCAAGGGCCGCGGCACGGTCGTGACCGGTCGTATCGAGACAGGTGCCGTCCACGTCGGCGATCCGATCGAGATCGTGGGTCTGACTGACGAGCCGACCAAGACGACCTGCACGGGCGTTGAGATGTTCAACAAGATTCTCGAAGACGCGCAGGCTGGCGACAACGTTGGCGCGCTCCTCCGTGGTATCGAGAAGGATGACGTTGAGCGTGGTCAGGTGCTCGCCAAGCCCGGCAGCATCACACCGCACACGCTCTTCGAGGCCGAGGTCTACGTGCTGACCAAGGAGGAAGGTGGCCGTCACACGCCGTTCTTCTCCGGGTACAAGCCGCAGTTCTACTTCCGTACGACGGACGTGACCGGTGGCCTTGACCTCGTCGGGGCCGAGATGTGCATGCCCGGCGACAACATCAAGATGAAGGTCAGCCTCGGCAAGAACATCGCCATGGTGGAAGGCCTCCGCTTCGCCGTTCGCGAAGGCGGCCGAACCGTCGGTTCGGGCGTTGTGACCAAGATCCTCGAGTAGCCCCCGGGAGACTCGTACCCGCGCATGTCCCCCCGCCGCAGATCCGCGGCGGGGGGATGGGCGGCGGGGAAAGGTGGAATGACCAATGGCCAAGAAGGCTGCTGACCGTGAATACGTGTGGCTCCAATGCACCGAGTGTGGTGATCTCAACTATCGCACGAGCATCCGTGTCAAGGGTGGGATTGACGAGAAGGTGAAGGCTGGAATGAAGAAGTACAGCCCCCGCCTTCGCAAGCACACCCTGCACAAGATCAAGAGGAAGTGACGTCCACGTCGGGATGATCCCGGCACCGAACGCCGGTAGCTCAATTGGCAGAGCAGCGGATTCCAAATCCGCAGGTTGAGTGTTCGAGTCACTCCCGGCGTGTTTCAGGCCCCTGTGGAGGACTGCGAGAGGGCAAGTCCCCCGAAAGTGGAGATCAACAATGTCCGCGATCTACAAGGCTGGACAGGGCTACTGGGTTCGATTGATGTCGGCGTACGGCCTTGGGGTCGTCGTGGCGCTTGGTCTGGCGTGGCTCTGGAAGGAGTTTGAGGGCGTCTCACTCTTCGGCCTGGAGCCAACGTACGCCCGCGTCGGCATCATGCTTGTGACGGCCGTGGTCTTTGGCTGGCTGGGATGGATGCTGATCGGCACTCGACGCCGCTCGGTGGAGTTCCTGATCGCGACCGAGGGCGAAATGCGAAAGGTCAACTGGTCAAGCCGCCGTGAGATTGAGCTCTCGACTCGTGCGGTGATCGGGTTGACGATTCTGATTGCCTTGTACTGCTGGGCATTCGACATCGGGTTCGCCAGCATATTCCGGTGGATGACCGTACTGCGAACCGGCTGACTGTCCGGGGCAGTGCCGTGAACACAACGAGAAGGAAGGTTTGGAAGCGATGACGACCGAACACGAACAGATCGAGCAGCCCGAGGCCACCGACGTGGACAAACCGGTCGAAGTACCGGAGCCCGAAGCAACCGAAACGGACGCTGAAGAGGCATCCTTTGATCCTGCAGTCGACATGCCCATGTACCGTCAGGGCATGGACTGGTTTGTGCTCCGGGTGGCCTCCAACAAGGAGGGCTCGGTCCGCGACACGCTGCAGCGTAAGGTCGAGATCGAAGGTCTGGTCGATCGAATCGGACGCATCATGGTGCCGACCGAGAAGACGCGAACGCTCAAGGGCGGCAAGCAGCGGATCTCCGAAACCAAACTCTATCCGGGGTACATCTTCGTCGAGATGATGCTGGAGAAGGGGCGGATTCCCCAGGACGTGTTCTTCCTCATCAAGGAAACCACGGGCGTCGGCGATTTCGTCGGCACCGCCGGTAAGCCGACGCCGATGTCGCCCGCCGAAGTTGAGAAGATGCTGTTCGACTCGAAGATGCCTGATGCCGAGCCCGAGGTCAAACTCGAGTTCAGTTCCGGCGACCACGTCACGATCAATGAGGGCCCCTTCGAGAGTTACGAAGGCACGATTGACGAAGTGATGCCAGACAAGGGCATGGTCCGCGTGCTGGTCACGATCTTCGGGCGGCAAGCTCCGGTCGAACTGGAGTACTGGCAGGTCGAGAAGGCCGACGACTGACGGCGCTGCTCGGCCGCGAGTGCCGAGTGATGCCCCGGGTTCCACCCAATCAGCCCGAACCACCGGACGGACCAGCCTGCCCCTTGTCCATGTCACAGTGAGTCGGCGGATTCTCCTATGCTGCCCCCTAGAGAGGGAGTTTCGCAATGTTGATGACGAGCGCCGTAGTGATGACCTGCGTGGTGGGGCACCCAACCGGGTTGTGGAGCGCCCCGCTCTCGTTCGCCCCCCCAGCCGAGCAGGCGGCGCCAGCGGCGCAGGAAGTAGCGCCGCTCGGACAGTCGGGCGAGGCGGCTGCATCGTTTTCCGTTGAAGGCGGATGGGCATGGCAATTGCGGGCGGATATTGACAACACGGGCAATGGACGGTTCACGCACGACCGGGGACATGCCCGGCTTCGCGGGCGAATCCCGCTGCGTGAGGACCTGGAACTGCTGCTCGGTGTGCGCCAACAGCGTGATAACTTCGGTTTCAGCAACATGGTGGCACCGTGGGGCAGCATCAACACGACTCAAGTCGATGCGGCGCTGCAGTTGCAGGCCACGCAGCGCTGGCAGGTGTTCGGTGGCGGCATGGCCAGGTGGGCTGCCGAAGAGGGCGGGTCACTTGGCGAGGGGTTCGTTGGGGGCGGCGCATTCGGAGCTGCGTACGCCATCACGGAAGATCTGATACTTGGCGGCGGCGTGGGTATTCAGACGCAGATCGAAGATGACCTGCTTGTGTACCCGATCGTCGTTGCGGAATGGTCGTTGACAGAGCGACTTCGGCTCTCGACCAGCCTCACCACCGGCTGGGCCAACCAGACCGGTGGCGAGATTGTCTACGCCGCCACGGAGTCGATCGACATCGGTGTCTCAGCGGTCTTTGATTACCAGCGATTCCGCTTGTCCGATGACGCGGCGGTCCCCGGAGGCGCCGGGGTGACAGAGGCGTTGCCCGTCAACCTGTTCGTCTCGATGAATGTGTGCCAGAGGGCGAGCGTGACGGCGTTTGTCGGCATCAATGCGTACGGACGGCTCAAGACTGTCGATTCCGCCGGTCGCGATGTGTGGGCCAGAAATCACGATCCCGCGCCGGTGCTTGGGATTCAGGGCACCATCCGCTTCTAGCGTGGTGCGGCTGCCGGAGCAGCGCAAGCGCGGTAGTCTTCTCGCCATGGCGAGAACATTCAATGACGACTGGCGGCGTCTTCGGACCGAGTTGGGCAAGGTCATCGTCGGGCACGAGGACATCATTGACGGCGTGTTGACCAGCCTGTTTGCGGGTGGGCATGTGCTGCTCGAAGGCGTGCCGGGCCTGGGGAAGACGCTGCTGGTTCGATCGCTTTCCGAAGCGTTGACGCTTGATTTCTCCCGCATCCAGTTCACGCCCGATCTGATGCCCGCGGACGTGACCGGCACCACGGTCGTGGAGGAGGATGATCAGGGTCGGAGATTCGTCTTCCGCCCGGGTCCGGTCTTTGCGCAGATCGTGCTTGCTGACGAGATCAACCGGGCTACGCCGAAGACACAGTCGTCGATGCTCGAGGCCATGCAGGAGCACTCCGTAACGGTTGGAGGCGAGACTCGGCAACTCGGGCCGCCGTTTCTGGTGATGGCGACACAGAATCCGATCGAACAGGAAGGCACCTACCCGTTGCCCGAAGCGCAGCTCGATCGGTTTTTCTTCAAGCTCATGGTCGGGTATTCCTCGCGGGACGAACTCTGTGAGATTCTCGAGCGGACCACGGCTGCGACGCAGGCGAGCATTGAGCCTGTTCTTGATGCAGAGACCATTCTCGCGTACCAGCGGGATGTCCGGAGCGTTTCCATTCCACCTCCGATTCGTTCGGACATGGCCAGTCTCGTGCTTGCGACGCACCCGGGGCGTGAGTTCACACCGCCCCGTGTCGACAGGTATGTGCGGCTGGGCGCCTCACCGCGAGCGGGCCAGACGATCTCGCTTGCTTCAAAGGTGGCCGCGCTGCGGGAGGGGCGATCGGAAGTCAACGCCGAGGACCTGCGGTCATCCGTACTACCTGCCATGCGGCACCGGCTTGTCTTGAATTTCGAGGCGCAGGCAGATGGGGTTACGAGTGATGATCTGTTGACCGATATCCTCGAAACGGTGCCCCTTCAGGGTGCCGGGGTCGCGGCGTCCTGATCCCAACCGGTCAAGTCCACGCGGGTCGGATCAAGGACAACATTCCACGGTGTGCAGGGCGTCGGCCACGTCACCGCGGTGCCGGACCACGCGTGCGTTCGCATCATCGCCACAGCGGGCGCCTCACAGCCTCCCCAGCCGGTCGGCAGCACGAGTCTGCACAACCACGAGTGTGACTGTATTGCTGTGTGCGCAGACACATCGCCCATCGATTTGTCTGAGATGGTTACGCTGCCATGCGGTGTCACGACGATCGTGGTCCGCGCATCGCCGCATGTCAGCATCGTGGTGACCGCCTCACCCTCGCGGCGCTGTGGATCGGAGGGCCACCGGCACTCGAACATCAACTCCCATTGCCCGGCCAGCCGGCGAAGCTGCGCGAATGTCTGCTCGCTGGCCGGCAGTGGTGGGGGCATCTGGCCTGACCTGATGTCGCCCAGCCCACGGACCGGATGAAACGGACCCATCATGAGCCCAGGCGGCTCGATCGTGGGAATGGACCGGTCAACGGGAAGGACCAGATGATTCTGGCCTGCCTGAACCAGCAACTGGATCAACTCGTGGTCGGGCAGTGGCTCGATCGCCTCACGTGCCATGCCTTGCGGCGGAATCGGCATCGCCACTGGCAACTCATAGGGGCGAGCCCACGAGAGTTCGACGAGGCCCGAGCTTGTGGTGGGGTTGCCCCCGGTGACCGTGACGCGGTTCCCTCGATCCGAGTCGATCCAGACCAGCATCGCGGTCTGCCGTTCGCACCAGCGGAGTGCGCGGGCGGCAATAGGGTCGTCGGCATCGTCCTCTCCTGTGAGAAGTGCAAGAAGCGTGGCAATGGACCGCTGCTCGGTAAGCCAGCCCGCGGCAGGCCCCTGTGGCGTGTCGAATGTGTGTGTCAGCAGCAAAGCCACCTGCCTGGCCACCCCGGCGTCCAGTTCATGCAGGCGGTGCAATGCGAATCTCCAGATGCCAGTTGTCGCGATTGCAACGAGATTCGCTTCGGGCGACTCGAATCGGTCGATCGGTGGCGTGGGCCACCCGTGCATCATGGCGACAAGTTCACAACGCCATGATCTGGTCGGGTCATCCAGTGGCGGCGTTGCCATCGGTGGCCATGGCTCGGAGGCTTGGGGAGCGCTTCGCGCTCGCAGCTCAGGCATGGCATCGGGGAGGGTGTGCCACGTCATCAGAACCACATGCCCATCGACGAGCAGATCGCCCTGCGCGTCCTCCGGGACCTTCGTGACAAGGTAGGGAGTGCCGCCGAGGTCGTCGGTTTCGCTGATGGAGACCTGGATCGCTGGAACCGCCCACCCGGCATGGTGGTGGCGGGATCCATGGAGCCAGACGACGTTCGCATCGAGCGTGCGGCCAGACCATTCATCACTGCCGAGCGAGACCTCAACCGGAGTCGTTGGCGATGACGTCAACGGAATGACCAGGCTACCACCGCGAAGGCCGATGGCCTGGTGGACCGCCGGAGACACGCTGCCTGATGCAGCGACGGTTACGAGAGTCAAACCACTCAACAGGCTCATTGTTCGATGGTTGCGGTTCCGCGACGCGCCTCGACCAGTCGGCAGGCTTCATCGACCGCCCGGTCCAGATCATCATTGATGATGAAGGCGTTGTATGTATCGTGCCGGGTCGCAAGATCGATCTCGCGTCTGGCTTCGGCAAACCGGCGGTCGATGGCTTCTTCGTCTTCTCTGCCACGGAGTTCGAGTCTGCGTCGGAGTTCCTCATCGCTCGGCGGCAGGATGAAGATCATGTAGGCCGAGGGCATTCTCGCTCGAACTTGCATGGCACCCTGTACATCGATATCGAGCATGATGAGTTCACCCTGTTCGAGGGCCTCATCGACAGGCGAGCGGGGAGTGCCGTAGGCGTGCCGGCCAAAGACCTCGGCGTGTTCGAGGAAGGCATTCGACTCCACCATGCGTTGAAACTGATCCGGGGACACGAAGAGGTAGTCTTCGCCGTCGGCCTCACTGGCGCTCTTGGGGCGGGTCGTTGCCGAGACGCTGAATCGCCCACCGAGCCGCTCTCGGACCCGATGCACGATGGTGGTCTTCCCGACACCAGAGGGGCCTGAAACGACCAGGAGAAGACCGGATTCCGCCTGCGGTGGCATGGTGGCAGTGTAGTGAGACCGGTCCGCCGTATGGGTATCTACAATGCGTCGATGTCGCTGCCTCAGATAGCCATTGTGGGTCGCCCGAACGTGGGGAAATCAAGCCTCCTCAATCGTTTCGTCGGCCGGAGGATTTCCATTGTCGATGCCGTGCCTGGCGTCACGAGGGACCGTGTCAGCGCCGTTGTGGAGCTCGATCCGCCGAGGGATTTCGATTCTGACGAATCGCGGTGGGTGGAGTTCACCGACACCGGAGGCTGGGGCGTCTACACGACCGATGATGAGCGAATCGACGACGCCGGATGTGATCTGGCGGCGCTGACCGAAGACATCGAGGGGCAGATCGGCGAAGCCATGCTTCGCGCGGCCGTGATTCTGTTCGTTGTTGATGCCAGAGACGGCGTGGTTCCGCTGGATCAGACAGTGGTCGATCTGATCCGGAAGCGGCAACTGGAAGACCGCGTGATCATCGTGACCAACAAGGTGGATGACGAGTCTTGGGAAGCCCATGCCATGGAGGCCGCTGGCCTCGGGATGGGTGTTCCCGCATGCGTTTCGGCGACAAGCGGGTACGGCGTTCGCGGGCTTCTGGAGCAAGTCTGGGAGCGGGTGGAGACAGTTGAATCGCCGGCCGACGCAGAGATGCAGGTGGCCATTGTCGGATGCCGCAACGCGGGGAAGTCAACACTCATCAACACGCTTGCGGGCGAAGAACGATGCATCGTCTCCGAGATCGCCGGTACGACCCGAGATGCTGTCGACGTTCGATTTGAAATGGGGGGGCGGCCGTTCGTAGCCATCGACACGGCCGGGCTTCGACGCCGGAAGAGTTTCTCCGGCGACGTCGAGTACTACGCCTACCACCGGATGCTCCAGGCCATCCGTCGGAGCGATGTCGTCCTCTTCATGATCGACGCGACTCGAAAAGTGTCGCAGGTCGACCGCAAGCTTGCACAGGAGTTGCAACGGCAGTTCAAACCGACAGTCCTGGTGCTGAACAAGTGGGATCTTGTTCCCGAAGGGACCGATCCCGAGGAGTTCGCCGAGTATCTCACTCGCGAACTTCGTGGGCTGGACTTTGCGCCGATCGTGATGGTCAGTTCCGAGGAGGCCGAGGGTATCGAGGATCTTGTGACGATGGCATTCAATCTTCGCGAGCAGGCATCGCATCGCGAGACGACCGGCCAACTCAATGCGGTCATCGAGTCGATCCTGAAGCAACGCGGTCCGTCATCCCGGCTGGGGACACAGGCGAAACTCTTCTATGTCTCACAGATCGCCGTCAATCCGCCGACGATTGCGTTGGTGGTGAACGACCCCAAGCTCTTCGAAGGACGATACGAGCGATACCTCATGAATCGTCTGCGTGAAGAGATGCCCTTCAGCGAGGTGCCCATCAGGCTGTTGTTCTCGAAACGAAACCGCAAGAGCCTGCAGGACGTCAAGACGCGGCAGTACTGACCCGGCGGAGCCGCTACAATGCGACGCTGATTCGCGTCCCACTCTTCGGGCAGGCTGGACCATTTCCCGAAGAGGCTGATACCCGGAGGTCCGGCGACAATCAGGTTGACAGCGTCCTGGGTGCCCCTCCGGAGCACTTTCGGACTCCTGTAAGGGTGCGTGCGCGAATCCCATGTCCATTTTTCCCCTACCCATGTTCGAAGACGATGCCGATCCGGCGCGTCGTGATGCGATGACGCTCGAGGAGCAACTCGCAGCGACGCAGGCGCCCTCGACGCTGGTCGTTCGATTCGGCCGCACGAAAATGATCGGCGAGTACGAGTGCAACAGCAGTATCCGCGCGGGCTGTGGATCCAAACTGGTGGTTCGCACGCACCGCGGGATCGAACTGGCGACCCTGTTGACGACGACATGCCCGAACAGCGGATGCCCGACCTCCGTCTCCCGCAAGGAGATGCTCGGGTACATCGATGCCTCGGGCGGCAAGGACTACCCCTTCTACGATCGTGGACGCGTCCTGCGAATCGCCGAGTCGGAGGACATGCGGACGTTTGATGAGCGGGCTGGCGACGCCCGGCGACTGGCGAGCAGGTGCCGCGAACTCTCGAAGTTCTACAACCTCGAGATGAAGGTCGTTGATGCTGAAATGACGCTGGAGGCGGAGCGGGGCATTGTGTTTTTCCACTCGGAATCCAGAGTGGACTTCCGAGAGCTCGCCCAGGAACTCGGGTCTGAGTTTCGGTGTCGCATCGACATGAGGCAAGTGGGATCGCGCGATGAAGCGCGTCTTGTCGCCGATTATGAGCGCTGCGGGCAACACTGCTGCTGCAAGAGTTTCCTGAAGGTCCTCAAGCCGGTCTCAATGCGATCGGCCAAGCAGCAGAAGGCGACGCTGGATCCGCTCAAGATCTCGGGTCGGTGCGGTCGGCTGATGTGCTGCCTTCGATACGAGGACCAGACGTACAAGGAACTCAAGGCCAAACTGCCGCACCGCAAGACGCGAGTCGGGACGATGCAGGGCCCCGGAATCGTGGTGGACGGCCAGATTCTGACGCAGTTGGTGCGGGTCAGACTCGATGACGGCCGCGATATCGCCGTGCCGCTGGAAGAACTGATGGATCCGGATTCCTGTCCAGCCATCGGTGAAGTGGACGTCTCGGCCTTCCCCCAGCCCGATGAGGACGACCGGATTCCGCCGGCGAAGGACAAGCCGGGACAGCGTCAGGGCAAGGGAAAGCGTCGAAGACGCCGCAAGGGCGGCAAGCCGGGTGGTCCGCAGCATGCCGACCGTTCTCCGGGCGAGTCCACCGGCGGCTCAGGGGGCAGTGGGGGGAAGAAGCGCCGCCGCCGCCGAAGGAAGGGCTCGGGCGATGGTGGTGCCCCGGGGACTGCCCAGGCCTCTGCCGACGGTGGCCAGGGCAAGAAACGGCGACGTCGCCGCCGGCGTCGTGGCGGTAAGGGCGGAGGCGACGGGGCCGCCTCACCGTCGAGTCCGCCGGCTGATTGACGGGGGGTTTCAATGCCGATGAGCGCATCAACCGGAGTATGCTCTGCAACCCACCATGTCTGAGCCACGTGTCGACCATGCCGGGACCACGATCGAGACGATTCAGTCGTTGCTGGTGGCGTTCGCCTGCGCGATGATCTTCAGGGGATTCGTGGTCGAGGGGTTCGTGATTCCGACGGGCTCAATGGCCCCGACCCTGATGGGGCAGCATGTGCTCATTGAGAGCCGGCAGACCGGCTCGGTCACACCCGTCGGGCTGGACACGATGGGAAAGAAGCCCAACGCCTCGCTGCTTCGCGACCACCTTGCGGGCCGCCAGCAGCCATTTGAGAAGTCGAGCATCAAGGCCTCTGGCGCTCGAATGGGCGATCGGATTCTGGTGGCGAAGTGGCTCTACCCGTTCATGGAACCGGATCGCTGGGATGCGATCGTCTTTCGCATGCCAGCCAACCCGGAAGGCCCGAGCGGCACGTACATCAAGCGGCTGATCGGATTGCCGGGCGAGACGATCTGGATCGTTGATGGGGATGTGTTCGTGCGAGACCTCGGAGACGAGCGATTCCACGTGGTGCGCAAGCCGCGGCATGTCCGCGACGCCGTGTGGCAGCGCGTGTGGGATAGTTCGAATCTTCCCACGGCGCCCGGTCGGCTCAAGCGTCCCTGGACGGGCTGGCCGTGGCAAGGTGCCCCACAGTCCGCATGGACCACGGCGGGGGCGGTGCTGGAGTCGGCAGGCGAGGGGACGGACACACTGATCTGGGACGGTGAGCGGTTCCCGCTCGACGACTGGAACGCCTACAACATGTTTACGCCGGTTTCCGGCGATGTTCCGGTGAGCGACCTGCGGGTGGCTGCCACCGTCACCCCGGAATCGGCCGGCGTGTCGGTGGCGTTTGAACTCAGTGCGCGAGAGCAGACATTCACCTATCGACTGGACAATGGCGTTGCGTCGATCGAGATGAGACCCAATGGACCCGGTGGCACGCCGCGGCGAGCAGAGGCCAAGGTGGACGTCATGTCGCCCAACCACGCGGTGCGGATTGTGGCCGAGCAGATCGATCAGGCGGCCCGCCTGATCGTGAACGATTCTGAAGTGCTGGTGCTGGAGTACGACTGGTCACCTCGCGAGCGTTTGATAGCTTCATCGGGCTTGCAGGATGCAGCATCGATGAGCGACGCAGAGTTGGCGCGGCGTATCCCGTCGCGGCCGACGATGCAGTGGAAGTTCTCCGGCGGTCCGGTGAAGGTCTCGAACATGCAGGTCGACCGAGACCTGTACTACCGGCCTGCGGTTCTGACGAGCATGTCTCGAAAGCACGCCCCGCTTCCCGAGTTCGAAGAACAGGTCCGACCCGGCAGACCGGCGGCCGCGACCCATCCAGACGCGTTGATCACGCTCGGGCCGGATCAGTTTTTTGTGCTGGGCGACAACAGTGGACGCAGTCTGGACGGCCGCCTCTGGGGCGCTCCAGCACCAATCGCCGCCGAGCAGGTCGATCCGACGCCATTCGTTGTTCCCCGCGACCTGCTCATCGGGAAGGCCTTTGTGGTCTATTTCCCGGCGCCGCTCACAAGCGGCATCGGTATTCCGATCCCCGATTTCGGGCGGCTTCGGTTCATTCACTGACGCAGCGCATCTCTGGCTTGCTGGATCATCTCGGGCACGGCCTTCTTGCTTGCCTCGGCGTCAATGCCCCCGAGTTCGGCGAATCCTGCGAGTTGATCCGACTGACTGCCCAGTTCGTACCACGCATCAAGAAGATTGGCGTCGAGCCGGTAAAGGCGAAGGTGGGCGGCGGAGCCTCCCGGGACGACATAAAAGAGAGGTGATTGCGGACCCTGCGCTGCTGACCAGCCTCGGAGATAGGCCACTGCATTGAGCAGCGATGGGCCAGCGTCAGGAAGTGTAATTCCAGCAATGCGTTCTGGATCCATAACATCCATGACGCGATCATGCGTGCTTTGAAATGCACGCTGTAGTCCGACCGGATCACGCACTGGAATCGTGCGAAGCAGCTGATCGAGAGAGGCTCTCGATTCCTGATCGAGAAGACCGGCGGAAGCAGCCGCAGGAAGAACCATGGCGAGTGACTCAACTACGCCTGCAGCAACCAGTGATGTGGCGATACGCGGATCAACCGACAACGCTGCAGCCATGCGGATACACAAAACAAGATCGCGAACTGCAGCCGTCGCGTCTTCTTGGGCGATCGACCGATTGGCACGTTCCAGCAGCCCTCGCAGCAGCAGATCTTGATTGGGTAACCACCACGGAACAGTCGCTTCGAGAAAATACTCCCAAGGTTGCGGATATTGAGCATTGGACATGGCGCTGGACGTGGTCAGAATCACATCGATTTCACCGGCGAGTTGTGGGTCATCGATCCACGCAGGGCCGAGCGTAGAGGCAAACTCGCCAGCCCGAATCCACCACCAGGCGGCATTGGTCAGTCTGGGGTCGAGTTCGTTTTCAGTGGCAATCGCCTTGAGTTGCTCAATGCGTTCCTGCAACGTACCAATCGCTTCGTCTCGTTTTTGCAGCACCTTGCCCATGGCCGGGATCATGATTTTCGAGATAAATCCCCACTTGCCCTCATCAACCTCGTGTTCAAGATGCTTGACGGCACGTATCCCCGCTTTACGGTTCGGGTTTCGAACCGCTGTGGCGATTCTGCCATGGGCCGCATCCAGTTTCTGTAGAGCCACTCGAACCTCGCTGGCTGTCAGGTTCTTCAGCAGAAGCAGAGGGTCAGCCTCCTCGGTGGATACCGAGTTGCACATTGCGAGCCATTCCTGAAGCGCCTCGTGATCCACCGTATTGTGGTCACTCAAGCCAAGCGCATTTGGCAACCACGTGTTGCCCATGGCCCGCTCATTATCCACAGCCTCGATGATTCCAAACGCGTCCCCCTCAATCGACTTCGTGAGTGCTTCGGCAATTTGTTTCGCTTCACCCGGTCTAATGAAACCCCGTTCCATGGCATCATTGATCCTGTTAGCAATCCTGAGGGCAGAGGAGAGTGACACCATGCTGGAGACCACACAAGAATCGGATGTCATATCGCGGGCCATCTTCAAGGCGGCCACAGTCGCCTTCGAGAAAGTCTCATGGTCACCGAATTGCATGGCACGCGACGCCTCGCCTTGGAGGACGGTGTTGCCGTACTGCATGTGCATAAGATGAGGAAGCAGGAGTTCGAAACCATCTTCTGCAAAGTTCAACTCAAAGTCGCACTGCTTCGAGGATGTTGCTTCGTAGATAAGTCTGAGTGTTTGGTCGGTTGCTGACTGAAGCGTGCTTCTCATGTCATCGGTAATCGGATACCCATGTTCAAGGCAGGTCTGGATCCAATCAACCTCAAGTTCAAGTTGCTTATTCCGCTCCTCATATTCGGGCACGAGTTTCAGATAGAGATCGGCAGCATTCTGAGTTGCGTAAGCACTTGATGTTGCCAAGATCAGTTGAATGAGCATCTGTTATCTCTTTCCATGTATTCGCGCACAATGGTAGAAGAATGAGGGCGTGGCAACTACGAATGAGTTACAGAACTCTGGTATCGCCTTCGCGAACAATACTCAGTAATTCTGCATGTTTCATGACGGACCTCTGTGCGTACCGAAGTGTTCAAGAACGCGATCTTGAGAAGCTCACTGGCAGAAACAAAGAGAGTCGAGATTGTGATCAACACAAAATCACGGTGTGAGTGATGTGAATTGGTATTGTGTGCGGCAGGTCCCTTTGGGCCAGCACGCTTGCATCATGACCGCCACGCCCGAGTTCATCCCGCACCAGCCGCACATGCCGCCCGGAGGTAGTCTGGAGACCGCCGAGGCCTATCGCCGCGTCATGGCGGCCCGCAGGTCGGTCCGGCAATTCTCCACCCGACCCGTCGACTTCAGATTGATTGAGTCGATCATCGCCGCCGCTGGCGCCTCACCCAGCGGGGCCAACAAGCAGCCGTGGCGGTTTGTGGTGGTCGGAGACGCCGACACGAAGCGGAAGATACGCCTTGCGGCTGAGGAAGAGGAGCGGGCGTTCTATGAGCGGCGTGCCCCGAACGCGTGGTTGGAGGATCTGCAACCGCTGCGAACGGGTCCCGAGAAGCCATTTCTGGAGGACGCGCCCTGGCTGATCGCAGTCTTCAAACTCATGAAGGACGACCGTGCCGATTCGCCCAACGACGGCGTGTACTTCGTCAACGAATCGGTTGGCATGGCGACCGGCATGCTGTTGGCCGCGGCGCAGCATGCCGGCCTCGCGACGCTCACACACACGCCGAGCCCGATGAAGTTCCTTACCGACTTGCTCGGGCGACCCGACTACGAGCGGCCATATGTGTTGATTCCTGTAGGGTGGGCGGCGGATGACTGTGAGGTTCCCAACATTGAACGCAAGCCGCTGGACGAGATCATGACGGTGTATCAACCCGACGATGGAGATTCGGGATGATTTGGTTGCATTGGGGACTGGTTGGGCTGTTCACACTGCTCGGCGCCGGATGCCTGCTCCTCATCATCATGCAATTACCCGGGACGTGGATTATTTTGACCCTCGGCGTAGGCGTCCAACTCGTCGACGTTGCATGGGTGCACGGCGATGATGCGTCCGCGGGCTGGTGGGCGCTCGGCGTAGGCCTGGTCCTGGCCATCGTGGGTGAGATTCTCGAAGCGGTTTCGGGCGCGGCGGGGGCGAAGGCTGGCGGTGGCACGAAGCGGGCCATGTGGGGGGGCTTCATCGGTGGAGTGATCGGCGCAATCCTCGGAACGCCCCTCATCCCGGTTCCGATTCTCGGGACCTTCATCGGGGCCATCGTTGGCGCCTTTGGCGGTGCGATGGTTGGCGAGATCACGGGCGCCAATGCTCGAAGTCCGGCAGGAGCCATCGCGCCTGCGACGGGTGCCGCGGCCGGCCGCGCCGTTGGAACGATCGTCAAGATGGCGACAGGTGTCGCGGTCTGGCTCGTGGTACTCGCCGGACTCCTGATTCGGTGATCAGTCGTCGGTGGTGACGCGAAGCACCTCGGAGAGCGTGGTCTTTCCCGCTGCCATTTTGCGAAGCGCGTCTTCACGCAGCGTCGTCATGCCAGCAGCGCAGCAGTGGCTTCGCAGTTCATTGACCGAGGGATTGCCGGCGATGCGATCCCGGAGGGGATCGTCCAGCAGCAGCATCTCGTGAATGCCCAGGCGGCCGGAAAGTCCTGTTTGGCGGCAGGCATCACATCCGGTGCCTTCGGTGAGTGTGTCGATCGACATGCCATGGCGATCCAGAATGGCAGCGGCTTCCCGGCTGACTGGCTTCGGTGCAGCACAGGTGCTGCAGACTCGCCGCATGAGTCGCTGCGCCAGAATGCCGTTGACGGCACCGGCGACCAGGAACGGTTCAATGCCGATGTTGATCAGTCGCGTGACCGATGAGGGTGCGTCATTCGTATGCAGGGTCGAGAGTACCAGATGGCCCGTCAATGCAGCCTGGATGGCGATCGTCGCCGTCTCGTGGTCGCGAATCTCACCGATCATGATGACGTCCGGATCCTGGCGCAGCAGCGTGCGAAGTGATGAAGCGAATGTCAGACCGATCCGCTCGTGAGTCTGCATCTGTGTGATGCCGCGAAGTTGATACTCAACGGGATCTTCGACCGTTGACACATTCAATTGCTGCGTGTCGAGTTCCTGCATGGATGCATACAGCGTCGTAGTCTTGCCCGAACCGGTCGGACCGGTCACAAGCAGGATGCCGTGCGGCTTGGCGATCTCATCCCGCCACGCCGCGAGTGTGTCTTCGTGGAATCCAAGGTCTTCGAGCGGGACCTGAATGGATCGATTGTCGAGCAGACGCATGACGGTCTTCTCGCCATGCGGTGTCGGCGCCGTCGAAACCCGGAGATCGAGCGGTCGGCCGAACACTTGAAGACGGATGCGACCGTCCTGGGGCAGCCGGCGTTCGGCGATGTCAAGCGACGCCATGATCTTGATACGACTCGTCATGGATGCCAGCATCCGGCGCGGCGGATTCATCATTTCGTAGAGCACGCCGTCGATCCGGAACCGGATCTTCACGGCCGACTCCGACGGCTCGACATGGATGTCCGAGGCACCTTCTCGGACGGCGGTCTGGATGACATGGTTGACGTAGCGCACGACCGGAGACGCGCTGCCGTCATCGACTTCGTCGTCATCCTCTTCCTGAACGACCTCCACATCACCTTCGGCTGCATCTTCAAGGAGTTGCTGCACATCAAGTTCATCGGTAGTTTCGGGGACAGCGTCATCCAACAACCGGCAGATGGCGGAGGGCGTGGCGATCACCTGCTGCACGATGCGGCCACCGAGTGCCGCGCGAACTTCATCCAGCGTGCGAATGTCGAGTGCGTCGGATGTGGCGATGCAGAGCCTTCCGCCGAAGTAGATTGGGATCAGGCTGCGGGACTTGCAGAACTCAATCCCAAGCGTCCCGAGTGTCTCTTGGTCGACATCTGCGCTCGACGGATCGGTGTAGTCGAGACCCGTGCCAGACGCCAGAGTCGCCATGACCGCATGCTCGTCGGCGCCCATGTCGAGCAGTACCGCATGAAGGGGCTTGGATGGCGTCTGGATGTGGACTCGGCGTGCCGACTCGACAAGTTCGCGTGACACCAGTCCGGAGTTCGCCAGCGAAGCGCCCAGGTCGAAGGCATCTCGATCCCCCAGCGCATTTGGAGACCAGAGATCACGAGTGATCGTGGGTTGGGGCTCGGGGCGAGATGATGCCGCGTCGTGCGCCGTCATGGTCTGGGAAGATCCACTGCGACGGTGAGCGACAGCGCGGTGTCCGTCGCCTCGACGACGACGCCACCCGAAGTGACCGCCTTCAGGACGAGCGTGGTCTGCGCGTCGTACTCGACCGCCTTCTCAAGAGGCAGCGTGATACCACCGACTACGGCGAGGCTGCTCCTTCCTTGCAGCACCATCGAGACTCGCATGGAACCGATTTCCTCGCGCATCTGGAATGCGCGGGCGTTGCGAGCGTCGTCGATACTGGTTTGAGAGCGAGCGACGGGAACAACCGTCGCCCCGTCCGGAAGGATGAATGGATTGCCGCGCAGCGACTCATACGGGACCCGTTCGATCGGTGATTGAAACTGGCGGAGGACTCGAAGCGGGTCCTGACTCGATGCCAGGTCGGCAGTGTCCTTGGGCGGCGAGAGGTATGCACTGATGGCGACCTGCGCCTCAGTGCTCGCCGCCGTCTGCGCTGGGCCCCCCGAAAGCATGCGCATGGCGGCGATCATGGCCAGCCCGCCTCCGACGACCAGAGACATGACGAGGACCCGCGTGCGGCGGTGCCGAGAGAATGGAGTCTGCACGGACTCAACTTCGGCTTCACTCCCGATGCCTCCGGCGTGGTCGACTTCAGCCCATGTCATCGAGTGGCTCCAGCAGATGCGACTTCGGGAACCGAATCAGCGAAGTAGATACTGAGAGTGAACTGTGTGGCAACGGATCCGGGTGGCAGTGTGTTGTCTGGTCCACGCACCTTGAGTCCTGCTTCCTGGATGGAGAGTTCGGAGAGCCTTGTGACGCGTGGCAAGGTCTCAAGCTCCAGAAGGAAGCGATAGAAGCCTTCGAACGGGCCATCCATGGCGACTTCAAGGGGGAGTTCCATGTAGACCGCCGATGGAGCGGCGGGCTTCGTCTTGACCGAGCGGACGAGCATTCCGTTGCGATCTGCAATGTGCCAGATGTTCTCAAGCACACCTTCGACATCCCGGCGGCGTGGGAGCTGAGCCTCGACCTGTTCAACGAGTTGCGCTCCCTGCAGCAGCGCCTGCTCAAGATCGGGAATGCGCTTGGCGAGCGCGGCGACTCGGTCAAGCTGTCGCTGCCGCTGGGCGATGTCTCGCATGGCCTCGGCGATGTCGGCGTTCTGTGGGCGGAACACGGCATACCAGGCAGTCAGGGGAATCCCCAGCAAGGCAACGAAGAATGCGATCTTTCGGACGCGTCCGCTCATCGGGTGAGACCTCCAAGAGAGGCTGTCCGAGTCGGCGTGAGGCTGCGGCAATCTGCATCCGGGCCGAGACGCGCCTTGATTCGGAACTGACGAACAGCGACGTCGTTCAAATCGATCTCCTCGGAGAACTGGAGATTGACATCTTCGAGCAGGGGATGCTCATTCAATGCTGCAAGAAAGGCCGACACATGAACATCGGTTGGGGCGAAGCCGAGCAATGATATTTCTGTCCTCCACCGTGGCGGTTCGACCCTCGGGTCTTCGGCAACTTCTGCGCTTGTTCGTCCTCTGGATGGGAGGTTGGCTGGGGCGTCAGCATCGGCGGCATGTGCCGGGGCCAGTTGATGGGCCGTGAGTTCGAACTCCAGGAGACCCAGATCGGAGGGCATCCGATTGATGAACTCGGCGAGCAGGACCGAACGCGGAAGCCGATCAATCAAACTGGCGGCCAGTTCCGCACGTTCCGCGATGCGGGCCTGGCGTTCCTCAAGCGTGGCAAGCGTGCGGACTTGATCGGCAGCTTCTTCGTAGCGGAGTGAGACCTGGTCACGAATGCCTCGAATGTGCCGCCAGTCCGCCCGAGTCACGGCAAACGCGATAGCGACGCCGCAGAGCACGATGGCGAAGAGGCCAACGGCGGCCATGTGCATTCTGCGGTCCTGGCGATGTTCGATGTACTCCTGCGGGAGGAAGTCGTCCTGGCGAGTGGTCATGAGGTGGACTCCTCATCAGCGCCGGCGGCAAGCCCGGCGGCGACGGACCATTGCGGTCTCAATTGCCTGGCCCAATCAGAAATGCCGCTCGCTGTGCTGGTTGAGTCCCACTGGGCCAACGGGTCGCCGATCTGGGCGGGCAGATGAAGCGCCTGTGCCATAGCGCAGCATGGGGCCGCCTCAAGTGCGCCCGGGCCGGTGAAGACGATGCGTTGAATCGGGATCTCGGAGAAGAGGCCTTGATAGTGCCGCATGCATGTGCGGAGTTCTTCGCAGAGGGCTGCCGGTGCCTCATTGGCCGGGGCGCCGGCTTCCAGTCGCGGCGTGCTCGGCGACTCCTGGTTGCTTCGGCGGCTGATGGTGTCCAGAAAACCGCTCGGCCCCGCGGTGTCCGCGCTCACCGTGGCCAGCGGGGCTGCGGGCAGATCAACCCTCGCCGCCGCTGAAGTGGTCGCGGCAATGGAAATGCTCCTAGCGGCTACGAGGGAGGCGCCCTGACCAAATGCGACCGTCGTGTTGTGCCGGTCCAGTTCCACGTACATTGTGGCCACGTCAGCGTCGGAGTCGCGGCGATTGACGTGCGAAAAGGCGCGGAGCATCATGCTTGCTGGCGTATAGATTCCAGCGATGTCGACCTTGCAGTCGTGCAACATGGCGACGTAGCGAAGAACCGCGTCTCGAGGCATGGCCAGGCACAGCAGCTCCCGGCAACCGCGGCCGCTCTTCCACGGGCTGGAGACGTCGATGGTGCGGACCATCGGGTCGGGGCCGATGTCGGGAAGTCTGGACTGCGCGGCAAGCGTCACGTCCTCGCCCGGCTCCAGCCGGAGGTGTGCCATGGAGACCAGGGCGGCGGGGAGTGCGATGATCATGCGGCGACCAGCCCAGGCGTCCGAGGCAGCGAGTTGATCCACGGCTGCTCTGGCTGCCGTCAGATGGGCGTCCGGATCAAAGGACTCACGCCAGTCGACATCGAGGCTCAGGGCTGCGGCGACCTCGCAGCCCGCGTCGCTGAGTTGAATAGCGTGGATTGCCGACTCCCCGAGGTCCGCCGCAATGGGCGGGGTCGTGGGGCGTCTCATTCTGAACCGCATGCGTGAACCTCCGGGCTGTCAAGTGGGGGCAGCCGCTGGAGGGGGTCGTCGGCAGGATCGAGGTGTCGCTGAAGCGAGGGCTTGCGGCGGTGGCCGAGCCATGCGGGGCTGTGGCGGGTCGGTGGGTTGTGCGGTCTCTGCGGCCGTGCGAGCCGTTCCCCGGGCTGGCTAGGCGTTCAAGCGGGACAGCACCGCCGGAAGGGTTGAGGCCAGCGTCCGCAACGCTCGCTTCAAATCCCACTGCTGCGACTCCCGCTCGCCCGTTGTATTCGAGATTGATCGAATCTCGATGGCTGGAATCGACAGTCGGCGTGCAGCGTGTACGACGGCGGCGCCTTCCATCGCCTCGGCGGCGCACCCGGTTCTCTCGGCAACAGCGTTTGCCGCGGCGTCGGTTCCCGAGCAGGTGGCCACGGTCGCGATCCGGGCCTTTGGGCAGACCGGCGAAATGAGACGAACGAGCGCAGGGCTGCACGGCACTTCATTGCCTTCGAAGTCGCCAAGCGGCAAGCCCAGTGCGCGGACGTCCTGGCACCCGGCGGGAGTCACCACCCCCTCCTCCGAGTAGACACATGCGGTCGCTCCCACGACGTCGCCGATCGAGAGGTTCCCTCCGGGGAGTGCCCCGGCGACGCCGACGGACAGGACTGCTTCAAATGGCCCGTGCGCCACGGCTGCGAGCGTTGTTGCTGCCGCTGCATTGGTCCGGCCGATGCCACTGACGACAATGTGAGCATCAAGACCCTGGCACGCCTCCGCTTCGCCATCAACGGCAACGACGATCAGGGTTCGCATGAAGGTCTTTCGGCGGCGTGCCCGGCGAGCCGTCGCTGCAACCAGGCGGCCAGGTCGCCGTGGGGGACCTTCGCCTGCTCGCCGGAACTCATGTCCTTGACCACGATGATTCCGTTGGCGAGTTCCTCTCCAAGGATTATCGCAAAGCGCGCATGGTGCCCCGATGCTTCCTTGAGTTGCTTGCCGACGTTGCGGCCCGCCTTGAATGTGTGCCGAACGTGCAGGCCTGCATCGCGAAGCGAGGTCGCCAGCGGCGTGAACAACGCCTCGGCCTTGTCGTCGCCGCTGGAGACGATGAATACATCTGGGCGTGGGGTACCGACGCCATGTGCTGGGTCGAGGAGGCCCCGTTCCTCCAGAAGCAGCGCCAACACGACATCACCCATTCCGAATCCGCACGCTGGCATGGACGGTCCACCGAAGAGTTCGACGAGCCCGTCGTACCGTCCCCCACCGGCGATGGCGCGGAACACGCCCTCCGCGTCGTGGATCTCCCAGACGGTACCCGTGTAGTAGGCCAGTCCCCGAACGATTCCGAGGTCCCATTCGCAGAAAGGAAGCAGGCCACGCTTGTCGAGCTCGAGTGACAGTGCGGCGAGGTCCGACACAGACTCCACCGGAAGACGCTGCTGCTCAGCGATTGTGGCCGGAGGCGTGGTTGCCGGCAGGCGGCACGCAGCAATCTGGTCGAGACGCGCTACGCCCTGCGCGTCCAGGCCGATGGCGGCGGCCTGTGTGGCGAAGACATCTGGTGGTACCTTTTCACGTCGATCAACCAGTGAGAACGCATCGGCCATGCGATCGTCCACAACGCCGCAGGCTGACAACAGCCCAGCGGCGGCGCCGCGATGGCTGATGCGGACCCGGACATCGGATGAGCCGAGTCCGAGGCCGCGAAGCGCTGCGATCGCGACTGCGATGACTTCGGCATCGGCATCGGGGCCTGGAGCGCCGAGCAGGTCGACATTCCATTGCCGATGCTCTCGAAGCCGGCCGCGTTGGGGCCGCTCTGCGCGGAAGAGATCGGGAATGGCGAACCACTTGGTGGGAAGTGGTAGTGATCGCCCCTTTGAGGCAGCCATCCGGGCGAGCGTCGGCGTGAACTCGGGGCGTAGCGCATAGTCGGTGTCGCCGCCCGAGCGTTGGAACGAGAACAGTTCACTGACGATGCCTTCGCCGCTCTTGATCTTGAAGAGATCGAGGTGTTCGAAGGTGGGGCCGCCGATTTCCTCGAATCCGTGCCTGACAGCGGCGCTTCGCCAGGCCCGTTCGAGATGCTGCCGGATGGCCATGTCTTCCGGAAAGAAGTCACGCATGCCCTTTGGAGCCTGTAAGACGTGTTTGGAGGCCGCCATGGGCGGGGAGGCTACCACATGGTTGGGAGGGCTGAGACTGAGGGGGCCGAGGTGGGAATCCGCATCGCTGGCTTGACGCGCCACGGTCCAGACCGAACCATGGGACCGCGGCGGTATCGATGTGAGGCAGCCGGTGAACCGAGGAGCGTTCTGCAGTGGACGGGACCGTCATACTGCTTCATGGATTGGGGCGGACGAGCAGGTCCATGGCGCGGCTGGAGCGGCACATCGCCGCGGCCGGATGGGAGACGCGAAACGTCGACTATGAATCTCGCCGCGTGTCCGTGCGGGACGCGGCCGAGAGCGTGTCAACGCAGCTCGGCGACCTTCGCGTGGAGCAGCCACTCATTGCCGTGACCCACTCATTGGGTGGGATCATCCTTCGGGCCCTGCGATCGCGATTCAACTGGCAGGGGTGCGCCATGATGGCGCCGCCGAATCATGGAAGCGAAATGGCCTCCTGGACGTCGGGCATCGCCCCGATTCGGTGGCTGATGGGGCCTGCCCTGATCGAACTTGGATCAGAACCGTCCTGGCCGAGCCCTCCGAAACCATGCGGCATCATCGTCGGAACGGCCAAGGCCACCTTGGACAATCCCCCCTCCTGGCTGGGCTGGATTCGAGGGGTCTTTGACCAGGATGAAGTGCATGACGGGACAGTCTCCTTGCGGGAGGCTGTGCATGCAGGCGCCACGGATGTGGCGATGGTGGAAGCTTCGCACACACGAATCATGGATCACGCTGACACAGTGGCGCTGGTGCTCAAGTTTCTGGAGACCGGCGGGTTCGGGACTGCCGGGATGGATCCTGCCGAGGTCGAGATGCGATCCGTGGCCGATGCCATCGGGATCGCGGGTGATGGATAGTCTCGCCGGGTCGCTGCGATCACCCTGACGGTGTCATCCTCAACGCGGGCATGCTGCAGCGAACCGATCGATGCCGTCACGGCCCTTCCTCTTTCATCCCGCCTGGCGCTGGCCTGCACTGCCACCTGAATGCAACAGGGCGGGTGGCCGAAGCCACCCGCCCTGGGTGAGATCAGGATCGCTGCGAGATCAGAGGATCACTCGCACGGACCGAAGTTACCGATGACCATGAGCAGGTCGTCGATGTTGACCAGTCCGTTGTCGTCGACGTCGCCATCGCACTCGCCGGTGCAGGCGAAGTTGCCGATGACAGTCAGCAGGTCGTCAATGTTGACCGTGCCGTTTCCATCGTCGTCGCCGGGACATGGGTCCTTGATGACGTCGATCTCGCCGATGACCGTGCCGTTGTTCTCCACCGTCTCGTACCAGACGGTACGAGTGCCCGTGTTGAACGTGGCGCCAGCCTCGATCACGAGGTGCTTGGCATAGATGGTCTCCTCGCCAACTGCGTTGTCGTGGTTGTCAACAACCAGGACGTCGGAGCCGGACTCAATGACCAGTTGACCGAGCGGGAAGTGTCCGTCGATCGTTCGATCGATGCCATCGGTGCTGCTGCCCACGTCGGTGCTCATGGCCTCGATCGTCGTCGAACCGCCGGACTCGCCGGTTGCCGCCAATGTCGCCTCATCCATGATGAACCGATCATGATCGTCGATCGCGATGTCGATGTTGCCACCGACGGAGAGCATCCAGTTTGCATGCGGCATGATGAGCTCGGCGGCGGCACCCGCGATGTAGTCGCCGCTGACGCGGAGACCGTCGCCCATGACGGGATCGCCACCACCGGCCAGCGGACCAGTGTCGACGTCACCGAGGATCGTGCCGTTGTTGGTCAGGCTACCGAGGATGTAGAGCGGTCCTCGGTTCACGGTGATGAGACCGTCATTGACCAGACTGCCCGAGAGCACGGTCTCGTCATTGCACTGAACGGTACCAACAGATCCATTGGTCAGATCGGTAACGAAGGTGCCAGCGGTACTCATGTAGTTGTGATTGTCCATCGATCCTGCGGCGATGACGGCATTGCCGAGGGTCGTCATGGAACCGAAGTTGGACAGGCTTCCCGTCGCAACAAGCGACCCGCCGGACATGACCAGCATGTCACCGGAGGCGCTGGTTGCAGCGGACTGGAACTCAACACCGGCGCCACTTCGAACGAAGGTGGTACCCGTCGCATTGATGGAAGCAGCGTCGGCGAGAACGCCTGTGCCACTGAAGCCGCTGTTCACGTCGTTGACGGTGGATCCGCCGGATCCGGTCACGACTGCCCCGTTGGCGAGCGTGATGGTTCCTGCCTGATCGATGCCACCCTCGACAACATTCATGTAGAGGCTCTTGCCCATGAAGTTGACGTCAGACTCGGCGTTGAAGAACTCGGCCTCACCCTCAATCGTGTCGCCGTTGTCGGCGGCGAAGATCGCTTCGGCAGCAGTGTCGGAGATGAGACCGCTGTTGAGGTTGGTGTAGGGAGTGATTTCACAGGCGTCGAGTTCGCCGTTGCCGTTCTGGTCACCGCCGTCGGCAATGTCGCAGGAGTCTGGCCGGCCGTTGCCGTCGCAGTCATCCTCATCGCCATTGTCAATGTCGCATGCGTCCGGAACACCGTTGCCGTTGCAATCTTCACCAAGATCGCACACATCCATGAGTCCGTCGCCGTTGCAGTCAGCAGCGCCGTCGGCGATATCGCACTCATCCGGGATGCCGTTGCCGTCACAATCATCCGATGTGCCGTCAAGGATGTCATCGGGATCGTTGACGCCGTTTCCGTTGCAGTCGATGAACTCGCAGGCATCGAGAATGCCGTTGTCATCGCTGTCACCACCGGCGGCGAAGTCACAGCGGTCTGCGATGCCGTTTTCATCGCAGTCGCCGTCCATGACTTCGTCATAGGTGATGAAGATGTCGTCGGTGAACTGCCACGTGACGTCGGCGTCGTCTCGTCCCTGGAACAGGGCAGAGACATTGACGGATGAGTCGGCGCCGAGCACTGTCAAGCGTGCAATGAAGACACCGTTGACCGTTTCGCAGTCAACGCTCTCGATCCCTTCCGGCACACCCTGCGGCTCGGTTGGGATGACGAACCATGTGCCGTTATTGGTGCTGACATCACCGCCGTTCTCGAAGTCGGTGAAGTCGATGCCAATATTCTGGAGTGCGTTGTCCACGTTGCTCAGGCGGCCGATCGTGACGAATGAGTCAAACTCCATCGACGGCTGCATGGGCCAGAAGCCCTCATTGTTCTCGAGCGATGTCGGTCCGCAGAAACTGTTCTGGTAGAACGATCCGTCAGTCGAGACCAGTTTGGGCGACATCGAGTTGCCGGCGACCGCGTCGAGGCGGTTATTCGCGTCCAGCACGGCAATCACATCAATGGTGTAATTGAACCCGCCGGTGTCCACCAGATTGGTGCCTACGACTCGGTAGTCGAGCCCCTGCATTCCGGCCAGTGCGGTGCCTGCGCAGACCATCGCACCAGCTGCAGCGGCAGCATTCGATAGCGTTCTCATGTGTTCCTTCTCCTCTCAGAACCTCTCTTCTTCCCGTCGCGGGCGCGGGGTGAGCTACGCCCCCCTCCCACCTCGCGTGACGGTAAGGCCTCACCGTAGCGGCAATTCAGAGCCGGTTGTCCGAAAAGCAGTCAGAATTATCGGGCGATCACTGCGGTCGCAGTCCCCCCCCAGGGAGGCTGAAAAGCGTCTTTTTTCAGGAAGAAAACGGCGATAAAGCACCTCCCCATCGCGATTTAGAGAAACACGTGCCCCTGGCGGTCCATTCAATGGTGGCCCAGAAGCGGCCATTCGTCCGATACCAAGGGTCAGGTCGAGGCCGTTCTACGCCTGCGACGGCATCGCGCCTCAGGCCATGGTCAGGCGGACCGACAGGGAGGTCGGAATCCGCGAGGAGACATGCAGCATGAATGCAATGGCAACTATCAAGGGCTGGGCACGCGAGTTGATCGATCTCTCGCTACTCTTCATCGCAGTCGGCGTGATCGTTCAGATCATCTTCGGCAAGGATGACAGTTGGTACTTCGGTGGTATCACCGAGCGACTGATGGGATTCATCAACGAGCTTGGTCAGGGCGGTTTCGTCGGCCTGATCGCGCTGCTCGTGATCATCTACGTCTTCTCGAAGCGCGGCGGCTGATCGCCCGCACCAGAATGACTGAACGCAGCCGCCCGTCTCTTCGGAGGCGGGCGGCTGTTGTAGTGACTCAAGCGTCAATCACGTATCGCCCTGCGGCCGTGTTCACCACTCTGGTCCGCTTGCATACCGACCGAACACGTCCGCCATCGCCTGCACCATTTCGCCCAGCGTGCAGTTGGCGTGTGCGCCTGCGATGAGTGACGGCATCAAGTTGGCGTCCCTGCGGGCATCGGCTCGGATGGCGTCGAGCGCGGCCTGGGCCGAACCCTCGTCACGTCGCTTCTTGAAGTCAGCCAGGCGCTCGCACTGTGTCGTTTCGACTTCGTGGGGAATCTGCAGGATGTCAACCTGATGATCTTCGTTGCCTTCGGTGAAGGCATTCACACCGACGATCACGCGGTCCCCCGCCTCCATCTCCTGCCCGAACCGGTAACTGGCCTCGGCGATCGAGCGGCGGAAGTAGCCCTTGTGAATGCCAGCGACGACGCCGCCCATGTCGTCGATCTCGCTGATGATGGCGTCGGCATCTTCCTGCATGCGATCGGTGAGCGCTTCGACGTACCAGCTGCCACCGAGCGGGTCGACCGTGCGGGTGACACCGGTTTCCTCGTTGAGAATTTGTTGCGTCCGCAGCGCCACGCGCACACTCGTTTCCGTGGGCAGGCCGAGCGTTTCGTCCATGCTGTCGGTGTGCAGACTCTGGCAGCCGCCGAGCACGCCTGCCATCGCCTGATAGGCGACGCGGACGATGTTGTTGAGGGGCTGCTGCTCGGTGAGGGAGCAACCTGCCGTTTGCACATGGGTCCGCATGAGGAGTGAGCGGTCGTTCTTGGCGCCAAAGCGATCCCGCATGGCCATGGCCCAAATGCGGCGGGCAGCGCGGAGCTTGCAGATCTCCTCAAAGAACTCGTTATGCGAATTGAAGAAGAAGGAGAGCCGCGGCGCAAAGGTATCGACGTCCAGTCCTCGCGCTACGGCAGCTTCGACATATTCCATGCCGTCGCGGAGCGTGAAAGCGAGTTCCTGAGTCGCCGTCGAGCCCGCCTCGCGAATGTGGTAGCCGCTGATCGAGACGCTGTTCCAGCGGGGGAGATGCAGGGTGGCATGTTCGATCGTGTCCACAACAAGTTTGACGGACGCCTCTGGCGGATAGATGAACTCGTTCTGGCTGTGGAACTCCTTGAGGATGTCGTTCTGCAGCGTGCCGCCGAGTTTCGCCGGGTCGATGCCGCGCTGCTCGGCCATGGCGATATACATGGCCCAGATGACGCAGGCCGGACCATTGATTGTCTGGCTGACGGTGACCTCATCGACCGGGATGTCGGCGTACAGGCGGTGCATGTCCTCGATCGTGTCGATCGCGACCCCGCAGCGGCCGACCTCGCCGAGACTCAGCCCATCGTCGCTGTCACGGCCCATGAGGGTGGGCAGGTCGAATGCCGTCGAGAGTCCGGTGTTGGTGCCCTTGGCGTTCTCGAGGAGGTACTTGAAGCGGGCATTCGTATCATCGGCGCTGCCGAAGCCGGCAAACTGCCGCATGGTCCAGCCGCGGGTGCGATACATGCCGGGGTGAACGCCACGGGTGTAGGGGAATTGGCCGGGCTCACCGATGCGATCACGCACCTCACCTGGGTTGCCAGGGCTGGTCGTCTCAACCTGGTCGGGTCCGTACAGACGGTCGATGACGTAGCCCGAGAGGCTGACATTGGCCGGGTCGGCCGAGCCTTCGCTGGCGTGCTTGGTGGTGGGGTCTGGCGTGGTCATGACGCGGATTCTCCGATTCGCTCAAGGGCGGCGATTGTATCTCGGGGCTGGTCGCCGGGCGTTGTGGAAGCCACGCCAAGGGCCGAAGCAGGTCCGAATCAGTGCTGCGGAGTCTCGGGGCCCCCCGTGGGCTCATCCCTGTCGTCAATCAGATCGACGGGGGGAGGCGTTGTGGGGGGAGGCGGCCCGGTCGGCTTCGGGGCGGTCTGCTCCGCCCCGTCTGACGTTGCGGGCGGTGCCGCAGTGGCTGCGGGTGCTGGAGGTGGTGCGACCGCGTGCTCTGAGACGCGTCGTGTGGACCTGCCAGGCACCCGGGCGTGGTGCGGGGGCGCCTTGAGCACGGTGCCTGCCGGCACAATGCCCCAGTGCATGGCCTCGTCTTCTGAATCGTCTCCGGGCGGCGTCCACATCGTATGGAAATGCAGCACCAGGTCGTGCCCTGCAGGGACATCGACTTCGAACACCCGCTCGCCGGTCTTGATGTCAATGACCGAGACGCGGCGGCTCGCGCCCGTGTCCGTCCAGGTCATGGTGGAATGGGGACCGGCTTCGTGCGGCTTCGTCGCTGGCCTGGTCGTCTGTGTTTCGGCCGACACCGGGTGTTCCCGGGCGGCTGGCGCCTCAGTGATGGCAGGCTCCTCGCCGGCAACCGCCGCTTCGGGCGGTGCGTCGGCCTGACTGCCCGAGTCCGCCGTGTCCTCGCCGCTCGGCTCGGCGGCGGAGTGCGTACGCGCTGCTTCAGGCTCGTCAGCGGGGGCGGTGCCGGGCTCATCGGTCGCCGAGTCGGGATCATCCGCCGCCGCGGCCTCAGGGATCGGCACTTCGAACGGCACGACTTCAGCGGTGGGGTCGGGGGGTGTATAGGACTCCGGCGTTCGGAAGAAGACGTCAATCCGCCGATTCCATGCGTGGGGTACTTCAACCGAATCGTCCAAGGTGCCGACCCAGCGGCCCAGCGGGAGCAGGTCGTAGCGCATGATGTCCGGCGCCTCGGGGTGTTCCTGGGGGTCCTTGTGCTCGTAGAACTGCACGGACAACTGCTTGCCCAGCGGGATGTCGTATTCGAAGACGGTCTCGCCCGTGCGTGTGTCCACGATGGCCACTGTCTTGGAGCAGGCGGCAGTGGACTCCCAGGTCAGGGGGCTGGACGTGCCCGCCGCGCTGGGGAGCAGGCCTCCGCCTTTGAGCGTGCAGCCACCTGCCAGAAGGATTCCGATCAGTCCAAGGCATTCAGCCAGACACCGACGCCGCATTGAGACATCTCCTTGCACAGGTGGCACCGCCTGCCACACGGGCCATGCTATCCGGACACTGGGGCAGGGTGGTATCGGCTACGCTTCCGGCATGCCTCCATTCAGGATTGGGCACGGCTACGACTTGCATCGTCTTGAGCCCCTTGAGCCCGAGGGCCGTGGTCGGCCATGTGTGCTGGGCGGTGTCCTGTTCGACCACCCGCTGGGGCCCGTCGGGCACTCGGATGGGGATGCGGTCCTTCACGCCCTCACGGATGCCCTGCTCGGCGCGATCGGGGAGCCGGACATCGGCCAGTTGTTCCCTGACACGGACCCCCGGCACGATGGGCAGGACAGCGGGGTCTTCCTGCAGGAAGCCATGCGACGGGTCACTGCCAGGGGATTCTGCCTCGGCAATGTGGATATCACCGTGGTGTGCGAGCGACCGAAGATCGGCCCCCGCCGGGACGAGATCTGCAATCGCGTCGCCTCCCTGCTCGATTGCGACCCCGGATGCGTGAACGTCAAAGGCAAGACGCACGAAGGCGTCGATGCGGTTGGCGAGGGCCGTGCCATTGAGGTTCATGTCGTGGTGCTGCTTGCCTCGGCGAGTCGCGTGGCGAAGGATGAGGCATGACCCTCATGGTGATGCTGTCTGCCGCTGCAGTGATGTTGATGATGGCTCAGTTCGAGCCGCCACACCCTTCGCCTGTCGACGCGGCTCTTGAGTCGATTGAACGGGCGGGCGTTGGACTGCACGCCATGACGGCGACGATCGCGTACCGGAAGGACGATGCGCTTCTTGGGGGCGGAGAACTTCGAACCGGGGAACTGGTGTATGACGCGAATCCAGAGGGTTCGCCCCGGCTCGCGATTGCGTTTGAGTATCGGATCGATCTTGGGAGCAATGAACGACGTGAGGAGCGCAAGCAACTGGTCTTCGACAGCGGTTGGATTGTCGAGCGGGACGAGGCGGCGAAGCAGTTCATCAAGCGTCAGATCGTGCGTCCCGGGGACACGGCGGATCCCATGCGGCTTGGCGGTCCCTTCCCCTTGCCGATCGGCCAGAAGCGGGCCGACGTCATCAGTCGATTCGAGGTGAGCATGCTCGAACCACCGCCGGACCGCTTCGCCGTTCCGAAGCCGGATTCAATGACCCTGACCGGACTTCACCTTGTTCCACGAGCAGGCTCGGCCGAGGCAGAGGACTGGGCGAGCATCGACCTCTGGTATGACCAATCGACATGGCTTCCCGTTGGCGTGATTGCAACGGAAGTCAACGGTGATCAGCGGCGGATTCGGCTCATCAAGACGTTGACGCACAAGTCCTTGCCGGAGGCATCGGCCTCGATGCTCTCCATCGAGACGCCTGACGAAGGATGGTCGGTTGACGTGCAGCCGTGGGTCGAGGCTCAGGATCCCTGATCCGATCCGTCACGTCGCTCGTCGAGCATTCGCCGCATCTGACGGTCCATGAGGGTTGGTCTGAGTGCCCGCATGGCGGCCGTCAATCGAACGATCACGCTGGTCCAGACTTCGGGAACCGGCTTTCGGAGGCACTTGAGAATGCTATTGGCGACCTGTTCCGGTCGTTGCCTGAAGAACTTCGGAGTGAGGTGTACTCCGGTTCGCTCGGTGGAGCGGCCACTGACCCTGGCCGAGACGTCGAAGAACTCGGTTGTCGTGGTAATCGGGTGCACCGTCGAGACGTGAATACCCGACGGCGCCAACTCCAGCCGCATGGCCTGGCAGAACAGATCCTGCGCCGCCTTGGTGGCGGCGTAGGCGCCGTGGTACGGCGGCGAGAACTTCGACACGCATGATGCGCACGCCAACAGGTGCCCGCCGCTGCGGGCAGCGAGCATTCGCCTGGCAGCCTCGGTCAACAGGGTGTGCGCCGCGAAGAAATTGACTTCAAAGATGGAGCGAACGTCTTCGTCCGTCGTAGCGTGCCCGGCCCGGTCCAAGCCCCGGCCGGCATTGGCGAACACCGCCCATGGTGGCCCGAACTCAGACGCTGCGGCATCCAGCAGTTCCGCTGCGTGGTCTCCCTGGGTGACGTCGGCAGGGACGACGTGGGCCTTTCCGCCAGCAGCCACAATGGTCTGCCGCGTCGCTTCCAGCGGTTCGATCCGTCTTCCAGCCAGCACGACAGGCATGCCCGCCGCAGCGCACGCCGAGGCGGTCGCTGCACCAATTCCTGAGCCGCCGCCGGTGATGACGATCGGCTTACCGTCGAGTTGCACGCGCCTTGGCATGTCAGGTCTGCAGTACGCCAGTCTGATACGGACCCGCGATGGGGAATGTCGAGGCGATCTGCAGTGCGGCGGCCAACTCGGCGCGGGTCTCGTGCGGCTCGATAATGCGATCGATCCAGCCTCGCGCCGCGCCGTAGCGGATGTCCTGCTGGGAATCGTAGGACGCGGTGATGGCCTCAAGGAGTTCCTCGCGCGCCTGCTCATCCACTTCCTCGCCCCGCCGTTTGCGAGCGGCGAGATCGATCTGGAGCAGTGTGCTGGCGGCGATCTGCGCACCCATGACAGCGCAGCGGCTGCCGGGCCAGGCCAGCGTCAGGAATGGATCGAAGGCGCGTCCGCACATGGCGTAGTTTCCGGCTCCATACGAGCCGCCCGTGATGAGGCTGATCTTCGGCACGATGCTGTTGCTCATCGCGTTGACCATCTTCGCGCCGCTGCGAATGATCCCGGCCTGCTCACTGTCGCGACCGACCATGAATCCTGTGGTGTCGTGGACGAAGATGAGTGGGATGTGCTTCTGGTTGCAGTCCATGATGAACCGAGCTGCCTTGTCGGCGCTCTCAACGTAGATCACCGCCGGCATGTTGACTGCACGTGAAGGGCCGTCCTTACCCCCGGGCATTGTCCGCTGGGTGAGCTTCCGCTGGTTGGCGACGATTCCGCACGGCCAGCCGTTGATTCTGGCATACCCGCAGACGATCGACTCGCCGAACGCTGCGCGGTATTCGTTCCACGAGTGTTCATCGACGACGCTGTTGAGTATCTCAACGACGTCGTACTGCTCACGTGGATCGCTTGAGAAGACTTCGTACACACGGTCAGGCTCAGCAGCCGGCGGCGCCGACTCGATCGGCGCCTCCTGCATCGGTGGTGTCTTCATGTCGGCCATCATCAGGTCGCGGACTCGCTTGAGACACTGCTCGTCGTCCGGCTCGCGATAGTCGACCGTTCCGGAGATGGACGCGTGCATCTCGGCACCGCCGAGATCTTCGTTTCCCACATCCTGGCCGATAGCCGCCTTGACCAGCGCGGGTCCAGCCAGGTAGAGACCGCTTCCTTCCGTCATCAACAGGACATCACACAGTACGGGCAGGTAGCCACCGCCGGCGACGCAGTTGCCCATGATGGCTGCAAGCTGAGGAATCCCCTTCGAGGAGATGACGGCGTTGTTTCGGAACACGCGGCCGAAGTCGTCGGTGTCCGGGAACACATCTTCCTGCAGCGGAAGAAACACGCCGGCCGAGTCGACGAGATAGATGAGCGGCAGCCGTGCCCGCTCTGCAATCGTCTGCGCGCGAATGATTTTCTTGCAGGTCATCGGGAAGAACGCGCCGGCTTTCACGGTTGCATCATTCGCGACGATCATGGTCATTCGTCCGCCGACCGGCGCGATGGTCGTGACGACGGAAGCGCCGGGCGCGCCGCCGTACTGCTGGTACATGCCGTAGGCGGCGAAGAGGCCGCATTCAAAGCGATGCCCCCCAGAGTCGATGAGATGTTCGATCCGCTCCCGGGCGGTCAGTCGGCCGTGTCCATGTTGGCGTTCGATCCCCTTCGCCCCGCCGCCCTCGCGGATCTGCGCCGCTTCAGCGACGTACGCTTGGGTGCTCTGGCGAAGATCGGGGGGCGTTGAACTCATCGATCGTCAGGATACCAAGCCCTTCAGGTCGCTCCTCTGGTGACATGCAGTCGAGTCACGTGTGTTGGCTCAGCTGCCATGACCGTGAAGATGAGGTCGGCTTCCTCGAGCCTCTCACCTGCTTCCGGAACGTGACCAGCCCTGGCGGTAAACCACCCCCCGATCGTGTCGTACTCGTCGTCCTCGGGCAGGGTGGAGTCGATCGTCTCGTTGAAGTCGTCGATGTGAAACCGGCCATCCACCTCCCACGAGCCGGTCGAGACTTCGACCAGTTCGGGCTCATCGTCTTCATCGTCCCCCTCGTGCTCGTCGTAGATCTCGCCGACAATCTCCTCAAGGACGTCCTCGATCGTGGCGAGGCCGGCGGTGCCGCCATACTCGTCGACGACGATCGCCATGTGCACCTCGGCCTGCTGGAAGTCGGCGAGCAGGTCTGCGACCGGTTTGGTCTCCGGAACCACGATGGGTCTGCGCAGAAGCGGCTTCAGGGTGAAGGACGAGGCGTCCTGCCCCAGAAACGGGATGAGATCCTTGACGTAGAGGATGCCCGCAATGTGATCGAGGTCTTCCTCATAGACCGGGATTCGAGAGTGTCCGGCTTCGAGGATGAACGTCTTGATGGCGTCGAGGTCGTTGGTCAGTTCGATGCCCTCGATTTCCGTGCGGGGGGTCATCACCTCGCCCACATCCGTGGAGGTGAAGTCCACGACGTTCTCGAGAAGGGTTGCGGCGCCGGCGGCGAGTTCGCCCTCCCGCTGCTTGGCCTCGATGCTTCGCAGGAGGTCCGCCTCGGCATCGCCCGTTCGCCCGTTCCCCTGAGCGTTGTCCCCCGCCAGTCGCCGGATGATCTCGTTGAGAAGGCGGCCGAGCCATGAGAGCGTGGGCGAGACGGCCGAGGCGAGCCGCACGATGGGCAGGCTTCCGCGGAGCAGCGCATCGCCAGCCCAGCGGGCAATGGCTGGCGCCAGAATCGCCTCCGCGATCCAGATGAGAAGCATCGCGGCGACTGTCCCGCCGAGCATGCGGCCTGGCCAATCGGAGACGTCGGACCGATTCCAGCCCGCGAGGGCGGAGAGCCAGACGCCAAGAAAAGCCAGCGTCAGGGCAATGCGAGCGAGACTGAGTATGTCTGCTGCGGCGTCGAAGCGAGGCAGCAGGCCGTCACGCAGGGTGGTGCGGCCGGTTCGCTCCAGGTGCTCGCACAATGCCGTTCTCGAGCCGTTGCGAAGGGCTCGATCGATGGCGGCGAGCCAGATGGCAAGCCCGAGGATGATGAGTGATGCGAAGATCATCATGACGCACCGCCCTTCACCCTGTAGACCGCAGGAAGCCCGATCTCCTGAAGCAAACGGTCCTCCTCTTCGTGCATGGCCGCGGCTTCGGATGCGGTGTGGTCGTCAAAGCCGCAGCAGTGCAGCAGTCCGTGCACTGCGTAGAGGAGAAGTTCTTCATCGGCCGAGTGGCTTCGCGAGGCGGCGGCCCGCTCGGCCTCGTCGAGGCAGAGCACCATGTCGACCTCAAGTGGTCCCTCCGGATGGGCCTCGAAGGTGATGACATCAGTGGTGGCGTCCCGGTTGTGCCACCGGCGGTGCAGAGACTGCATTTCAGCGTCGCGAACGACACGGATTCCGATTCGAGCCACATCGCGGGCGAGCATGGCCGCGATCGTGGCGACGCGGCTCATCAGCACCGCAGCGCGTTCCGATGCGAGGCAGTCGGACGCGACATTGGTTTCAGCAGGGGATGGTGCGGGGCGATCGGCAGGTTCAGGGGGGCCGTCGCCCTCGGCCGACGAGCCGGGCTCGTCGCGGTCATCGCAGTCCCTCGTGGGGTGCGACATGCAATCGGTGTTCATCGTCGTGTCAGGTCACCGCCGTGGCGGGACGTGTGCTCCTCTTTCAAGACCGAGCCCCGGGCAATTGGACTGCTCAGCCTACCTTCCCGTTCGGGGCTGGGCCAACTGAAACTCACGATGCGCCGGTGAGCACGCCTGCAGTGCCCTGAATGCGGGCCTCAAACTCGCTTCGGAACTTCTTGACGATCGTGCTGACCGCCCAATTGGTTCCGTCGGCAAGCCCGCAGATGGTCGTGCCTTCCATGCTGCCCATCGACCCGGCGACCTCCACAAGCAGGTCGAGGTCCGCCGGTTTCGCCTCGCCGCGTTCAATCTTCAGAAGCAGTTTATAGACCCACTGCGACCCTTCCCGGCACGGCGTGCACTGGCCGCACGATTCATTCTTGAAGAATCTCGCGATGTTGCGCGCGACCATCACCATGTCGGTGCCTTCGTCGAACAGTGTCGGGCACGCGGTTCCGAGGCCCATGATTCCGTACTTGCGGCCGATGTCAAAGTCCAACTCAGCGGCAAACTCATTCTGGTCGAGAACGCCCATGCTGACGCCGCCCGGGATCGACGCCTTGTAGGCGCGACCGGACTTCATGCCCTGGCAGTAGTCGTCACGTTCGATGAGCTCCTGCAAAGACGCGCCCAGTCCGACTTCATAGACGCCTGGGCGATTGACGTGCCCCGAGACGCCGACAAGTTTGGTTCCGTACGAGGGAGGTTGGCCGATCGTAGATTCGACGCCGATCGACGTCCACCAGTCGGCGCCCCGCTCGACGATGTGCGGTACGGCTGCAAGCGTCTCGACATTGTTGACGATGGTCGGTCGGCCGAAGAGTCCTTCAATTGCGGGGAACGGCGGTTTGAGTCGCGGCCAGCCACGCTTTCCTTCGACGGCCTCGAGCAGCGCCGTCTCTTCGCCGCAGATGTAGGCCCCGGCACCTCGGTGCAGGTGACACTCCACGGCAAAGTCGGTGGCGCCACCGAGCAGCCCCTGAGGACCGAAAATGCCAGCCTCATAGGCTTCGCCAATGGCCTGCTCCATGACCTTGGCCTGGTGCCGGTACTCGCCGCGGATGAAGAAGTAGGCCGTGTCCAGCCGGCAAGCCCAGCATGCGATGGCGATGCCTTCAATGATCTGGTGCGGGTCGTAGTCGACGAGCAGGCGGTCTTTGAAGGTCCCCGGCTCGGCCTCGTCACAGTTGATTGCCAGATAGCGACGGCCACCGTCAAGTTCCGGGAGGAAGCCCCACTTGACGCCGCAGGGGAACCCGGCGCCGCCGCGGCCGCGGAGCTGCGAGTCCTTGACGCACTGGACGACGTCTGTCGGGGCCATGGCGATGGCCTTCCGGAGCGCGTCGTAGCCTCCAGTTCGGCGGTACTGCTCGAATGAGATCAGCGTACGCTCGGCCGGGTCGCCCCACGGCCACGTCGGAATGCGCTTCGTCAGGACCGGCTCAGTCAGAAACATCGGTATCGTTCCTCGGCTTCTGCCCGTCGGGCAGTTCGATCTCGTCGATGGTGGTTCGCCGAAGCGTCACCCCGTTTTCGGTCCGCTCTTCGACCCGGCGGGCGATCTCTTCGCGGTCGGCACTGGCGGGCGTGCGAATGCCCTTGATGATCTCGCCGGCGAACTCGCCCAGGCAACGCATCAGCGGTTTCCTGTTCTTGGCCATCACAGTGAAAGCCGATCGATCACCTGATCGATCGCCGCGATAGTGAGGTCGTCGTGCCGATCGTCGTCGACAAGCGCGCAGGGGGCGGTGTCACAGGAACCAAGGCACTCCAGGGCGAGCAGCGTGAACTTCCCGTCGTCGGTCGTCTCGTGGGGCTCGATGTTGAGGCGGTTTCGAACATGGTCGATGATCGCCTGGTGCCCACATGCTTCACAGGCGATCGACTGGCAGATGGCAATCACGTGCTCGCCAACCGGATGGGTGTGGAACTCCTCGTAAAAGGAGGCCGTGTCCAGGACCTGCGAGGCGTCGATTGAGAGGAACTCAGCGATTTCTTCCATGGCCTGTGGCGGGATCCATCCATACTCCCGCTGCACGTCGTGCAGAATCGGCATGAGGCATGCCAACGAGGTTTCGTACCGCGGGGCGATGGTGTCGCGATATCGTGCCTGCATCTCGGGTGTGATGTATGGCTCGCTTCGGCGAGGAATCTCCATGGTGGCGGATGGTTTGACGGTCCAGGCCATCGCAGCGGCTCCTAACGATCCAGTTCCGCCGCGATGACGTTGATCGATCCGAGAATCGCAACGAAGTCGGCGAGTTGGTGCCCTTCGAGTTGCCGGGCAAAGGTCTGGTAATTGATGAAGGACGGGGCCCGCACTCCAACCCGCCACGGCGTTCGATCGCCGTCTGCCACGATGTGGAATCCGTACTCTCCGTTGGGCGCCTCCATGGCGGAGTAGATCTCACCGACGGGCGGTTCGAAGCCACGGTTGTCCATGATGAGTTCGAAGTGCTGAATCGTCCCCTCGATCGATCCGTAGACCTGATCCTTCGGCGGCAGTACGGCCTTGCCCTCCGGGTCGACGTTGATCGGGCCGCCGGGAATGCAGTCGATGAGCTGCCGGATGATGCGGGCCGATTGTTTGATTTCCTCGAGTCGTACCAGGTAGCGGCACAGGCAGTCACCTTCTCTGGCGATCGGGACGTCGAACTCGACAGCAGAGGCGCCTTCACCGTCCCAGTTGTCGGCATAGCACAGGTTCGGTTCGTCCTTGCGGAGGTCGCGGGCAACGCCCGAGGCTCTCGCGAGCGGGCCGGTGAGCGACCACGCCGTGGCTTCCTCGGCGGAGAGCACACCGACGCCCTTGACACGGTCAATGAAGATCCGGTTGTGATTGAGCAGCGTCTCGATGTCAGTGATGGCCTTGGGAAGCCGCTCATCGAGGAAGGCGTGGATCATCTTCCTGAAGACATCCTCGTCAGGGATGTCCCGGGCGACGCCGCCCACGCGGGTGTAGTCCGGGTGGAATCGCTGCCCGGTCAGAAAGTCCATGATGTCGTAGATGAACTCGCGTTCGTTGAACCCGTAGAGGAACCCGGTAAAGGCGCCCAGGTCGAGGGCCGCTGCGCCGACACAGAGCAGATGCCCCTGAATGCGTCCCAGTTCCATCAGAATGGTTCGGACCGCCTTGCAGCGGGGCGTGAGTTCAATATCGAAGAGTGTTTCGACGGCGTGGTGCCAGATGATGTCGTTGCAGATCGGGCCGACATAGTCCATCCGGCTGGCCGTGCAGACAAACTGGTTGTACGACTGGTGCTCGCCCAGTTTCTCGAACCCGCTGTGGAGGTAGCCGATGTGGGGTGTGACCCGCACGACACGCTCACCGTCCAACTCCAGCACAACCCGCAACGTGGTGTGCGTTGCGGGGTGCTGCGGCCCGAAATTCATGATCCACCGATCGCCGCCGTCGGGCCGATCGGCCAGGTAGTCGACGTCGTCAACGTCGACGTCCCAGGGCTGCGCGGGGGTGAGGGTGTAGGGCATGGAATGGGGCCTGAATCAGGGGGTGAAAGGGGGCAGTATAGAGGGATGCCCTTCCGAACTACACCGGCCGGCCTACCAAGATCTCAGGCGATGGGGTTCAGGGATCAGGGATGTCGGGCCACGGTATCGGTGCATAGATGACTTGGCATCGATCGAGGGTTCCGTCTTCAACGCCATCGTGAGTCCAGTTTCTGCAGGCAGTGCCATTGTTCGGGCATCGGCCACCCTCGCACTCGAAGGTCACAGGGAAACTCCCATGAGCGGACGTGCAAAGGCACTCGCAAATGCATCGGTGCGTCAGACTGAGCGACTCCAAGGACCCCACCCACAATGATCGATTCGGGGGCAGGTCGATGATCTCTCCCTCGGTCGTCAAGATTGTGATTGTGGACTCGCCCGCGTTGGTGAGCGCCCCTTGCGTAATCAAGTCGTCCGACTGAAGCATGCGGGGACCGAGTACGCTTGCGCCGTCGCAAATCACCCCATGGGCTTCGAGCGGCGGGCTCAGGGCGCGGCCACTGGAACCTGGAGCGTGCCAGGCGATTGCGATACCGATAGGTCCTTCGTGTATGCCGTCGATCACAATGGGCGGCGCCATGACCTGAGTACAGGGATCTGGCGCAGGTTCCCCTGTGCTCGATCCGACGATCGCACAGACTGCGATCAAGATTGATCCAAGAGTCGTCATTGTTCGATCCTCCATTCGTTGTTGCAGGCACGATTGCCCGCGGGGAGGACGCTACGCCCCCGCAGGGGCCACGCTCGGGATTGCTGCCAAAACGCAGCACGCGGCCGAAAGTCGTTGGTCGCGGGAATGCACTCAGACGCGGAAGATGGCGCCCATCTTGCGGCCCATCAGGACCGAGGCGCCGACGAGCGTCACGGCCAGCAGGGCCATCGCCCAGACGCCCATCGCGCTGGCGATGCCGGGGCCATCACCCAGACGCTCGAAGAGCACGTAGATCGCCTTGGTGATGGGGTAGTCGCGCTCCCGCTGGGCAAGGATCAGCGAGTCGCTGACCTCCAGCATGGCGAAGGAGAATGCCAGCAGCCCGCCGGCGACGAGGTTGGCCGTAATGAGCGGAATGACAACCGTCCGAATCGCCCGGGTCCGCGAGGCGCCGAGATTGAGGGCCGCCTCTTCCAGTTCTCCACTGGTCTGCTCAAGCCCGGCGACGGTCGATCGGACGACGTAGGGCAGCCGCCGCACGGCGTACGCGATGACCAGCAGCAGCACCGGATTGGGGTCGGCCCCGACGACCGAGATCACACCTTCGAGTGGGTCGTCCTTGCCGAAGGGCCAGCGAAGCGTCATCGCGACGTAGCCAAATGCCATGACGAGCCCCGGCACCGCCAGAGGCAGCATGGCGAGCGCGTCGACGAGTCCGCGGCCCTTGACCTTGACCCTCACAATCAGATAACCGATGGCCAGACCGATGATCAGATCAGCCCCAACTGCCAGCGATGAGTACAACAGGCTGTTCCGAATCGATCCGCTGGCAAGGGGATGCGAAAGGGCGGTGTCGTAATTGTGCATCGTCCACTGCGCGGGCAGCACGCTGTCGTACCACGCTCCCTCGACTGAGAGCGAGGCCAGTACCACGCTGACGTGGGGAAGCACCGCAGCGATGGTGACACCTCCGAAGAGGCAGATGGCTGCGATTCCCCCGACCGCCCCCAGCCTTCTGGGAACGGCGCGGATCGATGCCTTGGCGTACATCGTGCTTGACCGGCCACCGAGCAGGACCTTGCCGATCAGATACGTGCCAGCGGCGACGATGAGCAGCACAGCGGTGAGCGCATAGGGCTGGGTTGAGCCCTCCATTTCCTTGATGCCGTTGAAGATCTGAACCGGTGTGACCTGCTGGTAGTCGAACATCAGCGGGGTTCCCAGTTCGGTAAAGGACCAGATGAAGACGATGGTCCCGCCCGCAAACAGCCCCGGCCGGATGAGGGGCAGCACGATCTGTCGAAGCCGCCGCCACGCCGAGGCGCCCAGGCCCGAGGCGGCTTCTTCGAGGGCCGGATCGAGGTTCGCCAGCGCTGCCGCGGCGTTGAGGTAGATGATCGGATACAGGTGCAGTGCTTCGATCAACACGATGGCCCAGAATCCGCCCTGGCCGATGAAGTCGACGCCGTGGTCGACCAGTCCGAGTGAAATCAACAGTTCGCTGATGGCCCCGTGCCGCCCGAGCAGGTGATGCAGCCCGATGGCGCCTACGAACGGGGGCAGAATGAGCGGCACCAGGATGACCGCGTTGAAGGCGGCCTTGCCCGGGAAGTCGCACTTGACCGACACCAGTGCAAGCGGAATGGAAATGATGATTGCGGCGGTCGTGGTGCACACTGCGATGCCGAGCGCGTTGAGCAGTCCGATGCGTGTGGATGGATCGCGAAGCACCTCAAGTACATGGTGCAGGGTGAACCCACCGCTCTTCGACTCGAACCCGACCGCGACCGTGAGCCAGATCGGATAGATCAGGAATACCGCAAAGCCAGCGAGAACGAGCGCGAGCAGGAGATAGGAGCCAAACCGGGCGCGGCGCATGGCGGGCATGGTAGTGGACCGGGTTGGTCTGTCAGCGGCACCGTGTGAAGGTGGCGGTGGGTGCCTCAGCTGCCCCAGAGCTCGATGAGCAACAGGAGGTCCGCGCGGTCGACGATGCCCTCGCCGGTCAGGTCGGCGGCGCACTCGGTGCAGGAGGCCCACGACGACAGCAGTATCAGCAGGTCCTCGACTCCGACCTCGCCGCTGCCATCAAGGTCTGCATGGACCAGGGAGCCGGTTGTGAACCAGGCGAGGGCGACATCGACATCACCCTCATCATCGTCACTGCGTTCAAGCCGCAGGACGTAGTGCCCCGCAGCCAGTCCGGTGATGTACAGATGCTCGACCGGATCGACCTGGCTCTCGCTTCTGACATTCCCGCCTGCGAAGCGTTCGATACCGGCCTCGCCAACGAGTGAGTGCAACTCGCCCTCGACGGATCGGAGCAGTTCAATGTCGATGTTCGCGAGCGACCATCCGTTGAAGTTGGATGAAACACTTCGGTTCCATGCGGCACTGGCGACGAACTCCCCTGTCGGCCCCAGCGCATTGAAGTGCCACTGGACTGAGCTGGAGGCGATGAGGGTCTCCCTCGCCCATCCAGCCACATCGGCCGAGCCTGGTGTCTGCCTGCCTGCGGTGAGGATCATGTGAGCACGATTGACATCAAGGATTCCGGCACCCATCTTCGGGTCGAGTGGAGCCGCCGTGAGGCCGCGCCGATTTCCGTCCTGAGGTGCTCCATTGGACCACACGTCCTCACTGCCAAGAGGGCCGGTGTGCTGGGCGGATGCCATCAGGATCGACTTGATCACATCAGGTTGCTCGCCGTCATCGTGCAGATTCACATCGCTCCGCACCTCGCCAACGAGCATCGCTGCAGCTGCCGATACTGGGGAAGTTGAAAAACTCGTCGTCACTTCGGGGCCGCACAGGTCCGGTCGTTGTCGTCCCGGGCCCTCGTGCCCGGAAGGGACCTCGCCATGGCTGTGTTCGCCGTCTCTGCGGCCAACGGCGATGACGTTGAAGCAGTTTGCAAGCAGTGCTGTTTGTTGCGAACCGTTGTTGAGGCCGACGCACACCACGGGTCTGGTCGCGTGTGATTCGATCATCCAATCGATGCGCCGCATGATCTCTGTGTTGATGGAGTTCGTCCCGGTATCACCGACCCAGGAGTGATTCCAGACTTTGATGTTGCCCGGCACAGTTGGCTGCGCGGAACTGTTTCCGGTCTTCAGGCAGTCGTTGGCCAGAAAGCCGTTCACCTCATAGCACTGCACCTGCGAGACCTCCGGGGCCATGCCCGAGTCGTGCCCGCAGAGCCTGATTCCTACGGATCGGGCATGGCTCGAGACTCCCGAGGGTCCGGATCGGTACGTGATGACCTGCCCGTCGAACTCCGGGTTACAGGCAAGAGGAGTGCACTCGTCGAGTGCATAGTTCCCATCGACTGCAGCCTCGACGATCGCGATGATGACACCGTCGCCGCGAGGAAGGTTCTCTTCTCCGAGCCTGTCAACCAGGTCCGTCCATTCACACACGCTGCGATAGTCCGCGCTACTGCTCGTGGCGGCCCCCAGAATGCAGAGGCACGCGATGGCCAGTCTCATGACCAGAGCGACAGTAACAGGAGCAGATCATCGACGTTGACCTGTCCGTCGTTGTTGAGGTCCTCTTCGCAGTCAAGGCAGTCTCCCCACGCGGCGAGCATCTGCAGCAGGTCATCGACACCGATGAACCCGTCGCCATTGAGGTCGCCCGGCAGGCCACCCGTTTCCGCGGCGGACGACCAGGCGAGTGCGACATCGACTGCGCCTCCGGAACCGTCTGCTCGCTGCAGGCGGAGCAGGTAGGTCCCGGGCACCAGATCATGCACGTTGATGAGTTCGACGTTGTCGATCTCGCTGGCGCTGGCGACATTGCCGCCTCCGAAACTCAAGTCATCGCCGATGAGGGAAATCGCATCGCTTCCCTCGACCACAAACAGCTCGATGTTGACATCGGCCAGGCTGTATGAGCCGAAGTTCGATGCGACTGTTCGATTCCACGCTGCGACGACCGAGAGATTGGACGAGCCATCGGGCAGGCTGAATCGCCACCACCGTTCATCATCCGGACCCAGCGAGGCGAGGTCCCACCCGTGGGTCGTGGCTCCGCCGGCGGCATCCGAGTCAGACCCTCCCTCGGTCCGCCCACCGGACATGATCTGATGGGCGCGGTCCACGTTGAGATGGCCAGCACCCACGACCTCGTCGAGCGGGCGGGCCGTCAGCCCCCGCTCCGGGCCATCCTGAGGGGCGTTGTTCGTCCAGTCGGCGCCGCTCGCGCCATTGTGGTCAGCCGAGGCCATCAGAATGGCACGGAGCGTCTCGGCTGCCTCGCCTTCGGCGGGAAGGGCATCATCGTCCCGGACCATCTCGGTCAGCATGGCTGCAGCCGCGGAGATGATCGGCGTGGCCTCGCTGGTGAGCCACCGAGGGGCACAGATGTCAGGGCGCATGCGCCCCTGACCTTCGTACGGTGCCGGTACGTCTCCTGCTGCGTGGTCACCGTCGCGTCTTCCGACGGCGACGGTGTTGAATCCGTAGGAGAGCAGCGCCGCCTGCTCGGTGCCGTTGTTGAGCCCGACCGCTACGAACACATCGTCCCGGTCAACGACCCAGTCCATTCGCCGAAGTGCCTCATGGTCGTACGTCGTATTGCCGAAGGAGCCGACCCACGAGTGGCTCCAGATCTTCTGCGCGCCCATCGAGTCCAGCGGCGGCGTCGATCCGGTGCCGACGTTGAGGTATCCACCCTGAAGCCAATCATTGACCTCAAAGCAGTTGATGAACCACACCCCCGATGCCATGCTCGTGTCATTGCCGTAGTAGTACTTCCCGACAGTGGTTGCGTGCGATGAGGCGCTGGTGGGTCCGCCCGATCGCCGAATGAGGTACTTGCCATCGAACTCGGGATCCGAAGCGTCGGGCATGTAGGAGCCCTCGCCATTTGGCGCCTCGACCTGGCCGACAATGACGTCATCCCCGGTAGGCACATTCTCGAGTCCGACGCGGGCGACAAGATCGTCCCATCCGCACAGCGTGTGGTAGTCGGCGTGAACGCTGCCGCCAGCGGCCGCCACGATCACTGCGGTGACAGACCATTTCATCGCTCGCTCCTCATTGGTCCCAATTCGTCTCCTGAATACCCGAGCGTACCACCAGCCCGAGGGCATGCAAGGCGGGAAATCCGAGTCAGCAGGCGATTCAGCCGGTCGGCGGCTCGGATTCGGCCTGGACGGGTTGGTCGGCCTGGAGCGCCTGCTCCAAGGCGGCGAGCAGCTTGCGTTCCGCACTGCGGTCCCGGCTCGTGGGAATCCACACCACACCCCGTGGAGGTTGCTCCCAGCGGGGATCATGCCCGACACGCGTTGGCTGAGACTTGAGTTTCGGGCTCCACGTACTCCGCATGACGTCGGGCCTGTGCCCGTGCTCGACGTAGACCCACGCTCGCAGATCGAGCGGTTCGTCCAGCCGTGTCAGGTCCTGCAGCCCCTGGCGGGCGACGTAGTCCGGAGACTCGAACTCGGGCTTGGTTGTCCGAGCGAGCGAAGCGGTTCCGACCGGGCGAAACTCAATCCGAACCCGTGTTCGAGTCTTGGAGAGTGTGTTCTCGACAATCGTGTCGAAGTCCTCGGTATTGAGCATCCATGGCTCGATGAACGACCCGGCCTGCACTGAATCGGACTCAATCACGCCGCTCCGCGGATCCATGAATGCCGGCTCCCACCCGCGATCCCGAATCAATGCGACGGTGGTTGCAAAGGCCTCCTGATACTGTCCAGAGGCGATGGTGAGCATGTCAGGGCCCCGATGCGCGGTGCAGCCTGCGAGAACGAGCGTTGCGGCGGCGATGCAGGGTCGGATCATGTCGACCCGAGTCTACCGATTCGGCCTTGGATCCGCTGATCTTGGCTTGACCTGATGCCGATGAAGAGTACCGTCGAACGTACACGTCTCGGTTTCGCTTGGGTGGGAGCGTTCCGGGTCTAAGGGGCGAAGGAGGGAGTCCTCGTGCATCAAAGACGTTCCGCGGCCACCCTGACGGCCCTGGCGGTCATCGGGGGGCTGGTGGCCGGTACCTCCGCCGATCAGATTCAGGTGCCCACGACCGCTGAGGACTTCCACCAGCCGGGAAGCCAACCGATGCTGACTGGGCTTGAGCCCTTCTCGGAGTCGTGGTCGTGCAGCAGTTGCCACAACTTCACCGACGATGATAATCCCGACGCCGTGACCTCCCCGTTCATCAACTGGGCGGGCACCATGATGGCGCAGTCCGCCCGGGACCCTGTCTGGCAGGCGGCGGTGGTGATTGCGAGTCAGGATGCGGCTGGCGCTGCCGAGTACTGCATCCGATGCCACTCGCCAACCGGATGGGCCAATGGCCGCAGTACCTCGGGTGAGCTCGACGACTTGCTGGACCCCGATGACTTTGACGGCATCAACTGTGCCTTCTGCCACCGGATCGTGGATCCGATTGCCTCGGTTGAGAATCCACCACAGGACGCGGACATCCTCCAGGCGCTCATCGACGACGGGACGTACCCGGATCCCGCACATCCCGGGAACGGTCGGTTCATCTTCGATCCGCAGGACGACCGCCGCGGCCCGCTGGACGATGTTGGCATCAACATGCACGGTGCTGCCCAGATCGTGTACTCACCGCATCATTCAGAATCGTCGATATGCGCCACGTGCCACGACCTTGGTAACCCGGTGTTCAGTTGGAACGAATCGACCGAGTCGTATGAGCTCAATGACATGGATGCCGCGCACCCGACCCAGAACACCTATCACATGTTCCCCGAGCAGCGGACCTACAGCGAGTGGCTCAACAGCGAGTTTGCGGCCGGTGGTGTTGCGTTCCCCGACGGTCGATTCGGTGGCGACGGTCACCCTGACGGGGTGATGAAGTCATGCCAGGATTGCCACATGCCCAAGACGCACGGGGCGAACTGCAGTTTCTGGTACCTCCCGGACATCGGTTCGCGTGACGACATCGATGTCCACGGATTCGCGGGCGGCAACACGTGGGTCATCGGCGCCGTTCACGATTTGTGGGACCCAACCTACACCGGCCTGACCGACGAGATTGTCTCGATGTCCATGCAGCGGACGGCCGACATGCTCGCCGCCGCAAGCGACATGGACGTCAACCAGAATGGCGCGCAACTCGATATCCGGGTGACGAACTGGTCGGGCCACAAACTTCCCACCGGGATGCCTGAAGGCCGTCGTATGTGGCTGAACATCGAGTTCCATGACGATGCTGGCGGGGTGCTGCAGGAACTTGGCTCGTACAACTGGCTCACCGCCGAACTGGATGAGGCCAGCACGCATGTCTGGGAAGCGAGACTCGGCGTCTCTGAGGCGATCGCCGATGCAACCGGCGTGCCCTCTGGCGAGTCGTACCACCTCGTACTGTGTGACGAGATCACCAAGGACAATCGGATCCCCCCGGTTGGGTTTACCAACGCCGCCTTCGAGGCCATTCAAGCCGCGCCGGTCGGCGCGACGTACGCGGACGGTCAGCATTGGTCAGACACGGTGTTTGAGATTCCGCAGGGCGCGGCAGAGGCGGTGGTCACGATGTACTTCCAGACGACCACGCGTGACATGATGGAGTTCCTGCGAGACGCCAACGTCACCGACGACCGTGGCCAGATCGCGTGGGACGCCTATGTGGCCCGCGGAATGTCGCCCCCGGTCGTCATGGACGCCACCACGATTGACCTGGATGAGGTCGTGTCGGTACCGGGAGACGTCAATGGCGATGGCGAGGTGACGATCGACGACCTGCTGGAACTCCTCTCGCAGTGGGGCCCGTGCCCAGGCTGCTCGGGAGATCTGAATGGCGATGATCAGGTCAGTGTGGATGACCTGCTGGAGTTGCTCGGATACCTCACGTGACTCCCGGCAGTACCCGAACGCGGTACCATGTGTCCCCGGATGGCGATGACGAGCGTTAGTACGCGGCACGTGCTCGGTTTGCGGGAGATGCCCCGTGAGCGGCTTGTTGGCCTTCTTGAGTCGGCCTCGTCATTGTTGCCGGTCGTTACGGGCGAATCAGGACCTCGCGACGCGCTGGCGGCGCGGGTCATCGCCAATCTCTTCCTGGAGAACTCAACGCGAACCCGCGTGTCGTTTACCGTGGCCGCGCACCGGCTCGGAGCCACGACGGTCGACCTCCTCGGATCGACGAGCAGCGCAAGCAAGGGCGAGACGCTGGTCGACACGGCCCGCAACGTCGCGGCGATGGGGGTCGATGCGATTGTCATTCGATGCGGCGCCAGTGGAGGTGCCCACCTTGTGTCGCGGCACGTCGACTGTCCGGTCATCAATGCCGGTGACGGGACGTGCGAGCACCCGACGCAGGGGCTTCTTGACGCGCTGGCCCTGACACAGGCCCTCGGCTCGCTGGATTTGACCGGCTGCACCATCGGTATCACTGGCGACATCGTCCACAGCCGCGTCGCTCGCTCCGCGGCGTATGCCCTGACGAGCATCGGAGCCGACGTCATCCTGATCGGGCCGCCTTCCATGGCGCCTCGCTCGCTCGAGGGGCTGCTTGCGGGATTGAACCAGACCGGCCGAGGAACGGTCCGAGTATGCGAGGACTTCGAGGGCGTGCTGCCGATTCTGGACGCGGCGATGATGCTCCGCGTGCAGTTTGAGCGAGGGGCAGCCATCACCAGTGACTACGCAGCGATGTACGGAATGACTCCCGCGCGGGCTGCGAGGCTGCCGGAAGGCGCGTTCATCATGCATCCGGGTCCGATCAACCGGGGGCTGGAGTTGGACAATGAAACAGCCGATGGACCTCGCAGCATCATTCTGAACCAGGTGACCAGTGGCGTGGCTGTGCGGATGGCGGTGCTGCTGGAGCAACTCGGACCTCATTTGTGACGGAGTTCCTCCTGAATGCCACGTGATATCCCGGTCGGCAACGGTGACATGCTCGTGACCTTCGATCGGCAGTACCGCATTCGCGATCTGTACTGGCCTCACGTCGGCATGCCCAATCACACGGGCGGCCATGTGCAGCACTTTGGTGTCTGGGCCGACGGCGAGTTCGCCTGGATCGAGGATGACACGTGGGTGCGGTCGCTCCGGTACAAGCCAGACACGATGGTGACCGAAGTCGTGCTTCGCAACAGCAGGCTCGGACTGGAGCTGCACTGTGAGGATGCGGTGGATTACAACAACCCGGTGTACCTGCGGTCGATTCGCGTCCGCGACCTGCGTGATGCGCAGCGTGAGGTCCGTGTGTTCTTCCACCATGACATCTCGATCGGTGGATTCCGCGTCGGTGACACCGTGAACTACGACCCCAAGACGATGGGACTGGTGCATTACAAGGACGGCAGTTACTTCCTCGTCAATGGATGCGACAGCCGTAAGTGTGGGCTCGACCACTTCGCGACCGGAACCAAACGGCTCGGTACCGCCGAGGGCACGTGGCGAGATGCCGAGGACGGGCAACTTGTGCGGAGCGCCATCTCACAGGGTTCTGTCGATTCGACTATCGGGTTTGACTTGAAGATTGCCGCCGGGGGCGAGTCACACCTCGTCTACTGGATCGCCGCGGCGCACAGCTACAAGGAAGTGCGGGCCCTCAACCAGAAGGTGCTTGACCGAACTGCCGAGCGGATGATTCGACGGACCGAGGCCTACTGGCGACTCTGGGCGTGCAAGGAGCCGCTGGACTTCGATCCGCTTCCGGAGCCGCTTCGCGACCATTACGTCCGCAGCGAGATCATTCTCCGAACGCAGGTCGATCATGCCGGGGCGATCATCGCTGCCAACGACACGGACATCACGCACTTCGCTGGCGATACGTACTCATACATGTGGCCGCGGGACGGCGCGCTCTGCAGCCACGCGCTCATTCTGGCGGGTCACAGTGAACTCTCGCGACGGTTCTTCAGGTTCTGCCAGAACGTCATCGAGCCTGAAGGCTACTTCCTTCACAAGTACAACCCGACGGGCACGCTTGCGAGCAGCTGGCATCCATGGTTGAAGGAGGGTCGACCGAGCCTTCCGATTCAACAGGACGAAACGGCGCTGGTCCTCTGGGCACTGCGGCGGCACTTTGAGGTGTTCCGAGACGTCGAGTTCATTCGCGAGATGCACCGAGATCTGGTGACCATCCCCGCAGCGTGGATCATGTCGTTCCGCGATCACAACGGGCTGCCGCAACCCTCGTGGGATCTGTGGGAGGAGCGGCACGGGGTGCACCTCTTCACTGTGGCGGCATGCATTGGCGCGCTCGAGGCCGCCCGGGACTTCGCCGACGACTTCGGTGCTGCCGAAGAGACGGCGCGATACCGCGCAGCGGCCGACCAGATGCGGCAGGCGATGAATGAACACATGTGGTGCGAGGAGTCCGGTCATTACGCCAGAACCGTGCTTCTGCAGACCGACGGGTCCTACACGCACGACCTGACGCTCGACGCGAGTGCGTGGGGACTCTTCGCCTTCGATGCAATGCCCGCCAGAGACCCACGGGTCGCCTCGCACATGGCGGCGATCCGCGATCGGCTGTCCGTCGAGACGGCGATTGGCGGCGTGGCCCGGTACGAGAACGACTACTACCACCAGGTCGAGAAGCGAGACACCACGCGGATACCTGGCAATCCATGGGCGATCTGCACACTGTGGCTGGCGCAGTACGAGATTGCGACGGCGACGACGGTGGAGCAACTGGAGACGATCGTGCCAATGATCGAGTGGACGCGGGCGCGGTCACTGGAGTCGGGCGTACTGGCCGAGCAGTTCGATCCCTATACCGGGGCACCGATCAGCGTGAGCCCGCTCACGTGGTCGCATGCCACGGTGATGACGACGATTGTTCAGTACCTGCTGAAGTACGCGCAACTGACCGGCAGACCCGCGGGCACCGTTGCTGAGCTCACCCGTGCCCGCCCCGGCCGAGCCAGCTGAGGGGCGGTCAGGGCATCTCGGGGCGTGGCCCCCACAGGCGGCGACTGGGGGCCAGTGGCCCTTCGGGGAATCACTCACAATGTCATGACTTCGACCAAACTCTCCTCCTGATGGCGTCGATGCCGGGCATATGGCTGCCCCCCGAATCGACCTCGTCCCGCCGGAATCGCCCTCCACTGCGTTTGCAGAGGCTCAGGCGGCTCACAGTGGCCGGATGGGCTCGATCGGGCGGGCGGCCTGTCTTGGCTGGTACCTCGCGATTGCCCTGGCCGCTGCAGCGGACACGGCTGCCACTGGAATGCCGGCAGCCACGCTTGCCGCGGTCTTCGTGTTCGCCTCGGTCGGAGCCTTCCTCTGGGCTGGCGAGCGGACCGCGGAGCGGGTGATGCTTCGAAGTCTCCTTGTGGGCCTGATCGGGCTGGCCGCTGGTGTGTTCGCGTGCATCGGCGCGCCTCCCGGTTCGGTCGCGGCGGCCGAGTTCTTGTGTTTCGGTGCCATGGCCATGCTCTTCGGCATCCTCGCCGCCCTCCCCCCGGCCCTGGCGAGCGTTGCGGCGCAGGTGGGGTGAGCTGTCGAAATCAGCGGCCGCTGCCGCGGTGCCGCACTTCGTGCCACGCTTGCCTGCAGAGCATGCCCAGAAACCTGGGGTCATCAATCAGATACCGGCGGTACATCCGCTTTGGTTCCTGAACCAGTCGGAAGAGCCATTCAAGGCCAATCCTTGACACCCACTTCGGGGCTCGGCGATACACGCCCGCGGCGATGTCGAAACTCCCTCCGACACCAAGAACAAATCCGACGTTGGAGAGGGCCTCGCGGTTGCGATCGACGAACTCCTCTTTCTTCGGACTTGAAATCGCGATGAAGAGCATCTGCG
>JASMKH010000016.1 GCA_030749435.1 Phycisphaerales bacterium
TCGCCGCGGTCCATGTCGTTGTTGATGGTCCGACTGAACGGAACGTCGCCAGGCCAAACAGCGAGCGATTCAGAAACTGGCGGGGAGATGTCGATCAACATGGCAGGTTCCTTTGCTCCGAACTCGGTGGACTGAGGCCGTTCCAGCCTGAACTGAGGCGGGCGGGGCCTGAGCCCATGATCGCAACGCCCCTCTGGGCGGCGCATGTGCGAGGCGTGTCCGGCGGGCAAGGATATGGGGCAGGCCTGCCTGCAGCATGCGATCCGCGCCCGTTTGGGGGGGACGCCCCGCCTGCGGGTTTGCTCGACGGCCAAGTGCTGGCCGTGCCTCGATGGGCCAAAAAACGAAGAACGCCACCGCGGAGGTGGCATCTTCAACGGACAGGGCGGGATTCGAACCCGCGGTAGAGCTTGCGCCCTACGCCGGTTTAGCAAACCGGTACCTTCAGCCGCTCGGTCACCTGTCCAGCACCCCTGCAGACAGGGGTGAGCCGGGCAGTGTACCGCCACCGCCCCACCGATGACTCGAACGCCCCGCAGGCCCCACTCCACCCAACCGGCAGGCATCGTCTGATAAACGGACAGATCGCCGCGAAATCACAACCCAAGCCTTGACTGGAGGCTGTTTATGAGGTGGACTGTGGGGACGTGGGGTGTCTCCCAAGGGCTCGCGAAGCCCTAGTCCAACCTGATAGAGAGCCATTGTCAATGCTTGACTGTTCATCGTCGTTCATCGCTCCGACGTTTGCTGTCGCCACACTCGCGATGGCCTCGGGGACCGCACTGGGTTCCAACGTCACGATCAAGCAGGCTTGCGAGGCGTTGAGCCTGGAGTCATGCACCATCCAATCGCTCCAGTTGCGAGACGCCGCTGGCGGCGACTCCACGCTTGAGCTGGTTCTCTCCGGACAGGACCGCACGCTTCGCGTGTGGGAACACGACGTCCGCGGCCCCGACTATCGCCTGCTCGTGCAGGAGGAAGACGGGACCCTCACCGAGGATCCCCCCGGACCGGTGTCGACGTATCGGGGAACCGATCTTGCCGACCCCGACGTTCGCCTGGCACTCGGCATGGAAGAGAACGGATTCCTGCTCCGGCTCATCGAAGGCGACGGCAGGCAGTGGTTTGCAGAGCCGCTGCTGGGGCGCGTCCCCGGCGCCGAGCCAGGTGAATACGCCGTCTATGAAGGCGAGGCAATCATCTCGCCCGAGAACGAATGCCCCATCGACGATGCGTGGCGGATCCGAGACGGCCACGGCACGACTCGCTCGTCCGGAAATGCGAGTTCTGGATCGATTCTCGCCGCCGAAATGGCGGTCGATGCTGACTACGAGTTCTTCGGTATCTACGGATCCGTCTCAGGCGTCGAGAACCGCGTGAATGCGGTCATCAACAGCGTCAACGTGCAGTACGAGAGTCAGTGCCAGCTCACGCACGAGCTTCAGGCCATTGTCGTGCGTTCAACCAGCAGCGATCCCTACAGCGGCGACATCGAGTCTCGGCTCGACCAACTGCAGGCCGAATGGAACGGCGGCAACCATCCCGGCATCGCTCGGGACATGGTGCACCTCTTTACGGGCGGCAACATGGGCTCGACGATCGGCCTGGCCTACCTCGGCGCCGTCTGCTCCAGCAGCGAGTACGGCGTCGTCGAGTCGAGCTGCTGCGGTTCATTCGGCTGCTCAACCGATCTGTCCGCGCACGAGATGGGGCACAACTGGAATGCCGGCCACTGCTCGTGCCCGTCGAACACGATGAACCCGTCGCTCGTCTGCGCCAACGACTTCACGAGCGGCTCTATCAACTCCATCACATCATTCGCCAACTCAATCTCCGGATGCCTGCATGTCGCGGGTCCGAGCGGCGCGTGTTGCCTCGGCTCCAACTGCCAGATTCTCGCGCTCTCCGAATGCCAGAACCTCGGCGGGGAGTATCAGGGCGATGGCACCGATTGCTCGCAGGTCGAGTGCACGAGCGGCACGGGTGCCTGCTGCCTCTCCAGCGGTTCCTGTGCCACGGTTGCCGAGAGTCAGTGCGCCAACGTGGGTGGCGAGTACCAGGGCGACAACGTCCCCTGCAATGATGAGTTGTGCCTTCCAGACCCTGTCGGCGCCTGCTGCTACGGCGAGTCCTGCAACGTGACCGAGGAGGCCGACTGCAGCGGATCCTGGCTCGGCGCCGAGACGGACTGCATCGGCACGCCCTGCACGGACAACAACTTCTCCGGTGTGGCGTGGAAAGTCGTCGGCACCAATCTCGCCGATACGACCGAGGACACATGGACGGTCGACATGTACGCCATGCTCGGCGACGGTGAACGGATCGATGCCGTCGCTGGCAACAGCCTGCAGCAGAAGACCGTGACAAGCACCGAGGGCTTCTGGCAGAACGCCTACGGCGGACCGACCTCGCAGGAGGTGAATCCCGCCTTCTACGATCTGGTGCCTGACCTCGTGTACGACAGCCGCGTGACGATCGGCGCGCTTGACAGTTCGGGTGACCCGTTCGGCTCGAACGAACTCAACAACATCGGTATCGACTTCACCAACTTCGAGAACGGTGGCTCCATCTCTGCCGACAACGGCACTTGGTTTGTGCTTCCCACCGATCCGCAGGGCGCCGCGCAGCCGGTTGTGACAGATGACTGCCAGGTCGGCTACGGCGTGCTCATCGGACGGCTCACGGCCTACGGCCACTCAAGCGAAGTCATGGTCGAGGCGCTGTTCCAGGGACGCAATGCCGTGGACATCACATGGCAGGCGACCGGCGGCACGACAGCGACGCTCGGCAACTGGGCCGACTGCAACGCCAACGGAACCAATGATGCGTGCGATATCTCCGGTGGGACCAGCGAGGACGCCAACGGAAATGGCATCCCCGATGAGTGTGAGTCATCGTGCGCGTGGGATCTCAACGGCGACGGCGCCACTACGGTCGATGACCTTCTGGCCCTGATCGGCGCCTTCGGCACAACCTATGACGTCGATGACCTGCTCGGGCTGCTGGCGGAGTTTGGCTGCCAGTAGAACTGACCGGTACCAATTCGGGCTCAATGCAATGGGAGCCGATGGTCGCGCGAAGCCGTCGGCTCCTATTGTGCGCGGTACCTACGGTGCTTCGTCAGCCGTCGGGCTCATCCGGGACAATGATGAAGTTCCCGATGACGCCGACAATCGCGCCATCGGCGTACCGGATCGACACCACGGTGCATGCGCCCCCACCTCGGCGCCCATGAGGATTCGATCGAGTCTGCGATCTGCAATGTCGTGCCCGGAAGCGACTGTGATCGCCTCTTTCAAACGCGAGCGTACGTTGGGGAGTCTGGGGGGGTCTGGCAGTCAGTCACTGCCGGCAGACTCCAGGAAACTCGCCACGAGCCCGATGGCCAGCAGCACGAGTCCGATTGCGATGAATGGGAGTCCTGGGGGCATGTTCCAATCATGCGCCCACCAGACCGCCGGGCCACCCCCAAGTTCAAAAAGGGTGGCGGGAACACCCCGTGCCTGCGCGGTTTGCGCGGGGTGATACCATTGCCGGCAAGGAGGGCCCGCGTGCCAGCTGAGCCTGCTGATAATGTCCGGCCCCTGGGCTTCTGGGAGGCCACCACTGCCATCAACGCCCGCCGATGTCTCGGAGCAAGCACGATGGTCATTCTGGGCGAGGGGCGTGGGCCACTTGATGAGTCCACCTTCAGACGCGCCGCGCACCTGCTCTTCAACCGGCAGGAAATCCTGCAGTGCCGGCTCAGCGAAGGCGATCCACTGCCCGCCTTTGTCCGCGACGTCCGATTCGAAGACATCCTCATCACCACCCAGCCTGCCGAGACCGAGCAGGAACTCGTCGCAATCTGGGAACAACTGCTGCATGAGGAGTTACCGGACCGCCGGCGACTGTGGGAAGCCCGCTTCGCGCCGACGAACGCCGGTGACCGATGGCGTGTTTTCTTCAAGATTCATCACACCGTCGCCGACGGGCGGTCCATGTCTGGCATGCTCAACCAGTTCATTGAGCTGGCGGCCGCAGTACTACGAGGCGAAGCGGACGCCGCGGACCTGGTTCCGATTGCCCCGCCCGCCGAGCAGCGGCTGGCGAAGCTGATCGACCGCGAAGACTGGCTCGCCGCCATGCAGGCGATCGAGGACGCCCCACTCATCACGCCGTGGCCGCTCGATCATGAAGCGGATATGGACAAACGCCGCAGCCGCGTCGCGTTCCGAACGCTCGAGCCCTCGCACGCCGAGGCGATTCATCGGACCTGCCACGATCACGGCACCACGATCCTCGGTGGCTTCGCCGCAGCGATTGCACTGGTCCACGCCCGCCACTGGGGAGGCCGCGTTGATACCGACCTGATGGTTCCGATGGACATGCGGCCACTGTACGCAGTGCCTCCCGACGCGATGGACCTGCAGATGGCGGCCTATGCGGCTCGGGTGTTTTTGCCGAATGTGCGTGTGGGCGATGACCCGTGGTCGCTGGCCGCGCGATTCCGCCATCAGTTGGAGGAGGCGATGCGACCCGAAGCGGCGCCGCCCCACAACTTCCTTGCGGAAGACGTCATGTCCTCGGCCCAGGAATGGCTCGACTTCGAAGGCAGGTACCGGCACGGTTTCTGTCCGACCAACGTCGGACGGCTCCCCTTCACAGGGGACCATCCCCCACTCGTCACAGACCGCATCGACATGACCGCCGCGATACACTTCGGCGGCTTCTCGATTCTCGCCCCGCTCCTCATGCACAAGGGCACACTGCGGGCCAACTTCACTTGGATCGAGCCCCTGATGGACGACGCAACGGCCTGCTCCTGGATTGACGACGTATGGGGGGAGTTCGCAAATCTCGCCTGAAACAAGGGGTTTCTGCCGCACAACAGGGGGTGCCGAACCGACCTTCTCTGGCAGCGGCCAACGGCATTGGAACGCCATGACGCCCGCAACCAGTGCTCAATACCACCTCTCTCAATCGCATTGCGGGGTGGACAGATCGCAAAAAACACTAAAAATACAGTGGTATCCGACTTGTTGAGCGGTTCAAGCAGCAGTACATTCCCGCTCGATTCGAGCATGTGGCTCGGATGTTTCACAATCCGGCAGGTCAGCGGAGCTGACCCGGATCATTCGAGAGCAGAAAGGACTCCTGCACATGGCCAAGAAGAAGACAACGCGGAAGAAGACCACCCGGAAGAAGGCCAAGGCCACCGCCGAGGCGAAGCCCCGCACCAAGACGCAGATCTACGGCGAGATCGCCGACAGCACCGGCCTCACCCGCAAAGAAGTCGCATGCGTCTTCGATGCGATGGCTGGCATGGTCAAGAAGGATCTCGGCCGACGCGGCCCCGGCACCTTCACGGTTCCCGGCCTCATGAAGATTCGCAAGCACCGCAAGCCCGCGACCAAGCGCCGCTTCGGCAAGAATCCCTTCACCGGTGAAGAGCAGTGGTTTGCCGCCAAGCCCGCCAAGAACGTCGTCAAGTTCACGGCACTCAAGAACCTCAAGGAAATGATCTGACGCCAGACTGACTTTCAGTTCAGCGATCACCGCGCAGGGCCGCCGGTTGCAACCCGGCGGCCCTGTCGTGCGCCGTGTACCCTGCGGCCATGGCTCACTCGATCCCGCCTGACCGTGGGCACATCTCAACCGAGCAGCGGCAGCGTGAAGCCACCGAAGCGCTCGACCTGCTGAGTTCGCAGGCGCTCGTGAGGCTGATCGCAGAAGACCAGCACAGAGCCATCAGCGCTGTGGAAGCGGTCACTTGTGAGATCGCCGCGTTGGCCGATGAGATCTCGGATCGCATGCAGCGTGGAGGCCGCCTGATCTATCTCGGCGCCGGTACAAGTGGGCGGCTCGGCGTGCTCGATGCCTCCGAGTGCCCACCGACCTTCGGCGCTTCCGCTGGACAGGTGATCGGCATCATCGCTGGCGGCGATTCGGCGCTTCGACGCTCCAGCGAAGCGCGTGAAGACGACGCCTCGGCTGCTGCAGAGGATCTTGCAGCCGCCGATGTCGGGCCGGGCGACACCGTTGTCGGCATCGCAGCCGGTGGAACCACGCCGTGGGTCCTCGGAGGAATCGAGGCGGCCGCCGCACGCGGGGCCGCCACCGCGCTGCTCTGCTGCGCACCACGCACGGCGCCAGCGGGATGCGGCCAACTGATCATGCTCGATACCGGCGCCGAACTGCTGGCCGGATCCACCCGGCTCAAGGCCGGCACTGCCACCAAAGCAGCGCTCAATGCCCTCTCCACAAGCGTGTTCGTGCGGCTCGGGGCCGTCCACGGCGACTTGATGGTGGATCTGCGGGCCACCAATGACAAGCTGCTCGATCGTGCCATCCGCATCCTGCTTGTGTACGCCCCACACATGGATCGTGAAGAGGCCGCGGGGTGGATTCACGCATGCGAGGGCCACCTCAAGACCGCCATCGTGGCGGTCGCGCGGGGGCTCACGCCGGACGCGGCGAGCCGGCATCTCGACTCCTGCGGGGGCACGCTTCGCGAAGCGCTGGTCTGATCAGGTCACCGCCGAGCCTCGTGACCCGACAGCGGCGGCGATCCGAAAGGCGTTCATTCGGGACTCCAGATCGGCGCGGGAGACACCCGAGAGGCCACCGAGCCCGAAGGCGCCGATGGTGCACGAGGCAGTCACGGTCCCCCACGCGAGACTCTCCTGAATCGCTTCCGCGTCGGTTCGACCAATGGACGCAAGGTGCCCCATCATGCCACCTGCGAATGAATCGCCAGCCCCCGTCGGGTCGATGACACCGCTGGCCTCGATCGGATACGCGGGCAACACAGCAGCGGTGCCCATGTCCCGGTGGACCAGAACACAGCCATGCTCCCCCTTCTTGACCACCACGAACGTCGGCCCCATGTCGAGGATGTGCCGGGCCGCGGTGATGGCGTTTCGTGTCTCGGTGAGTTGGCTCGCTTCGCTGTCATTGAGAACGACCCCGTCAACGGCGCTGAGCAGTTCCAGGAGGTCCTCATGCGCGATGTTGATCCAGAGATCCATGGTGTCGGCAACAGCCAACTTGCGATCGGGCAACTGCTGCAGCAGGCCCAGTTGCACCGCGGGGTGCGTGTTGGCCAAGAAGACGTACTGGCTGTCCGCAAACGAGTCCGGCACCGCCGGTGGGTGTTCCTCAAGAACGCCCAATTCCGTGAAGAGCGTCTCACGGTCATTCATGTTGTCGAAGTAGCGGCCACCCCACCTGAATGTCGAGGACCCTCCTCGCACTTCCAGACCACCGAGGTCAATGCCCGGAAACGAGTCGAGCATGGAACGATGCTCGTCCGGCCAGTCCTCGCCAACGACTCCGACGAGCCGGGTCGGCGCGTAGTGCGATGACGCCGCCGCGAAGTAGGCGCACGAACCGCCAAGGACGCCTTCGGCCGAACCGGTGGGCGTGTGTACCGTGTCGATCCCGATGGTGCCGGTGACGATGAGTGCCATGCGAGGCACTGTAGCACCCCCCGAGACGTTGGTGGACGCTACGCCTGGCAGGAGCAGCAAGCCGTCATCAGATCGAAGAGGCGGTCCAGAGTGGTCTCGCCCTCCATGGCCATGATGAGACTCCGCAGGTCAAGGCAGGCCGCGTCGCCGACGACGCCCGTGCCGAGCGCGTTGAACTTGACGGCAATCTCTTCCTCGGTCATTGGGTCACGAGGGTCACCCTTGGGGACATCGACCCGCTCGGTAAACGAGGTTCCGTCCGTCAGCGTGATCGTGACCTGGCTCGGCTGGAACTTGGGGAAGAGCGCCTCGAACTCCTCGTTCGGAACGACCTTGATCTTGTCCATGACCGGGATGAGCGACGGGTCGTCGATCCGCTCCTGCTTGAACTGCAGGGGCGTCACCATTCCGTCCACCAACCCAACGGCCAGCGAATAGGGCAGGCTGTGATCCGCCGTCTCCTTGCTGGTCGGTCGGTACTTCGCCGGGTCGCCCAGAATGTCAGCAGCCCGGGCGATGACTTCGACTTTGATCTCTGTGACGTCGTCAGGATTCACATCGTTTGACTTGACGATCTTCATCATCGCCGTGAGCGGCGCGTGGCTGAGGGCCTCGATGGGGAACGACTTCATGCCGCAGTCGAGAATCTTCCAGTGGCACTTCGGGCACGTGGGAAGGTCCTCGGTGAGCATGTTCAGGTGGAAGGCACCGCCGAACTTCTCGAAGCAGTGGACGAGTCCCTCTTTGCCATCGATCACGTGCTCGGGGCCGCTGTACCCGCGGGCGGCGAGCAGGGCCGCCTCGACACCGCTTCGGGTCGCCATCGGGTCGACGGTGTTCTTCATGTTGGTGAGTTTGCCAGCGGTCACGGCACCGAGGCACATGCTCGGGCTCGCGCTGATGCCGATCGCCTGTTGAATCTGATCGGCTGGCAGGCCCAGCATCCGACCGGCCACGATCGGCGAGGCGATGCACGTGATCGTCGCGTGATGCCAGCCGTACTCACGAACGCCGGGATCACCGAACTCCGCAAGTCGCATCTCAATCTCATGACCGATGCAGGTGCCGAGAATGAGATCTTTGCCCGAGAGGCCGTTCATCTCGCAGATCGAGAGCGCCGCAGGGATGATGTCGGAGGGATGCGCTGGATCTGCCTTCCAGTAGATGTCGTTGTAGTCCATTGCCCGGATGCACAGGGCATTGAGCATGGCCGCCATCACCGGGTCCGTCTTGAAGCCGCTTCCGAACACGGTGCAGGTCTCGGCGCCACCCATCTGCCGCGCGTGGTCGAGGAAGATCTCGACATCGTGCTGCTGGCTGCCGCCGAGCGCGCAGCCGAAGGAGTCGTACAGGTACAACTTGGCACACTGCACGGCCTCGGGGCTGAGATCCTCATAGGTGAGGTTCGCCGCCCACTCGGCGAGTTGATAACTGATGAAATCGGTGTTCTGCTTGCTGGTGTCGTGACCACCCATGGCGGGACTCTCCTCAGGCGTTGACGGGACTCTGCAGACGGCGGGCGATTTCTTGAGCAACTTCCGTTGTGGAGTTGCCGTTGCCACGCCCCTTGATGTCGTAGGTGGCGATGTTGCCCTCGGTGATCACGTCGGCAACGGCCTTCTCCAGCCGCGCGGCCTCGTCGGTCTCACCGAGCCAGTCGAGCATCATCTTGGCGGTGAGCAACATCGCGATGGGGTTGACCACATCCTGCCCGGCATACTTCGGCGCGCTTCCGTGCGTCGGCTCGAAGACGGCATAGTCATCACCGATGTTGGCCGCACAGGCGAAACCGAGGCCGCCCACAAGACCCGCCGCCAGATCGCTGATGATGTCGCCGAACATGTTCTCGGCTACCAGTACGTCGTAGTCGTTCGGGCTCTTCAGGAGCCACATGCACATGGCGTCGATGTTGGCTTCCCACGCCTCGATTCCGGGGTAGTCCTTGGCAACCTCACGGAAGACGCGGGTCATCAGGCCACCGGTCTCACGAAGCACATTGGGCTTCTCGACCAGCGTCACAGACTTGCGGCCGAACTTCCGGGCGTACTCGAATGACTGGCGGCAGATGCTCTCACAGCCCTGTCTGGACATGATTCGCGTGGACAGAGCGACGTTCTCGAGGCCCTTGTCCTTCCACTTCACCATCTTCGGGTTGTCGCAGAGTGCCTCGTAGATCTTCTCCGGAAGCGGGAACCACTCCACGCCGCCGTAGGAGCCCTCGGTGTTCTCACGGAAGACGACAAGATCGACGTCGTCGCCCCGGTAGTTGAGCGGGTTGCCGGGGTATGCCTTGCACGGCCGCAGGTTCGTGTGCAGATTGAACATCTGCCGCAGCTTCACGATCGGGCTGAAGTACACCAGACCCTTGTCCTGCAGTTCCGGCGCGAGTTCGTCGTGAGCCTCGTCGCGTGGCTTGCTCGTGATCGCGCCGAAGAGCGCCGCATCGGTGCCTTTGAGGGTCTCGATCGTGCGGTCGGGCAGCGGATTGCCCTCTTTACACCAGAACTCCCAACCAATGTCCGCATGGACGTACTCGGCGTCGAAGTTCATGGCATCGAGCACGATGCGAGTAGCATCCATGACGTCGTTTCCGACGCCGTCTCCGGGCATCCAGGCGATCCGATACTTGGCCATTGGTCGTGGGCTCCTTTGAAGAGGGCCCATTGTAGGGAATAGCCCGCCTCGACGACGGGCCCGCTCCGCTGGCGTGGGCGAGCCTCCCCGCAACTGGGCTACTTCACGATCGGCGTCGCCGACCCGGTGACTCGGGATCCGTCGGGCTTCTCGATTTCGATCCACCACCGCGGTTCGGCTGGCAGCGGATCGGGGGCCATGGCGTGGATGTCGTAGTCATCGTGTGAGGGGGCGTACACACCCTTCCCAACGTAGGACAGCGTGCGGTCCTCACCGCCGATCCAAACCCGAACGATCGTCTGGCCGCCGTCGTTGTAGGGGAGTTTGACGACGAGATGTCCCTCCTGCCCGGCAACGAGCGGCCCGTGTCCCTGCGCCAGTTCCACCCTCATGCCGTCAATCGTCGCCGGGGCGATCGCGACCTCGTCGTCGTGGGCGTGGCCATGATCTGCCTCGCTGGGCCGCGGATGCTCCGAGTCCGCTGCATGGGTGGAGCCGTCGGCATGGGTATGGGTGTCTGCCGGATCGGCCTGGCCGCATCCGGCGAGCAGCAATGCCCCGAACGCGAGGGCGGGCATGAGTGAGCGTGGTGAGATGGTCATGGGAGCCTCCTATGGGTGGAACAGGTCAGGACGAGGTATTGGTTTCACGCCGGCAGATGAGCGAGTAGCCCGCGGGAACCACGATGAGATTGAGAAACGTCGAGGTCATCAAACCCCCCAGGATGACGACCGAGAGCGGGGCCAGGATTTCGTTTCCGGCCTGCGATCCCTTGATCACGATGGGCACGAGGGCCAACGCCGCAGTAAGGGCGGTCATGAGGATGGGCACGAGCCGCTCCAGCGAACCCCGCACGATCGCCTCGTGCGGCAGGCATCCCTCACACCGCATGAGGTGGCTGTAATGGTTGACGAGCAGAATGCCGTTGCGAACAGCAATGCCGAAGAGTGTGATGAATCCGACGAGGCTCGCGATCGACACGACCGGTGCGACGTATCGCCCCGCTCCGAACAGGCCTGCGATGTTCGAGAAGATGCCGGGTGACTCGGACAGGAAGATCGCGACGATCCCTCCGATGAGTGCCAGTGGCAGGTTCACCATCACCAGCAGCGCCACCGGCACCGACCCAATCGCCAGATGCAGCAGAATGAGCATGATCAGCAGCACCACGGCGCCGAAGGTCAGGATCGTTCGGCTCGCCGACTGCTGCGCCTCGAACTGCCCGCCGTATCGCACGCTGACGCCATAGCGATGGGCGATGGGATCGACGAGGCCCTGCACTTCCTCAACAAGATCACCGAGGTTGAAGCCGTCAGCGACGTTGAGTGACACCACCGCCTTGCGGCGTGTGTTCTCACGAGCGATGAGGTTCGATGTCAGTTCCGGGCCGATGACCGCAACATCGTCCAGTCGTGCGAGCGCCCCTCCCTGCCCACGAAGAACGAGTTGCCGCAGATCGTCGACCGTCGCTCGCTCGGCATCTGCCAGCCGCACGACCAGGTCGTACCGGCGAGGCCCGTCGTTGATCTCGTCTACTTTGAGGCCGTGAATCGCCGCGCGAACCTGCGATGCGGCCGCCTGCGGCGTCAACCCCAACGCGGCGAGCGCCGCAGGCTGATACGAAACGGGAATCGACTCCACCAGCACTTCGCGATTGGCCGCAACGTCGCGAGCGCCGGGAAGGTTCGTGAGCACCGCATTGATCTCGCTGGCGACCGTTCTGAGAACACCGAGATCCTCGCCGTACACATTGATCGCGATGGCTGCGGGCGTCCCCGAGAGAATGTGGCTCAGGCGATGCTGAATCGGCTGGCCGATATTGGCCGTCACCCCGGGCACCGTGGCGAGTGCGCGCGTGATCTCTCGCCGAATCGCGACGTCGTCGAATCCGGGCTTCACCGTGACTTCGAGTTCGGAGTTGCTCACCGGCTCGGCATGCTCGTCTCGCTCGGCCCGCCCCGTACGCCGCGTCACGCTTCGGACACCGTCCACCTCAAGAAGTTGCTGCTCAACGGCCGAGGCCAGGCGGTCGCTCGCCGTCAGCGACGTGCCGGGCGGCGCAAAGAGCCCGACTGTGAAGGTCCCCTCGCGGAACTCGGGCAGGAAGGACGTCCCGAACGAGGAGGCCAACCACAACGACAGCACCGTCGCCAACCCGGCAAGCGAGAGGACGACCCCACGCCGCCGGATCGCGGCCCGCAGAATCGGCTCGTACATCCGCTTGAGCCATCGCACCAGGCCACCGTCGCGGGACTCCCGGGGCGTCGGCAGGGCATGCAGCAGATAGCGGCACATCGCCGGGGTCACCGTCAGCGCCACGAGCAGCGACGCCATGATGGACACCATGAACGCGAGCCCGAGCGGGCGGAAGAACCTGCCCTCAATTCCGTCGAGGAACATGAGCGGGACGAACACGAGCGCGATAATGAGCGTCGCGAAGACCATCGCGGGCCTGATCTCGTTGCTGGCATCAAAGATCACCGCGACCTTGCTTTGACGCGATGCCGTTGGCCGCACGGCATTCTCCCGAAGCCTCCGAAAGACGTTCTCGACATCGATGATGGCGTCGTCAACCAGGCTGCCCACCGCGATGGCGAGCCCGCCGAGCGTCATCACATTGATCGACTCGCCTGCCCAGTCAAGTACGAGCAGGGTGATCGCCATCGAGACGGGCAGGGCCATCAACGTGATGAGCGTCGTTCGCAGGTTGACCAGGAACAACACCAGAATGATCGCGACGATGATGGCCGCGTCCCGCAACGCGTGAATGACGTTGGAAACCGAAAGGTCGATCAGGTCCGACTGCCGGAACACCTGCCGATTGATACGCACCCCGCGGGGCATGGAGGCTTCAACCGCGTCGAGCGCCATGTCGATGCGGTCGGTGATGACGAGCGTATTGGTCCCGGGCGCCTTCTGAATCGTCATCACGACGGCGGGAACGCCACCGTCGGCGCCGGTCCCGCGTCTTGGCGCAGCGCCGAGCCGCACCTCGGCGACATCGCCGATCGTGACAGGGACTCCGTCATGCCAGGTGACGATCGTTCCCGAGACGTCTTCCACCGACCGCACACGGCCGCGTTGACGCACCGGCAACTCAAGGCCTCCGACGTCCGGAAGGTAGCCGGCGCTGAGCGTACTGTGAGCGGCATCGGCCGCCGCTGCCACGTCCACCATCGTGAGGTCGTGCAGCCGAAGCCGCTCCTGCTCGACGATGACCTGATACTCGGGAAGTTCTCCCCCGATGACCGAGACCTGCGCGACGCCCGGCACCGCCAGAAGCCGGTTTCGCAACTCGAACTCGGCGTAGGCGCGAAGTTCGAGCGGTGACACCGTTCGCTCCGGCGACGACACGGCCAACAGCATGATCTCCCCGGTGATGCTCGTGATCGGAGTCAATTCAGCATGGGCGCCCGCCGGCAGATCATCCCGGACCGTGTCGAGCCGCTCCGAAACGAGTTGCCGGGCGCGGTAGATATCGGTTCCCCAGTCGAACTCGACCCACGCGATCGACAGCCCCATGGCGCTGCTCGATCGGACTCTTCGTACGCCGGAGGCGCCATTGACGGCAGTCTCGATCGGGAAGGTCACGAACTGCTCCACTTCGTCCGCAGCCAGCCCCGGCGATTCGGTCATGATGACGACGGTCGGCGCATTGAGTTCGGGGAAGACGTCCACGGGCGCCTCCCGAATCCGGAACATCGCGGCACCAAGAATGACGCCCGCGCACAGCAGCACCATGGCGGCGTGGTCGATCGAAAATTGAATGAGCTTCTTGAGCATTGCTGCCTTCTCCGGTCAGTGCTCTTCCGCGTGCCATGTGCCGTCGGCGTGGAAGTGCCCCCCCGTCCGACTCATGCCGTCAACCTGACTTGCCAGATTCAACTCGTACGCGCCGTCCACGACGACCTCGTCGCCGACAGCCAGCCCACTGTTGACGACCACCCATCGCCCGTCATCCGTCCCCAGATCGGCCTCCACTCGAATCACCCGGTTCGGATCCTGGGGATCGCGGCGGAAGAAGACATGCCTCATGCCGTCCTTCACGACCGCCGCTCGCGGAATCGCGACGGCGGCACCCCCGGACGACTCGTCAACGAGTTCAAGAAACGCCGATACGCCGGGGCGCATCCACGATCGATGCGTCAGCGGCGTGGCGAGAACCGCCACCGTTCGCTGGGCGGGTTCGGCCTCCAGGCCGATGGTGACATCGCACTGCACGCCCCCGTCGGCCCCCCCGGGGTGGGCGGGAGGCACGATCGTTCCCTGCGGAGCCTCACCGATCCTCGGAAGATCGGACTGCATCGCCATGCCGCGCAGCCGCACCTGATCTGGCACGACGCTCGAGAGGACCTGCGAGGGCGGCTCCGCGTAACCGCCATCTGTCACTGACAGCGACTCGATGATGCCCGGCTGGGTCGCCCGAACGTCAATCCAGTCGATCGTTCGATACGCGGGCATCTCCGTCCCGTCGTGCTCGACCGGTTCCACCAACTCCTGTTCGGCAATCCCGGTTGCGGCCGAGGCGCGGTGCAGTGCGTGCCTGCGAGTCCGGCGGGCATTGGCCAGATGGGTTTCGGCCCGCCCGATCTCGGCCCGCAGGCCCGGGATCCCAGCCTCCAATGTTGCCACCTCGGCCTCCATGCCCGCGTTGCGAACCCCCGCCTCCGAGAGCACGGCAAGACGATCGCTGAGGATCTCGATCCGCCTTGATGCCGCCTCGAGCGCCGCCCGGGCCACGTCGATTGCTGCTCGAGATGAATCGATGTCCTGTTCGGCCTCGATGATCTCGTGCTGCACTTCGGGCCACTTGGGTGAGCGCAGGCGATACAGCAGGTCGCCGGGGACCACCGAATCGAACTGATTCACCTCAAGATGCACCGCGCCCGGCAGCGCCAGCCGGTACTCATGCCTTGCCCGGGGAAGGAGTTCGAACGATCCGGGAATACGAATGGTCCGATCCACGTGCCGCCGCTGGGCCGTCGCGAAACTCATGCCAAGATTGCGGCGGACCGTCGGCGGAATGTCGATCCGGTTGCTCGGCGCGGCGGCGGACTTCGGTGCCGGAGCGGACGCCGCATCCTCCCGCTCACACCCCAGGCCAACCAGTATCGCCAACACCACCGCCATCGATCTGTTCGTGTACTTCACGCTCATCATGGAACAACCTCTTGGGTAGGAATCACAGAATGCGGGGCCGGGCCGCCGTCACTTTGAATCACGGGCAACGCAGGGTGCGGGGCGTGAGCCGCCGTCGTGAGCCGGGCAAGATCAACGCCGACCAGTGCAGCCTGCAGTCTGGCCTCGATCAACTCGCCGCAGATCTCGCCTTCGCGGATCAGACTCTCAAGCAGCACGTCAATGCCCACTTCGCCGAGTTCCACCATGCGGCGTGCGGTGGCAACCTGACGCTCGACAATCGGGACGATGTCCTCTTCCAGAGTGCGCAGACCCGCAGCGGCTGCACGCTGGCGTGCCTGCACGTTCTGAAAGTGCCCGGCCAATCGTTCATACTCGGTTTCATAGGCTGCCCGGGCCAGTTCACGCGCCGCTCGAGCCTCGGCGATTCCCTTCACGTTCGCGTTGAGAATCGGAATCGGGATAGCGCCGAACAGTCCGATTCGCGACTGTCCCTGGTCACGTTCATATAGCGGGCCAAGCACGAGATCGGGGTACTGTTTGCGAATCTCAAGCAGCAGAGTCTGTTCGGCAACCTCGTACTGGGCTCGAAGCCGCTGGAGCGTCAAGGTCTCCACCCGATCGACGCCGGTACGGGCCGCGGGTGCAGCCTGCAACGTCGGCACGCATTGGATCGGCGCGTTCGGTGAGAGGCCCATGCACTGCCGCACACGGAGCATCCACGCCTCCGCATCAGCGGTGGCCCGACGAACCGCCTGTCGCTGAAGGGCCCGCTCAAGGTCGAACAGGCCAGTCGTCGTCGCGGGCATCTCACCGGCGTTGGCCAACCTCGCCGCCGCAGCAGCAAGCGGCTCGAGCGACGCCAGCAATCGGCTGGCCTGTTCCCCGCGGACGAGGGCCGAGGACCACCGCAGCCATGCTGCCCTGAGATCGAGCCGGGTCGCCCACTCCTGTTCGGCGATTTCCGTCAGCGCCACGCGCAGCGCCGCCCCCGCTTTGGCCTTCTCGGCTTCAAGACGGCCGGAAATCGGAATGGTCAAGGCCAGTCCGGGGGTGATCACCCACGGCGAGGGAACGCCTTGGGTCACCCGCAGCAGGTCGAACGAGAACTCGGGATCGGCCCACCGGCCAGCCTCCCCAGCACGAGCCGCGACGATTCCGGCGCGGAGTCGCTGCAGTCGCAGGTCGGGGTTGTACACCAACGCGACGACCTCGGCCTCTTCGAGCGTCAGCCCGTCGGTCGGGTCGAAGACGCCGCCATCCCCGGTCTCCGCCAGTCGATCCGCCAGTGCGCGGATCGACTCGTCGCCGGGAGTGCGGGCACTCCAGGCAAGGTGATGCGATTCGAGGTCGAGTGGCCTCGGCTCGTAGTGTTGGCAGCCCGTTGGGAGGACCGCGACGCCGATCAGCGCAGCGGCGATCAGGGGCCGTGACGATATGGACAGCACACGAATGCTCCGGTCGATTCATCAATGAGATGACACGCCGCGGCAGAGTGCCAGCGGCGACACAGCGGTACGTGCGATTCGATCAGGTTCGCAGTACGACCGACTGGAGATGACTCAGATAGTCCGGTGGGCGAAAGACGGCGCGTCGGTGCCAGCGCGGTACCGCACTGGAGATCTCCACCGGGGCAGTCCAGGTGGCCACCGTTGCCAGCGGTGTACTCGCCCCACTGGCCGTCCGAAGCCTCGCTACAAACGAGACGTCGCAGGCGTGGCATGTGCCATGATGCTCGTCGCACCAGTGATGTTCCTCGCAGTCATGATCAGCATGGGCGGGGTGTTCCCGGCAGTCTCGAATGTGCTGGCCGTGACTGTGCGTGTGCGTGTGTACATGCCCCCCATGGACATGCACATGCGTGTGCTGGTGGTGCGAAGCAGCGTCATGGTGACCGGTTCGTTGACCACGGGCACCGGACGCTGCGGCGATCGCCATGATGCACAGCAGAAACAGATTCATTCGGAAAGTCACGGCCTCCAGCATACATCATGCATGGGCCGAGCCAAGGCCGAATCACATCAGTGTCCGGTAAGCCGGGACTTCACCATCGCCTCGGCCCCACCGGCAACGATGATGGCCTGTGGCACCTCGCCCAGCGGCGTGAATGCGTATGAGACACCACCGAGAGAAACGCTCGCGGCGGCGAAATCAATGGTCGCTTCGTCCGCAGGAATCGTGGCGCGCCCATCCTCGGCGTGCGTGGCGCGGAGTGCCTCGACGAGGCTCGGGCAGGCAATGCAGATGAAACCGTTGTTGATCGCATTGCGGACATAGGTCTGGCTGAAGGAAGCCGCCACAACGCAGGCGATGCCGCGAACCTTGAGACAGGTGGCAGCCTGCTCTCGCGATGAGCCCGTGCCGAAGTTCTCACCCGACACGACGATGTCGCCGGATTCGGCGAGATCCGTAAACGTCGGGTCGTAGTTCTCCATGGCTGCTGCCCCCATCTCGTCCGGCGTCACGTCATCGCGGTACGTCATCGCCCCGCTGTAGATGCCGTCGGTGTTGAGATTGTCGACCGGCATCCAGAGCAGACGCCCGGTGATCTGAGCCGGGAACCCCTCCACGATGGGCACGCCAGCGGCCACACTTGCGGCCGGAGTCCGTTCGCAGGTCGTTCGAAGCGGGCACGGCGTGAAAGGGCTCGGCGCAGCGATGTGGCCCGCAACCGCCGATGCAGCCACGACTGCCGGGCTCGCGAGATACGCCTTGGCGTCGCGGCTGCCCATGCGGCCCTTGAAGTTTCGGTTCGTGGCGCTGATGCCCACTTCCCCCGGCTCAAGCGTGCCCGCGCCCAGGCCAATGCAGGTTCCGCAGCCCGGCGGCAGAAACGTCGCGCCCGCGGCGCCGAGCGTCTTCCATGTGCCATCCGCCTCCGCCTGTTCCTGAATCGTCTCACTGGCGGCGGCGACGTAGAACTCAACGCCATCGGCGATGTGGTGGCCGTCGATGACCGCCGCCGCCTCACGAAGATCCTCAAGCCGCCCGTTGACGCAGGAGAGCAGGTACGCCTTCTGCACACTGACGCGCTGCGCTTCAATCTCGGGAAGCGCGTGCATGACCTTGACGTGGTCGGGACCCGACACGTACGGGATCACGCTCCCGAGATCCAACCCCAGTTCGACCGCGTAGCCCGCGTCGGGATCCGCGGTGATCGGATCCCGCGCCCATGCACTGACATCCTCAAGCGTGTATCGCGGCGTCCCGCGGCTGGCCAGCCAGGACGCCCGGTCACACAGCCAACTGTGCAGCACGCTGTCAAACGGAAAGACGCCCGCAAGGGCCCCCCACTCGGTCGTCATGTTCGCGATGCTCATCCGCTGATCCATGGACAGCTGTTCGAGCCCCTCCCCGGCGAACTCGACCACATGATTGAGCACTTCGTCGTGGTTGAAGGCGCCGCAGAGCGCAATGATGACGTCCTTGCCGGTGACACCAGCCTGCAGCGAACCGCTCAACGTCACGCGGGCCACCGGCGGTACCTGCCACCACGTTTCGCCGGTCGCCCAGATGGACGCGGCGTCCGTGCGGACCACGGGCGTTCCGAGCGCGGCGAGGGCACCGTAGATGTTCGAGTGGCTGTCGCTGCCGACCACCATGCTGCCGGGTGTCACGTATCCCCGCTCGATCATCACCTGGTGGCTGATCCCCGTACCCGGCTTGTAGAAATCCACACCCTCTGCTGCGGCGAAGGCCTCGATCCTGGCGTACTTGCCGAGGTTCTCCGGTGAGTGATTCTGGATGTCGTGGTCGATGGCAAAGACCGGCTGGGCCGGATCATGCATCCGCTGGGCCCCGATCGAGGCAAACTTGCCCATGACGGCCGACGTGTTGTCGTGAGTCATGATGTGCTTGGGCCGAATACGGAGGTAGTCGCCGGAGTGCACTGGCCCACCCGCGTCGCTCGCGTTGTGCTGCGTCGCGATCTTTTCGATGATTGTCTGTGCCATAGCCGCTCAGGATAGCTGGCCCAGCCTCACCTTCCAGCCCACGACCAATGGCCAGATGACGTGGAGGCCCAGGTCGACCAGAACCGTGACACTCGCCGCCAACGCCCCCGATGTACTTGTGAGAAACTCGTAGGTGCCGATGTTCGCCAGAATGGCCACGATGCCCCACCCGCACGCGATCAGGGACCACTTCATGAGCAGGCTCAGGGAGGATCGCAGGCGGCGAGCCAGCGCAATCCCGAGCCCGATCGCGCATGCGGAGAGCAGCATCCTCCCGATGGCAAGCACCATGGAGATCCAGACCGGGGGCAGGACATCGAGCACCCGCGTGGCCGCTTCCCCCTGATCGACACTTCCGAAGTGAACCAACCCACCCGTGATCTTCGTAAACATGCTGCCCAGATGAAGCAGGCCGCTGTTCGCCGATACCTCGCCGGCGACCTGCCCAAGTGAAATGGATGCTGCCGCCATGGCGGCGCCGAATCCGAGGTCGAAGATCCCGATCAGAATCAGCATGGTGCCAAGAACCGGGGCCCAGCATGCGCACTCCCCCGAAGGTGAACCGATTCGATGTGACATGGAAGCGGATGCTAGCCGGTGGCGCTGGCCAGTTCCGTCTCTGCCAGATCCGGTCGGGGCTCGGGAGTCATCCACCCCGCCCAGATCGCCTCCAGCATCGGGTCTTTCAGCCCGGCCAGCGTCAGACACACGCGTCCGGCCGCCCCGGTCAACATGAGTTGCACAGCCGTCTTCGGCTTCCGGCCCCGCACCTGCCTGATCAGGAGGAGATCCTGCCCGACGTGCCAGAAGCGACTGCCCGAGCGTGCCCATCCCGGACCAATCACCAGTCCTCGCCGACCGACGCGGGATCGGAGGATCCGTCCGATCACGGGGGTTCCGGCGAAACGCCGCTGCAGACCGGCATGCTGGCGGGTCAGGTTCACGACCAGCAGCAACACCATGGCAAGCCCCGCCAGAATCGCCGCCGTCACCCCGAACCGCATCCCGACCAGCAGGATCGGTCCAGGAGTCAGGACGACAATCAAGGCGACACTCACGCACCCCGTGACGAAGACCCCGCCGCCACCACGCGCGCCCGGCGCGGCCGACACCGGGACCGGCTCCAGCAGGCCCTGTGGCAATGGGACCTCAGCAGCCCATGCCGCCAACTCCGAATCGATGACCGCGTGGATGCCGGCCCCGGAGACGGCCTCCACACAGAAGGTCCCCTGAGGGCCGCCGCCGCCACCCAGCGGCCACCTGATATCCGAAACCGCAGCGATGATGGCCCCCTCCCGGTCGGGAACTGCCCGCAGGGTCCTGATGGCGCGGCTGGCCGAGATGATGCCGTAGGCAAGACACACCAACCCGGGTACGTAGAGCGTCAGGATGGCACACGGGAGTGCGTAGTCGGGCGCTGTGCGAGGCATGGCGAGCGGGCCGACCGCCAGAATCGTTGCCAGCGTGATCCAGACCGAAGAGATCACGATGAGCGATCGACAGTGCGGCGCCCCCCGCGTCAGCGGCAGCGCCTCGACCCGCTGCATCAGGGCGTCCCGCGTGATCGACGTATCAGATGCAGGCTCGTCCGCCACGCCAGCACCATAGGCCACACAAAGTGAATCGCCAACTCGGTGGTGAACATCGGCAGGCTTCCCCCATTCATCGGGTCGCCCAGATGGTCGACGGTGAGGGACCAGGTCCGCACCGTTGACCAGACGCTCCAGGCAAGTGCCAGAACCGACCAGCAGAGAACAAGTGGAACCGCAACCCTGAGCCGGAATGCCATCACAAGCCCAAGGAGCACACCGCAGAGCGAGTACCCAAAGCGAATCCATCCCACCTCCACGAGGTAGTTCGGGCGAGGAAGCATGTCCAGGAGCGACTTCGCGTGCTCCGCAGTCTCAACGCCACTCACGGTCAGCACGCCGAAGGTCACGAAGTGCACGGTCCGCCCCACGGCAATCCCAAGACGACTGTCATCGAGGTCCCCGGCAATGATCTGCAGGTGTTCACCAAGCGCCACCGTGGCGAGACCCCACGCGGCATCAAAGCACGCGATCGCCACCATGATGGTGCCGAGCACGACCGCCCACGTGCCCAGTGAACGACGGCCTCGCGGCGGCCCTTGCGCTGCACTGGCCATCACGGGGCTCACCCCTTGGCCGCCATCTTGCCCAGCAGCTTCGCGATGTCGAAGTCCACGAAGTCGGCGTGATGGAAGATGATCGACTCAATGCTCCGCTGCACCTTCTCACCTTCGTGGCTGTGCGTTGCGATCATATGCATCGCTTCGGCGGGCACGCCGTGCTTGTAGGCCATCGCGACGCCGCTGAAGGGATGACGAAGCGCCTCCCCGAACGTGCCTTTGATGACATTGCCCGCCTCGTCCTTGTCAAACTCAAGCGGCTTGCCGCAATCGGCCAGCAGCGCCCCCGCGATCAGAATGTCGCGATCGATCGGGATGTCGCAGGTAAACGCGCTCTCGAGCACATCCGCAATGGCGACGCATTGCCGCACGCAGGAGTTGAGGTGCTCGATGAATGTCATTTCGATGTCGCCCGCGAGCAGGGTGAATCTCACGGCCCGCAGTTCATCGAACGTCCACCCTTTCCCCCCACATCCGGTCGTGATGGCCTCGTTCCAGACTGCGGCGACCTTGTCGCGAAGGTCCTCGCATTGAATGTCCATGAGGCTTGGAAAGAGCTCCGCGATGTCTTTGACGCCGTAGGTCATGGTTGTGGGCTCCTGAGTCAATCCAAGGTGCGGGCGGCGGGCCCGTCGTACTGGTGCGCTCCCGGGACGACCTTCCGCATCGGTCGCATCCGCGTCTGTTCTTCACGCACATGGGCGATCAAACCCGGAGTCCGGGCGATCATGAAGAGGCCGTTCATGACTTCCGGATCGAAACCAAGGTCGGCCAGCACCGCGCCGATGGCGCCGTCGACGTTGATCGGAAGTGCCTTGCCCGCTGTTCGAAATGCCGCCTCGACCGCCTCGGCCGTCCGGCAGTGGTCGCCGAAGGCTCCGGCCTCCCTTGCCAACTCGAACAGTCTGGACGTGCGCGGGTCGGCGGAGTGAATGCGATGGCCGAACCCGCTCATGCGGACGCCCGCATCCTTCCAGTCGGCGAGCTGCGAGGTGGCGGCCTCCTCGAGACTGCGGTGCTCGTGACTTGCCCGCTCGCTGATTTCACCGAGCTGCTGCGCACACTTCGTGATCGCCCCGCCGTGATGCGCGTTGATCGACATAAGCCCGCTCCCGACTGAAGCGCTGAGGCTTGCGCCGGTCGACGCAAGGGTTCTCGCCGCCATGACCGACGGAGGCGTGGCACCGTGATCGATCGATGAGACGATGATGGCTTCCATCAGGTTGCCGGTCGCCTTGTCAGGAAGTTCACCACGCAGGATCAGATACACCGCCTGCCCGAACGAGATGCGTCCCATCAGTTCGGCAATGTCATAACCGCGAACCCGAACGCTGTTGGGCTCGATTTCCGTGATCCCCGTCGGCCACTGCTCGCTCATGACGCCGCCTCCATCGAAACGCCAAGGGCCACGCAGGCGGCCTCGGGCAGATCTCCAAATCCGTCAACTACAGCCGCGCCCGCTTCGGTGAGCGCCTTCACTTTGCCCGCGTGGGTACCGCGGTCCCCTTCGATGATCGCTCCGGCGTGGCTGAACCGGGTGCCTTCCTTCGCCGCCTTGCCGCCGATGTAGGCAATCACAGGCTTCGTGACCCGCCCCGCCTTCATGAGATCGGCGAGCCGCTCCTCCATCGAGCCGCCGATCTCGCCGAACAGCACAATGGCATCCGTCTCGGGGTCGTCCTGAAACTTCAGAGCAACCTCAGGGAATGTCAGGCCGAGCACCGAATCTCCACCGACGTGGCAGATGGTCGAGATACCGAGCCCCGCGCGGCTGAGGTAGTAGCCGCAACTGCTGGACATACCGCCCGATCGGCTCATCACGCCGACGGTCTTGCCCGGAGACGGCTGATTGAACCATCGCCTGGCGGAATCCGCACGCCCACCGATCATGCCAATGACCGCGCGGCCCGGGCTGATGACGCCGAGGGTATTGGGACCGATGAACTCGGCATCGTGGGCCGCGGCGCACTCCGCGATCGTCATCGCGTCCCACAAGGGCACCCGATCCGGCACGAGCATCACGAGTTTGACGCCGGCCTCGAAGGCCTCGATGGCGGCTCCTTTGACAAGCCGCGCCGGGACGAACACCACGGAAATGTCCACGCCACCGGCCGCCTCTACAACCTCGCCGACAGTGTCATACACCGGCACGCCCTCGACGTCCTGCCCGCCCTTGCCGGGGGTGCAGCCGCCAACGACGTTGGTGCCAACGCCACGCATGAGTCGTGTTCGGGCCCGCCCCTCGCGGCCCGTGATGCCCTGCACGATGACTTTCCTGGTCTCGTCAATGATGATGGCCATGTCAGCACACCTCCTGCGGGCAGTCGATCCCGGTGATGGGCAGGTCAACAAACAGCACTGGCCGCCCAGCGCGCAGGCATTCGATTTCGCAGGCGATGAACTCAGAGTCCGCTTTGGCTGCCGTTTCTTCATCGCACGCGAGCACCGGCACGCCGTCGCCGCCATCTTTCAACAGGCCGCTGCTCCACTCGGCCATTCTCGCCGTGAGCGCCGCGTCGCAATGGTCAACATCGACCCACACATGACCACCTTCGATGGGGAAAGCCTCGGCCTCTCCACCCACCCAGTCCGGAACCTGCCGCTTCAGTTGGTCTGACGTCGCGCCTGTGCCTGCGTCCATGAGCGTCGTGAACCGCTCAGCACAGAAGGCTGGCGTATCGTCCTTTCGGTATCCCTCCACTGCTCCGGGCAACGCACTGCAGGCGTCTTCCAGAATGTCCACAGCGCGATCCTCGGCGTTACCCCCGAGCCGCACGACGACCGGCAAACTCATACCGAGTTCGTTGAATGCCTTGGCCAGTCCATAGGCCGAGTGGAACTGCTCCTGGCTTGCAACGCCCGAACCGCTGCCGAAGTAGCCGGTCAATCCTTCCTGCGAGAGGATGACCCGCGCCGCGCGGTAGACCTTCGCTGCCGAAGGGTTGCCCGAGGTGTCACAGAAATTGGCCAGCGTGAAGCCCTCGTTGGTCACGGCATCCATCGACATCATGGAGCCACCCCCGCCCGCGCCGTGAAAACCGATCAGCCCCTTCGTGGACGCCCATCCCTCCGTCGGAAGCTGCGCGAAGTAGAACGTCCCGCGGTGGTCCTCCTGCTCGAGCCGGTAGGCCACGCGTTCCAGATCCGTCGCCGGGTGATCAAGTTCGCGAGCGATCTCGATGCCGAGTTCCGGGTGCCTGAAGACAGCGTAGTCGTCGATGGTGACACGACAGTCAGCTGCGCAGACCGCGCCGTCGGCCAGTACGACGAGAGGGTTGACCTCAAGCGACCGCGCCTCGACCTCGCTGGCCGTCTTTACGATTGCTGCGATCGCGTCCGCGAGCGCCTCATGGGAAGCGTTGGGAATACTCGACCCGGCAAGCACACCAAGGACGACGTCACGGTCGATGCCTCTGCTCACGCTGACCGGAATCCTCGCCACCGATTCGGCTCGATCTTCGATCCCCGAGCCGCCCTCGCAATCAAGCAGCAGCATTGGTGCCCGTGCGTTGTCGTCGATCGTGAGCGACACGAACAGCTCGTGCCGAATGTCGAGCAGTTCTTCGACAAGCACCTCTTCGACCGGGAAGTTGCCAAATCGCATGCCGAGCAGAAGCGCCGCGTCGCTTTCAGCCTGCTCGGGGGTGTCAGAAAAACGCACCCCGCCCATGGCCTTGCGCCCGGTGATCCATGCCTGCACCTTGAGCACCACCTTGCCGCCCAGCGACGCAGCGACCTCCCGCGCCGCTTCGGGCGTGCCAACGGCGCGTCCGGACGGAATGTGCAGACCCCGCGCTGCAAGCAGCGACTTGCCCTGATACTCGTGTAGCCGTGCCATGACCGGGATCGACCTCCTGCGTGGGAAGCCGCGTATGGTACCGATCACGCCGCGACCGACTCACCCTCGTGCTTGATGAACGAAGAGACCAGTCGGAAGCCCGCGGGCACGCCAAGCAGACCGCCAGCGGCCCAGTCGACCGGGGTCGGGAGCATCAGGTGCGGGACCTCCCCGGTCGCCCACGCTCGGGCAGCGTCGGCGGGAAGGAACATCGCAAGCACCCAGGTCCCCAACGCCCCGACGAGCACCACACCGACCGGAAGCAGGATCGGTTGCACGTGGGGCGACCAGAGTCGGCCCACCATGGCGGCCGCCATCGCCCCGACCGCGGTCGCAACCAGCATCTGCCCTCGCATGTGGCTCGCGGCGAAGAGCCAGACGACCGGCAACGCCGCAAGACCGGCAACCAGCATCCGAAGCGCCTCCACTGACCACAGGGGGTCGGGAGGGCGGCCGACGACTTCGGGATGGACGTCCTCGACCGGGCTGCCCAACACGAGGATCAACCAGGATGCAGCCAACACGGCAATCGACCAGCCGATCCCATCGGCCACGACGGAGCCAGCCGATCCGGCGAGCACAATGTCCCGCATGCCAGCCAGGTCCAGGCCAGCCCAACCCAGCCCGGCCCCGAGGATTGCCATCGCGCTCAGGGGCGAGACCAACCGGGCCACCGTCACCGCAATGACGACCGAGACCGCGGTGGCCGCCAGCATCGCCACGAGCCCAACCGCTGGCGTCATCGACTGAACGATCGTCGGGCCGAGATCACCCGTTGCAGCGCGAAGCCACGGCCAGGCGGACCGGTAGGCCAGCACCGTCAACACAAAGGCGACGATGAAGATCGTCCAGCGTCGGGTCGCTTGCATAGGGCGGGATGGTAACGGAGCCCCTCGCAGAGCGAGTACAGTGCCCGTATGAAGGCTCCAACCGTCACGTTGAATGCAGCGGCCGTGACGATCGAGGACGTGGTCGGCGTGGCGCGTCACGGGTGGCGTGTCAAGATCGATCCCCCCGCGCGCACCGCAGCCGAGCACGCTCGCCGGGTCGTCGACGATGCCGCTGGCGGTGCCGATCCGGTGTATGGCATCAACACCGGCTTCGGTTCACTCTCTCAGCATCGCGTGGAACCAGATCAGGTCGCCGAGATTCAACGAAACCTCCTCCGCTCACACGCGGCTGGGGTCGGTGAACCGCTCGATGCCGAAGTCGTCCGGGCCATGATGTTTCTCCTGCTGGCCAGCCTGTGTCGGGGTCACAGCGGCGTGCGGGTCGAAGTGTTGAACATGCTCGCCGCCCTGCTCAATCACGACGTCGTGCCGGTCGTGCCCTGCAGAGGCTCGGTGGGCGCCTCCGGCGACCTCGCCCCGCTCTCCCACGCAGCCCTTCTTCTGATCGGCGAGGGAGAAGCCATGGTCGGAGACCGCGGCCCCATGCCCGGTGCTGAGGCCCTCGCCATGACCGCGCTGACGCCGCTGACCCTTGCAGCCAAGGAGGGGCTTGCGCTGATCAATGGGACCCACCTGATGGCGGGCACCCTGGCCCTGGCCTGCCACGATGCCAGCACCCTGATGAGCGCTGCCACGGGGTCTGCGGCCATGAGTATCGATGCCGCCCGCGCCAGCGCAGGCCCGCTCGATCCCCGACTGCACGCCGCCCGAAACCAGTGCGGGCAGGCGGCCATTGCAGCCGAGTTGCTTGAAGCACTCCGTGGCAGCCAGATTCTGCTCGACCACGCTGACGATGATCCGCGCGTTCAGGACCCCTATTCGTTTCGCTGCATCCCGCAGGTGCTCGGCGCCGCACGTGACGCCCTCGCGTATGTCAGAACGATCACCGAGCGGGAACTCGGAGGCGTGACCGACAATCCACTCATCTTCCCCGAGCAGCAGGAGATTCTCAGCGGCGGCAACTTTCATGGCATGCCGCTCGCGATCGCAGCAGACACGGCCAAGATCGCTTTGTGCCACGTCGCTGGCATTGCCGAGCGAAGGATCTACTGGTTGCTGAGCGGACGCGATCAGCAGAATCCGCTCCCCCACCACCTCAGCCCGTCACCGGGCCTGCACAGTGGGTTGATGATCACCCAGTACACCGCCGCAGCACTCTGCAATGAGTTGCAGTGCATTGCGACGCCGGCCAGCGTGGGAAACGTGCCGACATCGGCGGGCATCGAGGACTACAACTCGATGGGCGCCACATCCGCTGCCTATCTTCGGCATGGCGTTGAACTCACGCGTCAGACCGTCGCCATCGAGTATCTCGTCGCCGCGGAGGGGCTTGAACACCAGCGACCGCTTCGAAGCGGGCGCGGCGTCGAAGCACTGCACGCCCGGGTCCGGACCAGTGTGCTGCCGCTTACCGAGGATCGACCGCCCAGCGGCGACATCGCCGTGATCGCCGAGATGATTCTGGACGGGTCCCTGAGCGAACCCTCCTGATACCATCGCCTCCTTCACTGCGCTGGAGCCAGCGGAGCCACCATGGCACCACTCTGGAGCCCCCGAGGTCCCATATGAATCACGCCACGAGCACATCGCAACGAACCATTCGAGCCCCCAGAGGCACGGAGATGACCTGCCGAAGCTGGGGCGCCGAGGCCGCCATGCGGATGCTCATGAACAATCTTGATCCGGAGGTCGCAGAGATCCCGGAGCAGCTCGTGGTCTACGGTGGCCGCGGGCAGGCTGCTCGATCCTGGGAGGCCTATGAAGCAATCGTCGCCTCACTGCAGTCGATGGCTCCAGACGAAACCCTGCTCGTGCAGTCCGGGAAGCCCGTCGGCATCATCCAGACCACCGAGGAGAGCCCACGGGTCATCATTGCCAACTCCAACCTCGTACCGCACTGGGCGACGCAGCAGCATTTTGACGAGCTCGCCGCCCGAGGGCTGATCATGTACGGGCAGATGACGGCGGGATCCTGGATCTACATCGGAACCCAGGGCATCCTGCAGGGCACGTACGAAACCTTCGCCGAGTGCGCCCGGCAACACTTCGGCGGAACGCTTCAGGGTCGGCTCGCGGTGACCGCCGGGTGCGGGGGCATGGGCGGCGCGCAGCCGCTCTCGGTCACGATGAATGACGGCGTGTGTCTGATCGCGGAGATGTGCAGGGAGCGGCTCGAGAAGCGGGTCCATGACCGCTACCTCGACGAGATCGTGGCGGATCTGGACGCAGCCATCGACCGCGCACTTGCAGCCCGCGACGCTGGCGAAGCTGTTTCGATCGGGTGGCTGGGCAACGCTGTGGACATGCTTGAGCGGCTCATCGCCAGAGACATCACGCCCGATGCATTGACCGACCAGACCTCCGCCCATGACCCGCTCAACGGGTACTACCCGGAGCGTCTCACCCGTGAGCAGGCCGACGCGCTTCGCAAATCGGATCCCGCCGCGTATGAGCGGCAGTCAATGGCGACGATGCGACGCCACGTCGAGATGATGGTGGAATTGCAGTCGCGAGGCGCGTGCACGTTCGACTACGGCAACAACATCCGACAACGAGCCGCCGACGAAGGGTTCGCGCAGGCATTCGAGTTCCCCGGATTCGTCCCCGCGTACATCCGCCCCCAGTTCTGCATCGGCCGCGGCCCATTTCGATGGTGCGCACTTTCGGGTGACCCCGCTGACATCGCGGCCACAGATCGAGCCCTTCTGGAACTCTTCCCGGAGGACGAAGGACTTCGGCGGTGGATCGACATGGCGGGCGAGCGGGTCGCATTCCAGGGCCTGCCCTGCCGCATCTGCTGGCTCGGACTCGGCGAGCGTGATCGGGCCGGTCTTCGGTTCAACGAGATGGTTCGCACGGGCGAAGTGTCCGCTCCGATCGTGATCGGGCGGGACCACCTCGACTGCGGGTCGGTCGCCTCGCCAAACCGCGAGACCGAAGGCATGCGTGACGGCACCGATGCGGTGAGCGACTGGCCACTGCTCAACTTCGCCGTCAACACCGCAAGTGGCGCCTCATGGGTGTCCTTCCATCACGGCGGCGGCGTCGGCATTGGATACAGCCAGCATGCCGGCCAGGTCATCGTCTGCGACGGCACCGCATCGGCCGACCGGCGATTGGCCCGCGTTCTGCGAAACGACCCGCTGATGGGCGTCATACGACACGCCGATGCTGGCTATGACGAAGCGCGAGCGTGCGCCGAGGCCCAGCATGTCCAGATTCCCATGAGGGACTGGTAGCAAATGCCCGACGTCACCATCATCAATGGTCGGCTGATCACGCTGGCCGGACCTGACGGGCCCAGACGCGGCGAGGCGATGTCCGAACTGGCGGAGATCGAGTCGGGGTGGATCGCCATCGAGGACGGTCGCATTCACGGAATGGGCGAAGGGTCGCCCCCGCAAGACATGGACTCGGATGTCGTGCTCGATCTGGACGGTCGCCTCGTGCTGCCCACCTGGGTCGATTGCCATACGCACGCCTGCTGGGCGGGATCGCGGCTCGACGAATGGGAGGCCATGCTCAGCGGCGTGAACTACACCGAGATCCTGGAAGCAGGAGGTGGCATCCTCTCGACGGTACACGCTGTCCGCGCTGCCTCGCAGGACGAGTTGACCGAATCGCTGTTCGGTCGACTGGGACGACTCCAGTCCTGCGGCACCGGGGCGATCGAAGTGAAATCAGGGTACGGACTGACAACGGAATCGGAACTCAAGATGCTCCGGGCCATTCATGAGGCCTCGCAGGACGTCGACACGCAGGTCGTCGGGACCTTCCTCGGGGCCCATGCCATCGACGACGAACAGCCCGACTTCATCGACTATGTCATCGAGGAAGTCCTGCCCACCGTCACCGACGAGTTTCCGGGAATCACATGCGACGCCTACCTTGAAGAGGGCGCCTGGTCGCTCGCCCAGACACGGCGACTTTTCGAGCAGGCCAGGTCGTTGGGGTGCCCACTCCGCCTGCACACCGATCAGTTCAACAGCCTCGGGGGCGTCCCGATGGCGGTCGAACTCGGCGCCCGCAGCGTTGATCATCTCGAAGCGATCACCGAGGCCGACATCAGGACTCTGGGAGGGAGCGAGACCCTCGGCGTGCTGCTTCCTGCGAGCGGGTTCCACGTGGACCAGCGGTACGCGCCGGGCCGTGATCTCATCGACGGCGGCGCAGCGATTGCCATCGCCACCAACTGCAACCCCGGTTCGGCACCGACGTACTCAATGCCGATGACGATGGCGCTTGCATGCCGCCGGTGCGGCCTGTCCCCTGCCGAGGCCATCACCGCGGCGACCTGGAACGCAGCATGCGTTCTGGGCATCGAAGGAGATGTCGGTTCGCTGGAAGTCGGCAAGCGGGGCGATCTGCAGGTGCTCGACGAACGCGACGCGCGGAGCATCGTGTGGAGTTTCGGGAACCCCCCCCCGCCGATCGTGCTCCTTGAGGGCCGACCGGTTCAGTTCCTTGCCGAGTCGGACTCCGCGGGGGAAGGGGAAGGGGAAGGCGACGGATGATCGTCAAGAAGCCCAGCCAGGTCAGCGGCGCCCGAGCGGCCGCGATGCAGGTCTGCCGCGTCCATGAGGCGCTCACCGACTTCCTCGGCGCCGGCCGCACTCTCCCCGAGGTCGATGCCTTCGTGGGACAGACGCTTCGCTCGCTGCGGAGTAAGTCATGCTTCCTCCGGTATCGCATTCCCGGGCAGCGACCGTTCCCCAGCCACTCATGCCTCTCACTCAACGAGTGCGTGGTGCATGGAACCCACCTCGACGTCGAACGTCCGCTCCGGGACGGCGATGTCCTCAGTGTCGACATCGGCGTGCTCCATAAGGGCTGGATCGGTGACGCAGCGTGGACCTACGGCATCGTCGATGTCAGCGATCAAGCCCGCCGGCTGATGGCGGTCGGCGTCGAGTCGCTCCGCCGCGGCATCGCCGCAATGCAACCGGGGCGCCCACTCATCGACTGGGCGCGTGCCGTGCAGGCGTGCGTCGAGGACGAGGCGGAGTTCTCGCTCGTGCGCGGACTCGGCGGGCACGGCTACGGAACTTCGCTGCACTCACCGCCCTTCGTGTCCAACGTCGTTCCAACCACACCGAACGAGTGGCCGGACGCATTCCGCGTCTTCGAGCCCGGGATGCTTCTGGCCGTGGAGCCGATGCTGGCCGCGGGGAATCACGAAGTCACGTCTGAACCGCTTTCCTGGCCCATCCGAACTGTGGACGGCGGCCTGACCGCACACTACGAAGCGGACGTACTCATCACCGATGAGGGACATGAAGTCCTCACGGCCGACATGTTCAACCTTCCGGATCTCGTCGGCTGACCCTACTCAGGAGAACTCAGCATGCTCGCAACGCTCATTCTTGCGCCCGTTCTCAGCAGCACTCCTGCGGCGCTTGCCTACCCCGAGTCACGTCGAGACGGCACCGTCGAGACCATGCACGGCGTCGACGTGCAGGATCCTTATCGGTGGCTGGAGGGGGATGTTCGAGTCGCGCCGGAGGTGTCCGATTGGGTGGACGCGCAGAACGAAGTCACTTTTGCCAGGTTGAACGGCATCGCCGCCCGAGCGATGATTCGTCCTCGCATCGAGCAATTGTGGGACTACGCTCGTACAGGAACGCCTTCCAGAATCGGCGGCAAGTATTACTTCACGCACAACGACGGTCTTCAGAATCAGTCCGTCTGGTATGTCGCGGACACGCTTGAGGCAACGCCCCGCGTGCTCCTGGACCCAAACACGCTCACCGATGATGGTACGGCTGCAGTCAGTGGCGTCGGCTTCAGCAAGGACGGTCGGTACATGGCGTGGGCCCGCTCCGACGGGGGTTCTGATTGGAAGACGTGGCGTGTTCGCGATCTCTCGACGGGCGAAGATCTGCCCGAGACCATCGAGTGGAGCAAGTTCTCCGGCGCCACCTGGATGCCCGATGGCAGCGGCTTCTACTACGCGCGATACGACGAGCCGGTTGACGGTGAAGCGATGCAGGCAGCCAACACCAATCAGTCTCTTTGGTTCCATCGCCCTGGCACACCCCAGAGTGAGGATGTCCTGGTGCATCGCGATGACGAACATCCGGACTGGGGCTGGTCGCCTGTGGTGAGCGATGACGGCCGATGGCTCATCGTCCACGTCTGGCGTGGGGGCGAGGAGAACAGGGTCCTCGTCCAGGACCTCTCGCGGCCCGGCACCTCGCTTGTGCCCCTGATCGACAACTTCGAGGAGGCGTGGGGGTTCATCGGCAGTGTCGGTGGAACGCTCTACTTCCAGACGACCACGGACGCCCCGCTCGGTCACGTCATGGCCATTGACCTCGACGCGCCGAGGGACCAGCGAAACTGGCAGGTTGTCCTCCCGCAGTCGAGTGACACGCTTCGCAGCGTCTCTCACGTGGGCGGCGGGCTGGCGGCAACATGGATGCGGGACGCCACGACGCGGCTGACGCTGCACGACATGGACGGGGGGCACATCAAGGACATCGATCTTCCGGGAATCGGCTCGTCGTCGGGACCAACCGGATGGCCCGATGACGACGAGGTCTTCTTCTCCTATACCTCGTTCACGACGCCTCCTTCGATCTACCGCCACGATCTCAGATCGGGCGACACGTCCTTGTGGCGACGCTCCCGCGTCGACTTCGACCCGAGCGACTACATCGTCAAGCAGGTGTTCTACGAGAGCAAAGACGGCACAATTGTTCCGATGTTCATCACGCATCGACGCGATCTTCACCGGACCGGTGATCTCCCGACCCTCCTCTACGGGTACGGCGGATTCAACATTCCCCTCACGCCGGTCTTCTCGGCGTCCCGACTGGCATGGATGGAGATGGGTGGCGTGCTGGCGATCGCCAACCTCCGAGGTGGAGGGGAGTACGGGCGGGACTGGCATCTCGCCGGGACCAAACTGCAGAAGCAGAACGTCTTCGATGACTTCATCGCCGCTGGCGAGTGGCTCATTCGAAACGGGTACACCCGCCCAGACCGCTTGGCGATTCAAGGTGGCAGCAATGGTGGATTGCTTGTCGGCGCGGCCATGACGCAGCGACCCGACCTCTTCGGCGCCTGCCTTCCGGCGGTCGGCGTCATGGACATGATTCGCTATCCGCAGTTCACGATCGGTCGTGCCTGGATCCCAGACTTTGGAGATCCCTCGGTCGAAGAGGAGTTCCAAGCCCTGCTCGAGTACTCGCCGTACCACAATCTCAAACGGGGTGTTCGCTACCCGGCCACGCTGGTGACCACCGCAGACACCGACGACCGGGTCATACCAGGGCACTCATTCAAGTTTGCCGCAGCGCTGCAACACGCGCAATCGACCGAGGAAGACGCCCCGCCAGTACTGATCCGAGTCGATCGCAAGGCTGGGCACGGCGCTGGCAAACCGACAAGCATGCGGATCGATGAAGTTGCCGACACCTGGTCCTTCCTCGTCGACGCGCTTGACATGACGCCCATGCAACGTCCGTAGTGCCGACTCCGACGCGCGGAGACGCTCCCCGCGAGTCGTCCGCTACCGCCCCTTCGACCCCGCTCCGAGCAGCCGAACCAGCAAGCCAGCCGGCGCATCGTTCACGACCAACGGAACACCCGCGATTGCTTCCGCTGCGAGGTACCCGCTGCGCACCGCGCCCTCCATGGTCGCCGGCCACCCCGTGTCGCACCAGTCGCCAGCCAGATAGAGACCCTCGAGGTCGCCGCCGCCAGTTCCAATCGGGCTCGGCGCCACCCTCGGGCGAACCTTCTCGGCCTCGGCCGACGCGAGAAAGGTCGCCTGCCGCTCCTTGACCGGCCTCACAAGCAACACTTCAGCGTCCCGGACGCCCGGACACGCATGGGCGAGATCCGCGAGCACAGCGGCTTCGATTGCATCGCCCGATCGGTCCATCCACGCATCAGCCGCGCTCACAACGGCATGGATGTGCTGCGTTCCGTCATCGCCGGTGCCCTTGTTGAAGAACCAGTGCGTCTCCCGACCCGGCATGACCAGGTGCGGCGTTTCCATCACGGGGCGGTCCAGCAGCAGGTGGACCCCGAGAATCGGGCTGTGCCCAAGTTCACTCAGATGCGTCAGGCGGCTGTCGAGCTTTCGAAGCGATGGGTCGATGAGGCCGTCCAGTTGCGCCCACGGAAGCGCCGCAATCACCGTGTCACCACGCACGAATCCGCGTCCGGTTTCCACACCGACGACACGCCTGCGTTCGCTGCCGATGCCGCTCGCCCGCCAACCGAGACGAACCTCGCCACCGGCATCGGTGATCGCAGCCAGCGCAGGTTCGTACAGTTCGCGCAGCGGTACGCGCGGCACTCCCATCGTCGCGTGCCATCGTCCCGCCAGGAACCCATCCTGGAAGACCTGGAGCCCGTGAACCGCCGCCACCTGATCAAGCGGCGTGTTGCAGGCGCTGACGATGATCGGCTCCCAGAACAGCCGAACCGCATCCTCCGGTTGCCGCCATTGATCGAGCAGGGACCGGAAGCAACGCCCTGCATATCGATGGCGGCCACGGCGTCCGATTCGGAGGGTGCGCCACATGGCCCGCCGAACGGCCCGCTTCCCCGGTCCGTCCAGCAGTTTCATCCGTCCGAAACTCGTCGCCAGATGAAAGGGCGCGGGAAGGCACTTCGCACGCATGATGTCCCGGCCGCCGTCCGGCCGACACCACGCGATGGTGTCGTGCCACTCGATCGCATCTTCGACACCGATCCTGGTGTAGAAGTCGAGCAGGTTCGTGCAGCACCCCATGAGCACATGCTGGCAGTTGTCGAACGCCCGGCCGCTTATCGCATCGTCGAAACTTGACGCCCGACCTCCGAGCCGGCGGCGGGATTCAAGCACGATCGGGCGGTATCCGGAATCCCCAAGTCGCAGCGCCGCTGAGAGCCCGGCGAGCCCTCCGCCGACGACAATCACCTCCCCCTTCACCTTGACTTCCGCCGGGATCGCAGGGCGATTCTGATCTTCGCCAGTTTGGACAGCGAGACGCCCGGCACGTGGGTCACCCGTCTGGGCGCCACGTTGATGCGATCGAGCAGGGCGCGGTAGATGCCCGTCATCGCTCGCAGCGTGGGACGGCAATCTCTCGACACCATGGCGTCGAGTGGGGAAGAGACTTCGTAACACGTCCGGGCCACGGCGATCCAGTGCCGGATCAACGACTCGCACGCGTCCTCGTGTTGCCACGAAACGACCGCGGCCGGACTCAGCCCGTGGGCTCGCAGATCATCCGCCGGAAGATAACACCGCCCGCCTGCGATGTCCTCGCCGACGTCGCGAAGCACGTTCGTCAGTTGCAACGCAACGCCGCGTTCGACAGCCAGGTCGATCGCCTCGGCCTCGCTGTAACCCCAGATCGTGACGCACAGCACGCCGACAGTCGATGCGACGCATCGGCAGTAGTCGCGAAGATCGGCTGCGGTCTCGATGGAACGTCCAGTCAGGTCATCCGACTGGCCGCGCAGCATGTCCTCGAACGGCTCCGGCGGCAGCGACCAGTTCCTGGACACCCAGGCCAGCGACTGCCACAGGGGTTCGCCCGTGGGATCGTCGCCCTCCAGAACGCTGCGGGTCCTGGCTCCGAATGACGCGAGTTGTTCTCGCGCGGCGGTGGCATCGACGGCATCGTCTGCAATATCGTCGGCCCGCCGCATCCACGCATACAGCGCGTACAGGGCCGAGCGTTTGGGGTTGGGCAGCAGTCGCAGTCCCCAGTAGAAGTTGCCGGCACGGCGGCGCACGACGGACCGGCACCATGCCAATGCAGGACGCGGCGCATCGCTCGCCGCAGTCACGTGCCCTGCCCCCGCCGCGCAGCCTGCAAGGCGAGCAGCACTTTCCTCGGCTTGGAGATCGAGGGGCGATAGAGCACCGTCTCATGGTCCGATCGCTCGATCAGATCGAGCGTCGTCCGACCGCCAGCGGCGAAAAGCCACAGCATCGGTCGGAGATCCGCAGGGACTGCCTCGAGCAGCGAATCGACTCGTTCAAGGAGCGGACGCGTCCGCTGCACAAGCGAAGCGATCACGCCGCGGTACCCATCCAGGAAGTCGCGGTCCGGCGCATGCCCCATCGACGCAGTCGAGACCAGCCGGGATTCGAAGTCGGGCATCGTGACCGCGTCCAGCGGGATGTAGATGCGATCTCGTTCCAGCACATCACGGCGGACATCCTGCCAGTGATTGGCGAGTTGCAACCCGGTGCAAACCGCGTCGCTGTCCGCGAGGGTCGCCGCGCCTGCCTGCACGCCGCCAAGTTGCAGCACAAGCCGCCCCACTGGATCGGCGCTGCCCCGGCAGTAGTCGATGAGGTCGTCCCAGGTGCCGTAGCGAGCCTGATGCTGGTCCCGCACGAAGGCGTCGATCAAAGCGTGAAAGTGTTCGACGTCCAGCGTGTGTCGATCGATCGCCTGGGCAAGCGCCACGAACACGGGGTGACGCGGCGAGCCGGCGATGCAGCGATCCAACTCCTGCCGCCACCAGTCGAGCCGTTCCATCGCCAGGGCCGCGCTTCCCGACTCATCCGAGAGGTCGTCTGCCCAGCGACAGAAGGCATACACCGCGCACACGCCATCCCGCATGCGATCGGGCACGAACCGGCTCAATACGCTGAAGTTCTCGTAGTGGCCCAGAGTCAGTGTGCGGCAGTATGCCGACGCCTGATCCTGTGTGAGCGACTCACACCGGTCCGGCCCCCACTGCTCCAACCTGTCAATGACCGTGGTTCCCATCGTGGATCGGCAGGCTATCATGGGGTCCGATTCGCGGGCGGGCGAAGGTGCTCGCAATCCACCACACAGGAGCTGGCATGCGGATTCTCTTGGCAAACCCACGTGGATTCTGCGCTGGTGTCTACATGGCGATCGACGTGGTTGATCAGTTGCTCGATGTCCTCGACAGCGAGCCGATCTATGTCTACCACGAAATCGTCCACAACAAGCATGTTGTGGAGCGATTCGTCAACCGTGGTGTCGTGTTCGTCGAGTGCATTGAAGACGTGCCAATGGAGTCCATCCTCGTATTCAGCGCCCACGGCGTCAGTCCGGCGGTGCGCAAGGCCGCCTCGGACCGGCGGCTCATCGCCATCGACGCCACCTGTCCGCTCGTTACCAAGGTGCATGCGGAGGCGGTTCGCTACGCAGCCCGAGGATGGCAGATCCTGCTCGTCGGTCACAAGGATCACCAGGAGATCATCGGCACCAGAGGAGAAGCCCCCGACTCCATTCAGGTGGTGGACTCGGTCGATTCCATCGCCGATTTGCAGATTGTCGATTCATCCAAACTCATTTATCTCACGCAGACGACGCTGAGCATGAACGACGCCTCGGTCATCATCAAGGCGCTCAAAGATCACTTTCCCGAAATCCACGAGCCACCGAGTGACGACATCTGCTACGCGACCACGAACCGGCAGCATGCGGTTCAGATCCTGGCTCCGAAGAGTGATCTGGTCATCGTCGTCGGATCGCGAAACAGTTCCAATTCCAAGCGGCTTCGAGAGCTCGCCGAGTCAACCGGCACTCGAGCGGTACTGGTTGACGACCGGAACGAGTTGAGTTCGGAGATCCTCGACGGAGCGGAGACTGTTCTCGTGACCGCTGGAGCCAGTGCCCCGGAGGATCTGGTACAGAACCTCATCTTGCACCTGCACACCGAGTACGGCGGTGCGGTCGAACAGCACGACGTGTTCCACGAGTCGGTGGAGTTCGGACTCCCGGGGACGCTCAAGAAGTTCATGCGGTCAAGATCGATCGACCCGGAGGGTCGCCGGATCACGATGGACAACATCGCGTCCACCGAGGCCTTCCTTTCGGGACACGACATCCCCCACCGCATCGTCAACCTGACCGTCGGCGCAAGCACTTGAGTGCACCGACCAGCTTCTTCGGGCACGACCCCACGAGCCTGCGGACCTGGTGCGCCGATCACGGTCTGCCCGGATTCGCAGCCGACCAGATCATTGACTGGGTATACACCAAGGGTGTCAGCGACCCCGCCGCGATGAGCAACCTCTCGAAGGACCACCGGATGCTGATTGCCGAGACGCTCCCCATTCTGGAGGGAAGCGAGGCGCGGCGGCAGGTCGCCTCGGATGGCACGCGGAAACTGCTGCTCGAGTGGCCCGACGGGTCGGGCCGCGCCGCGTCCACGGAGACGGTGCTCATCCCTGCGGAGACTCGCCGAACCGCGTGCGTGTCCAGCCAGATCGGCTGCCCCGTCCGCTGCACCTTCTGCGCTTCCGGCATGGAGGGGCTGGACGGCAATCTCACCGCGAGCAGAATCGTGGAGCAGGCGTGGCGCCTGGGTCAGCTCGGTGACGGACGCGTCACCAACGTGGTGTTCATGGGAATGGGCGAACCGCTGGCCAACTTCAGCGCCGTCGCGGGGGCTATCACGACTCTGAACGCTCCCTGGGGACTCGGCATCGGCGCCCGTCGCATCACCGTCTCGACCGTGGGCCTCCCCAAAGCCATTCGCCGTCTGATCGCGTTTCCCATTCCGGTCACGCTCGCCCTCAGTCTGCATGCGCCAGAAGATGCCCTGCGGCGGCAGTTGATCCCATGGGCCCAGTTCGCCACGATCGGTGAGATCCTCGCCGCATGCAGCGACTACTTCGAAGCCACCGGGCGGGAGATCACGCTGGAGTATCTGCTGCTTCGCGGCGTCAACGACCGGGTGCACCACGCAAAGCAACTGGCCGAAATCGCCACGACGCTCCGTTGCAACATCAACCTGATCCGCTACAACGCCGTAGAGGGTCTCCCGTTCGAACGACCGTTGGACGAGGATGTGCACGCGTTTCAGGCAACACTGCGAAGCCGACGCATCAACGTACACATTCGCGCCAGCCGTGGTCGTGACATTACAGCCGCCTGCGGCCAACTGAGGCGAGAGACGGCTGTACAAGTCACCCGCGAGGGCGGAGATGGTGAATCTCCCGCCGAAGCGAAGCCGGGCTGACCCGGCGAAGTCGACCGTCCATAGCCATGGCGTGCAGCAATTCGAGAACTGCCCGCCATGATTCATAGTCTTCCTCGGCGGCGCTGGTCGCCTGCATCACCACCTCCTGCACGAGTGATCGGACCTGCCGTTGGCTTCTCCGACCCCGCAGTCCGTTGGGGTGCAGATACCGCGCCGCAGCGAGCACATGGGCCATCCAGTCACTGGTGCGAAGGTCGAGCCTGAACCGCCAGCGAATGAAGACGAACTCAAGCCGCGTGAGATACCTCACGGAGATGCGGTCGCCCCGCCCACGGCGCACATTGAGCCGCTGCTGCGTCTGCCGGCGATGTTCCGTGCTGATCGCCATCGACGCGACGTAGATCGCATCGCGAATCAACAACGTCTCAGCCAGCGGGAGAATCGCCGCCCTGGTCAACGCGCGTCCGGTGTCGGCGCGGTCGACCTGATACAGCGAGATAATCCGGCTCGCGAATCGCTCAGCCATCTCAAAGCCACCCCAGGTCACGCATCGCCGTAGCGCCACGACGAAGTCGCGGTGCGCTTCCCGCCCCGACGCGGTCTCCAGCAGTCCGGGCACTTCATCGAGCACTCTGCCAGCAACCTGCCGGAACCGATCCGCCCGGTCGCGACCAAACATGCGGGCTCTGGCGAGGATCAGGCGGTATCGCCGGATCGACTTGAGTCCGGGCTCGGCTGTTCGCTCCTGCCTGCGCAGCAACCGCTCAGGATCGAGCCAACCGGTCCGCCCATATTCGAATGCCTCCACCAGCCGCGCCCATCCTCGGCCTTCCACATGCTGAATGCCGCGATGCATTGCATCCAACGAGAGCGGTATCTGGCCAGCCTGCCACGCCAGCCCGAGCAACACGAGGTCGGCAAGACGCTCATTATGAAACCGATCTCTGCAGACGCCGGTGAGGTCGGATGTCAGCACTGCACCCTGCACGCCCACACGCTCCAGGTGGGCGCGAATCGCCGTGGCCGCCTCGTCCTCGTCATCGACCCGGTCCACCTCGTCCTCGAACAACCCTGTGTTGGCGAAGATCGCCGTGCGAGCAGGCGACGCCACCCTGTAGGGCCCCTCGGGATCGACCGCCTGCAGTGTCGAAGCCCGCTCAAATCCGAGCAGCAGATCCGCCTCCCCCCAGGGGATGACCGGCGGCACGGCGGCCCGCTCTCCCTCGTCTCGCGGCCTGCAGAAGACAACCTGAGTCATGCGCCGCCGGCCCGGGCCGATAGGTGTCGGATCGCAACCGACTTCGACGTGGTACCCCATCACCACAGCGGCCTGCTCGAGCGACGCGGCAGCGAGGCCGGGAGCACCACCGCGAAAACCCGCAAGGTGGGCGGACCAGACCGGCTGCGCGGCGTGCTTGAACTCGGGTTGCCCTGGTATGTCCTCGCCACGCCGCCGCCGAGTCGGCGGACGTGTCCGGATCACTTCCACCTGCTCGGCAAGCGGCTGCACCCGGCCGGAGATGCGAGGCGGCCAGCGAAGCGAGATTGGCGCGACGCTCATGGTCGTTCCTGCCGCGATGGCCTCGTCCACGACGCGGAGTTCCCGCTGACGGGAGTCCGATGGCTCCCGGATGACGCATGCCCGATCGGCTGGCCAGGCAATCCGCTGCGTGTGCTGGTAGCCGATCCGGTCGATCGCGGCCAGGGCGTGTTCCATCGTGCCGACGTCGAACCGGGTCGGAAGATCGTCATCCACGATCAGTACGGTGAGCCCATCGAAGGTGCACGCTTCACGCATGATCCGCTGCAACTCGGCAGGGGCGCGACCGCTGCGACGCAGGATCCGGACCTGCCCCGCTCGCTCCCCGGGAACCATGCCGCCCACCAACCGCTCCAACTCTCGCCCATGCGGCGGTGGCCCCACTGCAATCACCATCAGCCACGGGCCGCCATCCGACGCAGCCTGCCTGATCGCAGCGGCGCCGGATCGTCGAAACCGCGTCGCGCCCCAGAACTCTGCATGGACGGTGACACCCTCGGCGGGACCAACCCACCTGCCCTGGATCATCCATCGCACCGGGTGTTCCGTCTGGCTGACCGGCTCCGCCTCTTCACCAGCATCCTCGCCTGACTCGATCATTCCAACGAGCATGCTTCGCAGTTCCTCGGCGTGAGCCGAATCGCCAAATCGATCGGGCGAAAGTCGCAGCGGTACGGCGGGGGGACGCTCAGCCAGCCTCGACTCCATGGACGGGCCGGTCACGATCCGCTGAATCATCGGCGAGAGCAGTCTCGCCAATGGAGATGGATGCAGGACCGGCAACGAGTCCGCCTCGCACAACAACGCTTGCCCGAGCACGACGGCCGGCGGCGCACCGTCGCGATCCATTCGCTGGGCAATTCGCACCATCGCCAGTTCAACCAGTTCACCGGCGGGCTCAAGCACCACGACCGAGCGGCAGCGGCGCAGCAGGCGTTCGATTGCCGCCTTGTCTATGGGCATCGAGACACGAAGGTGCAGCGTGGGCAATCTTCGCTCGACGCCGAGCAGCGTCTCCAGTCGCCTGAGCGCTCGATCAGCGCTGCCCACGGTGACGAAGCCAAGTTCGGCACGCTCTCCCGGGCTGGGCATGGCTCGGGCGGAATTGAGTTCCAATCGTCGGGCGATCCGCAACGCCCCTCCCATTTCATCCCACCGCGGGCCCCGCTTTCTCGGCAGGCCCGCGGGCAGTTGATCTGCCATCCGGTTGGGACGCATCGTCAGGCTCGCCTCGGACTGCATGATCTCCGGGCTGACCGCAATCACGCACGGCGCTGAAGCGCCCCGACTGATTCGCAGGCCATGCTCGACGGCATCCCGAAGACTCAACACGCACGTCGCCTCGATGATCGGCATGCCGGTTGCCGCAATCCGTTGGCGACTCTCGGCGGACCAACTCGGCAATTCCATGACCAGAGCCATGGATTCGGCGCCTCCGAAGTTTCGCAGCCGCTCCAGTACCTGAATGGCCGCGATGACTGTGGGGCCGCCCACGATGGCAACGACATGACGACCATCGGTAGCGTTCCACTTGGCCAACTCGATCGTTCGGCCCGCATCCCCGATGACTCTGCAGACGAGACGATGCCTTCTCAGCAGATCGCGGGCATCGACGTGCTCCAACGATCGCTGCAGACTGGCGGTCGATCTGGTATCCGTCACGAGCAGTCGATGGACGACCGCCTCACTCTCCAGCACGCCCTTGAGCACGGCTTCTGCGGCCGAGAGCACTGCCACACCCTCATGATGGTGCCACGGGTGGGATGGCCCGAGCAGTTTGGCACTCACCGGCGAGCCCCACCCAACAGCAGCCGTCCATCGAGGATGTCATCGATGAGCGAGGCGACACCGTGTTCATCGTGCGGGTCCGTCACCGCGTCGGCGACGGCCAATACCTCATGGTGCGCGTTCTCGACAGCAACCCCGAGACCGCACCGTTCAATCAACACCACATCGTTCAATCCATCGCCGACGGCCGCCGCACGCGCGCTGTCCCATCCTCGGAGGCGGCAACACGACTGCACCATGGTCCACTTGTCCGCCTCGGGATGAAACACCTCAAGCAGGTGAATCGGCTCGCCAGCATGCTCGGAACTGGTCACGGCCTCCCAGTGACGGGCGAGAATCGACTCGCCCATGGACCGCTCGAGTTCTGCAATCGTTGGCGAGAACTCGGTCGCCCCGCCTACAGCCCCAACACGAACACTGTGATCGGGGAACGGATCGTCTTCAATACGATCCACACGCCGGTAGGTGGCGCCGGTCGCCCGAAACCACCAGTCCGACACCGGGTGCAGATCGACCGTGCCCGCGATGATGTAGTCGACCCCGGTATCGTGGCGGTCCTTGAGAATCATCGCTGCCGCCCTGCCTGCATCGACATGCCCTACCGCCTGTTCGACGATCGAAGTGGGGAGCGTACGCCGGTCCAGCGTTCGTCCATCCTCCGCCTCAACCAGCATCGACCCGCTCGCCGAAATCAGCGGCCCGCCGTATCCGATTGCGTCGAGAATGTGGCCGCACTCACTGCGCGTCCGCCCCGTTGCGATGACGAATGGCAGCGACTCAGCCTCGGCTCGCCGAAGACCTGCGATGTTCTCGGGAGAGACCCGACCACCGCGATCGAGCAGCGTGCCGTCCAGATCAATGACAAGGAGATCGGGACGACCCATGCGGGAACGGTAGCAGGGATTGCCGGGGTCGCGCCGCGACGAAGGGTTGAATCCACTGTTCACAGCCCGTAGGGTTCGCGGACCAGGACAGAAGCCCGGATCGGATGGCGCCGCCGGTCCGACCGCGATCGGTCGTGCATTCGGCGTCGGGAGTTCGCATGCATCACGACCCGGCCTTCGCCAAAAACCTGCTGCCCACCCTGATGGAAGCCTGCAATGGGCATCTGGGCGATGTCTCGTGGTTTCGAGCAGATTGGCAGCGTGGGGGTGCCAGCACCGGGCGGGCGATGTGGACGACCGCTGAGGCGCCACCGCAGGAAGTCGTCGTCAAGTTCCCCGTCATTCCAAGGGAGCTGTTCTGGACGCGGCGGCTGCAGACACCCGGCGGTACCCGCCCGAAGAGCATCCCGCACCTGTTTGCGTCGGGCATCACACTCGGGCACTATGACCTGGCGTGGCTCGTGATGGAACGACTTCCCCACGGGCCGCTTGGACTGCGGTGGCACAAGGACCATATTGAGCGGGTGGCCGATGCCGCGGCGCGGTTTCATGCCGAGACCGACACGCTCCCTGTCGACTCGGCCGAAGCCAAGGTCGAGGACTGGGCCAGCCTGCTGGAGCACGCCAGGGAGTCGATCCGCAACAACCGCCTCGCCCAGAAGCCGCGATGGGCAGACGCGGTCAAACTGGTCCAGAAACGGCACGGCCAACTCGTCGAGCGATGGCGGGGGCGAGACACCACGCACTGGATTCACGGGGACCTGCATCTGGCCAATGCGATGAGCCGATCATCAAGCCAGTCGGGTCCGGTCATCCTGATCGACCTGGCGGAGGTCCGCCCAGGGCACTGGACCGAAGACGCGGTCTATCTCGAGCGCCAACTCTGGGGAAGGCCCGACCGGCTTGAGGCCACGCGGCCCGTGAAGTCCGTCGCGCAGGCTCGCCGTCGCCACGGGTTGAAGAACGAACCCAGGTCACACGAACTCGCGGATGTCCGCCGCGCCCTCATGGCGGCTACCTCGCCGGCATTCCTGAAGACCGAGGGGCATCCACGCCATCTCGCGGGGGCTCTGGACCAACTCGAGGCCGCCATGGGCCGCCTCCGCATGTGAATCGCGGCTCGCGTGAGGCGTCCCTCGCAGTGATGGCAGGCATCAGGTACGATGCGGCGTCCATCTTCACCCACACACGCAGTGCAGGAACCCAACAACCAATGGCCCGCAACGAAGACCGAGAACGCCTCGCAGAGGTACGACAGCAGGACCTCAAGGAGGGCCGGGTCAATGAGGATTTCGTCACTTGGCTCAAGACCAAGGGGCCGACATGGCTGCTGATCGTGCTGGCATTCATCGTGGCTTATCTGGTCATGATCCGCTGGCAGCAGCAGGAAGCGCGAAGCCGGGACGAGGCCTGGGTTGACCTGATGACAACCGTGCAGCCAGCCTCACTGGAGGATGTCGCCCGCAGGCATGCCGAGATTGATGGTGTTGCGGACATCGCTCGCCTGACGGCGGCCGACTCGCTGCTTCAGGAGATTCAGCGTGGCAGCTCGATCGGTGAGGACGGGCAGACATCGGTTGAACTGACGCCCGAGACGCGGACCCAGCACCTCGCAACCGCCGACCGGATCTATCAGGAAGTCGCCAGTGATGACGACGGGTCACCCGCTCGAACACTGGCCACCGTGTGCGCCCTCAACGGGCTGGCCGCCATCGCCGAGTGTCGAGGGGACGTCGATGCCGCGGTGAACTGGTATCGCAAGAGCGAGGCACGCGCTGGCGACTGGTATCCCGCCCTCGCCGCCCAGGCGAACGCTCGAGCAGCGAGTGCCCCGCAGTTCGCAGAGGTCATCGAGCTCGCGACACCGCCCACGCCACCAACGCCGAAGCCGCCTCCCCCCGCCGTTCAGGGAACGCCGCTGGGTGCCACGCCCGCCGAGGCCCCGCCCAGCGAGCAACCGGCAGCACCGCCGGCCCAGCCACCGACGACCCCGGCGCCCGAGGGTGGAGACGAGCCCACTCCCCAATGAGCGACACCGAGGGCCCAATCGGCCCCGGCGGCGCCGTTGATCCTGCCCTGATCCACTCGGACGACGGCCCGGCACATGCGACGTTCACACTCTCACGCGATCTGAAGAAGCGTCTCGATCGCTATCTGGGAGATCGCATTCCCTGGCTCAGCCGCACGTCGCTCCAGCGGCTCATCCATGAACGCGCAGTCACTGTCAATGGTCGCGATCCAAAACCCGCCACCAGACTCCGCAAGGGCGACGTGGTTGATGTCGTACTTCCTCCGCCCCCAAGTTCGGAACTTCCGGCAGAGGACATCTCGATCCGCATCCTCCATGAAGATGCCGACCTGCTGATCATCGACAAACACGACGACATCATCGTGCATCCCGCCCGGGGGAATCAGCGCGGCACGATCATCAACGGACTGGCGTGGCACCTCCGCAAATCTGGCGAGGCCCTGAGCGATGTCGGCGCCGCGGACGCTCGTCCCGGCGTCGTCCATCGGCTCGACCGCCACACAACGGGCGTGATGGTGGTCGCCAAGAATGAGACGGCGCACTGGCGTCTTGGAAGGCAGTTTGAACAGCGCCGGACTCGAAAGCGGTACCTCGCGCTCGTCCACGGCCGCGTGGAACCTGCTGCCGATGTCATCGACCTGCCCATTGGAAAGCACCCAACGCTCAAGCACTGCAACACCGTTCGCTGGGACGACACCGGAAAGCAAGCCGTTACGCTGTATCGAGTACTCGAGTGCTACGGTGACTTCACGCTCCTTGAGGTCGAACTGCGGACAGGCAGAACACATCAGATTCGCGTACACCTCTCGCACCTGGGATGGCCCATCGCCGGCGACGACATGTACGGCGGACGCCACATCGAGGTCCGCGACGTGCTTCCGCCCGACCAGAGCGAGGGTGATCGCCGCAGGGTGCTGCTCGGGCGACAGGCGCTTCACGCGGCGCTCCTTGGGTTCGTCCACCCCACAAGCGAGCAGGACACTGAGTTCCAGGCGCCTCTGGCCGATGACCTCGCGTCGCTCATCAGGTTGCTTCGCACCCGCGGGCCCGTGGAGCAACCGAGCGTGCCCGGAACAGTGTTGCGTCTGGATGAGTTGCTGTAGACGCCGCGATCAACGCAACTTCGTCAACACCATCGCCATCACGACGAACACGACGCCGACGATCCAGAATCGAACCACGACCTGGGGCTCCTGCCAGCCCTTCAAGTGAAAGTGATGGTGAATCGGAGCGCAGAGAAACAGACGCTTGCCTTCGTGGTGACGGCCGAATCGTCTGGTGCATTTGAACCACACGGTCTGGACGAGACTGCTCCCGATCTCGATGTAGAAGACGCCCCCAATCAGCACCAACAGCGCCTCCTGGCGAATGCAACAGGCGATGGTCGCCAGCAGCCCGCCGAGGGGGAGGGAGCCGGTGTCACCCATGAATACCGAGGCGGGCGCGCAGTTGAACCACAGGAAGCCGAGGCAGGCCCCCGCCATGGCGGCGGCGACCACCATCAACTCAGATGCCCCGTCGACCCACGGGAACAGCATGAGTTGGGCTCGCTCAGGCGTTCCGGCGATGTAGGCCAGCACCATGACTCCCAGCGATGCAATCACCACCATGCCGGGCGCGAGCCCATCCATGCCGTCTGTGATATTGACTGCGTTGCTCGTTCCCGCGATGAAGGTTGCCACGAGCGGCAGGAACGCCCACATCCCGAGCACAACCACACCGGGCTCAAGAATCAACGACTCCCGATCCGGTTGGTACGTCCGCTGAAACGGCAGGACCAGCGCACGGGCCGCCTCGTTGGAGCCGGCCAATCGCCAGATGAACACGGCGGCGAGGAACCCGATTCCGAATTGGAACAGCAGTTTCTCCCACCTCTTGAGCCCCTCGCGCGAGCCGGGAATACGACTTGAGATTGTGAGTTTGAGCCAGTCGTCGGCAGCGCCCAGCAGTGCCAGCCAGATCGTCACGATGAGCGCCAGGTGCACGTATCGATTCTGCAGATCCGCAAGAAGCACGGTCGCGAAGATGATGCCCCCGACGACCAGCATCCCCCCCATCGTCGGCGTGTGCCGCTTCGATCCCATCAGGGCGTTCAGGTCGGCGTGCTCGAACTCAGGCGAGTCACCGATCTTGCGGCGAATCAGCCATCGAATACACGGCTTCCCAAACAGAAGCACGAAGGCGAAGGCGGCAATCGCGGCGGTGAAGACGCGGAACTCGATCTGGTAGAGCACCTGCAGGATCGAATAGCCGGCCCACTCTCCGAGCCACTGGTCACTGTATTGAAGCAGGTTGTAGAGCATCCCTCTGCGACTTCATCGGCCATCAGGTGGCCGCGTCTCCTGATTCCATGGCCGAGATCACTCGTTCAAGGGCCAGACCACGGGAGCCCTTCAAGAGCACCGTCTCCCCTTCGCTCACCATCGAAGCAATGCGAGCCATGCACTGGTCATCCGCAATCGCTTCATGAAGCACCGGGATCGGCCCACAGGCACCACCCAGTTCATCCATGAGCGATCGCATCTCCGGGCCCACGAGCACAATCTGTCGCGTGGGCACGCGCCTGGCCTCGGCACGCAGGTGTTCTGCCAGGCCGCGGTGATGCGCCTCCGCGCTCGAGCCCAGTTCAAGCATGTCGCCCAACACCAGCACCACCTGCTCGTCGTTCTGCACGAGTTCGGGCAGCGCCGCCAGGGTCGCAGCCATCGAATCGGGATTGGCGTTCCATGTGTCGTCGATCACGTCGATCGATCCGACTCGGCGGCGGGAGAGCCGCTGCGGTGAGGACTTCGCCGAAGCAAGTCCCTGCTCAATCGTCTCGTCGTCGAGGCCGATCGCTCGCGCGGCGAGGATCACGGCGAGGGCATTGAAGGCCCCGTGCTCGCCCGGCAGCGCGATCTGCCATCGACGCGCGTCAAACTCCATCCACCCGGGGCCACGGTCGATCAGGGGCTCATCCGCTTCGTCGCAGCGGCCAAAGGATCGAAGTGAGCCGCGGCACTGCGGAACGGGCAGCCCCTGATGCCTGAGAATGCCCGTTCCGTTCTCACGAAGCGATCCAAGCAGCGTGTATTTCTCTCTCGCAACAGCTTCAACGGACCCGAGACCTGCCAGGTGACCAGGACCGACAAGCGTCACGACGGCTACGTCCGGCCGCAGCATGGCAGCCAGCGGTTCGATCTCCCCCGGCGCATTGGTGCCGACCTCCGCAACGAGGACCTCGTCACCTGGCCTCGCTGCGAGCACCGTCAGTGGCACGCCGATGTCGTTGTTGAAGGACCTGGGGCTGGCAACCGTCCTGCGACGCACGCGACAGACGGCTGCAAGGGCATCCTTCGTTGTCGTCTTGCCGGCCGTACCCGTGATCGCGACAACTCGCAGATGCGGCAGCGACCGCCGCCATGCCGCTGCCATCCGACCGAGCGCCTTGATCGTGTCCTCGACGATGATCGCGGCGAGCCCCTCGGGAACTTCGGTACCGCGCCGCACCATCACGGCAACAGCACCCGAATCGGCAGCCGCCTGAAGATGCTCATGCCCGTCGAAGCGTACACCCCGAAGCGCCACGAACAGATGGCCCTCAAGCGGCACTCTCGTGTCCGTGCCCACGTGATCCACAGGAATCGATCGGTGTTCTGGGGCGACGATTCCGCCGGCCATGTCCGCAAGCGTTCCAAGTGTCTCCATCATGGTCGGCCGCCTTGGACAATGACTGCTGCTCGTGCCGTTTCGACATCGTCGAAGGGGACTTTCCGATCACCGATCAACTGAAACTGCTCGTGCCCCTTGCCAGCAATGAGCACCATGTCCCGCGGCCCCGCCGCCGCGACCGCCGAGGCGATGGCCGCGGCGCGGTCGACTTCCTCGTGCACTCGCGCCTCGGCCGCTGAGGGAACACCCGCTGCCATGTCGCGCAGAATCGACGCAGGATCCTCCGTCCGAGGATTGTCGCTGGTCAGCCATACTTCGTCCGCGCCTTCGGCGGCCACCTCAGCCATCCGCGGTCGCTTGGAACGGTCGCGGTCACCGCCACAGCCCACGACAAGGAGAATCCGCTGGTCATCCGCCGCCACGGCCCGGAGCGACGAGAGCACGGTGCCAAGCGCGCCGTCCGTGTGGGCAAAGTCGACGATGACGCGAGGTGACCGGGCGACGCGCTGCAGCCGACCCGGAGGGCCCGAGGCGAAGGCCAGTCCCGCCTGCACGTCCGCAGCGGTCAATCCCAGCGAGAGCGCGGCGGCTGCAGCCTGCAGGGCGTTCATGGCGTTGTGCCGTCCGATCATCGGAAGGTCCTGCTGCCACTGGCCCCACGGCGTCTCAAAGGTCACCGTGGTGCCACGCTCGGACATGCGATCGATGACTCCCCGCATTTCGCCGACCCCCTCAAGCGAACATCCGAGCACCCTGCCCCGCGTCGAGCTCGCCACTCGCCCACCCGCCGCATCGTCCAGATTGACAATGGCCAAGGCCCGATCGTCGAGGTTCTCGAAGAGTGATCGTTTGCAGGCCTCGTAGGAATCCATGGTCCCGTGATAGTCGAGGTGGTCACCGCTGAGCCCGGTGAAGATCGCGATCGCGAAGCGTACTCCCGCAACACGGTGCTGATCCAGCGCGTGGCTGCTGACTTCCATCGTCGCCGTCCGAGCGCCCGCCTGCACTGCCGAGGCCAGCCAGTTGGCCACATCGGATGCCATCGGTGTCGTGAGCGTCGCGGCGGATTGCGTTTCCCCGGTGTCAACCACAACGCCTCCCATGAGCGCCGAGGGACCGGATGCACAGAGCAGTTGGTGCAGCAGGGTTGTGACCGTCGTCTTGCCGTTGGTCCCGGTGACACCCACCACGTCGAGGTGATGCGATGGTAATCCGACCAGCCGATGCGCTAGCACCGCAGCATCGTGTTCGAGGTGCCCGCTCTGCAGCGCCGGTCCGGCAGCCAGGTCGCACCCGGCCGCGTCACTGAGAATTGCGGCGGCACCGGCCTGCTCGGCCCTCGCGATGAAGTCGCGGCCATCGACGCTCGCGCCGGGCCTGGCGAGGAACACATCACCTTGACGCACCCGGCGACTGTCCTCCACCATTCGAGAGGCCTCGCAGCGAGCTGCGCCGCGCAGGGGCTGCACATCAAGTCCATCCAGAAGCGTCCCTATCAGCGTCTCTGCCACGGCTGCACCGTACTCCATCAACCCGCCACCGGTATCCATCGACCAACCCAGGCCAGTTCGTCCGGGCCCGGGCCGCAGAGGTCACGGCAGGATGAGCATCGCGTCGCCGTAACTGTAGAAGCGGTATCGCTGCGCCACAGCCTCCGCGTAGGCCGCCCGCATGCACTCCATGCCGGCGAAGGCGCCCACGAGCGCCAGCAGCGTGGACCGCGGCAGGTGAAAGTTCGTGAGCAGCACCTGGACATGCCGGAACCGAAACCCCGGCGCGATCAGCAGGTCGGTGTCGCCTGAGGCCGCTCCCTCGGGCACCGGAGCCGGAAGCGACTCCAACAGGCGGGTCGTCGTCGTGCCGATCGCGACGAGGCGACCGCCCGGCCCCGGCCCTGCCCGCAACGCAGCGGCTGCCTCCCGGTCGATGTGCCAGGTCTCACGGTGCATCTCGTGGTCTTCCAGCCGATCGGTGGAGACCGGCCGGAAGGTGCCCTCGCCGACATGCAGGGTGACCGAGGCCTCACGGACGCCCCGCTCCCGGAGTCTCCGGAGTACGTCTTCGGAGAAGTGCAGGCCAGCCGTCGGAGCCGCCACGGACCCGGCCCGGTCCGGGTCGGCAAAGAGCGTTCGATACCAGTCCCGATCCAATGCATCGGGCATGGCCTCGCCCCGGCTGGCCCGGGCGCGGAGGATGTAGGGAGGAAGGGGCGTCCTGCCGACCGCGCTGAGCAGGGAGGCGAGCGATGCGGCCGCTTCGGGGCGGACGAGCCAGCCATGACCACATCGCTCGAGCAGTCGAATCGGAACATGCGTCGACTCAGGCCCCTCCAGGTGCAGCACCTCCCCGATGCGGAGCCGACTCGACTGGGTGAGCAGGACGAGCCAGTCACTCCCACGCGCTTCAAGAAACAGTCCCTCGACGCGGCCGCCTCCACGGTGACCGTCCGAGGCCCGCCGGCCCACCAGCCGGGCGGCCAGCACGGCCGTGTTGTTCCGAACGAGCAAGTCCTCGGCGCGGAGCAGATCGGGCAGGTCGCGGACCCTGGCGTGGTCCAGTCTGCCGGATTCTCGGTGCACAATCAGCAGGCGGGCGCTGCACCTTGGCTCCACCGGCCTCGTGGCAATGAGTTCCGGTGGCAACTCGTAGTCCAGCTCGTCGATGTTCACCTTGTCGCCTCAAGTTCGGCGCCTTCGGGCAGCCACCGAACGAGTTCGACGGGCACACGCTTGAGGCCTCGTCGCAGGGCCTTGGAGAGGGCGTACCGCATGGCTCGGTCCCGCCGCTCACGGACCCGCTGTGTGACGTTGAACCCCCGCGCCTCCATCTCACGCAGGGCCCAGTCCCAGGCGAGGTGTTCCTCCAGACACCGCGTTCTCGCTCGACCGAATCCGATGGCGTGGTGGCCCACTTCGTGCAGAAACACTGCGCACGACATGGGTCCACGCGGATACGGCGACTCGATCATTCGAGTCACGGATCCATCGCGGGCGATCAACTCCCAGGCGCATCCGCTGGTCCGAGATCGCCACTTTCGTACCCGGATACCCCAGACTCGCTTCATCTCCGCGACGAGTTGGTCATACCGATCCTGTGATGCGCTTCGGCGACGCTGTTGGACCGGTTTCGGTGACGCGCAAGCCCGCGACCTGCGAAAGAGGCTCCAGAGTGTTCGCTGTCCGGTCATGCCAGCCCCGCCGGGCTGAATACTGCCGGCCATTCGATCCGGCGGCCCCGGGCCCACGCCTCGAACGCCATGGCGTTGCCACCAGCCGGCTTGATCTCCATGAGCCGCAGTCCCCCCTCGTGGCAGCCCACGTCGCCCTCCCGCGTCACCACTCCGGCTGGAGGATGGGCCTGCTGCGGCCCGGCCTTGAGCAGCCTGAGCGACTCGCCTGCGATCACGGCATCGCACCCCGGCCACGGTGCGCAGCCGTTGATCATTCGCCGCATCCGGTCGCCCGACATCGCCGTGCTCAGCGAGGCATCGGCGCGGGAGAGTTTGGGCGCCCTTGTCACCAACGCCTCATCCTGTGTTCGAGCATCCACCCGGCCGGTCCCCACCGCCGCCAGCACCTCTTCCATGACCTGCGGGCCCAGCGAGGCAAGTCGGTCATGCAGCTCACCGGTCGTATCGGACGCCGCGATGTCCAGGGCGGCCTGCCCCAGTATGTCGCCGGCGTCCATGCGGTCCGCCAGCGTGATCGCGGTGACACCGGTTCGGCTGTCCCCCGCCATGACCGCGTGGTGAATAGGCGCAGCGCCCCGCCATCGCGGCAGAAGCGAACCGTGGAGGTTGATGGCGATGCGATCGTCAAGCAGAGGTGCCGAGAGTTTCTGGCCGAAGGCAATCACGATCCAGACGTCGGCATCCGCAGCCCGCAGCGTGCTCATCGCGGCCGGTTCATTGACCGACTCAAACCGCTCCAGCGGAAGGCCCCGTTCCAGAGCTCGCTGAGCAATGGGCGTCGGTGTCGGAACACGGCGTCTCCCTGCAGGCCGGTCCGGCTGCGAGACGACCAGCACCACCTCGTGGGCCTGAAGCAGCCAATCGAGGGTTGGGAGTCCAAAGACGCCGGATCCAAAGAAGACGACTCGCATCGCTGCCTACCGCCGCTCAAGGTCCCGAATCGCCTTGCGGTTGCGAAGCCGATCCATCGTGGTCATCCGGTCGATGATCAGCACGCCGTCGAGATGATCGAGTTCATGCTGGTACACGCGGGCGAAGTGATCGCACCGATCCTCTTCCATGTGCAACCCCTCCAGCGTCAAGGCGCGGACGCGAACCCCCACCGGTCGCCGCACCGTCACTTCGACCCCTGGCAGGCTCAGGCACCCTTCGGTGTCCTCGACGAGTTCGGAATCGAGTGTTTCGATCTCGGGATTGATGAACACCAACCCTCCATCGCCATCGGGCACCGCCGGATCACGCGTCACGAATAGCCGCCACGGGATGCCCACCTGCGGCGCGGCGAGGCCGATGCCTTCGGCATCGTGCATCAACCACAGCATGCGGTCCGCCACGGCCCGGACTTCATCCGTAATCTCACCAATCCGCGCCGTCTTCTGCCGAAGCACCGGGGCGGGATGCAGCACGATATCGAGTTGGTCGGGGTCGATCGCCACCGCCGCATGGTAGACGCTGACCTCCATGCCAGGGCGGTATCATTGACCCGAACAATGGCCCTGCGGTACCGTACCGCTTCCCGACAGGGGGCGTGCCTCTACACAAGCTGGAGTTGAGACCCACCGTGGCACTCTTCGGACGAAACAAGTCTGACGACGAACAACCCGATGCCGACACTGGGGCAGTCGCCTTCACGTCTCACCCCGAGAAGGCAACCAAGTGGTTCGCGCATGCTCGCGCGATGTCCGAGACGACCAACTTCGAAACGGCTCTGGTGTACTACGCCAGCGGCATCAAGTTTGACCCGGCGAACGAGCAGGCGCTGGAGGAGATGCTTCAGACGGGCATCCGCCACGTCCAGAGCGGAGGCAAACGACTCTCCAACAAGACCGTCAAGGCGGTCGATGGCGATGCCCCGACCGACACAATGGCGGTGGCGATCCTGCTGTGGTTGAGTGACATCCAGAATCCAACCGCCGGAATCAAGGCGATGGAGGCGATCAGGGCCGCGGACCAGAAGACCACCGGTCAATTCTTCGCCCCCCATGTCCTTGGAATCGTCAGTCGAGGCAAGAAGCCGACCAAGCAGCAGTACGTCACACTCAAGGACCTGTGCAAGGATCTCGAGTCGTGGGACAACGCCCTGATAGCGGGGCAAGCGGCGATGCAACTTGACCCGACCGACGGCGGGCTTGAACACGAGATCAAGGACCTCTCCGCGCAGCGTGCCATGTCGCAGGGCGGGTACGAGGAGGCCGCGGGGCGAGAGGGTGGCTTCCGCGACTTCGTCAAGGACATGGGCAAGCAGCGAGAACTCGAAGAGGAGGAGTCGCTGGCTGGTGCCGGCGGCGGCTCCGAGCGCGTCAAGGAGCGAGCTCGGGCCAGATTCAAGGAAGCCCCGGACGTCGCCGAGAACATCAACAGGTACGGCACGATTCTTCGCCGGGAGGGCACGGAAGCATCGCTAAAACTGGCCGAACAAGTCTTCCTCAAAGGGTTCAAGTCGACCAACGAATACCGGTTCCGCATGGCAGCAGGCGATATCCGCATGCAGCGATTCCGAGACCGCATCAAGAACCTGAAGATCGACGCGGACGCAACTGCGGATCCCGAACGAATCCAATCCCTCGAAGCCCAGTTGCTCGAGTTCGAGTCGAAGGAGTTCACCGAGCGTGCCGAACGCTATCCGACCGATCGGACGATTCGCTTCCATCTCGGTAAAATCGCATTTCGGACCGGTGACATCGAGACAGCCATGGGCTGCTTCCAGAAGTCCAAGGACGAGCCGCGTCTCCGTGCGGCCTCCGGGCATCTGCTTGGGCAGTGCTTTGCCTCGGAGGGCTGGCTGGCCGAGGCCGTGGCAGAGTACCGAGAGGTCCTCACGAAGATTGACGCCACCGAAGCCGAGCGTGAGATGCAGGTCCGGTATGACCTCATGCTGGCCCTGCTCGAGTTGGCCCGGCGAGATGCGTCCCGCGACCACGCCCAGGATGCGCTGGACATCTGCTCCGGAATCGCCCGGCAGGACATCACCTATCGCGACATTCGCAACCGCCGCCGCGAAATCGACGAGCTCCTTCGATCGCTCAGTTGACCTAGGAGGGCACGTGTGGATCAGGTAGTCGCCATCATCCCGACGCGAATGGGGTCCACCCGATTCCCCGGCAAGGCGCTCGCGTGCGACACCGGACGCCCACTGCTGCTCCACGTTGTCGAGGCGGTCTCACAGGTGCCGTCGGTCGACCGAGTCATCGTTGCGTCCGAGGACCTGGAGATCGAGTCCTTCTGCCGCTCGGCCGCGATCGATCACGCGATGACGGCCGACACCCACCCGAACGGCTCCAGCAGGATCGCCGAGGTCGCCGCCACGCTCGACGCCGAGCTCATCCTGAATGTGCAGGGCGATGAGCCTGAGATCTCGGTGGAGACGATCGAGTCGACCATTGCCGCCCTTCGAGGTGATCCCGCCGCTGGCGTCTCGACCGCTGCTGCCCCGCTCACCGACGAAGATGATGCGGCCGACCCCAATATCGTCAAGGTTGTTGTCGGCCGGGACGGGCAGGCGCTGTACTTCAGCCGAGCGGCTGTCCCGTACGACATGGATGGCTCCGGGGATCGACCACTCCGCCACATTGGCCTCTACGCCTACCGCCCGCAGATCCTCCGCCAGTACGTGGCACTCCCCCCCACACCCCTGGAGAGGACCGAGCGGCTCGAGCAGTTGCGACTGCTTGAACATGGCGTTCGCATTGCGGTGGCGAGCGTATCCACCGCGCACGCAGGTATCGACACGCCTGCGCAGTATGCCGACTTCGTGAATCGGTGGCGTCACCGCGATCCGGATTGATCTTGCCCGGGGCCGCGCGGTAGTATCAACCATGCCCCACCACCAAATGCGCTTGCTTGCTCCCGGCGATCCGACTGCAGCCACCGAAGGCTTCCTGGGACAATTCGGACGCTCGACCGAATCAACCGAGTTCTACTCCCCCATGCCGGAGGGCTACGCCCCCGGCCGAACCGCCTTCGTGGTCGTCATGGGCACGGTCATGTCGGGTCTGGGCAAGGGCATCTTCAGCGCCTCGCTCGCCAAACTGATCAAGGACAAAGGGCTTCGCGTTGCCCCGGTCAAACTGGAGGGATACCTCAACGTCGACAGCGGTACCTTGAATCCGTATCGGCACGGAGAGGTATTCGTCCTCGACGACGGCACCGAGTGCGACATGGATCTGGGCACCTACGAGCGGCTGCTCGATCAGGACCTCACCCGCGCCAACTTCACCACAGCCGGCCAGATCTACTCCGGAATACTCGATCGCGAACGGCGCGGCGGGTACCTCGGGCGTGACGTCCAGATGATCCCCCACGTCACCGGCGAGGTGAAGCGGCGGCTTCGTTCGCTCGCGATGACCGGCGGCGGCGAGGGACGACCCGCCGATGTCGTGTTTGTCGAGGTCGGTGGCACCGTCGGCGACTACGAGAACAGTTTTTATATCGAGGCCCTGCGTGAACTGGCCTTTGAGGAGGGCCGCGAGAACTTCTGCTTTGTCGCCCTCACCTACGTGCTGGAGCCCCCGACGCTCGGAGAACAGAAGTCCAAAGCCGCCCAACTGGGCATCAAGCGATTGATGGAATCGGGCATCCAGCCCCAACTCATCGCATGCCGCGCGGAACGCCCCGTCACGGAGACTGTTCGGCAGAAGGTGGCGATGTTCACCAACGTCCCCCTGCCCAGAGTGTTCTCCATGCATGATCGCGATTCCATCTACTCCATACCGGAGGCGATGCGAGCGGAGAGCCTCGACCGGGAAGTGCTCACCATTCTCGATCGGCACCATCTGGTCAAGCCTGTCGACGAGGACCGCGCCCGCAGCGATTGGCAGTCCTATGCCACCGGCATCAGCGCCCCTCGAAAGTACTCGGTCAATCTCGGGATCCTCGGAAAGTACACCGCACTTCGTGACGCCTATGCATCAATCGACAAGGCCATTGAGCACTCGTGCACGCACCTGTCCGTTGATGCCGACGTCAAGTGGATCGACGTCACCGACCTGACGACCGACCAGGTCGAGACCGAGTTGGCGCCACACGAACTGCACGCCGTCATCGTTCCCGGCGGATTCGGTGAGCGTGGCGTGGAAGGAAAGATCGCAGGCGTCAAGTGGATTCGGGAGCAGCGGATTCCGTTCCTGGGCATCTGCCTTGGGTTTCAGGTTGCAGTCATCGAGTACGCCCGGCACGTGGCGGGCCTCGCCGGGGCCCACTCCACCGAGTTCCGACCGGACGATCCCAATGCGGTGATCTCGGAACTTCCCGAGCAGAAGGAAATCGAGGGACTCGGCGGCACGATGCGGCTTGGCGGCCAGGACGTGGCGCTGACCCCTGGCTCGATCGCGTCCTTTCTGTACGGCGGCGCGACCGACATTCGCGAGCGATTTCGGCATCGCTATGAGGTCGAACCAGGTCACATACCGCAACTGGAGCACGCGGGCCTTCGATTCTCGGGCCGCCACCCGGCTCATCCGATCATGCAGATGCTGGAGTTGCCGACCACCGCGCACCCATACTTCATCGGTGCCCAGTTCCACCCGGAACTCACCAGCCGCCCGCTGCGACCACAGCCCATGTTCATGGGCTTGCTCGCTGCCGCCATTCGCCGCGCCTACCCCAACCTGGACCGCAACCAGGTGTCTGGACGATGGCTCCCCGACGAGGAGGGCGGCGAGGACGGCGACCCTGCGGCGGCCGTTCCCAGTTCGGTGAGCGGCACCCGCTGATGGGCCCCCCGCTGCTTGTTTCGGCTGCGATTGCTTCATACACTGCCCCACTTCGGCGATATAGCTCAGTTGGTTAGAGCGAGGGATTCATAAGCCCTAGGTCGTTGGTTCGAATCCAACTATCGCCATTGGCAAGGCCGGGGAGCGGCACCCCCTCAGTCGGCTTCGCCGACAGCTCCCCCGCAGGCGGGGGAGCGGTGAGGACAGCGCACCCCCACTTGTGGGGAGACAGGCCGCGGGGCGGTCCCTTCCAAAACCGTCCCCCCACTTGTGGGGGGACAGCCTGCGCAGCAGGCAGG
>JASMKH010000017.1 GCA_030749435.1 Phycisphaerales bacterium
ATCCGATGCTCCAGAACAACCCCTACGACTGCGCCTCGGCCCCGGCCTTCGAGGGCACGCTCTTCGATCCCGAGGACGAAGAGGGCTTCCACTACAACGGCTGCGCCCAGTTCGCCTTCAACGCGCACTACGAGTCAGAACCCGTCGTCGCCATGTTCGATGGCTCGACCCGCACCCTCTCGGTCAACAAGGCCAAGCAGGACGACGTCATCACCGCCGGTGGTGCCAATGCCTACAACAGCACGGACGGCCTGTTCCATCGCCAGACTCCCGATGGGCCGCTGGCCTACATGCTCAACCACTCCTTCTGGCAGGATGAGGAAGGCAGCTGCGGGCTTCATACCCATGAGGTCGACGGCATCCGCGGCCGAACCCACCTCGGCGAGTGATCCCGAGTCGCTCTGATTCCTTCCCGAACCGGGACGAGCTCGCTCGTCCCGGTTCGGTGCTTTTTGAGCCACCGTCCATCTGACTCCTGCCCGCCGGAGGGCGGTAGAATGGCGGGCCATGACCACGCCGCCAACGCCTCAGGATGTGACCGCGCCGGTCTACCCCGGCGTTGAGTCGATGATCGGCAACACGCCGATGCTCGAAGTCAGCAGATTGGACACCGGCCCGTGCCGGCTGCTTCTCAAACTCGAGAGTCAGAATCCCGGCAACTCAATCAAAGATCGCATTGCCGTCTCGATGATCGACGCTGCGGAGGCCGCCGGCCAGTTGAAATCCGGCGGCCACATCATTGAGGCCACCGCTGGCAACACCGGTATCGCGCTGGCACTGGTCGGCCTCCTTCGGGGATATCAGGTCACGGTGGTCGTGCCCGACAAGATGAGCGAGGCGAAGATCGCCCATCTTCGTGCGTTGGGCGCGAGCGTCGCCATCACCCGGTCGGATGTCCAGAAAGGACACCCCGACTACTACCAGGAGGTGGCCGCCCGCATCGCCGAAGACACCGGGGGGTTCTACGTCAACCAGTTTGAGAACGAGGCCAACGCAACAGCGCACGCAGCTACAACCGGACCCGAAATCTGGGCTCAGACCGGCGGCGTCATCGACGCGTTCGTCGGCGGCATCGGGTCCGGTGGGACGCTTGCTGGCGCGGGGCAGTACCTGCGAGACCGGAACCCGGATCTGAAGATCATCCTGGCCGACCCGGAAGGGTCCATGCTCACGCCTTTGGTCAATGAAGGGCGAATGGTCGAGGCGGGCACTTGGCTGGTCGAAGGCATCGGGGAGGATTTCGTCCCGGATGTGGCGAATCTCGATCTCATCACCGAAGCCATCGCAGTGTCAGACCGCGACACATTCCACGCGGCACGGGACCTGCTGCGGTGTGAAGGAGTCCTCGCAGGCTCGTCGACCGGAACACTGGTCGCGGCAGCATTGATCTGGTGCCAGCGGCAGACCGAGCCGCTCACCGTCGTCACCTTCGTGTGCGACCACGGATCGAAGTACCTCGGCCGAATGTTCAACGACCACTGGATGCGGGATCATGGCTTCCTGGACGTGCCCCGAACCGGTGACCTCCGAGACCTGATCGGCCGCAGGCACGACAGCAAGGAAGACTTCACACTGACGCCTGGCGTTCCCATTGCCCAGTCCGTGAAGATGATGCGGCTCTATGACGTCAGCCAGATGGCGGTCCTCGATGACGATGGCCACATTCTCGGCATTCTCGATGAGTCGGATGTGCTTCTTGCCGTCTCACAGGATGCCGCCGCATTTGCCAGACCGGTCTCCGACTACATGACAACGAAACTGGAAACTGTCTCGCCGGACCTGCAAGTGGAAGCACTACTCCCCATCTTTCGGAGCGATCGCGTCGCCATTGTGGTGGAAGGCGATCAGTACCTCGGGCTCATCACCAGAATCGACCTCATCAACTACCTCCGCAACCGGATGAGCAACTGACATGACAACTGATTCGACGCACATGGGAACCATGGCCGTGCATGCGGGGCAGTCCCCGTGCCCGACGACCGGCGCGGTCATGCCTCCGGTCTACCTGAGTTCGACCTACGCGCAGCGATCGCCCGGAGCGCACGCCGGATTCGAGTACACGCGGAGTCACAATCCGACGCGGTATGCGTTGGAGCGGTCGATCGCCCGGCTGGAAGGATCGTCCCTGCGCGAGTCCACCGACGCGTCGTTCGGAGGATTTGCATTCTCCAGCGGCATGGCGGCGATCTCCTGCCTGCTCGATTCGCTCACTGCGGGTGATCGCGTCCTGGCCATGGACGACCTGTACGGCGGCACTCATCGACTCTTCAGACAGGTTCGCGCCCGCGCTCAAGGTCTGCAGTTCGACTTTGCCGACCTCTCGAACCTCGACGCCGTCGAGGCAGCCATCACGCCGGAAACGAAACTCCTCTGGGTGGAGTCGCCCACGAACCCCATGCTGAAACTCGCAGACCTCAAGGGTCTTGCTGCGATCGCCAAGGCACATGGGATTCTCTGTGCATGCGACAACACCTTTGCGACGCCCGTGCTGCAGCGGCCACTCGAGTCGGGCTTCGACGTCGTCATGCACTCGGCGACGAAGTATCTCGGTGGACACAGTGACGTCGTGGCCGGAATCCTCGTCACAGGGTGCCCACAACATGCCGAGACCATTCGGTTTCACCAGAACTCGGTGGGATCCGTCCTTGGCCCATTTGACAGTTATCTTGTCCTCCGCGGAATCAAGACACTGGATCTTCGGATGCGGGCTCACTGCCGCAGCGCGGCTGCCATCGCGGAGATGCTGAGTGGCCATGCCAAGGTGCGGACCACGGTGTATCCAACCCACCCAGATCACCCGCAGTTCGATCTGGCCGCCGCCCAAATGCAGATCGATGGAACTCCGGCGGGCGGTGGCATGGTCACCATTGAACTCGACTCGGACCTCGCAGGATGCCGCCGGTTTCTCGAGTCGCTCAGTGTCTTCACGCTGGCCGAGTCGCTGGGCGGCGTGGAGTCACTGGCCAATCATCCCGCCATCATGACACACGCCTCGGTCCCCGCGGAGGCTCGGTCCGCGCTGGGCATCAACGATTCGCTGGTGCGGCTCTCCGTTGGCATCGAAGATGTCCGTGACCTGGTCGCCGACCTGCAATCTGCGCTGGATGCCATCTGAGGACAACGCCCATGCCGCTGTATGAGTATCGATGCGTGGAGGACGGAACGCTCCTGACCCTGCTCAGACCAATGCGGGAGGCGGATGCCCCGGTGGAGGACCCCGAAGGCCTCGAACGCACGTGGGAACGCGTCCAGAGTCTGTTTTCGGTGGACTCCCCCCGGGATACACCGAGCAGTGGAACTGGCGGATGCTGCGGAGGTGGCTGCGGCTGCGGTGGTCACTCCTCGTAAGCGCCTCGGTGACTCACGCCACCATGCGACATGCCGCCAGCCACACGTGCATGACGCCCCCGAATTGGCCCTCACGCAGGGCGTCTGACCGCCGGCAAGTCCGACATGGCAGCCGCATGTTCGTTCTCTCGCTTGATCGCGTCACGAAGTTCCTTTCGATGAACGCACACTGAGGCAGGCGCATCGATTCCCAGCCGGACCTTGTCGCCCCGAATGTCGACGACCGTGATCTGAATGTCGTCCCCGATGACGATGGTCTCTTCCCGGCGGCGTGACAGCACAAGCATGTCGTGACTCCTTCGCGATACTCGATTGTGTCAGGCCGTGGCTCGCTGCGGGGCCTCGGGCTGCTGGAGCCGGGCAATCTCCCACCGCGTGGTCCATTGCTGATCAGACAGGACGATCTGAATGCCCCGCCTGTTGCGGAGATTGACAACCAACGGTCCTTGCAGGTTGGCCGTCAGCGTATCGTCATACTTGTTCACAATGACGAAGACGCGGGCGTCCTCAACCCGGTCGAGATCGAGCAGATCCATGTGCTCTCGACGGACGCTTGCTTCATAGTCTTCGCACCAGCGGCTCGGATCCGTCACGACGAAGGCGAGATCCGGCGAGTCCACTGATTGCAACCAGTAGAACACACCGTCTTCATCGGGCTGCAGCAATGCGAACCGTGTAAAGCTTGAAAACCCGAGCAGGCCAGCCGGATAGTCGATGAGTCGGTCGTCGCCGACCTCAACGGTACCGAAACGTGTCGTCTGGACGTGCATGCGCTCGCCTCTTGTGGCCGCGCCTCCGCTGCGTCCCGGGGGGTCACCGGGCGGGCATCCTGCCCTTCGCCACTTTGCCGGCCACAGCCAGGCAGCGAAACCGACCCGAGTTCCCCTCGCGCCGGCGATCCTTTGTCGGCCCGATGGGTCGTGCGTCTCCAACGAGCCCTCTCCGCACTGCCAAGGTCCGGGAACCAGAGGCCTCCCCCGGGCCCCGCTCAGGTCGCCCCCGCCAGCCTCAGGTCCTGAGACCCCCCAGCCGAATGAGCGCGACCGGGAGCAGAAGGAGTACCGGCAGCACGGACTCCAGAAGGGCCCCGATGCCCGGCAGTGGTATCAACATGAGTCCCGCCGCGGTGAAGTACAACGGAATCACCACGCCCGCGCACTTGACCGACCTCCCGAAGAGCCCGTCCGGAACCCGGTCGAGGAAGAAGGGCAATGCGATCAGAAGCATCAGAATGTTGAGGACGAGCACTGAGAATCGCGTCATGGCGCTCCGGCGGAGGGCTGGCGCTTCTCGCGAGTCAGGCCACGCCAGCATGTCGGAGATCTGCGCGAGCGAGAGCATGCTGGCGACCTGCCCGTACCTCCGCATCGAGAGTCGGGTCGGCGAGAGATCGGTCTCGACCTGTTCGGCCGGCCGCGCCCGGCTCGACCCCCTGGCGTCCGGTTGAATCTCCACGTACTGTCCGTCCTCGAGATCCCATGCGGACTCCGAAGGATTCCATGTCGCCGCTCTGGCCCACCACCGGCTGGTCGTTCTGCCCTGTGAGTCTCGCGCTATGAAACTGGGATCGCGAAGCCGACCGGTTCCAGGGTCGAAGGACGCTGCCTGCAGCAGCGTGCCATGCGCATCATCGGTAAACCGGATGGGATAGGCGTCGACCGAGTCCTGGCTGGCGTGTTTGTGCGAACGGAGCAGGAGCGGCGCAACGTGAGGAAGCACAAACTCCTGATTCAAGACCTGAACCGCGCTCAATGCCACAGCGACGCCCAGGAACGGCATCGCCACGCGTCGCAGGCTCAATCCACAAGCCACGATCGCCACAAGTTCCCGGCATCGGTTCATCTGCACGAGCGTGAAGCCAGCGGCGCCGACGAGAACGATGCCGTAGAGCCATGCATAGAACTGGAACAGCTGCGGCAAATGAAAGTTGGCGGCGAATCCAAGTGTCATGCCGGTGGTCGTAATCCAGGAGGCGTCGTCCCCTGCAGCCTCGACCGCCAGTTTCATAAACTCATCCAGATTCAGAATGACATCAATCGTGGAGGCAAAGAGATAGAGCACCGCGAAGAGCAGCACGAAGTTGAGCAGGAGCCGCCCAGCGATATGTCGATCGAGTCGAGACATGATCAGTGCCGCGCAAGCCTCCGCCAACAGACTGCTGTCAGTATCGCCAGAGACGCATTGCCGCTCCACATGATGGCCATTCCGGCAGTCTCATCACCCTGTCGCATGAAAATGGCACCGCTGGAGATCAGCACGAGGTTGAGCAGTGCCGGGAGGAAGGCGACGACGTAGATGAGCAGGGGCTGGGCATGCCTCATGTTGAGTGCCAGAATCGCGCCGAGCAAGGGCAGCAGACCCGCAGTCACTGCGATCGCCCACCGCTGCGCAAGGCGACCCACAATCTCCCCATGGAGTCTGGCGACATCCGAGTCGATCCGACGCAGAACGTCGCTGACGAAGTTGGAGCGGGGCGCCGCCTCCTCCGCTCGGGCCAAGGTGGCTGCCGGGGTCTCCGACTCCATGTTCTCAGGCACACCCACAATTCGGAGGTTCCCGACCTGCACGTTGGAACGAAGATTCGGACGGGCCGCGTCCGGTGGATCAAACACCGTCACATTGCTCATGCGAAGAACCAGACGACGATCATGTCCGTCGAGGCCACCCCCTTCCACGAACACCTGTGCCTGACTCGGTTGAAAACGCCGCAATACGTGCCCGGCAGCATCCAACTCATCAATCTCAAGGTGCTTTGCCCCGCCGCGGATCAGCATTCCGTTCCTGAGCCCTGCTGCGCGAATCCGCCAGGAGTGGCCTGATCGATCCTCGCTGGGAATCACAATCTCACCGGCATCCCGCAGCGATCGCGCCACGGCATCACGTTGGTACAACTGCCGCAACGCGGCCCTGAGCCGCTCATACTCCTTGTGAATCGCCGGGAATCGTGAGGGATCATCATCCACCGCGAGCAACTCCGAACGGGTCATGGCCATCGGCTCCGTTCGCTCCGGAAGCGGAACCGGCATCGCATGCGTCGGCTCCAACCGAGGGAAGCCGCGGAGATTCCCCGCAGCCGCGTCCCACGACACGGCGTCATCCATCGCCATCCGGATGAGCACGATGCCTTCCCGCTCGTACAGGTCCAGCACCGCGCCGGCAGCCGAAATGTCGGACTCGATCGCCCCATCCGGGCCCAGACGGGCCACCATCATTCGGCGAAGTTCGATTCGCTCATCTGCCGTTCCGTCCTCGGGCCGCTCGATGAGCCGCATTGACTCGGCCCAGATCTCCATGTCGCCGAATCGAACCGGCTTCCCGGCCTCGACCGCGTGTTCGAGGATGGCCGTCACATCCCCCGCAATCACCCGGCCCATCAGGGCATACACGCGGGGGATGACGCCCTGCACCAGCATCACCATGATGAGGATCAGCACGACCCCCAGTGCCATGACAGGGAGGAGGATCGTCCGATAGCTCAGGCCAGCCACCGCCATCGCCATGACCTCGTTCTCGGCTGCCATCCGATGGAAGACGATGGTGGCCCCGAATCCTGCAGCGAAGGGCAGGGCGTACTGCATCATCGGGATGAGCGACAGCCCTACGTACTTGATCGCCTGCGCAGCCGAAATCGGCGCATCGCCCGTGAGAGGCTTGATGACAGCCCCGAACGCGGTGACAGCCGCCAATACTGCTGCCGCAAGGCCGACCACCTTGAGCAACTCAAGGGCGGTGTATATGGTGAGCCGAAACGGCATGTCGGCAGTATCCCCGACCCGAAGCCCTCCCGCCCGGGCCTGCCGGGACTTCTGTTCCGATTATGTGGTCTGGCCGCCTTCACTCGACCGCGGAACGGCGTGGATGGCTTCGGGCGACCTCGGATGAATCCGACACTGAAGGCATGCCCAGCATGTCCGTTACGCACGCGGTGCCGGTACGCGGGGACCGCGGCTCTGGCCGCCGCCGCGGCTTGACGCTGCTCGAGTCCCTGATGGCCATTGCCGTGCTGGTCGTGGTCGTCACGGCGGTCATGTCCGCGATGTCGGCGGGGCGTGCCCAATCCGAGCAGGCCCGCCGCTCGATCTCCGCTGCGTTGGCGGCCGAGATGCTCATGTCGAGAGTGACCGGAATCGACCCCGATGTGTTTCAGTCGCAAGACGCCTGGTATGCGCACTTCACCGACCCCGCGACCGCCGGCGGGTGGCACGGGCACCACGAGGTGGCAGGCGCGATTCGAGCAGGCCGCGCAGCCGCCCTCCCCCTCCTTCCAGCGGGCTACCAGGATGTGGTGCTCCGCGTTGCCACCGACCGGCAAATGCAGATGGTTCCGCCGCCACTGGCGATCGCCATCGCCGGAGTCGAGGTCACTGTCGAGGCCCTTGATGACCACAACCAGACATTGACCCGGTTGATACGCTTCGTTCCGCTCCCACGATCACTGGCGGATGCAGCGCCATGAGCAGGACCCGACGAGGTATGACGCTGCTCGAAGTACTCCTCGCCGTCGGCGTGATGGGGCTGGTCGGCGCTGGCGTCACGAGCATGATGTCGTCGCTGACAGTCGGCATGGCAGCCCAGCACGATGCCCGCTCGTCCGTGCTGCGGGCCAGTCTGGCGCAGGCGAGGCTGTCTTCCTACATCACAAGGGCCAGGTGCCTGCTGGATCTGGAACCCAGCCGGCTGGTCATGTGGCTCGAAGACACAGACGGTGACGATGTCATCGACGCAACCGAGGTCAGATGGCTCGATTGGGAGCCGGACAACGGTCGGCTGAAGATCGCGTGGCTGGTGGACTCCGAGGGAGTGGCAATCGAGGACCCCTACCCGGACCCGGTGGCCGTGGATTGGTGGAGTGAGTTCGACGCGCTGGACCGACTGCCGGGCGTTCGATCGCTGAAGATCGACTTGCTTGGAGGTCTGGAATCCTGGGCGTTTACCGCGCCGATGCTCGGATCCGCCCAGTCCCGCCGCGAGGCTGCGATGAACGCCAGAACTGTGGACGCCGCCTATGAACTTGACGTTGCCGGAACGCTGGTGCAGCACTGCCTGGGCGATTCGGTGCGACTGCATGATCCACCTGAGGAGCGCGAGCCATGATGAAACGATGCCGCCGACGCCGGGGTGCAGCGATGCTGATGGTCCTGATCGCCATGGCGACCGCCATGACGCTCATGATGGGATGGCTCGCCTCAATGGACAATTCGGCACTGGTTGCGGTCAACGCCAATCGCGCCGCGGCGGCTCGCGCATGCGCACAAGCGGCGCTCGAATTGGCTTCGGCAGTTCTTGAGTCGGAGTCCCCGTGGCAGACCTCGCACAGCGACGGTTGGATTCTCCAGGCGCACCCACTCGGTGAAGGGACCGTCGATGTACGACTCATCGACGATCTCACCGGGCTGCCCCCCACAGACGGCACGACGCTCGTGCGAATCGAAGCTACTGCGTGGTCCGACGGCATGATGCAGCAGGCCTCGGCACTTGCCACCGTGCACCTCTTTGACGATGGATCCCGCGGAGACCTCTCCGGCTACACCGTGTTTGCAAGCAACCAACTCGCCATTTCCGGAAACACCCGCATCCGATCCTGGGTCGGGTCGGGCCGCGGTACGCGGGCCATGGGGAGTATGGGCGATGTGTCGATCTCAGGACGCGCTTCCCGGGACCTGCGGTCGGGAGATCTCTGCCTGCACACGCCGGAGGCAGTCGGCTTCGGAAACTCCGAGGCTGGCAACCAGGCCCCACTTCCGACGGTGCTGGGCCTCCTTGGTCCCGAAGCCATCGACCTGCCGATGGCTGACGAGAATTGGACCGGAACCGATGATGAAGCCTCGGACGAGGACCGGCCCGGTCTGTCCGTCTGGCCATGGGACACCTTGACCATCGGGGGAGACCTCGACGTGGCCGGAGACCTCGACCTCTACCGCGGCGCCGTACTCCGCGTCACGGAGGACTGCACACTGACGATTCCCGGCAATCTCTGGATGAACAGAGACAGCCGAATCGAAGTGGCGCCGGGCGCATCGCTCACCGTCGTGTTGGCCGGAGACGCCGATCTCAACAAGGCAGTCATCGGCGGCCCCCAGGAAGACGCGCCCCGGTCCTCAACCTGGCGCCAACGGCACATCACGTGGCGCAATCCCGAACAGATTCGACTCGTGGCACCCCGAGGCGCCAACGCTGCCGACTGGACCATCGACAACAAGAGCCTGGTACAAGCAGTCATCGAGGCGCCAACGGCGCACATCGAGGTCGATCGCTCGACGATCACTGGGCGGTTGGTCGGTGACTCGGTCTCCTTGAGACGCGGTACGCGGCTGTACTACGACCATCGATCACGCACCGGATCGGGGGTAGCGGCCCTGACCGACGTCGTCGATCGCCTGGACCTGATGGACGTACGAGAGGGTGGTCTGGATCAGTTTGCCCGTCAGGACATGATTGATCGGCTCAACACGCTGCTGCAGCGTCCGGACGGCACCACGCTCGCCGCCCCAACCGATGGCTGGTGGATCGCGCGCCCATTCCCCGTGCAGACGTCGCTGACCAGGTTCGGCGGCGATATCGGCGCCTGGGAAGCAGCGGCCCTCGCTGCAGCCGATCTGGAAGGAAACCCGTGATGCGGCGTGGGTTCACATTGATTGAACTGCTGGTCGCTGTGATCCTTCTGTCAATCATTGCCGCGGTCCTCATACCCTCGGCCATGGAACAGAACTCCGTGACCGCCGACACCACGGCGCGAATCCTCTCGTCGGACCTTGAGCACGCCCAGATGCTCGCCGTCTCGCGACCGGATCGACGCGTCGCGCTCGTCATCGATGCCGACGGTCTCGGGTGGCGAATTGTCGATGCGGACTCCCCGCTGATTCCGCTGGTCGACTCGTTCGATGACCGCCATCAGGGGCGAACGCTGGCAGTGCGGTGTGGGATCGGGCGAGCATCGGTCTGCGATGGCGCCACCATCACGCCAGCAGGCGAACAGATCGTCTTCGACCCACTCGGTGGGCTGGAGACGCCTGGCGGTGTCCACCGCTCGCTGAGTGTCGCCGTCGGCGAGTCTGCGCGGCTCGTCATGGTCGATCCCGACACAGGGTTCATCAGTCTCGAGTAGCGGTCTCGTCGATTGCGGCCCGTCCATGAAGCGTGCCATAGGCGTTGTTCGATGTGGCGTCGAGGGCGAACGGGCCGCGGGCCGATCCGAATGGCAGCAGTACCAGCGTTTCCTCGTCGGCGACCAGCGCGTGGTCCGGCGTGAAGGAGGCTCCCGCGTACCTCGCCACCGACGACAACCGCAGGTCGTCGAGATGGCCCGCCATTCCGGACTGTGGCCCGCCTCGCTCGTTCGGATCTCCACCGACAATCAGCGGAAAGTCGTTCGTGCCACGAGCCCCTGAGCCTTCAACACTCCCCACCAGCAGACCATCGACGTAGAGCCGGAGCTCGCTGCCGTCGTACACACCGGCGACATGCTGCCAGACGTCGGGCTCAAGGGGAGTCTCGGAGGATGCCGTGCGGTAGCCCCCGTCGAGCCAGACGTGAAACTCCGGTCGCCAGTCACTGGCGAAAATGCCGTACTCCGACGACTCTGTCTTCGCCATCAGTGCCCGCCGCCCCGAGAGATCGGAGGGTCTGATCCAGGCTTCCAATGTGAGCGGGCCATCAGGCAGGGGAATCCGGGCATCGTCGACGAGGACTGCATCGCTGCCCCCCGTGAGTCGAAGCGACCCACCAGGCCCCGCGGCCGTGACGCCGACGGGCCGCCCGGACAGCGCGTGCGGGCGAGCGGTCACCGTCCACTGCCGATCCCCCGATTGCATGAGGGCCGAGGACGCAAATCTCGGGAATCGCCACGCCGCATCAAGCGGCCCCTCGTGCGTGATTCTGAATGGAATGATGACCTCTTCGCCCGCCGCGATGGTCTCATGCAGGTGATCGGGGCGGATACCCCAGCGTGGATCATCCGTCTCGACTTCGAGCGTCCACGTCAGGGGCGCGGTCGTCGGATTCGTGAGGCGAACCGGAACCTCAGCCTCAACGCGGCCGGAGGGCCCCACTTCGAACTGGAGACTCCCTCGCGGCGAGGCGGCGGTCACGCGATCCACCATGGCCATGTGCGCTGCCGTCATCCCGCGTGGGTCGATGACGTCCCCGACCGGAATTGCGGCGATGGCGATCCCCGCGTCTCGCACCATGACCAGATTGACGTGGTGCAGGTGCCCCTCTGCGATGTTGATCTCCGGAAGGCGGCCGCCGACTGTCGCCAGCGTCTGATACTCAATGCCGTCGATCACGCCGTCGTGCAACATCCTGTGCACATGGCCACCGAACACTGCGGTCACGTTGCCAGCCTCCTTGAGCATTCGATGCACACTTCGCCAGTCGTCGCCATAGCGGCCCTCGCGCCACCGCGGATGATGGCAGAAGACGAACACATGCCGCTTGTCGGCAGCGGTGTCCAACACGCTCTGGAGCCAGCTGCGCTGGGCGGCGCTCATCCGCTGGGCCTCCGGCTTCGAGAACGTCTTGACGCCCGTTTCCGGGTGGCCCTCATCCGTGTACAGCACGATGAAGCGACACCCCTTGTGATCGAAGGCGTACCAGAGCGGGCCGAAGAAGGCCTCGTAGTCGCTCTCATGTTCGTCCGCGGGGCGGCCCGGACCGCGCCAATACACGTCGTGGTTTCCCGCCACTGGAAACCACGGACATTCGAGGTTGGCCATCACATTCCGGTACTCCGTCATCTGCGAGATCCACTCGGGGCGAGTGTTATAGCCCTGCACGAGATCGCCCACGGTCATGACCAGATCGGGGTCGATCAGGTTGGTATCCCGGACCGCCTGCTTCAACACGTCGATGCCCTCGGCCGGGCCGCCTGTCCGATCCCCGTACACGGCGAACAGGAAGGCGTCATCCTCAAGCGGTGTCGTAAGCGGGAGCAGACGCTCACGGCTCGTCAGAATCTCGTTCGCTGTGGCAGGCGCTTCCGGAGAGACAACTGTCAGGGCCAGCACCAGTCCGATCGTCGATGTTTCAAGCATGCCCCGATTGTGACAGATTTCGTCCCGCTGCGGCGGGACCGTGAGGATCATGTACCATTCGCCCATGCTGTTCGCGATCGTCCGACCCGTCAGCGAGTCCATACACGGCTGTGAACTCACGCACATGGATCGTGAATCGATCTGCCACAGTACGGCCAGCGAGCAGCATGGCCGCTATGTGGGAGCATTGAAGAGCCTGGGCGTGACGCTCCTCGAACTGCCCCCCCTTCACAACCACCCCGACGCCGTTTTTGTCGAAGACATCATCGTCGTCGTCGATGAGATTGCCGTGTTGACGAGGCCTGGCGCCGAATCTCGTCGCGGCGAGGTTGAAAGCGTCCGCGACGCCATCGCCCCACACCGCCCTCTCGCCTGCATCGAGTCTCCGGGAACGCTCGAGGGCGGCGATGTCATGAAGTCCGAGCGGACGATCTACGTTGGGCTTTCCTCACGCACCAACCAGGCGGGATTCGAGCAGCTCCGCTCGATCCTTGAGCCCTTCGGCTACCGCGTCGAGAGCGTTCCCGTCCCCGGCGCCCTGCACCTCAAGACTGCGGCGACCTATCTGGGAGACGGCATCGTTCTGGCCAACCCGGCGTGGATCGACGTGTCCCACTTCCATGGGCTCGACGTCGTTGAAGTCCACCCGGATGAACCGTTCGCTGGCAATGCCATCCGCATCGGTGACTCCCTGCTCTTCCCCGAGCAGTTCCCGCATACGGCAGGCCGCCTGGAAGCGCGAGGATTCACGCTCGTCCGTGTACCCTCGACGGAGTTGGCGAAAGCGGAAGGCAGCCTCACGTGCAAGAGCGTGATCTTCAACGCGGCCGACTGACACACCGGGAACCGGTCCTGCCGCTCACTTCAATCCGTATTCCTTGAGCTTCCGGTACAAGGTCCGCTCACCGATTCCGAGAATCTCGGCAGCCTGCTCACGGTTGGCGCCGGTCATGACGAGCGTCTGCCGGATCGCCTCCTTCTCAAGCCGTTCCAGACCAATCCCGGCGAGGCTGCCAAGATGCAGGTGTTCGTCGTCCTCGTGCATCCTGATGTCATCCGGAACATCGCCGACCTCGATCCGCGCGCCCTCGGTCATCACGATCATGCGTTGAACGACGTTGAAGAGCTGCCTTACATTGCCAGGCCAGTTGTAGGACACAAGACGCAGCATGGCCGGTTCGGTGATGGTCGGAACTGGGCGATCCAATTCGGCGGCAAATCGACCGGCCGCGTGACTCACCAGCATCGGAATGTCCTCTCGCCGCTCTCGAAGCGGCGGAAGATGGATCTCTGCTCCATTGATCCGGAAGTAGAGGTCCTCTCTGAATCCCTCTTCGTCGATGAGCGATCGCAGGTCGCGGTTGGTGGCACTGACGAAACGCACGTCCACGTGCTGGGCTGCATTGGTCCCCAGGCGAATGACCTCCCCGCTCTCCAGCACCCTGAGCAACTTGGACTGCATGGTCAGCGGCATGTCGCCGATCTCATCCAGGAACAGCGTTCCCTTGTCGGCGTACTCGAACACGCCCTCCCGGTCGCGGTCGGCTCCGGTAAATGCCCCTCGGGAGTGGCCAAACAGCTGATCTTCGAGGAGGCTCTCACTCTGGCCCGCGCAGTTGAAGGTCACGTATCGCTTGCCGGCCCGTTTTGACTGGTTATGCACCGCCTCGGCCACGAGTTCCTTCCCCGTCCCGGACTCGCCGGTGATGAGCACCGGGATCATGCTCGGCCCGACACGGCGGATGGTCGCGATGACCTTCCGAATCGCAGGCGATTCACCGATGATCCCCTCAAACCCCCACGCGGCCTCGACCTGGCTCTGGAGCCGCGTGTTGGAGTCGCGGAGCCGGACGGTCTCCACGGCCCGCTGAACGAGGTTTCTGAACACGTCGAGGTCCAGGGGCTTCTCGATGAAGTCGTACGCCCCACCCTGCAGGGCCGCCTTGGCGGTCGCAACGTCGCCATGGGCCGTCACCATCAGCGACTCGGCATCGGGCTGATGCTCACGAGCCAGCGACAGCACCCTGAGGCCAGCATCCTCCGTTTCCATGGAGAGGTCCGTAATGATGACGTCGAAATTGCCGTAGGCCAACTCCTCCTCGGCGGCCGCTGCCGAAGTCACGATCGTGCACACGTGCCCGAGCCGCCGCAGGGCTTCAGCCATGGTGTCCGCGTGCTCCGCTTCATCATCAACGACGAGAATCTGGGCATGTACGACGTCGTGAAGATCTCGCTGGCTCATGCGAGCAGAGGATACCCACCTTCGCCCTGTTCCCGCCGGGAGTCATCGCTAGACTCCTCCGATGCCGATTGCGTCCTCTGAATCGCCAGCCCGGTATGAGTTCCCGAAACAAGGTTCGTCGGTCTGGATGATCGGAATCGGCGGATGTGGAATGTGCGGGCTTGCCCGGATTCTCGCGTCCCAGGGCCTCTGTGTCGCTGGCTCCGATCGTGTCATGTCGCCAACGACCGAGGCACTCAAGTCCGAGGGAATCGCCGTGCACTGCGATGACGCGCCGCTGCCGAGCTCGATTGACCTCGTGATCGCCTCGGCGGCCATTCCAAGGGACCACCCTGAACTTGTGGCGGCATTGCAGCAAGGTGCCCAACTGCGCTCGTACGCCGAAGGCCTTGGCATGGTCCAGCAGCGGCGGCTCGGCGTGAGCATTGCCGGAACTCACGGCAAGAGCACGACCGCGGCCATGCTGGCGTGGATTCTGCTTGACACCGGCCTTGATCCGGGGTTCATCATTGGTGCCAACTGCGAACAGATCGGGGGAGGAAGCAGGCTTGGGGCCGCGGCCATTCCCAGCGGTCCCCTTGCGGGGGAACCCGGGATCCTGATCACCGAAGCCTGCGAGTTCGATCGGTCGTTCCACCAACATCGCCCGACCGTCGGACTCATCAACAACCTCGAAGAAGACCATCTCGACATCTATGAGAGTCTCGACGCCATCATCGATTCCTTTGCAGCCTTCGCCTCGCTCATTCCACCGGCGGAGTGCGGCGGTTCGCTTCTTGTCGCACATGAAGGCGCTCGACGTCAACGCATCACCCCACCGCTCGACTGCCACGTGTCAACGTTCGGGTTCAATCCGGAAGCTGACTATCAGGTGGCGTGGGATGCGGCCGCAAGGCGTGCGGGCATTCTTCGGGACGGCATGTGGGTCACCCAGTGGACCAACACCATGCCGGGCGCACACAACGCGCTGAATGCTGCCGCCGCCGTCATTCTGGCGCACCAACTTGGAACCGAATGGGATGCAGCAGCGGACGCTGCGAGCCGCTTTCAAGGCCTTGATCGACGCATGGAACGCCTTGGCACGCGGAGACTCCGCTCAGGTGAGGTCACCGTGTTCACTGACTACGGACATCACCCGACCGAGATCGACAACACGCTCCGCGCCCTCCGCGCCGCCGAGTCCCCCGAGCGACTGATGTGCGTCTTCCAGCCACACCAGCACTCGCGCACGCGATTCCTGCTCGATCAATTCGCCGAGTCCTTCGCCGCAGCCGATCAGGTCATTGTTCCCGAGATCTACTTTGTTCGGGACTCCGAAGCCGAACGAAAGCGAGTCTGCGCGGGCGATCTGGTAGCTCGGTTGCAGGATCGAGGCGTCGCCGCTCGTCACATTGCAGAGTTCAGTGACATCGTCGAGACGCTGGAGAAAGACTTGCAGGACGGTGACCTGCTGGTCGTCATGGGGGCGGGTCCGGTCTGGACCATTGCCCGCGACTTCATGGAGTCGCCGTCATGACGGTCTCACGATCCTCGCTGCTCGGCGGCCTCGCCCTCGAAGTCACATTTGATGCGCCCATCGGAGGCATGACGTGGTACGGAATCGGAGGTCGGGCCGACACGCTGGTCTCACCGCGTACTGATGAGGCGGTTGTCGAACTCGTGGCCCGGTGCCGTGCGCAGGATGTCCCAGTGAGGGTCCTCGGCGGCGGGGCGAACCTGCTCGTCGACGACGGCGGCGTCGACGGCATTGTCGTCAGGCTGGACAACGAGCACTTTCAACGCGTTCAGTACGAGGCAGAGAGCGCCATCGGCGCCATGAGCGCGGGTGCAGGGGTTGATCTCTTCCGCCTCGTTCAGGACACCAAACGCAGGGGGCTGTCCGGACTCGAGATGATGGCGGGGATTCCCGGAACACTCGGCGGCGCCATCCGAATGAATGCGGGCGGGGCCTGGGGGCAGATGAGCGACCGGCTCCGGACGATCACACATCTCTCCATGGACGGCGTGGTCAAGCACCTGCACGCGGACTCACTCGGGTTCCGGTATCGAGGAAGCGATCTGCCGCCCGGCGTGGTACTGCAGTGCACGCTCGACCTCAACGAGGATGACCCCATCGCAGTCTCCCAACGGGTCAAGGAGATCTTCCAGCACAAGCGAGCAAGTCAGCCCATGGCCGATCAAAGCGCCGGGTGCGCCTTCCGCAATCCGGTCGATCCCACCACCGGCGAGCGAACCTCGGCTGGTGCGATCATCGACGCTGCCGGTCTCAAAGGGCACCGCATCGGCGGCGCCGCCGTCAGCGACCAGCACGCCAACTTCATCGTCTGTAGTCCTGGCGCAAGCGCCAGCGACGTCAGGCGGTTGATCGACGACATTCGGACCACCGTCGCAGCGCGGCGGGGCGTCACGCTCGATCCCGAAGTCGTGATCTGGTCGCGTGGGGATGACTCGTGAGCTCGCGTTCGATCGCCGTGCTCATGGGCGGCCCCGATGCAGAGCGAGAGGTCAGCCTGGCCTCCGGAGCAGCCGTCGCTGCCGCGCTGTCCGCCTCAGGCTGGCACGTGGCATCGCACGTGATCGACCGCCCCACCGCTGGCGACATCGCGGCGATGGAAGGCGACGTCTTCTTTCCGGTGCTGCACGGACCATGGGGTGAGGGCGGCCCGTTACAAGTGCTGCTCGAGCAGGACGGGCGTCCCTTCGTCGGATCATCGGCGGGTGCTGCAGCGATGTGCATGGACAAGGCCCGGGTCAAACACGCTGCCCGGAAACTCGGCATTCGCACCCCCGACTGGGACCTCGTCGGTGTCGACCGCGAACCGCGACTCGACCCACCGGCAGTCGTCAAGCCCAACGATGAGGGCTCCAGCATCGACCTGCATCAATGCGATACCCGGGATGCGGTGCTGCGGGCCGCCGCAAGTGTCGCAGCACGACGAGGGTCAGCCCTCGTGGAGTCCTGGATCACAGGCCGGGAACTGACCGTCGGACTGCTGGCGGGCGAACCGCTTCCGATCGTGGAAATCGTGCCCGCCGATGGGTGCTATGACTACGAGGCCAAATACACCCGCACTGACACCCGGTATCGACTCACGCCCCACCTCCCCGGCGAGGCGGCGAGCCGGATGCGCGACGCGGCGGAGTTGCTGTGCACCGCGTTGGGCGTGCGAGACGTCGCCAGAGTCGACTTCCTGCTTGACGAGGCGGGATGGTGGATGCTGGAGGTCAATACCATGCCCGGGTTCACCCGCCACTCTCTGCTGCCGATGGCCGCCGACGCTGCGGGACTCGGGATGCCTGAGGTCTGTCACAGGCTCGCGACGCTGGCCGCTTCGCGGGGATCAACCAGCCCGACTGGGGTTTCACGGGGCGACTGACCGATAGTGCTCTTGCGGCGACGGTGCCGCTGGAGGCTGCAGTGCGCTCATGGCTCGGAAACCCCGCCGTACTCGTCCAACCATCCTGTCGCGAATCTCGCAGTTCGCTGCCTCAACGGCCCGCGCCCCCAGACATCTGAGCGGCGACACCGGTGCCTGGGCATTGATTCTTGTGTTCTTCGGCGTCCTGGCGATTGTCGCACCTCGGCTCCGTGCGGTGGCCGATCGGGCAGCCCCCCCGACCGACGAGATTCGCTTCGTCGCGACGCCCGACTGGGTCGGCGGGTCGTTGATCGAGCACCTCGGCCGAGTCGCTTCCAGACAACTGCCGGACGGCCCTCCAACTCAGGGTGATCTCGCAGCCGTTCACGACGCGCTTGATCGTTCCGGCTGGTTCGACCAGGTCCGCCGCGTCAGGCGTGCCGCCGACGGTGATATCGAAATCGAGGCGAGCTTCCTCTCACCAGTCGCCATCGTCGTCGATGACTACGGCGAGGTCGTCATCGACGCCTCAGGCCGGCCGCTTCCCGAGGGAACGCGAATGGCAGATGAACCGCACGTCATTCGAATCACGGGCGCGAGAACGAACCGACCGAGCCGCGCTGCCAGGTCCTGGCAGGGCGACGACGTCGCAGCGGCCCTCCGACTGCATGCACTGCTTCAGGGACGCGACTGGGCCGATCAGGTCCAAGCAATCGATCTGGCCGACTTCGATCGAACGGGCGGACTCGTGCTCATGACCGATCTGCCCACGAGAATCCGCTGGGGCGCTGCCCCCGGTGAGGAGACGCCGCTCGAGGCCCTCGCCGACCGGAAGCTCTTTCGCCTCGATTCCGCCTTTCGCAACCATGGCCGCATCGACCAGCATCACACGGGCGAGATCGATCTGACGATGGCCTCGCACGTCGTGCAGCGGTAGTCCGCAGCGACTCCAGGCGGCACCTCCGAAGTTCGGTTCACTCACGACTTGCGGAGATGCTCCCGCGACATCACCATGACCGACATGCATACGGCCGAGGCCACACTGGTGTTGATCGCGCACATCGGCCTGGTGATCTGGCTCGTCACCGTCCTGCTGCTCCGGCATCAGGGCACGAGCGATGCCCGCCTCGCCTGGATCGTGTTCATCGTCCTTGCTCCGTTCGTCGGCGCGCTGGCCTATCTGTTCCTCGGCGGCTCCCGTTTCGCGGGAAGACGGCGGCGGATCCACGCCCGGGTCCATGCCGAGTGTGCCGAGGGACGATCCGCCCTCGTAGATCTTGCCGACACTCACGCCGACATCCCATCTCCCTATGACCGCATTTTCTCGCTCGCAGGCGCCCTGTCGGAAACGGACGTGTGCGGCGGAAACGCGCTGGAACTGTGCGGCACGCCAGAGATGTTCCCGGAGATGCTCGAACGCGATGTGAATGCCGCGGAGTCATCGGTCCACGTGTTGACGTACATCTACCTCGACGATGAAACCGGTCGACAGGTCGGCGACGCCCTCTCCCGAGCCGCCGAACGCGGAGTCGTGGTGCGGTTGATGGTCGACTCGGTCGGCTCCCGGTCCTTTCTCAGTTCGAGCCTTCGTGAGAACATGGAGTCGCGTGGCGTTCACGTCGTCGAAATGCTTCCGGCACGTCTGCTCCGGCTCGCGCTGGCGCGACTGGATATCCGGAATCACCGCAAAATCGCAGTCATTGACGGCACCGTGGGGTGGGTCGGAAGCAGAAACATGGCGTCACCTGCCTTTGCGCCCAAGGCGAAGTATGCGCCCTGGGTAGACTGCATGGCGCGAGTCATGGGGCCAGCGGTGTTCGACCTGGAGGCGCTCTTCATTGAAGATTGGCGAGTCAACACCGATCAGCAATTGACGCACCCCCTCCCCACGCCCGCGCGCGGGGATGCATGCTGCCAGGTAGTCGGTACCGGGCCGAACTTCAACAATGAAGCGCTCACTCACGTCCTGCAGGCGTGCTTCTACGCCGCTCGTGACGATCTCGTGCTGACAACACCCTACTACGTGCCCGACGCGGCCACGGAGGCCGCGCTTCGCGGCGCTGCGCTTCGGGGCGTCAAGACGACGCTGATCGTGCCCGCCCGGAATGACTCCCACCTCATCTCGCTTGCCAGCCGAAGTCACTATGCGCGGCTCATCCGCGCCGGCGTTGAGATTCAGGAGTTCGAGGCGGGGCTCCTGCACGCCAAGACGATGACCGTTGACCACAGCCTCTTCATGATCGGCTCGGCCAACCTGGATCGACGAAGCCTGGAATTGAACTTCGAAGTGAGCCTGCTGGGGTGGTGCCCCGACTTCGCCAGCCAACTCCGGTTCCTGCAGATGAGTTACGTGACCAGATCTCGTCCAGTCGACACGTCCAGATGGCTCAACCAGCGAGCCCCCAGCCGGCTCGTGCACAACCTCGCCGGGCTCCTGAGTCCGTTGCTCTAGGGACCCGCCAGTCCCAACCCGAGGCGAGTCACCCACAGGGCAATTGCTCAGGCAATTCCCGAAAAACGGGATCCTCAACCCCAGTTTGAGCGCATGACCCCTTGGAGACCCCGGTGGCCCACGCTATGGTATGGGGGCTCTATCTGACTGCCAACCAATGGGTTGCAGCGGAGTTCGGGCTGAGGGAAGCGAGAGACGTGATCCATCCACACCATGTTTTCGGGTACTCCGCAGTTCTTGCCATGGCTCAGGCCGCGGTCGCCGGCGGCGTTGGGCTCACCATTGAGATGGATGGCAGCGATGTCGATCTGACGGCCGGAGCCCTCCCCAGCATGTTTGCCGAGGCTGGCCCGTACATCACCGACACCGACCTCGAATCGCTCAACGACATGCTGGTGGCGGACGGCATTCAAACCGAGCAGCGATTGACGCTGCTCGCAGCCGAGACCGCTCGGGGGTTGACGCTCATCTCCCTCTTTGATGGCGACAATGGCGTCGATGACGGCGTCGCGCCGGTATCGGTCCTCGGGGTCAGCCTGACCTGGAGTGGAAATGAGGACACCAGCCTGGTCAACCTCAACGCCGGAGGCAGTTGGGGCGTGTCCCCAGCCGGAGATGACCTCATGGTGGGCAGCGGTGCCTTTCAGTGGCAACAAGGGCTGAGTTACGAGGCACTGGCCCTGGCCAGCATGCTCGACCTGCAGATGGCGTCGTTGCAGTTGATCGATCTGGGACTCTTCGAAGTGGACTTCGTGCAACTGATTTCGTTCGGGGGATCCGGCGCATGGGAAACTGTCGAGACGGTCGAGTTCCCCGACGACCACGTACTCGACATGGGCGTCGTAGCATTCGTCCCCGCCCCGGGAGCGGCCCTGCTCTCGATACTCGCGCTCGGCGCGACGGGGCGACGCCGACGCTGAGCGCACCGGCGACGCTGGCATCGCATGCGAGCCGGATCGCACTCTGAATCGATCAGACAGGTTGCCGGGCGTTCGGTCGCATCAGCACGGACCCCACGCCGCAATCACCGCCAGCAGATCGTCGACGCCCACGACGCCATCTCCGTTGACATCAGCAGGCGAGGGCTCCGTAGAACCCCAGTCGCTCAGTACGCCGAGGACATCGTCGACGCTGACATCGCCGGACCCATCGATGTCGGCTGGACAGCCGCTGAGATCGCACCCGTTGGAGTCGTCACACGTCTCACCGGCAGGTCCCCAGACACCTCCGAAACTGGCGCAGTCGGCCTCCTCGATGGCGTCGAAGCAGTCTCCACCATCGCCGGTGCAGCACCAACTGGTCGGTGCGGGACAGTCCTCCGCATCGCACAGTGATCCGTCTCCCCGGAACGTGCCACCGGCAGCGGCGCAGCCCTCCGGCGTCTGCGCATCGATGCAACTGCCGTCCAGCAGGCAGCAGGCACCCTCGGGGAAGCAGACGAAGGTGCTGCAGGACTCCCCGAAGTTCCAGATGCCTCCGAATGCGGCGCACACCTCGGCCTCGGAGTCGACACAGTCGCCAGAGTCCTCAAGGCAGCACGCCCCCTGCGGTTGCGGGCAGGACGTCGAGTCGCAATCGCTTCCGTCGCCCTCATAGGTGCCGCCGTCGATGAGGCATGCGTCCTCGGTATTGAGTTCGCATGATCCGTCGCCCATGCAGCAGGCACCGCTACCCGGGTTGCACCCGTACGGAGTGTAGGTCGATCGAAGCACCCAGTCTCCACTGGGCGTGCACAGACTCGGCAACTGCTGAAATGTCTTCCATCCCTCGCCGCAGACACAGAAGGAACCAGTCACCATGTCGATCCAGTTGCCCGCAGGAGACGCGAGTCCACTGACGTCGGTCGTTGGAAAGGCATTGGCCGAGGTTGGCGGAGATGAAATGCATGGGTTTCCCGGCTGGTTGTGCGCGATGACTCGAAAGGCCACGGTGTAGGCGTGCGTTCCGTTGTCGCTGATGTAGATCTGCTCGGGATCCTCGGGATCAATCATGAACTGGATAATCGTGCCCGAGGTTCCAGGTGGCATCGTGAGATGCGGCAGGATGAGATCGTCCGAGGCGAAGTCGGCCAGTTTCACGCCGTTCGTGGGTGTGCCCTCCCAGATTTCGACGCCCCACTGCGTCGTCGTCGCCTGCGTCGCATTCGATGTTGCGAACAGGATTTCAGCGGAGTCGAACTTGAGTGGAAATCGATCGACCGGAAGCGTCCACGAGGCCCCGGCAGCCTCCCCTTGAGCAAAGCCCGCCTGCAACACATACTGGCCAGCGCCGAAATCCGAATCGGTATGAGTGGCGATCTCCGGTGGACAGGCGCCGCGGAGTTCGGTCACCGTGGACGTCCCCTTGGACGGCGATACGACGACTCGCAGGACGTCGATCCGGCCGGGCTGCACCTCGGAGGTCTCCGCCGCATCAAAGGCCATCATGGCCCCGACGGACAGCACGCATGCCAAACTTCGTGCCCAGATATGCATCGACAACACTCCTCGCCCGCACCCGCATCCCCAGTATGCCATACGGGCGGACCAAGTCAATCATCCGCTTGGGGAAGGTCTCGCAGCATCAGGAGAAGCACAATGGACAGGATCAGACCCCCCGGGAGGATCAGGAACGCCGACTGGAAGTCTCCCCGTGAGTACAGGCCCTCCGCCGCATGGTCGGACCCCCCATCCAGAATCAGGCCCACGACCCACTGGCCGACGCCAGCGAGGAGCATCTGGAAGAAGTTGATGAACGTGATCGCGGCACCCCGCGCATGATGAGGATTCAGATCCATGGCCAGCGGAAATGCAATCACAATGGAGCCCAGCCCAAACCCGATGACGAAGAGGAGTGGGAAACAGGCCCACGCCGCGGAAGCGGGCACAAGCAGGACGCCTGCAGTTCCGAGCAGTCCAATGACTGCGCCGACCAGCAGCATGACCCGCCGTCTCCCCGTTCGGTCCGACAGCCAGCCGAGGAGCGGCGCGGCGATGCCGAACCCTGCGAACATCATCGCGTCAGCGTTCGCCGACTGGGCGGTTCCGAGCCCGATGCCCTCTGTGAGATACCGGTCGCCCCACATGGCAGCGAAGACACCGACAGGCAGGTACATCAGACCTGCGATGACCGAGAGCATCCACGTGTTCCGGTTTCGGAGGACGCACCAGAGCCCACAGAACACGCTGCTTCCGTGCGCAGCGCGAGAGGCGGACACACGGGTCTCCAACCATGCCGGACGACGAGGAACGACGAACCAGATTCCGATGCCGATGAGTCCGCCGAGAATCGCGAATCCCCACGCGGCATTCCGCCATCCAAACGCACCGTCGACCCACACCAGCACGGTCTCACCCGCGATGGCGCCAGCCATCCCGAGTGCTGCGGTGATGCCGGCAAGCAACGCGATCCGGGTCGCCGGGAACCAGACGCTCGCCACGTAGATCGTGCCTACGTAGGCAACGGACGATCCGAGTCCTGCAAGAAACCGACCGCCGCCGAGCACCTCGACTGATCCCGCCATGGCAAAGACGGCAGCGCCAGTTCCTGCGGTCAGACAAGCCACCGCCAGTGGCCGTCGGCTCCCGACTGCGTCGAGCAGAACCCCCACGAGCAACTGCATCGGCGCGTACGCGTAGTAGTACAAGCCCATGGCGAATCCGAATGCGGCCGCCGTCACCGCAAAATCAGTCTGAATCGTCTCCTCGGCGACGCTCGGCGACACTCGCAGCATGAACTCGTACAGAAAGAAGAAGGCCGGAAGGGACCAATACAACCAAGCCCGCCTCCGCCCTGCCGGGTAGGCACATCCAGCGTCCTTCGACTCCGACTGCAAACCTGTCTGCACCCCTGCCATTGCCGCGATGGTACCGCTCCGGTCGGTCCCCCTCTGTGGAAACCCAACCACCCGCGATACTATGCAGCCATGCCGAAAGAGCCGGACATGACCCGCCGCGACTTTTTTCGTGGCAAAATCTTCCGACCGATTCAAGAAGCCGCCCGGCGCGGCGCGGCAGCAGGAAACGCCGTCGCCAGGCGGGACCTCTCACTGTCCCTGCTCCAACGGCCCCCGGGGGCCGTCGCCGAAGGGCAATTCCTGGCCTCATGTACCCGATGCGGCGACTGCGTGACCGCGTGCCCACCCCGCGCCATCCGCTGGGCGCCCCCCGAAGCGGGAGAGAAACGAGCCGGCACGCCGTACATCGATGCCATTCGGCAGCCGTGCGTCATGTGCACCGACACGCCCTGCATCGCCGCGTGCAAGCCCGGCGTTCTGCGGGCCGAGTTGCCGCCGACTATGGCGACCGCCCGAATCGACGCGATCGCCTGCCTCGCCTGGCGTGGCCAACCATGCCGGCTCTGTGTCGACCAGTGTCCGGTTGAGGGTGCCATCAGCGTCGACAGCGAACAGCGGCCAATCATCGACCCGGCACGGTGCACCGGATGCGGTGTCTGTGTTCAGGTGTGTCCCGCGCCGCGAAACGCCGTCGACCACCGGCCCCTGGCCAGCAGACCGTTCTGGCACGGATAGCCAACCGCGATGCCCCTCACAAGACCTCCGCAGCCATCCGCCGCAACACTCCGTCTCGCAGCCCGACTTCGCTGACGCTGCACGTCTCTGCGCCGATCCATCGCAGCGTCTGGAGCAGAATCACGGCCCCCGGAACAATCACGTCGGATCGAGACGTCGAAAGGCCGGTCTCCGCCATCCTGCGGTCAGGGTTCATCGACACGATCGCATCGATCGACCTCCGGACGCTCGCGGCGGACAATGTGGCGCCTCTGACCGCCTCTGCCGGTGGATTGTGCGGCAACGGCATCCCGAAGTGCGCCAGCATGGCGAGCACCGTCACCGTGCCGCCTGTTGCGATCACCGAACCGACACCTTCAAGCGTGGGTGCACCCGCTTCTCGCAGATGCCCATCGACCCAATCCTCAAGTTCAAGGCGGGCCCGCAACGTCATGCCCCCACGCATTGAAAAACGATCGGCACATCGCACCGCGCCCATCGGCATGCTCACTACTCGCTTGGCGCACCTTCCCTGCCCGAGCACCATCTCGGTGCTTCCGCCACCGACATCAACCATCACGCTGCACTCGCCATCCGTCAGCCCGGCAGCAACCGCATCCCAGACCAAGAGCGCCTCCTCCTCGCCTGTGACCACCTGCAGTTCGACGCCGCATGCCTCTGAGATCGCCGTCTGCAATGCCGATGCGTCGGCTGCTTCCCGCACACCGCTCGTTCCGATCGCGCGGACGCGGTCAGCCCCAAGCGAGCGCGCGGAAGCACACGCCTCGGCGACACATTCCACCACGTGGGCAATGGCCGTAGCGCCGAGTACAGCACCACCTTCGCTCGAAGGGAACTGCGAAGGGACTCGACGTCTTTCCACGATCCGAATCGACCCATCGGGCATCAGGGTGGCAACGGAGAGTTTGACGCTCTGCGTTCCGACATCGATGGCTGCGAGCCGCATGCCCTTCATCATCGTGCATGCCGGCCCCGGCCGCCATACGACTGGCCGCTCCCAGTTCGAGCGAGCGGTGGACTAGGACCTGCCCGCCGGAGCCCCCCCGGAAGCCCCCCCCGGAAGCCCCCCCCGGAAAGCCCCCCGGGAAGCGCCCCAAAGCACGATTCTCGGGTGATGGGTTGACGAGCGGCCTCCTTGACGCCACACTCGGCACCACGCGTCCCGGTTGAGCCGGGACGACCCTTTTTTGGAGCCCCTTCCGATGGAATACATCACAGCCGAAGAGAAGGACCTGCTCGAAGCTGAACTGGCGAGTCGCCATCAGGCCGACTCTCAGATTACCGAGCGCATCGCCAAGGCGCGTGAACTCGGTGACCTCAAGGAGAACGCCGAGTACCACGCAGCCCGCGAGGACAAGGCGATGAACCAGGCGAAGATCAAGATGATCGAGGAGAAGCTCGCCTCCGCAGTGGTGGCCGATCCTGCAGACACACCGGACGGCATGGTCTTCCTCGGGAGTACGGTGAAGTTGCGCGACACGGACACTGAAGACGAGGAGCTCTACAAACTTGTCGGTGAGAGCAGCGGCCGCTTCGACATGGACTACCTCGAAGTGACGAGCGGATCCAACCTCGGGCAGTGCCTGTTCAAGGCCAAAGTCGGTGAGACGATCAGAGTGGATCTGCCGCAGGGAGAACGCTCCTTTGAGATCGTCGAGATCGTGGACTGACCGGCGTGCCGTTCACCGTCTATCTGGCCGGAGAGATTCACTCGTCCTGGCGCGAGACGATCGCGAGCGGCGTCCACAGTCTTGATCTGGACGTGGATCTTGTCTCGCCCGTCACGATTCACGAAGACAGCGATGCATGCGGCGCCGCCATCCTCGGCGAACAGCCCACTCCATTCTGGAATGACCGAGTCGGGGCTGGCATCAATGCCATCAGAACTCGGTCCGCCATTGCATCGGCGGATCTCGTCATCGCACGCTTCGGGGAGAAGTACCGGCAGTGGAACGCAGCATTTGACGCCGGCCTGGCGGTCGCCGCAGGAGTGCCGCTGATCACGCTCCACGATGAGCAACTCGACCACGCCCTCAAGGAAGTCGATGCCGCGGCACAGGCCGTCTGCCGCGACCCGGATGAGGCCGTGCAGATCCTCGACTACGTCCTCTCGGGTCGCCTTCGCAAGGCGTGAGGTGGAATCCGGAAGTCAGCCCTGGAAGTAGCCGAGTACCAGAAGCATGTCGTCGACGCCAACGACACCGTCGCCATCGAGATCCGCAGGACACGGAGGCGCGCAGGGGCCCCACGCTCCAACGATGAGCAGGATGTCATTGACGCCACACACCCCGTCGCCATCGACATCACCCGGCACGGCAGTGCCCTCGATCGTGAACACCCCGCTGGTGTCTCCACCCACATTCCCGTCACCGTCGCGGCCGAGCACGCGGAGTCGCCCGTTCTCGGTGGCAACGTCGGGCACCGTCCAGTTGAATGCTCCATCATCGGCGGTTTCGCTCGCCACAGTGGACCAGGAGTTTCCTCCGTCGACCGACAACTCGATGTCGACATTCACAACATCAAACTCATCGTCGTCGGAGATCCACGACACCGGAACAATGTCGCCGGGGTTGAACTGACCGCCGCTGGGTGATCGAACGCAGGTCGTTGGATTCACTCCCCCGGCGTGGGCCGGCATGTGCATGCAGATGCAGTGCATGACGCCTGCGGAATACGCGAGATTGTCGCAGGTGATCTGAACGACCTGACGATCTGGCATGGCCGCCTGGACGGCATTGAGCGCCTGCGTGTCGTACGTGTCCGAAATCTCCGAGTACTTCGGCAGCAGCACGAGATCATTGCACAGCACCATGTTCGTGTATGTCCAGTGCGTCCATCCGGAATCGAAGGCAGGTGTGCGCACTACGGTCCAGCCGAGCGCCTGGTAGAACGCCGCGGCTCCGTCACAGATCTGATCCTGCGTACTGCCGCTGTCACTGGGCCAATCGCTGATGATGATCGACATGTCGTCGAAGATCTGCATCCACATGTCGATGTGCTGCGTCGAGTCGACCGAGGTCGGGAACGCATCGTGGATGTACGTCTCGACGTTCTGATAGTCGCGCCAGACGCCAACGATCTGCGCCTCACTCATGCCCGGGTTCTCATTCAGGATCAGTTCGGTGGCAGCTGCGACGCCGATCGAGTTCAAGTGGTAGTTGCCACCGCCGTGCACCAGATCGTGTTCGTAGTAGGCGTGCCCTACCGTGTTCTTGAAATACGATGAGTAATCGTCGTCGTTGGGCCGCGGCCTGTTGTAGACATGATCCACGATGGCACGGCAGTCTCCCTCGAAGACATAGCGCGGGCCATAGTCCCGAATCCAGATCGTATCCGTGTTTCGAACGACGGTATGCACCCGGTTCATGTCGGCGCCGTAGCTGGAGAGCGTCGATGTCACCGTATTGGCTTCGCTGTTGCTGTCGCAGGCAATGAAGACGTCAGCATCACCCAGGGTCGTGATCTGCACCGCCATCTGGCGAACGATGTTTGTGTAAGAACTGCCCCCCTCCCACGCAAGCAGGATGCCGGCCATTGGCTCGTACTCACTGGCGGCGCGAACCGGCCCGACGGGTGGAGGGGTCGCGATGCGGCCCGCTCCGAGCGGATACCGCTCAATCCATGAGGCTTCGATCGGCGTCAGTGAACGCGGGACGGCCACGCCTTCCGGGAACTGCAGCGAGCCGTTCTGGAGGACCGGTGCATCTGCGATCACGCTCGCTCCGCCGCCGAGCAATACGGCTGCCGCCAGAAGGCCAAGTCTCCGGCCATTCATCACAAACTCCTCCTGATCTCCTCGCCCACAGGACAGACTGTCATACGACACCAAGATGCCACCGGATGCAAGGGTTCAGCCACGGATTCCCCCCTTTGAAGCGAGAATCCGGGCGAATCCCCACCACAGGATCAAGCCTCGCCCCAGGCCGCGATCGCTTCCAGGAAGGCCGCGCCGTACTCGGCCAGCTTCCGATCACCCACGCCCTTGATTTCGAGCATGGCCTCGGCGGAGCTCGGGCGCCTGGCCGCCATGTCTCGAAGTGAGGCGTCGCCGAAGACGACGAAGGCAGGAACCCCACGCTCGACCGCCATCGCACGCCTCAGTTGCCGCAGGTGTTCAAACAGACCGCGGTCCACGCCCTCCCACGATGCCTCCTCGCCTGCGGCCCCCCGCACGGGTCGCTTCGGCGGCGCCATCAGGGCCACCTCCACGTCGCCTCGCATCAACGCGACGCCAGACTCCGTCAAATGCAGCACCGGGTATTCGCCCGACGAGCGGCGCAGGAACTCCAGATGCACAAGTTGCCACACGAGTTCAGTCAGTTCGCCCTTCGAGAATCGCGCAAGCAACTTGAAGACGGACAATTCGTCGTGGCCGCGCCGCACGATCTGATCCATGCCGGTTCCCCGAAGTACATCCACGATGTACCCGGCACCATACCGCTGCCCTGTCCGCGCGACCGCCGAGAGTATCTTCCGTGCGATCGTCGTGCTGTCTTCGATCACGGAAACCTCGCCAAGACATACATCACAGGCCCCGCACCCGGAGGCTGCGCGGGGTTGCCCGAAGTGCCGCCCAAGCGTTTCGCGGCGACACTGCGCGGTTGCGCAGTAGGACTGCATCGCCTCCAACATCTCGCGGCGGAACGGCAGCAGCGATTCGTCCTCGGAACGCTCTTGCAACTTCCGCCACCGAGCCACATCGCCGCCCGAGAAGAGAAGTACGCACTCGGCTGGAAGTCCATCTCGACCCGCTCGCCCGGTTTCCTGCTGATATCGCTCCAGACTGTCAGGCATAGAGGCATGGACGATGCATCGGACATCGGAGCGGTCAATGCCCATTCCGAAAGCGACGGTGGCGGCAACGACATCGACACGCTCTGCTGCAAAGTCGTCCTGGACGCCAGACCGCTTCTGCTGGTCCAGTCCAGCGTGATATGCCGCCGCAGAGAAGCCGGCGGACTTCAGTGACCGCGCCATGGTCTCGGTCTGCTTCCGAGTCGCGCAGTACACAATCGCAGCCTGACCGGGGTGGCGAGCAAGCGCCTCAACAACCTGGCGTGTGACATCGGTTCGCGGTGTGACGCGGTACGTGAGGTTCGCGCGGTCGATGTTCCCGACCAACACCAGAGGATCCCGAAGCCCCAGTTGGGTGAGAATGTCGGATCGGACCCGCGTGGTCGCCGTCGCGGTGCACGCGTGCATTGAGGCATCGGGAAGCCAAGCTCGAACTTCTGCGAGCCGGCGATACTCGGGCCTGAAGTCATGCCCCCACTGGCTGATGCAGTGCGCCTCGTCGATCGCGATCCAACGGGGTCCGAGTTGCTGAAGCACATGCAGGAATCCCGGCATGAGCAGCCGCTCGGGCGTCACGTAGAGGAGCCGCAACGAGCCCCGCCCGGCCGCCCGCAGGACCTCCTGTTGGTCGCCTCTGTCCATGTCACCGTGCAGGCACGCAGCAGCAGCACCCACCTGTTGAAGACCGTCCACCTGGTCTCGCATCAGGGCAATCAGGGGGGACACGACTACCGCCAGTCCTCCCGCCACCAGCGGCGGCCCCTGGTAGCAGAGCGACTTGCCGCCACCGGTCGGAAGGACGATGAGGGAGTCTCGACCATCCAAGGCCGCGTCAATCGCCTCCCGCTGCATCGGGAGAAGCGAGTCCCACCCCCACACGTGCCTCACCACGTCTGAGACCCGGTCGAGGGTCCCGTCACCAACGTCGCTGCATCCCTGCATGCTGGCTAGGGTATCGTGGCCACGAGGGCCAATCCGGGCATGAGGAAGGAGACCTGGCCATCGCTGCAAACTCACCATCGGTTCCGAGGCGGGCGTGGGCTGTCACCGTGCTGGCACTCGTCCTGTGCCTGGTCAACTACCTGGATCGCGTGGTGATTTCATTCGCCATCGAGCCCATCAAGAAGGACTTCGGCCTCACCAACACATCGTTCGGTCTGGCGATTTCGTGCTTCGCCCTGGGTGCCCTGTTCGTGAACGGCCTGAGCGGCGTTCTTCTCGATCGTTTCGGTGTACGAGTCATCTGGACCATCGGGCTCTTCGTCTGGTCCGCAGCCATGGCTGTTTTGGGGATGGCGGAACTCTGGGCGTTGTTTCTCGTGGCACGTTTCGTGCTGGGGCTCGGCGAAGGCGTCAACTTCCCGGCGATGAATCGGGCGGTCGCCGATTGGATGCCCCCTCGACTGGCTGGTCGCGGCGTCGGGATCATGGTGGTCGGCGTCCCGGCCGCATTGCTGCTGGGCGGACCACTGCTGTCTCATCTCATTGCCTGGATTGACTGGCGGCATGCCTTCATCGTGCTCGCCATCGGCAGTGCCACACTGGGTATCGCACTGCAGATCATCTACCGGGCTCCAGATACGGCATCCTCATCGTCAGCGAACCGGCTCACATGGTGGCGACTCCTTCGCAATCCGACGCTGCTGGCCACCTCGTGGTCTTTCTTCGCATTCGGCTACGTGCTCTGGTTCGGTATCACGTGGATACCGGGCTACTTCGAGCAGACCTGGCACATGGATCTGACGACGATCGGCTGGTTCAGCACGGCCCCTTGGGGTCTGGCATGTGTCTTCATCCCGCTCGTTGGCTGGTACTCGGACCGGCGTATGGTGAAGACCGGGAGCATTCGCACCGCCCGCGTGCGGCCAATCTGGGTGTTCCAACTGCTCGGGGCGGCGTGCTTCGCGCCGTTGATCTTCACCCACTCACAGACGATCGCCATCCTCATGATCTCGCTGGGTGTCGGCTTCTCAATGGCCGCCAACGCGCCGTACTACTCGATCTGCACGGACCTGTTTCGAGACAACGCCGGAGCGGCAACGGGCGTCATGGTGACATTCTTCTCGATCTCCGGTCTGGTAACGCCCCTGCTCACAGGATGGCTGACGGATGCCTTCGGTGGATTCCAGGCGGCATTCGTCGCGCTCGCCATCTTCGTCGCGACCGGAGCGATGGGTATGCTCTTGTTCGCCCGTCCGGACGGACCGGCGCAGGAGTCCGGTCCATGAGCGAGCCTGAGAGCCTCGAAACGCTTCGAAGTCGGATCGACACGCTCGACGCCGCCCTGGTCAAACTGCTCAGCGAGCGAGCTGAAGTGGTCGAGGAAGTGGGTCGTGTCAAGCGAGGGGACGACACGCCCGTCTATGCCCCGCACCGAGAGCGGGCGGTCATCGACCGGATCCGGTCGATGAACCCGGGCCCCTTGTCGGGCAGAACCCTTGAGGCCATCTGGCGTGAGCTCATGTCGGGGAGTTTCGGCCTTGAGCAAGGTCTTCGAATCTCCTACCTCGGGCCGCCCGGATCATTCAGCCACGTCGCCGCGACCCGCCACTTCGGAAGTTCGGTTGAGGTTGCCGAGTCCCAGGACATTGACGCTGTGTTTCGCGAGGTCATTGCAGGCACCGCACACTACGGTCTGGTGCCGTGGGAGAACTCCATCGTCGGAGGCATTACCGATACGCTCGATGCCTTTGTGGAGTACGAAGTTGGGGTATGCGCCGAGTCGCTCATTGAGGTGTCCCACTGTCTGCTGGCCAACTGCAGCCGCGAGGATATCTCGCGTATCGGCTCGAAACCTCAGGTTCTTGGCCAGTGCCGCAAGTGGCTCCAGCGGCACTTCCCGGGGGCCGAGTTGTTCCCAACCGCGTCGTCTGCCGCCGGTGTGGAAGTTGCCTCAAAGGAGCACGGAACCGCAGCCATTGGATCGCGGCTCGCAGCATCGATCTACAACGTGAACGTGGTTGCTGAACGCGTTGGAGACAAGCCCGACAATGTCACGCGTTTCCTGGTGCTGGGAAGGCAACGCCCCGAACCGACCGGCCTTGACCGAACCTCCATCATGTTCGTGACGAAACACGCTCCGGGCGCGCTTGTTGACGTACTGGCGGTGTTCCGAGAAGCGGGCATCAACCTGAGTCACATCGACAAACGACCCAGCGGACGGGTGAACTGGGAGTACACCTTTTTCATCGATGCCGACGCGCATCGCGACGAATCCCACATGGCCAGGGCCATCGACCAGGCATCTGATCACTGTGTCCTCCTGAGGGTTCTGGGCTCATATCCCATCGCTGAGGGTGTGCTCTGACGCACTGTCTCGGGTACCTTGGGCCTCGGATCATGTTGGATGTCACCCATACCACCACCGCCCTGCTCAACGGACTCAACGCCGATGATGGCGATGCCGCGTGGGCCTTGCTCGATGGCCGCTATCGCCCCATCATCACGGGGTTGGCCCATCGGCTCGGTCTGAGCGACCAGGACGCGCAGGACGTCTCTCAGGAGACGATGCTGCGGGTGCTCTCCGAGTACCGCGACGGGAGATACGACCGCAATCGAGGCCGAATGCGATCCTGGATTCTGGCGATCGCCCGCACCAAGATCGCAGACGCACATCGAAAACGCGGTGTCCGCAAGGAGTATCGCGGCGAGTCCGCGCTGGTCACGATGCCGACCGAGGCCGAACTGGAGGACCTCTGGTCCACTGAACGGAGGCAGGTCATCCTCCGCGAGGCGCTCCGCGAGCTCCAGTCCAGATCCAAGATGGCGGATCGCACGATCCGCGCCTTCGAGATGATCGTCTTCCACCGGCGTTCGGTCACAGACATCGCTTCCGAACTTGAGATGACCGAGAATGACGTGTACCTCGCGAAGAGTCGGGTCACAGCGAAACTTCGCGACGCAGTCCAGACACTGGAGGCGGCGTTCGACGAGGACGGGCTGTGAGCCCGGCCCCCACGCCGCGAAGACCCACAGTCGATGAACTTCGCGCCATCGCGCGAGACGGCACCGTTGCCGCGGACGTCATGCGTTGGCTCAAGGAAGAAGATGATGGGTCGGTCGCCGCTGAAATCGAGAGACTTCGTACAGCACACACCGATGCCGATGCCACAGTGGGGTCCGCGCCAGGACGATCTTCGGAGGATCGCTTTCTGGATGAGTTCGCCGAGGCGCACCGCGCCGGCGTCTTTGGCGACAAATCTATCGTCGCAGCACCTGAAGCCGCCGGCTATGAGATCAAGAGTGAAATCAGCCGCGGCGCGCAAGGCGCCGTCTTCCTTGCAGTGCAGATGGCCACCAGGCGACGTGTTGCGCTCAAGGTGCTTCTCCGAGGCGCGTTCGCATCGGATCGACAGTTGATTCGATTCGAGCGTGAAGTTGAAATGGTCGCCTCGCTCAAGCATCCCGGGATCGTCACGGTCTATGACAGCGGCACGACACCGGACGGCCGCGCCTGGCTGGCGATGGAGTATGTCGACGGTGAAACCATGGACGCCTGGCTCGATCGCCATGCGCCGGAGGATCGTGATCAGAAGGAGCGCTTCATCGCGGCCCTGGTTGCCAACACATGCGACGCCGTCGTCGCCGCCCATCAGCGGGGCATCATCCACCGCGATCTCAAACCGGACAACATCCTGGTCGATGCCGACGGGCATCCTCACGTGCTGGACTTTGGACTCGCCAAACCCGTCGACGACTCTCAGTGGGATTCATCCCGCATCGAGGTCACGACGGCGGGCGAGTTCATGGGGACCTTCGCCTACGCCTCGCCAGAGCAGGTCTCGGGAGATCCCGACCGCATCGACGTCCGCACGGACGTGTTTGCACTTGGTGTGATTCTCTATGAAGCGTTGTTGAACGCTCGGCCCTTCGTTCTCGAGGGTTCGATCGCTGATGTCATCCGCGCGATCGCGGAATCCACACCCACGCTCCCGCGGTCGATCGACCCCACACTCGATCGCGATCTGGAGACCATGCTCCTGCGGGCGATTGACCGCGACCCCGATCGGCGATACCAGAGCCCCGCAGATCTGGCACGAGATCTGCGACGCTGGCTCAACAACGAGCCGATCGAAGCACGCCGCGACGATGCGTGGTACGTCGCTCGCAAGTTCCTTCGCCGGCACTGGCTCCCGGTCAGCGTGGTGGCCGTCGGCCTCACCACACTGGTGATCTTTGGAATCACCATGTTCGTAGCGTGGAATCGCGAGGCCCAGGCCAACCAGCGGCTGATGGGCACCGTTGGCATGGTCTCCAAGGCGATTGGGGCCGCCGATGCGGAGAATCTGGACCAGGCACTGGCTGCGTCGAGCGTTCGAGAGATGATGGAGCGGTGGATCGAAGTCGTCGACTCCGACCTGTCCGACTATCCCGCGGTCGCCGCAGCGGTCCGGTTGGACCTCGCACAGAACCTCGTCAGCAGCGGACGACTCGCCGAAGCCGCCAGGACCTTCGAACGTGCCGCCGCGGCCATCGATCTCGATCCCGCCAATGCCTCTGCAATCGCTGGCAGACTGCTTCACAACCGGGGCCGCATGCATTACAAGCGTGCCGACTACGCCGCAGCCGTTGCCGACTACGAGGGTTCGCTCAGGCACCGCAAGCAGGTCGAGCCGAGAAGTGAAGCCACCGCGGAGACCATGCACCACTTGGCGGCCTCGCTTCGCAGGCTCGGTGAGACCGCCGAAGCCGACGCACTGCTCGACGTGGCGCTCAGCCGCCACCGCGAGCTGCTCGTAGAAGCGACGACGGACGCCGAAACCAGCCGAAGACGTATTGCGCTGAGCAACATCCTCAACGGCATGGCCGTGGGACACGTGACGAATCGACCCGAGCGAGCACTTCCGCTCCTCCGAGAGGCAATCATCATTTTCGAGTCGGAGTCCGACGATCCGAGCCGAGATTGGCGTATTGCGGCGCTGAGCCACAACATCGGAGACTGCCTCGCTCGGCTGAATCAACTGGACGCCGCGCACGAGATGCTATTGAAGGCGCGTGCCATCAAGGAGATTCAAGGCAACGCCATCAGCACAGCCAACACCGAAGCCGCCCTCGCGCGGCTCTCCATCCTGATGAACAAACCAGAGGCCTCGGCGCACCATCTCCGAGGTGCCAGGGAACTGCGTGCCGGTCGACTGGACGATAACCACCCCTCCCGACGCGATGAGCGACTCATCGAAATCGAATTGAATCTGCTGCGAGGCGATCATGAACACGCAGCCCATCTGCTCGCCGAAGAGTCCGGATCGCCATCAGGGGGTGCGTCGGCGGCCGCAGTTGACCGGCTCCATGGCCTGTTGCTGATTGAGCAGGGGCGACTGCGTGAGGCCAAAGCACGAACGGAACGGGCGCTGCACTCAGTGACCGACATCGCAGGGGCACGAAGCCCACAGGCGCGCAAGTGTCACGCCCAACTCGGCCGGATTGCCTCTGCCTCGGGCGACGAGGCGACAGCGGCGCATCATGAGCGGCTCGCCGAACCACCCGCCGAGATCAGCTCCGGCGACGGCGGCTCCCCATAGCAGCAACGCCCAGCAGCGCCATTGCAGCCGGGGCCGGGATGGGCATCGACTCCACGCCCTGCAAACCGATCTCGTACATGCCGTAGTTCTCGAAGTTCGGGAACGTCCAGTCAACCCACGGGTACTGGGCGGCGTCGGCTCGCGGCAGAACGAGCCCTGTGTCATTGCCATCAAGGCCCATCTCGAAAATCGGAATCAAGTCGCCACCGATATCTGCGAGGGCCTCGCTCGGTGCGGATGTGATGGCGAGGTAGTAGATGCCAGCCTCGGTAAAGATCTGCTGGCCGCTGGCGTCCTGGTTCACCAGTTTCGACATTCCGGTCTGCGTATGCACGTTGTTGTTGGCCATGATGCCTTGGCCAGCTTCGTTGAAGAGATACAGCATCGGGTCACTCAAGGGATGCGTTCCGTTGATATCTCCAAACGTCTCCGCTCGAAACACGGTCGGGTCGGCAATGTAGATGCGATAGACGTCCTGATAGTCGCCATAGCCACCTGCCAGTGCCGAGGTACCGGTCAGCGAGCCGCGTATGACTCCCACCTCGCCCTCGCCGGAGTCGGTCTTGACATCCTTGGCGTCTTCGCGGCTGGTCCCAGCGTCGCCACCTGGAGGTTCATCGAAGGTCGGCCCGGCCGCAGCCAAGCCCGAGATTGCAAGCACCACCGCCGCTGGTCGGATCAATTCAATTCGCATGGCATACCGCTCCGCTTCAATTCGTGGAATCCCTCGCCACCCTACCCCCTATGGGCCGAGATTCAACAGATTCCCCTGCCGCAATCCCGATCAGACCGCAAGACGTGCCCTGGGAGCGGCTTACAGGCCCCGATCTGGGTCTCCCTCACTGCAGCGAGGCGGGATTCCTCGAGGGAGCAGGCACGGAAACGCCGGCGGCCGCTCGGGCAGGTGCCCGCAGAACGGTCAGTTGCCGGGAGGCAAGACGCACGCGAAGGCCTTGCACCGCTTCAGGGCCGCCCGCTGGCGGGGGGTCGCCATCGAGTTGCCATCGCACGGGATCCGGCGAGCGGATTTCGACCTCGCTGCCTGCCGTTCGGTGCACGAACCCAGCCGCCCCCACCTGCCAGCCCATCCTGCATCGGATGAGCCAACGGACGATCTGAGTCGCTGAGGACGCGGGGAAGAACGTCACGTCGAGTCTCCGATCATCCATCACAGCCATTGGGGCGGGGTCAAGCCGGCCGCCATACTCCCGGGCATTGGAGACCACCACCCACCCGGGTCTGGCTGACACGATCTGATCGCCGTCCACCGATACGGTGAGTTCGGGCGGTGTCCACCTTCGGAGGGTCCCGAACGCGGCCCGAAGGTAGCGCCAATTCGACACCCGGTCCCGCCTCCTTGCAGCCACATCTGCGACAACCTCGGCATCGAACCCGATCGAGGCCATCAGCAGCATGGCGGATCCGTTGGCTTCGGCCATGTCGATACGGTGAGGTTCGCCGTTCTCGATCAACGCGATCGTGTCGGTGAGTCTGCGGCCCATGCCTTGCGAGCGTGCGAACAGATTCTCGTTGCCCTGGGGCACGTGGACCAGCGGCACGCCAGCAGCAGCCAGAACGCTCGCCATGGAACGCACGGTCCCGTCACCCCCAACCGCGGCGACCACATCCGCGCCACCGAGGCAGGATGAAAGCCATTCGGACGCATCGCGCGGTTCGCTCGCCACCAGCACGGGCTCATGCCCGCGTGCCTCCAGCAACGCTGCCAGCACAGCGGCGCGATTGCGGGCACGGCCGCGACCCGATACCGGATTGGCAACAATGACAACTCGCATGGCCAGTCAACGCACCCTACCTGCCCGCACACCGATCCGGCGGGCGATGCATCTCGTGGCGTGAACGAACACTCCAAGTCCCATCGGCCGTAAGCCGTTGCTGCGACAGGAGCTGCACTACCCGCCGGGTTGATGCAGGAGTTCGGGGCAGCGGCACAACGCAGCGAGCGTGTGGATCTGGTCGGAAGCTTCGACCCGGAACTCGACGCCAGCCCTGCGGGCGCGGCGATGCGCCAGCACGAGCAGGGCCACGAGTTTGGTGTCGGCGGCCTCACTGCGGGTGAGATCAAGCTCGATGCGTTGGATCCCCTGACCGATCTCGCGCTGCATCAACCGATGAAGGCATTGAATCCGCTCGGGCTCGACGAGGTTGCAGGGAAGGCATCGAACACGCAGCGCATCGCCGATTCGCGTCACTTCGGCCCACGCAGGCCACGCCCCGCCATTGGATTGTGCAAGCCGCATCGGCCAACTCCCCTCGGCCCCGCGCCCCCGTGACGCGGCACCAGTCTCAACCTACCGGACGAGCGTGCGGAGTCAAGTGCTTTCTCGTGCCGCGGACAACCCCGGGCGGCTCTATACTCGCCGGAATGAAGTTCGCATCGGCCACTGCGCTCGCCCTCACCTCGATGGCGGCAGCCCAGTTTGAGGGCACGCTTGAGCATGCGCCCCCGTACATGGTCGCAGATGCGGCGATCATCATCGAGGCCTTGGATCTGGACCACGCCGATGAACAGCAGATCGTGCTGCAACTGATCGAGGACTTCGGAGCTCAGTGGGAGAGACTCGTCGACGGCTACAGCATTTCGCTGCATCGCGACGAGTCGTCTCTTGACCCGGAGTGGCAGCAGGCCCGCGCCGACTACCGGTCAGCGGCGCGAGCGTCGGCCGCCGCGACGCGAGCGCTCCGCGAGATCGAGGCAGGGCTTGCGTCCGTGGGCAGTACCGACTCCGGGGAGTTGCAGCAGCAACTTGAGGTTGTCAAGGCATCCAGGGAGCGTCTCCTTCGTGCAACACACAAGGCCAGTGCCGCCATGTGTTTTTCCATGGATCGAGACTCGGAACACGTCAACCGAAGCAAGCGGCAGTTTGACGCGGACGCTGCGGAACTCACCGACCAGTTTGAGCGAGACGTGCATCTGCTCCTCACGCGCAGCCAGCAGGATCGCTGGGACGCCCTGCAACTTGACTTCGACCGCAGGCGGCTGCTGAGGCACGGCCATATTGGCGGCGAACATCTGGACCTGGACGTCGTCTCGAGACGAATGCAACCTCCAATGTCGCCCGATGAAGCGCGGGCGATCGCGCCAGCGCTGGACGCGTGGCGGCGTGATGTGGATACGGCGCTGGCTCGCCGCACTCGGCTGGTGAATGACGAGGCCGCCGCTCCGAATGCGTCATCGCGGGTGGATGTCCTTGCCGCGACCCTGCAGGCCCGCCGAGATGTCCGGGACTGCTCGCTGCGACATCTGCGCACCATCACCGAGGCGCTTGGTGACGAACGTGGAAGTGTGTTTCATCGATCCGCGATGCATACCGCGTTCCCGGACCAGTTTCGCGCCTCGCGGATGGAGCGGGCGCTGAGGCACTGCCTTGACACCTATCCGGACAGGTCCGAGGCGATTGCGAAGATACAGTCCCCCCACCAAACACAGATGGAGCAGATCCGGCGCACGAATCTCATGCTCCTGCTGGAGGTCGACGGCGTTGAGCCGCTGCTTGCGGCGTCACGGCGGTCTGGCGATCATCGCCCGGAGCTGGATGCGGCGATGAAGCAGCTGACCCGGCTGAAGTACGGCACCGTCGATCAGCGGACGCTCGATCGCGAGACGTTCGGCAAGTTGGAGCAACTGCTCGGTCGTGCCCGCGCCCGATCGGCCATGCGAGCGGCAGGCCGCTGAGAGGCGCAGCCCGCATCGTTCAAGTGCCGACGCCCCCGGCTCGCGCATGGTCGACCAGTGCCGGCACGCCAGCCACAACGTCCGTTTGCCAGTGTGGACCGACGCTGGTGAGGTGCGAGGATCCCCCCGCGCCTTCGACAAGCGCCAACCCCGCTGCGACGTCCCACAGGTAGATGCCATCCTCAAGGTAGAGGTCCATGTGGCCCCCGGCCGTCCAAGCCAGCGAGAGCCCGGCGCAGCCGATCATCCTGACCTTCTTGAAGGCAGACATGCGAGCGGTGTAGTTCGCCATGGCCGCTGCGCTGAAGTCAAGGCCGCGGGGAAAGCCGGTCGCCAAGACGGCCTCGGCGGGAGTGCCGGCAGACCCGATGGCGCACGGCCTTCCATTGCACGTTGTGGGGATGCTGGCACCTCCCACCCAATGGGCATGGCGGCCGTGCTCGTGTATCACACCAAGCGCCGGCCGTCCGGCCCGCCAGAGCGCGATGCACGTGCACGCCACGGGAATGCCGCGGATGAAGTTCATCGTGCCGTCAAGGGGATCGATGATCCAACCGTCCTCTTCGAGCGTGAAGCGAGCGTCTGCGCCTTGCTCCTCCGAGAGCACTGGCAGGTCACTTGTGCGGAGGATCTCAAGGATGGCTGCCTCGGCATCGAGGTCGGCCTGCGCCTTGATGTCTCGACCGGCCTGGGCATTGATCTGATGGCTGCATGATCGCAGGACCGCCTCGGCAGCTGCTGCAGCCTTGGTCGCCAACTGGAGCTCCGCCTCTGTGACCCTCACCGCGTTCATGCCTCACAGGCTAATGCACCTGACGACCGGGCCACACCCCCGCAGCGGCCACAATGCTGGACACCCACCAACCTCCCAATGCTGGACACCCACCAACATCGCTCAAACCATGCCGAAATCGACGCTGCCCGCACAGCGGCGGCCACAATGCTGGACACCCACCAACATCGCTCAAACCACGCCGAAATCGACGCTGGCCGCACAGTGCTGGACACCCACCAACATCGCTCAGACCATGCCGAAATCGACGAACGGCGCACCACCCCCCCTCCTCTGGCCCTGCGAACGCTCAGGACCGCGAGTGCAACCCGCGATGCCCTCTGGCAGGCTCGACCATGCCCCCCGACCGCCGGTCGAGGGCTGTGCTCGCCGCCGGGTTCACGCTCGTTGACCCCCTCGCCCGCCTTTGCCGCTTGGCCACCCTGTACGGCTTACGAGGACTCCTGAGTGGGCCGAGAGGGCGAATCTTCTTCGCAATTCAGGGGCTTGGTGGCATCCTTGGATTGCAGCGAGGCGAACCCTGAGCATGGGCCCCGCCAATCCCGAGTAGGATTGGTCGAGGGTTGCGGGGTGGGTACTCGAGGAGAGATCGAGGATGACACCAACGAGAATGGTCGCTTCTGCGGCCTGTCTGGTCGTCGGAACCGTGACGTGCTGCGGCACCGCCTCGGCCGCGCTGCCGTATGGCCTCCGCTCGGGACACCTCCCACTCCACGCCATCCAGATGATTGAACTCCCCGGCCCCGACTATGGAGCCATCGCAGCCCAGGATGCCCGCCGCAGCGAGCAGGGGCTCCCGCTCCTCTTCGCAGAACCCCATGCCGTCGCAGTCGATCCGGCACACGAGGGCACCTGGGAGTGGCTCCCTGAGGGCGACCTCCTGTGGCGGCTCCGAGTCTTTTCTGAAGGCTCGGCGCACCTCAATTTCGGATTCACGCACTTCGAGCTTCCTCGAACCGCTTCGGTCCACATGTACAGCCTTGACGGCAGCGACGTCCTCGGCCCGCTGACCATGGACGATGCCAACGCGGATGGCGGCATCTGGACCCGCGTCATCCAAGGTGGCGAAGTTGTCATCGAAGCGACGCTCGCCCCCTCGGACCGCGCCGCGTTCGAGTCGGGGGTGCTGCTCTCCTCCATCAACGTCGGGTATCGAGGTTTCGCAAGCGGCTCCTCGCGAGGCAGCTCCGAGTCCTGCAACATCGACGTCGCCTGCAGCGAGGGAGACGCCTGGCGGGATGAGATCGCTTCGGTCGGCGTGTACACCGTCGAGGGCTACTGGACCTGCTCCGGTTTCATGGTGAACAACACGGCAGGAGATCAGCGACCGCTCTTCTTGACGGCCAATCACTGCGGCATCGGCACGAGCAATGACCAGACGGTGGTCGTCTACTGGAATCATGAGAACTCATTCTGCCGCACGCCCGGAAGCGGAGACAGTGGCGGAAGTGGCGACGGGAGTTATTCGCAGTACACCAGTGGTGCGACGTATCTGGCGGGGAACAGTTACTACGACACCACCATCGTCGATCTGGCCGCAAGCCCGGACGCGGAGTGGGGCGTCACCTTTGCCGGTTGGTCCAGAGCAACCACCGCCAGCAACGGGGCTGGCATCCACCATCCTGAGTGCGCCGAAAAACGAATTAGTTTCCCGGACACCACGACTGCCGACGGCAGATACTGGAGGGTCAACTGGAACACCGGCCGCACCGCGCCTGGATCAAGCGGATCTCCGCTCTTCGGAGGCGACCATCGGGCCATCGGGCAACTCTGCTGCGGCAACTCGTACTGCTGGAATGATGACGATGACTACTACGGCCGCGGCTTTGCGGGGGCGTGGTCCGCACTGTCGGCCTATCTCGACCCGCTCAATACCGATCCAACAGGAATCGACACACTGGTCCCCGGCGGATCGGGCGCAGCAAAAGGGGCATGCTGCTTCGCCGAGACCTGCACGTACGTCACAGAACAGGAATGCCAGTCGATCGGCGGCACGTACCTGGGTGACTTCGTCTCCTGTGCGGGTAACCCCTGCGATCCATTCAATGGGGACACCTGCAACGCGGCGCAGCTGGCCGTCGTGGGTGCCAATGCATTTGAGACGACGACCGCAACAGACAGCGGGTTCGGAGCCCCCGACGAGAGTCAATGCTCCAACACCTTCCTAGATTGGGATGACAGCCCGGACCGTTGGTTCAAGTGGCAATCTCCGGGCGACGGGACGATCGACCTCGACACGTGTGATCCATCGTCCTACGACACGTCCATGGTCCTCTATCAAGGTGACTCCTGCGACAATCTCACCCAGATTGCCTGCAATGGAGACGGCCCGGATGACGTCTCCTGCCAAGAGTACTACAGCCAGATTCCGGGCATCGCGGTGACCAGCGCTCAGACCTACTGGATCCGACTCGGCGGGTGGAAGGCTGCAACGGGTACTGGAACGCTCAACCTCACTTACAGCGGCACGTCTGATCCGACTGGTGGCTGTTGCCTCGGTATCTCCTGCGAAGTTCGAACCGCAGCTGACTGCGCGCTGAACGGTGGGATGTATCTCGGAGACGGCACCGACTGCCTCGGCAACCCCTGCGGGGAGCCGATTGTCGGGGCCTGCTGCCTCGGCGGCGAGTGCACCGTATCGACCGAATCAGACTGCCTGCTCACCGGAGGCAACTACCTCGGAGACGACTCTGACTGCACGGACAATCCGTGCGATACCGGTGGCGGCGCGTACCTCGACATTCGGTGGAAAGTCATCGGCACCAATCTCCTTTCAACTGGCGAGGCCTGCTACACCTTCGACGTCTTTGCCGATATCCCGGAGGACTGGAGACTCGACGCCGTTGCCGGCAACTCACTGCAGCAGAAGACAATCTCCTCCACGACATCGTTCTATCAAAGCAGTTACGGCGGCCCCACATCCACTGACATCAATCCTGACCTCTTCCCCCTTGTCCCCGACCTTCAGTGGGACAGTCGCGTCACCATCGGATGCCTCGACTCCTCCGGCACGCCCTATGAGGAAAACGCGCTCAATGACATCGGCATCGACTGGACCACATTTGAGTCGGGCGGTGATCTCTCCGCCAACGACGGCACGTGGTTCTGCCTGCCGACCGACCTCCAGGGCGAAACCGCACCCTTCACCGACAACATGTGCGAGAACCGAACCGGCGTGTTCATTGCGCGACTCACGACCATGGATCACGCAGCCGAGGTCCTCGTCGAAGCCCTCTTTCAGGGCCGGGATGACGACAACATCGTGTGGCAGGACACCGCCAGCGCCTTCATCTCCTATCAGGGTGAGCAGGACTGCAACGGGAATCTCAATCCGGACGCCTGCGACATCGCAAGCGGCGACAGCGACGACGACAACGGCAACGGCATTCCAGATGAGTGCGAGAGCGGATGCCAGTGGGATCTGAATGGCGACGGCACGACAGACGTCAACGACCTGTTGGAACTGATCGGCGGATTCGGCAGCCAGTATGACGTCGACGAACTTCTGGCCCTGCTTGCGGAGTTCGGATGCGGCGGCTGAACCGCCAACGCTCAAACAGGGCCCGCATGGTCCCTGCACTATTCATGCCGCGGTGCCAGATCAGGCCCTGCAACCCCCCGGTTCCCCCGGATTCCGCCACTGCCAGTGGAACCGATCGCCCCCCGCCACGGACAAATGGTTGACATGGGCCGCTCATGGGGTATCCATGAGGTTCAGCGGCCCGCATAGAGGAGTACATCAATGCGTCAACGATCGTTTGCGTCCCTCAGGACGGTGGCTGTGGTCATCGGCCTTGCGGGTGCCACCGCCGCCCAGGCCTCGACCTGGGGCCTCTCTCAAGGTCACCTGCCGATCGATGTCGTCGAGCTCATCGAGATGCCGGGCCCGAATTACGGCCGGCTCGAGATTGAAGACGCCGAGCGAGCATTGAACGGGCTCCCCGCACGCATCGCCGTTCCAAACTCAGTGTCCCTGACACCCGCCAATGCTGGCACATGGGAGCTGATCGGCGACGATCGCCTCATGTGGCGACTCCGGGTGCTCTCGCCGGGCGCCGCTCACATCAACTTCGGCTTCGGCCGGTTCGAGCTGCCGCCCTCGGCCGACTTCTCGATCTACTCGTTCGACGGCCTCGATATCACCGAGCAGATGGGCAGCGACGATAACCCCCCCAGTGGCGAGTACTGGACCAGAGTATTGCACGGCGAAGAAGTGGTCATCGAGATCAGCGTCGACCTCGCCGATCGCGCGTCGCTCCAGCAGAACATCGAGTTGACGGCCATCAACGAGGGCTACCGCGGGTTGGGCGCTCCGCCCACCCGAGGGGCGTCCGAGAGTTGCAACGTCGACGTCGTGTGCCCACTGGGCGACGACTGGTGGGACGAGATTCCGTCAGTCGGTGTGTATACCGTCAGTGGCTGGTGGACCTGCACCGGCGCGCTCATCAACAACACCAATGAGGACCAGACACCCTACTTCCTGACCGCCGACCACTGCGGCATCAATACGGGCAATGACCAGTCGGTCGTGGTGTACTGGAATCACCAGAACAGTTATTGCCGCGAAGGGAACAGCAGTGGCAACAACGGCAATGGAAACTACAACCAGTCGACATCTGGTTCCCAGTACCTCGTCAGTGGCAGCAGCAGCGACTACTGCCTCGTTCGCCTCACCGGCAGCATCAATGACGCATGGGAGTTGACCTTCTCCGGCTGGAATCGGTCATCGTCAACCCCCACGCACGGCGTTGGCATCCACCATCCCGAGACGGCCGAGAAGCGAATTTCCTCGGTCGATACGACTTACAGCAGCGGATCGATGTGGGGTGTCAACTGGGGTGAGGGGCGAACGGCTCCAGGTTCCTCCGGGTCGCCTCTCTACAACGCGAGCCACCAGATCGTCGGTCAGTTGTATGGCGGATGGTCCTACTGCACCAACGACGATGATGACGTGTACGGGAAGCTCAGCCTGTCCTGGTCGGGTCTTGATGACTACCTCGATCCCGCCGGCACCGGATCATCTTTCCTCAATACGCTGAACCCATGGGACGGCAGCGGCAATGGCGGCGTGTGTTGCCTTGGTGGCAGCTGCTACACCGTCAACGAAACCTCATGCGCAAACGCTGGCGGCCAGTGGCAGCCCGATCAGACATGCGGAACCGTCAATTGCGCAGACCCCGACCCGACGGGCGGCTGCTGTGTCGGCACTTCCTGCTCGGTCTCCACCGAGGCCAATTGCACCGGAACCTATCTCGGCGATGACACCGATTGCGCTGGCGATCCGTGCGCTCCGGACCCGACCGGCGGATGCTGCGTCGGCGTGAGCTGCGCCGAGTACACCGCAAGTGACTGCACCGCTGCGGGCGGCACCTATCTCGGTGACGGCACCGACTGCTCGGGAAGCCCATGTGGCTCCGGCGACCTCACGGTTCGATGGAAAGTCGTCGGAACCGACCTGATCTCCACCGGCGAAGCCTGTTACACGGTCGACGTCTATGCAGAGCTCCCGACCGGTTGGCGACTTGACGCCGTCGCAGGCAACAGCCTGCAGCAGAAGACGGTCGCTTCGTCGACGAGTTTCTATCAGGACGGGTACGGCGGACCGACGAGTCAGGAAGTCAATCCCGACTTCTACCCGCTCGCTCCCGATCTTGAGTGGGACAGCCGCGTCACGATCGGCAGTTTGGACTCTTCGGGCAATCCGTATGGTGAGAATGCCCTCAACAACATCGGCATCGATTGGACGGACTTCGAGGCCGGAGGCGCGCTCAGCGCTGGCAACGGCACGTGGTTCTGCCTGCCGACGGATGCACAGGGCCAGAGCGTGGCGTTCACCGACAGCGACTGCACAGCACGCAACGGGGTGCTGATCGCCAGGCTCACGACGATGGAGCACTCCTCGGAGATCCTCTTCGAAGCACTGTTCCAGGGCCGCGACGGGCTCAATGAGACGTGGCAGGACACGGCTTCAGGGACCGTCTCCTACAACGGTGAGCTCGACTGCAACTTGAATGGCAATCCGGATGCATGCGACATCGCCAACGGCTCCAGCCAGGACGCCAATGGCAATGGCGTTCCGGACGAGTGCGAGACCGGCTGTGAATTCGACCTCGACGGCGACGGCGATGTCGATGTCGATGACATCCTGGAGGTCATCAACGGCTTTGGAAGCCAGTATGACGTCGATGATCTGCTGGCGACCATCTCCGAGTTCGGTTGCGGCGGCTGAGCCGAATCAGCCAACTCAGTCACATACCCCAGCCGCCGGTTCCTCAGGAGCCGGCGGCTGTGCATTCACTCCGCCAGATACCCTCCGCCGCCGGGCGTCTCGATGTGAAGAACATCGCCCCGGTCGACCTGCGCCCGGAAACAGCCGGGAAGCTCCTGCACACCTCCTCCATGCCGGATGATCGTCTGGATTCCGACAGCCCCCGGACCGCCACCCGCGATCCCGTGAGGGGCCCTTGTCCGCCTTCCCGAGAGCAGTGAGGCCTGCATGGGGGCCAGAAACCGAAGCGTCCGAATGGCCCCCGCCCCGCCGGAGAACCGGCCGGATCCACCCGATCGCGGACGCAGCCCAAATCGCTCGACCCGGACGGGGAATCGTTCTTCGAGCACCTCGGGATCTGTCAGCAGGCTGTTTGTCATGTGCGTGTGCACCGCGGATGCCCCGGCGAAGGGTGCACCACGCCAGATCCCCGCGCCAGACCCTCCACAGATCGTTTCGTAGTATTGAAGCCGCGCATCACCAAACGTCAGGTTGTTCATTGTCCCCTGCGACGCCGCCTGCACACCGAAGGCCCCGAGCAACGCATCAACAATGATCTGGCTGGTCTCCACATTGCCGCCGACCACCGCTGCGCCTGCGGCTGGAGCAAGCATGCAACCGTCGGGAACAATCAAGTCGATCGGCTCAAGACACCCGTCGTTGAGCGGGATGTCATCGTCTACCAGGCACCGCACAACGTACAGCACTGCGGCGCGAGTGATCGCCAGGGGCGCATTCGTGTTCCCTGGTCGCTGATCGCTGGTGCCCGCAAAGTCGATGATTGTGCGTTCAGCCGTCGGTTCAACGCTTACGCGTACCATGCCACCATCATCCATCGATGCCTCAAACTTGCCGCCAGCGCAATGCCGCAATGTTTGACGAACGCACTCCGATGCATTTCGACGCACGGCTTCCATCGCTGAGGCCAACCCCTTCTGTCCAAGGTCTGCACGCATTGCATCGAGCAGCGCCATGCCCCGCGTGTTGGCACCAATCTGGGCTCGGAGATCGTCGACATTGACGTCAGGTTGCCGCGCTGGCCACGCGCCGAACGTCAGCTTTTCTCGAAGCGGTCCCTCCAGCAGGACACCGCCACGAACAAGCGGCTCGGCGTCGAAGACGATCCCTTCCTCCTCAATCGAGGTGGAGTCTCCTGGCATTGATCCCGGGCTCGTTCCTCCAATGTCAGCGTGGTGCGCCCGGCTCGCGACGAGGTGCACACACCGCGCGTCGTGGAACACGGGGGATATCACGGTCAGATCGGGCAGGTGCGTCCCTCCATGTGCAGGGTCACTGTCGACGTACGCGTCCCCCGCCGCCATGGTGGACCCATGGACATCCAGAACGCGGCGAACGCTCGCGCCCATCGACCCAAGGTGGACCGGCATGTGAGGGCCGTTCGCCACGAGCCTGCCCTCCGAATCGAATACCGCGCAGGAGTAATCACGCCGCTCCTTGACATTGACGCTGCTTGCAGTGTGCTGCAGCACGGTGCCCATCTCCCGGCAGATTGCCAGAAACCTCCGGTTGGCCACCTCAATGTCAGCGGGGCTGCTCGCGTCGAATCCACGCCGCCGCGGCGCGTTCTGTCTTGAGAGCAGCACTCCGCCCTCCGAAGATCGGACCGCCCGCCATCCGGTCTCAACCACCGTGGTGGAGCCGGGCTGCAGAATCACAGCGGGGCCATCGATTGGTTCCGCTGGATGCGTTGACAGAATCGGCACGTCTCGCCAAACGCCTTCGGTCCACATGCGACTTGAACCGGCACTGGCGCCGCGTTCATTCACCGCAGTGGGCCACGATCTGGCCGACTCGGCGACGGCCCGCACTTCGACCGAATCCGCGATCAGCGGACCGTCAATCTCAAAGCCGAACCGGCTCAGGCAGGCGGCTCGGTAGGCTCGATCCATGACCTCGGAATCGTCAAGCGACACCTGAATTGTCCGATCCCATCGATGACCGCGGACCGCCACGGTCACCTCCACCCGATCGGCGATCGAGCCAGTGGCAGCAAGTTCGCCCAACGCGTCAGCCTGCAACTGGTCGACGGCCTCACAGATTCGGCGGCTGTCACCCAGGTCGCAGCCGAGGCCACCGGCCCTCACAGCTGCGATGTCCGCCACGGCGATGCCCTGCGCCGAGAGTATCCCTGCGTGGGCGGGGATCAGCACCTGGTCAATGCCAAGCCGGGAGGCGACACGGCATGCGAGTTGCCCGGCAGCACCTCCGAAGGCGCACAACGCAGTGCCTCGAACATCGTGGCCCTGCTCAATCGACACCTGGCGAATCGCCCCCGCAACGCCTTCAACTGCAACGTCGAGGAAGCCCTCGGCGACACCAACCGGATCGTGCGGGTCTGCAAGTGAGGCGGCGATGCCCTCCAATGCCGCCCGCGCGGCCTCGGCATCGACGGGACTCCTGCGGTCCCTTCCAAACACCGCAGGCAGGGCCGCCACGGGAAGCCGACCGAGAAAGACATGGCAGTCCGTGATGGTCACCGGCCCACCGAATCCGTAGCAGGCCGGACCAGGAGTCGCACCAGCGCTCGCCGGACCGACCCGAAGCCGCCCCCCCTTGGACTCACAAATCGAGCCACCCCCAGCCGCAACCGTGTGCACCCGAAGCATCGGTGAGCGTACTCTGACGCCACCGATCACCGTGTCCGAACTCCGCTCCAGTGTGCCGGCGTACCACGACACATCCGTCGACGTACCGCCCATGTCCAACGCGATGACCTGACTCAGGCCGTGCCTCCGAGCTTCGTCCGCTGCAGCGACAAGTCCACCAGCTGGCCCGGATAGAACAGCGCGGCACCCCCGGAAGGACGCGACGTCAACCAGCCCGCCGCTGCTCTGCATGCAGTGAATCGGAACGCCGCAGACAGCCGCAGCGGTCCGATCCACACTGCTGTGGAGCACGGGCGTCAGGCTTGCGTCCAGAGAGACCGTGTCTATCCTCGAAATGCATCCCCGAAGCGGGCTCGTCCGGCTCGTCACGACTTCGGTGAAGTCGAACGCCTCGGCGATCGAGGCGATGCGGCGCTCGTGGGCGTCGTGTTTCCATCCGTGCATCAGGACGATCGCCAGACTGGTGCAGCCCTGCGACCGGGCCGCGGCGAGGTCGGCGCGGATCGACGCCTCGTCGAGGGGCGTCACGACTTCGCCGTCTGCGCCGATCCGTTCCTTCGCTTCGATGATGTATGAGGCCACCGGATCCGGGCGAGTGATGGCGAGTTCGAAGAGCCGAGGGCGCGACTGATCCCCGATGATCGGAAGATCGCCCAAGCCTCGCGTGACAACCAACGCCGTCCGGGCTCCCGACCGTGTCAGAAGCGCATTGGTTGCCGCTGTCGTGCCGAGGCGCACACTGGCCAAAACACGGTCGTCGAGAGGTACACCGTCCTCAAGGCGGAGCGCCGAGCGGATTCCCCGAATGCACGGATCGGTGCCTGAGCCGTCATCGGCGGTTGGCACCTTGCTCGCTCGCACCTCACCATCCCGGACCGCAAGCACATCTGTGAATGTGCCACCACGATCGATCGCGACGTGCCAACCGCTCGCCGGGGCCGTGCCGGACGATCCGCGAGGCGCTTGGATGCTCGGTCTGAGCGACATGAGAAGAGACTACCAGCGTGTGTCAATCACACTCGGGAAGATCGCTCCGCACGGGGGCCCCGCAGTCGCGACCCGCCTGTCCCCGCACGCGACCAGCCATCGACAGCGACACGATGACAGCGAGCAGGCTGACCATCTGGCCAGCGTACATGTAGCAGTCAAACGCCGCTCCGACCAGCCACAGCAGCATCCAGCCAAGTAACGCAAGTCCGACGCCACCCTGTCGGGCGATGTTCCAGCAGAGGCGCCACGCGAAGATGAGCAGCGAGACCAGCAGGCCGAATCCGATCAGTCCGGTCTCGGTGAGCGCCACCAGGTAGGTATTGTGGGGATGCTCAGCGGTGTAGCCACGCCAATCCGGGTCGTCAGACCTGTCATTTCGGTTGGCGGCGATACTGGCATCTCGAAGGACCTCGTCCTTCGAGATCAGCGATGAGAACCCGCCAAGCCCCACACCCTCAATTGGATCGGTAGACCAGTAGGACAAGGCTCGCTGCGCCCACATCAGTCGGATCATCTGGTGTCCTGCGGCGTTGCCTGTCTCGAAGTACTTCGTCACCCCGTACCGCGTGTGCTTGTAGACCTTGATCGCAGCCCCCCCCAAGATCGGCCAGGACGCGGTAGCCACCACCGGGGCAATCGCCACGGCGATCAGAACGGGGCGCCGGTAGTGGGGCCACCGAACCCAGATGAGCGGGACCATCACCAGAATCGTCGCTGCCAGCGCGACCCAGGCACCGCGCCCGCCCGCGACAACCACGCCAGCGGTGGCCAGCATCAGGCCAATGGCTGCAATCATCTTCAGCCACCGCGCTCCGACCATCAGCAACACGCTCCAGCCAACGATTCCGACGGCCGACCAGAGACCCGCGAACGGCTCGTGGGTCATCAGTCCGCCAACTCGATCATCAAATCCCCCGGATTCCACGTACTGCCCGGCCACCTCCACGAACTGCGACACATTGAGTCCAGCGACGCCCACCAGCATGCACAGCATCAGGATTGACCTGTACTCGATGACCGGCCAAACGAGCAGAGGAAGCACCAGCCAACGTGTCGCCCGCAGGTGCTCCACTCCGAGCGACTCCGCAGGCGACCACAGCAGCGTGGTTGCCCACCAGACGACCAGACAGATGCTCACCAGCACGACCGGCCGCCGCATCGCGTCCTTCGTCACACCGGCGGTACAGTGCAGTCGCAGGCAGGCGTACACCATCAGCACGACCAACGCGATCGTGCTTCCGGCAGTGGTGATCGGAAGGAGCCCGACACACACCGCGGCCATCGCCGCATGCACCTTGTGGCCAGTGGGATCCTCCTGCGCGGCTCGGTTGAGATCGCCGGAGCAATCCGCCCGAGGCTCGCAGGGTGGCATCGCTGGTGTCACGCAGCAGGCCCTGCCCCGTTGGCCCCCTCAAGGATCGCCGACACAACAAGGACATTGACCCCAACGAGGCATCCGATCAGCGCTGCCAGCACCCAGACGACCACGATTGGGACCGGTCTCGAAACCGCACCGAGCACCGCCCCGGAGTTGAGCACGGTGGGAAGCGATGCGAGGCCGCGCAACTCGACGACCTCCTGCAGCGTCCGCCTGATGGTTTCGGCATCGATCGCGATGGTCGTCTCAACCCCCGCCGAGAGTGTCTTCGCAGTCTGGGCGCCCAACGCAGCTTCCTGCACATCGAAGGAACGCACCACCGGCTCGGCGAGAAGTTGCTGCGTCGCGGCAGCGCAGACAGACTTCTGCGCCGCGATTCTTGTGCGAAGGGTCGCCATCCGCTCGTCGATGGAGGCCAGCTCCAGTGGCACGTCAACCGCCAATGAGCGGAGCGTTTGGTATCGCTCCCCGATCCACCGGGCGTGCCGATCGTCCAGGCTCTCCATGGCAAGGGCCAGCAGGTCCTCGGAACCCGATGGTGGCGACCCGGATGCGTGTTCCGACAGACTGGCTGCAGCGTCATCGTCAGCGGCGATCAGCGCGTCGAGCTCATCAATCCGACGCTGAAGCATGCCCAGTGAGTGCAGCAGCGTCTCCCGCTCGGATTCGGCGGCGGTCAAGGCCGACTCGTGGCTTGAGAGTACTGCCAACGCCTGGGCTTTGGCCTGTTCCAATGCAGCGCGGTCCTTGGCCGCCAGCACTTCATCCTCCAGTTTCGCCCGCCTCGCCTCTGCCAGCCGCTGACGCTGCACCAGGTCCGCAGTCTCAGCGAGCAATCGGGCCTCCTGCAGTTCGACTTGATACTCCAAACGCTCCGTCGCCCCCTCGGCGCGTGCCATCGCCCGCTCGGCTTCGAGCCCAATCAGTCCCACTACTGCGGTGGCCACATCATTCATGACCGCCAGGCCATCCTCGGCTCGCCGAACTGGCACTTCGGTCGAGAGCACGAGAAGATCACCCCCACCCGGCGCGACCACCAGTTTGAGATCCTTCCATGGGCGTTGCCCCGCGCTGACCCTGGCTGCATTGAACTCCGCGAGGACCGATGTCTTCGCCCACTCCACAGAGGAAGCGAGCTCGCCCGAACCCTGCAGCGTTGACCGAAGGTCCCAAGCAGTATGGGAGCTCTGGTGCACCACCCGTCGAGGCACCCGACCAATCTCCACAGCTACCTGGATCGTCTGCATTTCGCCGTCGACAACATCACCGACCGGTACCGAAGCGATCACAGCCAGCACCGTCAGCGCGAGAACCACCCACCACCGCCGCCTGATCGCCACAAGTACGGTGAGCATGTCGATTCCGGCTCGATCATTCGGTTCCAGTTGTTTGTCACCCATCTGCCCATTGCATCCTCTGCATTGACCTCTCGCGGTTCACGCCGCCTCCTCGAAGAGTCACCCGCCGCGTCCAGTGGATCACTTTACCAGAGCAGGCGCCCGTCACTTGCACTGCCAAGTCCGGCTGTTTGAGAGAGCACATCTTGGACGAGGCGGACTCTGGATTCCGGCGACCAGCGATCGTGCACCGACTCCTGGCCCCGCATTCCCAGAACGGCCCGCAGATCGGCATCTGCAGCGAGGCGATCCATGGCTGCCGCCAGC
>JASMKH010000018.1 GCA_030749435.1 Phycisphaerales bacterium
GTCCCCCCACAAGTGGGGGGACGGTTTTGGAAGGAGGCCGCTGCGCGGCCTGTCCCCCCACAAGTGGGGGGACGGTGCCATGCTCCGCATGGAAACGGACAGGGTGGGATTCGAACCCACGGTACGGAAAAACCGTACACAGCATTTCCAGTGCTGCACCTTCAGCCGCTCGGTCACCTGCCCAGAGGGTCCGGGATTGTATGGGGGTGGGCCCCGCCACGACAACCACCGGTTCCGGTCTCCCACTCGCCGATACCCTCCCTCACATGCGCAGCGGACACCACGCCACCACACCTACGGGGTTTCTCGTCTTGGACAAACCCGCCGGGCCGTCCTCAATGAGCGCCGTATCGGTGGTGCGGCGGCGGGCAGGGCGTACCAAGACCGGGCACGGCGGCACGCTCGATCCACTCGCCACGGGCGTACTCGTGCTCGGGTTGGGTCGGGCGACCAAACTTCTTGAGCAGGTCGTCGCCACGGACAAAGGCTACGAAACCGAGATCGATCTCTCCATCACCACGCCGACCGACGATCTGGAGGGTGACGCCCGCACCGTGGAGGTGGCAACGCCTCCCGACTTCGCAGCGCTCGAGGCGGCCCTTGCGTCCTTTGGCGGCGAGTTTCTGCAGCGCCCTCCCGCATTCAGCGCGGTCAAGGTCGGTGGCAGGCGAGCCTATGCGCTGGCGCGAAAGGACCAGTCCGTCGACATCCCCGCCCGCCCGGTTCGGGTCCATCACATCGGGCTCCTCAAGTACGACTGGCCCGTCGCCACGGTCGAAGTCAGGTGCGGCAAGGGGTTCTATGTTCGCTCGCTCGCTCGCGACCTCGGCGAGCGGCTCGGCACCGGCGGATGCTGCCGCCGCATCACCCGCACCGCCGTCGGACCATTCACGCTCGACGAAGCCGTTCCCCTCGATGACGTCCCGGACCCCCTCACACAGGCCGACCTCATCTCAGTTGATGAAGCGCTCGCCCGAATCACCCCACCCCGGTCGTAGCCCCGGCCTGCTGAATCAGCGTCTTGATCGTGCCCGTCGTCTGATCTTCCCGGAGCGTGGCGCAGTACTGCCTGAACATCGATAGACCTCGCGAGGGGAGCGGCCCCAACTGACGGGGACGGGTGCCGGCACGGGAAGGCCGGTCATCATCAGCCAGTAGATGATCTCAATCGCGCAGTTCGACGGTCCAGTATGCTTCATTCAGGAATACCTTCCATGCTTCGTAATGCCGACGACGCAACCGAACCGATCGGTCGGGGCTCGTCCTCGGCCTGTGTGGTTCCCGGATCAGATCCATCCCCGCCTCGCGTGGTGTGCGGTTTCCCTTGCGGGCATTGCAACGCACACACGCACACACAAGATTGCGCCAACTGTTCTCGCCACCTCGAGACTGTGGCAGTACGTGGTCAATCGACAACTCGGATGTCGGGAATCGGGTGCCGCAGTACTGGCACTTGTTTCCGTCCCGCGCATACAGGTTGCGGCGATTCAAGGGCACATGGTGATCTGGGCTCCGATTACAGCAGTGAACTCGGATGATCCGAGGCGCGGCGACGTACTTCGATGCGGTCCGCACCCACTCATGCTCGCCCTGCTCGTACATTCGCTGCAGCTCGGCGATCTCCAGCCAGGATGAGAGATCAAACTGCTCCCACCGCCCGTTGACGATCGAGATCACTTCCGCAACGCGACGAAAGAGGAGGACGAAGGCCTGACGAACGGGTACGACACGGGTTGCCGCGTATCCGCGGTTGAGCACGAGCACCGGGTCATTGAGAAAGCCAGTCAGTACCGTCATGCCTGGCCGGGGCACCTCTCACGAGCGGAGCGCCCGGCGTGATCCTCCTGTGTCATCAGGTATATCGGACGGACACCGCCCGAACAACTGATGATTCGGCAAAGTCCGCGATCAGGTTGTGCTACCCGCGCGAAACCACCCAACCATGCCACGAAAAAGCCCGGCGGCCAACCACTTTCGTGGCTGGCCGCCGAGAATTCAGTCATTACCGGAGTCTGACGAGGATCACTCGATCAGGGAAGTTCCAGCAGTTCCACGTCGAACACAAGCGTCGCATTCGGAGGAATCGGGCCACCGGGCGTTCCCCGAGACCCATATCCAAGCGCTGAAGGGATCACAAGCTTCCGTTTGCCTCCGACCTTCATCGAGCCGACACCCTCGGTCCACCCCGGGATGACCCGATTGAGCGGGAAGTCGATGGGCTGACCGCGGTCGACACTGCTGTCGAACTTGGTGCCATCAACCAGGTATCCGGTGTAGTGCACCCGAACGGTGGTCTCCGCCGAAGCTGGCGCCTCGCCGGAGCCCTCTTCCAGATCGAACCATGCCAGTCCGGAGTCGCTGCTGCTGCTGGTTCTCTCACCCACAGCCTCGCCAGGAAGTTCGGTCGGGCTTGCCAATACGTCATCCACGCTCATCGTAAGTTTCTCCTGCCGAGCTGCTTCCGCTTCGGCCTGCTTCTTCGTGGCGGCTGCTGCAGCCACCTGCTTGGATCGCCACTGATCCGTTCCACTCGTGCAGCCTGCCGAAATGGCCTCTGCCTCCTCCGGCGTGAGCATCGTGACCTTCTCGATCACCACATCCTCTACCGGCACGTCATCAAAGTGCCCCCCTCCCGGGCCGTCAACGTGCCCGGTCGCCACAGACTTGATGGCATCCAGAACACCATCGCCGGCAACCACCTTTCCGAAGACCGCATAGCCGGCTCCGTCACGCGGCATGTCAAGACTCTTGTTGTCAACCACGTTGATGAAGAACTGGCTGGTAGCCGAGTCGGGCTGGCGACCGAGCCGTGCCATCGCGATCGTGCCACACTCATTCTTGAGCCCGTTCTTCCACTCGTTGACAATCGGCGCTTCGGTCGGTCGCTTGCGCATGCCGGGCTCAAAACCACCGCCCTGCACCATGAAGTTCGGTATCACGCGATGAAAGATGGTTCCGTCGTACGCCCCGTTCCTGGCGTAGTTCGTGAAGTTCTCCACCGTCAGCGGCGCCGCTACCAGATCCAGCATGAGGATCATGTCGCCCTTACTGGTATCCATTCGGACGTATTGAACGTCCGCCGTCGCCGCAGCAGTGTCGGCTGGCTCGGTGGCATCGGCCATCGCTGCCAGGCCTGGTCCCGCCAGTGCGATTGCCAGTACACCAACCTTGTGCTTCATTCGTGTCATCTGTGGGGGGGTCCTCTTCGAAATCCCGGCTGTCTGATCAGTTTCGGCTCGCTCGCCCGGAGAAGAACGATGCATCCTACGCGAGCGGCAGCCCCAGTGTTCAGAGATCTGAGTCGCCCGGCGTCTCCCCCAGTCGTTCGAGGATCTCGTCGATGGTCACCAGCCCGCCCTGCCCCATGCCGGGGCACGGCGTCTGCGCACGAACGGCATCCCACATCTCGCGAGATTCGAGGTTCTCGGGCCAGAAGGGCCAGGTCCGGCACTGGGCCGGGCGGGCCCCGTAGAGCCGGCACCCGGCTTTCCCCTCCGGATCGGTCGTCAGGAAGACACAGTCCATGCCGCGGCTCGTTTTCGTCTCACGCAGGGACCACCTGCCGCGAATCTGCCTTGCATACCGCCGGTGGAACGCCTCCTCGGACATGCCCATGGCCGTCGCCATCGCGCGACCTTCCGCTGCGGAAAACCACACGGCACCGGGCGGCCCCGTGCAGCAGTTGCCGCAACGTGAACACTCGAACCGCAGGCCTGCGTCGTACCAGCGGGGCGCTCGCTCACTCATCCACAACGTCCCACCGTTCCGGCCCCGTCCCAATGATGTCGACGTTGTACACAAGCACCTGGGGTCGATCCATCGCAACGCGCACGTCGTTGAGTTCCGCGGGACGATCGTCCCACGCCACGCGATCCAGATTGAGCAACTCCCGAAACTCCCACTCGTAGTCGCCTGAGATGTGCCGTTCAATCAGTTGCTGCATATCCCGCCGGCAGGTCGCCACCCCCCAGATGTGGGCATGACCGAATCGCCGCCCTGCCGGGTCCTCCTGATCGACAAACACAAGCCCACGCCACATGGTGTAGCCGATGTCCCGACCTCGCGCATCCAGATTCCGATCCGGGTCCTCGTCCAGCGCCAGATCCCACGCCGCGCGAAGCTCCATCAGCAGGTCATCGGTGTCCGACATCAACCCCGGGACCTGCTGAAGAACCGGTCGAACTGCCAGCCCGGAAGCCGATCGCATCGGCTGAAGATCCTCCTCACTTCGCCGGACAACGCCCAGCCGTTCCAGTGCGTGCTCGACTCCGCTGGCTGCAGACTCGTGGACATGCACGAGAATGCGTTTGTCGGGATCCAAGAAGACCTCTACATAGGGGTCCGGGCTGTAGACACCCACACCGAGAGAGGCATCCTCGAGAAAGATGGGCTCGAACAAGTCCCAGGTTCCACGAAATCGCGTCGACGGAATCTGCGAGCCCAGATACACATCGACCTCGCGGTAGGCGTCGCGGCTGCCCAGTTCCAGCATGCCTGCGACGTGTGTGGGGAGCGATCGCAACAACTCCCAGATCAGTGGTCTGACCCGTTCGTGCGACACGACAATGGTGTAACTCTGAACGTCTGGGACGACCATGTCGCCGTCCAGGTTGCGGCGTGACCAACCGACGCGTCGCGGTCGCAGCCCGCCGCGTTCAACCCCGAGCGGAAAGGCGTAACCGCGATCAACGACGCGGGCAAGATTGCTGTGCAGGCGAAACGGTGCATGCATGTCCGTCATGGTACGGTCTCCCCGACACGACCCGGCTCCTCTCTTATGATGGCGCTGCGGTGGATCTGGCAACTGCACGGAGCGTCTCATGAGCGATGACAACGGTGGAAGGATTCCCCGAGCGCCGAAACGGACACACTGGGGCAGCAGACTGGGCTTCATTCTCGCCGCCTCAGGATCTGCTGTCGGCCTCGGCAATATCTGGAAGTTCCCTTACATCACGGGTGAGAACGGCGGTGGCCTCTTCGTCCTGATCTACCTGGTGTGCATTGCGATGGTCGGCCTTCCGATTCTGGTCGCGGAAATCATGATCGGACGTGCTGCGCAGGCACAGCCAGTCGAGGCGTTCAAGCGACTGCAGGGTGGCCCCACCGCATGGACGGCCGTCGGCTGGCTCGGCATTGTGAGCGGGTTTCTCATTCTCTCGTTCTACATCATCGTAGCCGGATGGGCCATGGACTACACGCTCAAGTCGGTGGCAGGCTTCACCAACCCAATCGGCGAGCGCGCCGAGGAAGCAGCGTTGGTGTACCGAGCGACCGAACCCATCGACCAGATGCGTTCGACACTCACCACCAGCATCGCCGAGGAGCCGGTGGCCGACGCCATCAAGGACTGGAGGCGGCGGTTCTCACCCTCGACCGCAAACGCCTGGGACGACTACCAGCATGCGATGAGCTTCTCGGGCGTCGATGCCGACCTTCTTCTGGAGGATCCGGTCATCGCCGAAGCGGTCAACACTGTGCAGCCCGAGGTCCCTGACCGGGAAGCTGCGGTCGCATCGGCCAGGGCAGCAGCATCCGAAGAAGTCGCGGCCATGAGCGATGAGGCAGTTCGCGACGCCGCAACAACCTTGAAGCGGCGAGCCCTCATCAGCGGAGAAGTCACCACCGTATTCACGGGCCTCCTCGGCGACGGGTGGACCAGCACCTTCTGGGCGGGGATCTTCATGTTCATGGCCATTCTCGTCGTCGCCACCGGCGTCGGGACCGGTATCGAGCGAACCTGCAGCACGCTCATGCCGCTGTTGATGCTGTGCATCGTCGCGTTGGTGGTGTATGGCGCATTCCAGCCGGGATTCGGCCGCGCCGTCTCATTTGTGTTTACGCCGGACCCGAACGCGGTTGAGCCCAGAGGCGTGCTCGAAGCACTTGGGCACGCATTCTTCACACTCTCGCTTGGCATGGGCGCCATGCTGACCTATGGCTCCTATCAGCGAAGCCGCAGCGGCGGGCTCCTTGGAGAGTCGATCGCCATCGCCGGACTCGACACAGCCATCGCATTGCTTGCGTGCCTGATGATGTTCCCGATCATCTTCTCCTACGGGCAGGACCCGAGCGGCGGCCCTGGGCTCGTCTTCATGAGCATGCCGCTGGCCTTTGCAGAGATGGGAGCGCTGGGCATGATGCTTGGCATCGTCTTCTTCGGGCTGCTCGTCTTCGCGGCCCTCACCAGCGCCATCTCACTGCTTGAGGTGGTCGCCTCCTATCTGATCGATGCCCGGAACTGGACCCGCATGCGTGCAGCATGGACCATGGGAATAGCCATCTTCGGCTTCGGAATCATCACGGCCTTCGCCAACGCCGAGGGCTTCAAGATGGTGTCATGGCTGCCCGGATACGGGCAGTCCTTCTTCGACACCATGGACCTGCTCACGAGCAATTGGATGCTTCCATTGGGCGGCCTGTTCGTGGCGCTGTACGCGGGCTGGGTCATGCCCGAACGCATTCGGGCAGCCGAACTCTCCGATCTGTCCGGACCGATTGCTGGCGCCTGGCTGTTCCTGATTCGCTTCGTCGCTCCGTTGCTCGTTATCGTCGTGTTGCTCGATAAGGCAGGGTTGATCGACGTCAACGAGCTCTTCTTCAACATCCTCCACTGAACGTGAGTTGACCCAACCACAGAGGCCATTTACACATGGATCAGTTCAACGAAGCGCTTGAGTCAGTCAATGGATACATCTGGACGAACTGGATGCTGTACATCCTGCTCGCCATTGGAATCCTGTTCACACTGTGGAGTGGTATCGCGCAGTATCGCGTGCTGACCCACGGCGTGGCCGTGACTGCTGGCAAGTACGACGATCCAGATGATCCCGGGGCGATCAGCCATTTCCAGGCGCTCTCGGCAGCACTGTCCGCAACAGTCGGCCTCGGCAACATCGCAGGTGTGGCCATCGCCATCGCCATCGGCGGACCAGGCGCGGTCTTCTGGATGTGGGTCGTGGGCATCATCGGCATGGCGCTCAAGAGCACCGAAGTCACACAGTCGATGCTGTTCCGCGATACGTCCGATCCGGACAACCCGCACGGCGGGCCCATGTTCGTTGTGGCGAAGGGGCTCAAGAGGTGGGGACTCGGCGGCATCGGACAGTTCATTGGCGTGCTGTTCTGCCTGACCCTTCTGGTCTCCGCAGTGACCGGTGGCAACATGTTCCAGGCGTGGAACGTCGGAGACATCACCCGCGAGGTCATGGACGTCCCTGAGTACCTCACCGGACTGATTCTGGCGGTGCTCGTCGCCATGGTCATTCTCGGAGGAATCAAACGCATCGGCTCGGTAGCGGGTGTTCTCGTTCCATTCATGTGCGTGCTGTACGTCCTCATCGCCCTCCTCGTCCTCGGCTTCAACATCACCGCCGTTCCCGATGTCTTCGCCCTGATCTTCAGGAGCGCCTTCAATCCGGCAGAGGCCAGCGGCGCATTCGTCGGTGGTACCGCAGCAATGGCCCTGCTGTGGGGCATGAAACGAGCGCTGTTCTCCAGTGAATCCGGTCAAGGGTCTTCGCCCATTGCGCACTCCGCCGCGCAGACCAGCGAACCGGTCAGCGAGGGGGTCGTGGCCGGGCTTGAGCCATTCATCGACACGATCGTCGTATGCACGTTGACCGCCTTCGTCATTCTGTCGACCGGCGCCTTGACCCGAGGCGAGGGCGAAGCCGGAGGTGATGGCGTCTTTGACCCGATTCCCATGGTGCAGTTCCATGAGGAGGACCGAGACGGCACGACGTATCGCTCCTGGACACTTGGCCCGCCGACCCAATTCACAATCGACACCGAGCGGCTCATCTTCGGCAAGACGGACCTGCCGGAACGTACCGCCCGAGGCGTGGAACTCGGCGGGCCCTGGAAAAACGGTGACTCAGTGTTTGTCATCGCCGAGGGCGGTGGCGACAACGAACAGACCGCGTCAAACCGAGTCATGATGACCGGGTCGGTGGTTCTTCCTGAGGAAGCCGACGCAACCCCCTATGTCAGATGGGATCTCATCAGGAGTGACAAGAAGGAGGTCGCGCACTGGTCCTCGCTGATTCAGGGCGGCCTGCCGACGCTGGCATCGCCTGTCATTTATGAGGACTACAAAGGCGCAACGCTGACCGCCTACGCCATCAACCGCCAGTTCCCGGGGCTCGGCAACTGGCTCATCCTGATCGCTTCGTGGCTCTTTGCCATCAGCACCATGATCTCATGGTCCTACTACGGTGAACAGGGCATCGTGTTCCTGCTCGGCGAATGGGCGGTCGGCATCTACAAGATCATCTACTGCGCCCTCATCGTGGTCGCGACAGCGGGCATCGTGACAACGACCAAGGAAATCGGAAACCTCTCAGACCTCGGAACCGGCCTCATGCTGTGGGTCAACATCCCGATCATGCTCATCTTCGGTGGCACGGCCATGGCGGCATGGCACGGGTACTTCCGTCGCTTGAGAAGCGGCGAAATCAAGCCGCATGATGATGCTGCCTGATAGCCGGGCACCCGCACGTTGGCACGTCGCCGACTTCGCCGATGCCATTGCCTCAGGAATCGACGCGCAAGTAGCGCTCGATCGCGAGGCCCAGGCGGTCTCAGGTGTTGATGCGCTCGATGAGGTCTCGCTTCATCCCATTCTCGCCAGCAGCTTGAGCGCCGGGGGGTTCGGCGTTCATCGCGAGCAGCGGTACCCGAGCGAGCGACACAAGCGAAACCGGGCCGAGGGTCGCCGCTGCGATCTCGTGCTCACGCCGGACGGTCGACCAATTCAGGATCCCCAGGCCGCGGCAACCCTGTTCGACGAACCGAATGCAGTGCCGCTGGAGGACGCCTTCTGGCTCGAGGTCAAGACCGTCGCGCAGTTCACGCCGGAGGGCCCGAACCCATCCTGGTCCGGCGAGTTGCTGGGGACGGTTCGATCAGACGTCTCGAAGCTCGCCCGCGACACTGAGATTCTGCACGCCGGACTCCTGATCGTGCTGTGGACGGCCTCCCCGGAAATTGCCAACAACGATCTGGGCGTCTGGCAGGACCGATGTCTCGACCGCGGTCTGCCGATCGGTGCGCCCTCCGAGCGCATCCTGCCGCTGCAGGACCGCCTTGGGAACGCCTGCTGCGTGCTGCGTGTCTACCCGGTCCACCACTTGTAGCGGGCGGCGTCCTCAGGAGTGGCGAACCGTTGCCGAAATGGCGTCGGCGGCCTCGCGAGCGAAGTCATGCCCGCGATAGGCGCCCAAGGCCCTGCGAAGCCCCTGTTGATGCTCGGCAGTACGACGAGAATCGTTGAGCAGCCACTGGGCCTTGGCGATGATCTGCTTGGGCCCGCGGCACCACGGGACATACTCTGGAACAACTTCATCATCAGCGATGATGTTCGGCAACAGTTTGTATCGAGTCTTGAGCAGCAGCTTTGCGCCGAGGCATGAGAGCCACCCGGCATTGTAGATACCGATCATCGGATGACACTGCCGCATGATGTCCAGCGTCACTGTGCCCGAGACGGCGATGGCCAGATCCGACCACGCAATTGCTTCGTCGCGCATGCCTGTCACCATGCTCAGACCCATCGGAAACTCGCCAAGCCGATCATGAACCTCGCGGGCCACCGTATCGGAGGATGCGACAATGACCCCCGACATCGACGAGTGCAGGTTGCGCAGTTGTCGGAACACATTGGCGAGCATCCTGATGTTCCGCCGCACTTCCTGCGTTCGTGAACCGGGAAGCAGCGCCAGCCGCGGCGCTCCGCCTGGAAGGCCGTGGAGCCGCTTGCGAAGTTCCTCCGGGTCCAGTGATCGATTGATCGCAGGGTGACCGACAAAGGTCCCTTTGACACCTCGCTCGCCGAACCAGCGCGGCTCGAATGGGAGCAGGCACAGCACGTGGTCGGTCAACCTGCGAAGTTTGCGAATCCTCCACCCGCCCCACGCCCACATCTGCGGTGCCGCTAGATGCACTACCCGCGCTCCCGCTCGCTTGCTTGTCTTGCAGATTGGAAAGTTGGCCGCAGGCGAGTCAACCGGGACATGCACCATCAAACGGCATCCCTTGATCCATCGCCTGATGGCCTTGATCTGCTTGCCGACGCGACGCGCGTGCGAGACCGCCCCGAGACCCATCGCCCCGTCACCTGCGGTGTGGCCCGCCATGCGAGCCCCTGCAGCCTCCATCTGCTCGCCTCCCCAGGCGTAGATGGTCCACTCCGGGTGCGACTCACGCAGGAGCCGAATGACGGGCGCGGCCAGGGCGTCGCCGCTGGGCTCGAATGCGGTGAAGAGCACCGCCGGTCCCGAGTTCCCCGACGCGATGGTCATGCCACGGAGGATAGCGTGGCTCCGGGCTACCCTGCCGCCGCCGGCTCGGTACCATCCGCGGATTCTGACCACCGGGGCACAATGACACCGTTTGAGGAGCATGATTCGATGCCCATGCGCACGCATACTTGCGGCGAACTCCGTCCAGAACACGTCGGCGCCGAGGCCACACTGTGTGGCTGGGTCAACACGTTTCGCGATCAGGGCAAGGCGCTGGTCTTTATCGACATCCGGGATCGAACCGGCATGACTCAGGCGGTGTTTGACCAGGAGGACTGCGACGAAGAGGTCATGAAGATGGCCCGGTCGCTTCGGCGGGAAGACGTCGTACAGGTCGAGGGGCTCGTTGAGCTCCGTGAAGGCGGCATCAACAAGAAGCTCGATACGGGCATGATCGAGGTGCGAGGTTCGGGCGTTCGCGTGTTCTCACGGGCCAACAACCCACCGATCCTCCCGGACGATCACGAGACGACGAAGATCTCTGAAGAAGCCCGGCTCAAACATCGGTACATCGATCTCCGCCGACCCTCGATGCAGCGGATGCTGCAGATGCGGCACGACCTCGCGATGCTGACCCGCGAGTACTTTCACGCACTCAGTTTTCTTGAGGTCGAGACGCCGCTGCTCATCAAGAGCACCCCGGAGGGGGCCCGCGACTTCGTAGTTCCCTCCCGGATCTATCCAGGCAAGTGGTATGCCTTACCCCAGAGCCCTCAGATCTTCAAACAGATTCTCATGGTGGCAGGGTGCGATCGATACATGCAGATCTGCAAGTGCCTTCGCGACGAGGATCCAAGAGCGGACCGTCAGGCGGAGTTCACGCAGATTGATCTGGAGATGTCATTCGTCGACCGCGACGAGATCCTCCGCATCATGACCGGGTTCGTCCGCCGCATCTTCAAGCACCTGCTTGGTCTCGACCTCGGAACGATCCCGCGGATGCCGTGGCGCGAAGCCATCGATGCGTGGGGATCCGACAGACCTGACATGCGATTCGGCCTCAACCTGGTCGACATTTCCGAAATCGCCGGGCAAACCGACTTCAAGGTGTTCAATGCCGCACTCGCCAAGAAGGATGGTGTCGTCAAGGCCATCAGGATCCCCGCGTCGGCCGATCGGTTGACTCGGAAGAAACTGGACATGCTTCAGGAGACTGCCAAGACGCACGGCGCAGGTGGGCTGCCTTGGACCAAGGTGACCGATCAGGGGTTCGAGGGTGGCATCGCCAAGTTCATCGACGGCGTTGCGGATGAGCTCTCAGCGGTCTTGCAGGTCGAGCCCGGTGACACCATCCTCATGGCCTGCGACTCGTGGCTCACCGCGTGTGAATCGCTCGGCCAGGTGAGGCTGCATGTTGCCCGCGAGTTGGATCTGGTGGACACCACTGCATGGAAAGCGTTGTGGGTGGTCGACTTCCCCATGTTCCGCTGGAGCGAGGACAAGCAGCGTTGGCTCAGCGAACACCATCCATTCACGGCGCCCCTCGACGCGGACCTCGAGAAACTGGAGACCGATCCAGGGAGTGTCGTGTCTGCAGGCTACGACATCGTGCTCAATGGCTCTGAAATCGGCGGTGGTTCCATCCGTATCCATGACCCCGAGGTGCAGCAGCGAGTCTTCAAGATTCTCGGGCTCGGCAATGCCGAGCAGCGAACGAAGTTCGGCTTCCTGCTCGACGCCTTGCAGCAGGGTGCCCCACCACATGGCGGCGTGGCCTTCGGCCTGGACAGACTGGTGATGCTGCTCACGAGCACTGACAACATTCGAGATGTGATCGCCTTCCCGAAGACGCAGAATGGCGCCGACCTCATGACCGAAGCGCCCGGGCCGGTCGACGATGCTCAACTGGATGAGTTGCAGATCCGCTGTCTGGAGAAGGTTGCCGCGGAGTGATCGGGGTCCCTCGGCGAGTTGCCGGACCGTTCAGAGGAGACCGACGGGGCTTCAAGCGGTAAGCAGCGGGGCTGACGTCCTTGCGGACTTCTCACGCGCTGCACTAGCCTCTCCACAATGAAACCCACGACGATCTTGACGATCCTCATTGTGGCCGGCATGGTGCTCGGGGCAGTTGTCGGTGAGTTCGTATTGCACGGCGAGGCGATCGGCAGTGATCACTGGACCAAGGTCGCTGGCGATCTGGTGCTCATTCGACCCTTGAAACTGCTTGTCATTCCGCTGGTGCTCTTCAGCGTCATCGCCGGAATCACGCGAGTCGGTGACCCGGCAAAGTTGGGTCGACTCGGCGGCGCCACACTCGCGTACTACTTCGCCACGATGCTGATCGCCGTCGCCATCGGCGCGACGCTTGTCCAGATGATCAACCCCGGCGACCTTCCGATCGAAGTGCAGGAGACGATGCGGGCGTCCGGCGAGACGGCGTTCTCAGCCGACACAAGTCTGCAATCCAAGGTCGGCGACAAGACCATGGGCGGAACCTGGACAAACATTCTCTACCAACTCATCCCCTCCAACATCGTCCAGGAGATGAGCGCCGGGCGACCACTGGGACTCATTGTCTTCGCAATGGGATTGGGGCTGGCGTTGGCCGCTGGGGGTGAGCGGACTCGGGCTGCTCGCGAGTTCTTCGATGCGGGTTTCGAAGCCTTGATGACCCTCATACAGTGGATCATCTGGCTCACACCGATCGGCGTTTTCTTTCTGGTCGCTTGGACTGTCGGTCGCATCGGTCTCGGGAATCTCACCGAGCCGATCGGTGGGTACATGGCCACCGTTTTCATTGGGCTCGCCATCCACGGCCTGATCGTGCTGCCGCTGATCCTGTGGCTCATCGGACGCGTCTCCCCCTACCGCTTCATGGCGAAGATGAAGCCAGCCCTGCTCACGGCCTTCGGGACAGACTCCAGCAGCGCCACGCTCCCGGTCACGATTGAGACGGCAATCGACGAGGGTGAGTGCTCGGAGCAGTCGAGCAACTTCGTCCTGCCCCTCGGATCGACGATCAACATGGACGGCACCGCGCTCTATGAGGCCGTCGCGGTGCTTTTCCTCTTCCAACTCTACGGCATCGATCTCGAGTTCGGCCAGATCCTGCTGGTCGTTATCACCGCGACCCTGGCCGCCGTCGGCGCTGCTGGCATTCCTTCGGCCGGGCTCGTCACGATGGTCATCGTCATCGCAGCAGTCAATGGAAGTCTCGCAGGAAGCGCAGAACTCCCGATCGCTGCCATCGGAGTCATCCTCGGCGTCGATCGTCTGCTGGACATGTGCCGCACAACGGTCAACGTCTGGGGCGACGCCGTGGGCGCCCGCATCATGACACGGATTGCCCCGGACTCGTAATCAGATTGGCAAGCGCGGCCAGCAGGCGACCCCCCCGCCGCTACTGCTCAGCGAGCCATCGCTCGGCATCAAGCGCAGCCTTACATCCCATGCCCGCAGCAGTGATGGCCTGCCGATACACGGCATCCGCGACATCACCGGCTGCGTAGACGCCCTCGATGTTTGTTCGAGTCGATCCGCCGTCCACTGCAACGTACCCGGAAGCGTCCAGTGCCACGCCACTCCCCTCCAAGAACTCTGTTGCCGGCGTATGTCCGATTGCGATGAAGAGGCCCTGCACATCAAGCCGCGACTGCGCCCCAGTGACCGTGTCCTCAAGTGTGACGGCCTCGATTCGCGCCTCTCCCAGCACATCAACGACCGTGCTGTTCCAGACCACCTCGATCTTCTCGTTCGACAGCACCCGATCCTGCATGGTCCTGGACGCACGCAGCGAGTCGCGGCGATGAATGACGTACACCTTTGAGGCGAACTTCGCGAGATAGGAGGCCTCTTCCATGGCGCTGTCGCCGCCGCCGACGACCGCCAGAGGCTGCTCGCGAAATATCGGAAGGGCGCCATCGCAGACGGCGCAGGCACTGACCCCACCTCCCGACGTGGCGAGGCGAAGCTCATTCTCCAGTCCAATCCAGTTCGCGGTCGCGCCCGTCGCGATGATGACCGAGTTGGACTGCACCACGTCGCCCTCGCTGGTCGTCAACCTGAACGGGCGTGACGAGAAGTCGCAGGAGGCAACATCCACACCACGGACCCTCGCGTCGAAGCGTTCCGCCTGCTTCTGGAAGGCCTGCATCATGTCCGGTCCGCTGATGCCCTCCGGAAACCCGGGGTAATTCTCAACCTCCGTCGTCAGCATCAACTGCCCGCCCGGAAGGACAGGGGCCGGGTTCGTGCGGGGCACACCGATCAGACACAATGGGCTCAAGTCGGCCCGGGCCGCGTAGATCGCCGCGGTCCAACCGGCCGGGCCGCTTCCGATGATCACCACCTGTTCGATGTCTCGTGACTCGCTCATGCGTCACACTCCGGCCCGGGCACTGGTGCAGTTCATTCCGAAGCGTCTCGCTGCTTCGCTCGAATCAGGTCACGTGGTGGAGGCCAGATGATCAGATCACCACTCCCACGCTCGTCGGCATGCAGCACGGCCAGATTGTCGAGCCCATCAAGCCCTCTGCTGTAGAGCAGCCCGGTTTCGGCGGGGACCATGACCCGCTGCGTACCAATGTCCAACTGGCGAGGCGTCTCCATGTACCGATAGACGAACCAGGGGCGATAGCCCTCACTGATCTGAGCGTGGGTATCGACTGCCCACTGCTTGTCCATCGTAATCCCAAATGTCATTCGAAGTTCCTTCGGGTACACACCGCGAAGCGACTTGTAAGCGGCCAGGCCGGCCGCAACGGATGAGGCGTTCACCTCCATGAGCAGACGATCCCGCGCTTCGAACAGGCCGCTCATGTCGTGGACCACGGCATCAAGGGCCGCAAACCGCGCGACGTTGAGCAACTCAAACTGAGACTGCTGATTGAGAATGAGCCGGCCGAGTTGGTCGAGATCGTTCGATCGCCATCGTCGCCACCAGTCGTCGAAGATCAACGCGAGCCGCTCCTGAGAGTACTCAAGGCTATCGTGCATGTCCTGCAAATCGGCCCAGCGCCGCCTCGCTCCGAATCGCTGAAGCGGCTTGCTGCTTGCCTGCACCTCAGTGAAGACGGCCTGAAACTCCTCCGGGTCGGCCGTGCCGATCTTCTCGTCAAATGCGTTCTCAAGGAACGCCTCGGCGAGCCTGCGATCATGCTCGGGCATGAAGAGACTGTCCCGCCCGGGACGGAGCGATGGAATCTCGTGCAGCGCCAGTTGTTTCAAGGCGTCGCCCGGGATGTCGTCAAGATAGCGATACATGAGATCACGCATCACTTCGAGTCCCGAGGACATCATCCGGATGGCCGCTTCCTTCTCTGCCACGAACTCCCGGTCCGCGACTCGCCGCAGCACCATGATGGTGTCGAGCATCAACGCAAGCGCATCGCCACCCTTGCCCGCTTCACTCAGTCGGTAGGCCTCGGTGGCGGACCACTTGAGGAGGCGATTGATCGATCGAAGGTAACCGAACTCCGGGAGCACGAGCCGCTCCCCTTCCGCGCCCAGGTCGATGAACAGCCCCTTCTCAACATTGGCCTCTCCTGCGGCTTCACGGCCGTACTTCAGACCAAACACCGGTCGCTGCGCGGCCTCCTTGATCGCCGCACCCAGCGTGTCCTGATCGCCGGCCCACGCCGACCACGCGTCCCAATCGGACATGCCAGGCCAGATGCCGACCGCGGCGTCGACCCCGATCGCATCGGGAGGCGCAGGAATGGCCTGAAGCGGTCCTTCGAGAACCTGCCAGGCGGTTTCCTCCGGATGGGCCTGCACGGACGCATGTTCATTGAGCCGGCTCGCCAGAGACGACGGCGTCACGCTGCCCGACTCGACCGCCATGGACGCCCCTACGAGGATCACTGCACCTGCCTGCGTCACGAACATGCATCGGACTCCTATCTCACGCACCTCATCGGTCCCCGGAGACCCGGGTCAGGATCTTCGCCGGGATCGCGAGTGTAGCAGGTCGCCCCCCGCAATCGACCTCTGCCGGAGGTCCGCTACCTCGCGGCTATACTCCCCCCTATGACCGGCGAGTCGAGCCCAAGACGCTATTTCGACAACGCCGCAACAAGTTGGCCGAAGGCCCCTTCCGTTGCCCCTGCCACGCACGCCTGGCTTGAGGGAATCACCGCCAGTCCAGGCCGTGGGGCCTACCACGAAGTCGGGCGGGCGGCCGCTGTGATGGCACGGTGCCGCCAAGGCCTCTGCAGCCTGATCGGCGGCGGAGATCCGAACCAGATCGTTCTGACGCTCAACTGCACGGACGCACTCTCGCTGGCGATCGAGGGGACCGCTCGCAGCGCCCGCAGGCAAGGGCGTGCAGTGCACATCGTCACAACCGACATGGACCACAACTCGGTTCTGCGACCCCTCCGCGATCTTGAGGCGGATGGCGTTCGCAGCACACGGGTCCCGGCCGATCCGGTCACGGGGCTGGTGGACCCACGCGACGTGGCGGCGGCCGTGACGAAAGACACACGGCTCGTTGCAATCAACCACGGATCGAATGTTTCCGGTTCAATCCAACCGCTTGCCGAGATTGGAGCAGCATGCAGGCGTGCTGGCGTGCCGCTGCTGGTCGACGCGGCCCAGACCATCGGGCACCGCGACGTTGATGTCGATTCAATGGGAATCGACCTCCTCGCGTTTCCCGGCCACAAGGGGCTGCTCGGGCCCCTTGGCACCGGCGGACTCTGGATTCGACCGGGACATACGGCCGATCTGGCCCCGGTCAGGCTCGGCGGAACGGGATCTCGCAGTGAATTGGATGTCCAACCGACAACCATGCCCGACCGATACGAGTCCGGGTCACACAACATGCCGGGCATCGTTGGGTTGGACGCGGCCCTCCAGTGGATCCTCTCAGAGGACCCGGACACTGTGTATCGCCGCGACTCCGAACTGACCGCATTCATGCTGGAACGGCTCCTGATGGTTGACACTGTTTCCGTACTCGGACCGACCGATCCGGATCATCGCTGCGGCGTCTTCAGTGTCGTAACCGACACCTGCACCCCGGCACAACTCGCCGAACGCATGGAAGCCCATCACGGCATCCTGGGACGCCACGGCATTCACTGCGCACCCGCCGCGCACCGGACCTTCGGAACACTTCAGGCCGGAGGTGCCTTCCGGCTCAGCATCGGTCCGATGACGACCCTTGAAGATGTGGAGGCGGCCGTGGATGGTCTCGCCCAGGCCACGTCCTGCACAAGTCGCGTCGCGGTCCCCGCATGAGGAATCCACACAACATGTTTGAGCAACGACTCCAGGGATCACTCAACGCAGTGCAGTCACTCTCCCAACATCTGACGACGATCCGTGAGATCTCCGAAGTTCTCATTGGCCGACTCGCCGACGGCGGAACCGTGTGGACCGCCGGCAACGGAGGATCTGCCGCGCAGGCGCTGCACTTCTCCGAGGAGCTCGTCGGTCGGTATCGCGACGACCGCCGTCCGCTCGCCTCGGCCATGCTTGCGACGGATCCGACCGCCCTGACGTGTATCGCCAATGACTACGGGTTCGAGGCGGTATTCGAGCGGCCCCTCACTGCCATGGGCCGAGCAGTGGACGTGCTCCTTGTACTGTCGACCTCCGGCAACAGCCCCAATCTCGTGCGGGCCTTGAACGCGGCCACCGAGATAGGCTGCCTGACAATCGGGTTGCTCGGCGGCGATGGCGGTTCATGCCGGTCACTGTGCGATCACGCCGTCATCGTCGAAGAGACAGACGCTGCCTTCATCCAGGATGCCCACCAGGTGATCATTCACCTGTTGTGCGAAGCAATCGAACAGTGGGCGATGAACGGATCCCCGCAGGAGGCCACTCGATGACTTCTCCCACCTGTCAGAATCAGCCGCCAGCCACAGGATCGGCCGAGGGCGTCGCCGGACTGCTCGGGCTGATTCTCGTTCGATGCGTGGTTCCGATCTGGATTGCCGCCGGAGCTGCCACCAAGTTGGTCGAGCGATCTCCGAAACTGCTCCCCGAACATCTCCGCGGCCTCGTCGAATCCACCGGGGCCGATCTGCACACCGCGCTGGCCTTCTTCATCACCATCGAGTTTGCGGCGATCGCCGTCATGGTGCTTCTGCCTCGACTCGCGCGTGGTACCGCCGTGTTCATGCTGCTCACATTCTGCCTGGTCCTCCTCTACGAGATGTTCAATGGCAACGTGACGAGTTGTGGGTGTCTCGGTAGCGTCTCGCCCCCGCCCTGGCTCATGCTCGCCATTGATCTGGCGCTTCTCATCCTGGTCGTGGCGCTCCCAGTGCGGCGAATCAGTCTCATGGACGACCGCGCAGCGTGGGCGCTGGCCACCTTGCTCTCGCTGGTCCTTGGTGTGATCACCTTCACAAGGGTCCTGGGGGCCGCCACAGGCGTCACCGTCGTCGTCGATTCGACCGATCCGCCTCAGGGCGGAGCGGCTGCCATCACGCTTCCGGCGTACTACCCGATCGACACTTCCGACTGGGCGGGACGGCACATTCAAGACATCGATCTGCTCTCCTGGATCCCGAACCTCCCCGAGTCAATCGCATCGGGGCAGCAATATCTGATTCTGTACGGCCGCACGTGCGGGCACTGTCACGAACTGCTGCTCGAGCACTTCTCGTTCGATCTGCCGGCGCCAACGACGCTTGTGGCCGTTCCCGAGACGAAGGAGGGCTTCCTTGAACAGGGACCGCTCGACAACCCCTGCCTGGATTGCATCGAAGTCGAGTTGCCCATCGGGGTCGACTGGCTCATTACAGTTCCGGCCGTCATCTCACTCGAGGATGGAATCGTCCAGTGCGCGCAGGAGGCGGAGGACGCTGTGGATCCACAGTGCCTGCCATGGCACGGTTTCTAGAGTCTCAAGAGAGATACCCTCCTGCTGAAAGAGAGAGAAACCCTCATGCCCGATCGACTCGACGCAGTGCTCGCCCACCTCGATGCCACGCACGATGCGCAGATGGATCGCCTCTTCGAGTTGCTCCGCGTTCCAAGCATCAGCACCGATCCAACGCATGACGATGACGTGCACGCCGCAGCCGAACTGTGCGGCTCCATGCTTCGGAACTCGGGCCTGCAAGCAGAGGTGCATACCACCACAGGCCATCCCATGGTGGTGGCTCACTCCGACGGCCCCGACGAGGCACCGCACGTGCTGTACTACGGACACTACGACGTCCAACCTCCGGATCCGCTGAACCTGTGGGATGTCGCGCCGTTCGAGCCAACGATTGTGGACACGAACGGACCTGCCCGCATCGTCGCGCGAGGCGCCGCCGACGACAAAGGTCAACTCATGATGTTCGTCGAGGCGATGCGAGCGTGGAATGAGGCGGGCGGAGGGATTCCGATCCGCGTCACCGTCCTGCTGGAAGGCGAAGAAGAGAGTGGAAGTCCGAGCCTCGATCCGTTTCTCAAGGCGCACGCCGAAGCGTTGCGATGCGATGTCTGCATCATCTCCGACACCGGCATGTGGGACCCGGAGACTCCGGCGATCACCACAATGCTCCGTGGGCTGGTCTACCTCGATGTGACGCTTCACGGTCCTTCGCACGACCTCCACTCGGGCATGTTTGGCGGCGCCGTGGTCAACCCACTCAACGAACTGGCTGCGATACTCGGCGGGTTGCACGACTCGGATGGGCGGGTCACGGTCGATGGTTTCTACGACGGCATCAGCGAGCCCTCCGCCGCCAAGTTGCAGGAGTGGCAGGATCTTGGATTCGACGAGCGAGGATTCCTGGCCGAGGCCGGTCTGGACTGCTCGACCGGAGAGTGCGGTCGAACAGTGCTTGAGCGGATCTGGTCCCGCCCCACACTCGACATCAACGGCATCACGGGCGGCTATGGCGGCGCCGGCGGCAAGACCGTCATCGCTGCGCAGGCGTCGGCCAAGTTCAGTTGCCGGCTGGTTCCCGGGCAGGATCCGCACGCCATCGATGCAGCGTTGAGGTCCCACCTCGAACACTGCACTCCCGAAGGCTGCCACTGGACGATTGAGTCCCACGCGACCAATCCCGCGATTCAGGTGGCCGATGAGTCTCGCTGGCTTGAGGCCGCGCAGATGGGACTCGAACGCATCTGGAATCGACGAGCCGTGTTGGTCGGATGCGGCGGGTCGATCCCGGTCGTGGGCTCGTTCCAAGAGATTCTCGGCGCCGATTCGCTGCTCATCGGATTCGGCCTGGATGACGATCGCGTCCACTCGCCGAACGAGAAGTTCAACGTCGACTGCTTCAAGGGTGGCGCGAGATCGCATGCTGCAGTCATTCAGGCGTTGTCCGAAGTTGCCTGCACGTGACTCGCAAGCCCGCGATCACAGCGGCGCTCTCATGCCTTGCGGCAGCGTTTCAAGCCGCATTGGCCGGACCGCCAACACTGGAGCTCCTGCAAACCGGAACCGGAGACATCTTGCCGCTTGGCCGCCCAGCCGGCATTCAGGTGGCCATTGATCCGGGCGATCTGGAGCCCGGCAACTACCTGTTGGAGTGGGAGACGGAAACGCCCGACGGCGACACCCTGCTCTGGCAGCGGGCCATTCCTCTTGCTGGGCAGCCGACGCGGGCGTGGGTGTATGGCGTCGCTCCTCCAAGAGACGCCTCGCCCGGTCGAATCCGACTTCGCCATCCCGACGACGCCGGATCACTGGTCACCGCGCCCGTTGGGAGGATTGGGGGGTCGCTCCAGCAGGTACCGGAGGGCGGCGAGTTGATGCTGGTGGTGGGAGACCAGCGCCACGGACTGGAGTCCTACGACAGTGCCGCGGCGACTTCGATGGCGACCTGGTCGCATATTGACTCCTACGTCCGAGCAGTGATGCCCGACGATCTGCCCGATCGCCCCGAGGGACTCTCCGCTGCATCCACCGTGCTCTGGACAGGGGAACACGAGGTTCCGGACGCCCATCGCGAGTCAGTGATGCGGGACTGGATGGAATCGGGAGGCCATCTGATTGTGTCACTTCCGGATCAGGGACGGGCGGATCGTTTCGCCCGGTCGGGTGGGCCGCTCCATGAACTGCTCCCGCCGATTCCACCACGGGAGACGGTGTACGCCTCGCAGATCGCCCCGCTTGTATCCCCGGATCAGCTCAGGACTTCACCCGGCACTGAGATGACCTGCCGGTCGTTCCCGCCCAACGGCGAGCCGTGGCACACCGTGCTCAATCGCCCGGATGGCCGCCCTCTGGTCATTGCACGACCCGTCGGTCACGGCCGGTTGACGCTCATTGGGCTGGACCTCACATCGCAGAGGCTCCGAAACCTCAAGGGATCCGGGGCTGGATCGGGCCCCCTCCCGGCGGCAGCGACGTTCTGGAACTCGATCCTGGCCCGCCGAGGCGCCGCCCCAACGCCCGCCGAACTCAAGGCCATGGGCTGGGATCCTCGCGACCAGAATCCGTCGTGGCCAGTCGTCATCGGCGACGAGGCCGTCTCATTCGCAACGCGTCGCACCGTGGCGGCGGGCAGCCGGCTCTCGATCGTCATGCTGTGGCTCGGACTGTGCTGGCTCCTGGGCGGCCCCGTGCTGTGGATCCTGCTGAGGCGACTGCATCTGGAGCGACTCGCATGGCCAGCCTTCGCAGTGCTCAGCGCCTCCGGTGCGGCCCTCGGGTGGTCCGCTGGCATGGTGCTGAGTCTGCAGGATGCCGAAGCCGTCCACATGTCGATCGTCGATCAGGTTTCCGGGAGCCCGGATCGCCTGATTCGCTCATGGCTCGATCTTCGTGTCCCGGGTACCAGCACCCACGACGTCGGCGTCAGTGCCGACGAGTCTCGCGGGCTGCTCGCGCCGTGGATCCCCAGCACGCAGACCTCCATCGGCTTCGCTGACGCCGACACGCTCGTCACAGATGTTGATCATCCCGAGACGCTTCCGATCAAGGCGCGGTCGACGTCGACCGGCATCCAACTTGAGTGGATCGGTCCCGTGGCGCCGTCCGACGCGCTTCCATCACTTGAGATTGTTCATCCGGTGCACGTGACGCCCGACGGGCTCGAAGGCACCCTCCGCTACACCGGCCCTTCGCCATTGACCGATGTCACCATCGTGTGGGTGCAGGCGAGGCAGTACCCCCGGGAAGCGGCCCCGAAGCCATGGACCGATCCGGCCGACGCTGGCCACATGCCGACGATTACATCCGCTTGGAAACTCTCGCAGGCGATCATGCCCGGGCAGACGTTCTCGGTGCAGAATCACGATCCTCCCGACCTCTCACGATTCCTTGCGGACCACATCACCTCGTCTCACCGAAACAGTTACGGAATGCCGACTCGGACACGAACGCTTCCGACGTCGATGGACCTGCTCGGCCTGTACCGGCTCGCCACGCCTCCACAGTGGAACGGGAGTGCCAGCACGAAGAGTGCGGCAGGTACCGGAATCCAGCGTAGCTTCGGATCGCAACTGGACTTCGGGCCGCGACTCGGAAGCCCGATGCTGTCGGTGAGTGGCTTCGCAAGCGACACCGACCTGCCCGTCCAACTCACGCTCGACGGCAACCCTGTGCAGGCAACGAACGGCCTGACACTGCTCCGATGGATGATGACGCTTCCGGACGTCTCTCCGGTCCTTGAACAACCGGGACCAAGTCGATAGAACGGACACCGCATGGCCATCATTGAGACCATCAATCTGACGCGAACCTATGGTGATCTGGTCGCGCTTGACAATCTGAATCTGGTTGTCGAACGCGGCGCCTGTTTCGGCTTCATCGGCCCAAATGGCGCTGGCAAGACCACGACGATCCGGATTCTCTCGACCTTGCTCAAGCCCACATGGGGCGAGGCGCGGATCGACGGCCTCACCATCGGCTATCAGAACTCCCTGATTCGTCCGATCATCGGCTACGTTCCGGACTTCATCGGGACCTACGACGACATGCTTGTGTCGGAGTATCTCGAGTTCTTCGCCGCCTGTTACGGAATCCATGGATCCAAGCGGCGAGGTGTGGTTGCCGAAGCGCTTGAGTTGACGGACCTCACCTCCAAGGCGGGCGCGCAGGTCGACGGCCTCAGCCGTGGCATGAGTCAACGGCTCTCCATCGCTCGCGTTCTGCTGCATGATCCTCAAGTGCTCCTGATGGATGAGCCGGCATCCGGATTGGACCCCCGAGCAAGAATCGAGATTCGCGAACTGCTGAAGGAACTGCACCGTCTTGGGAAGACGATTCTCATCTCATCACACATCCTGAGTGAGCTGAGCGAGATCTGCGATACGGTCGGAATCATCGAGCAGGGCAAGCTCTGCTTCTCGGGCTCCATGCAGAAAGCGCTCGAGGCAGCCGAAGCAGGCGTCGAGTATGAAGTCTCCGTTGAACAGCGATCCACCGAAGCAGCCCAGTTGCTGACCTCAGCGGATGGGGTTGCCAATGTCAAGATCATCAGGACCGGAGGCACTGAGGTCCTGCACATCACCGTAGACCAGCAGCGACCCATCGCAGCATCGGAGATCCCAGCCAGACTCGTCACGGCAGGTTTTCGACTCACGCTGTTTCGTCGGGGGCAGGTCAATCTGGAAGCGGCTTTCATGCACCACACCAGAGGAGTCGTGGCATGACACCCGATCAACGGCCACGACTGCTCGTACTGGCGGACGTATCCCGAGCGTCGGTCTCCACGGTGCTTCGCGAGATCGACGCGGATCTGGCAGTCTGGGGGAAGCGGGTGCACCACGAGTCGTCAGCAGCAGACACGCCGCTCTCCGATGAGATCGATGCCGATCTCGCGGTCGTCGTGGGAGGCGATGGCGCCGTGATCTCGCAGGCGAGACGGCTCATTGGACGCAACATCCCGCTGATCGGGGTCAACTGCGGCCGCCTCGGGTTTCTCGCCGCCTTCGATCACGCTTCTCTGAAGCGGTTTGCCGCAGACGTGTTCGGGCAGCATCCTCCGGTGCGAGACCACATGGTCATGCAGGTCACGCATGAGTCGGCCCAAGGCAGCGTGACGACCGTCGCGGTCAACGACGCCGTGATCACCAGCGGCCCACCGTACAGCATGATCGAACTGGCACTCCGCATCGGCAACGTGCCGGGGCCCCATATGCGCGGGGACGGCCTGATCGTGGCTTCACCGACCGGTTCGACTGCTCACAATCTCTCAGCGGGCGGGCCAATCCTGGGCCCGGGCGTCGGTGCACTGGTCGTTTCGCCCCTCGCCCCACAGTCGCTCGCATTCCGCCCAATCGTGCTGGACGCCGACCCTGGTGTCGAGTTGGAACTCGTTCAGGGCAATGAAGGAACGACGCTTGTGCTGGACGGTCAGCAGCACTCCAAGCTGCGAGAGGGAGACCGGATCGCCATCAGACGACACGCCCAGACCATCCCGATGGTGACGCGACCGGACGAGCCGTTCTGGCGCATCCTTCTGGAACGCATGCGATGGGCCGCGCCACCCGTGTTCCGGTGAGTACACTCCCCGCATGATCGACCTCAAGGCGCTGCGGGACGACCCGGAACGATTCATCCAAGGTGCGCGCGACAAGGGTATCGACGTCGACATTCCTCGACTGATCGAACTCGATGCCAGACGCCGCGAAGCACTGACCAGACAGGAGTCCGCGCGGGCCGAGCAGAAACGCATTTCCAGGGAGGTCGGCCCGCAGATCGGGAAACTCAAGGGCCAACTGAAGCAGGCCGACGGCGGCAGCCGTGCGGCGCTTGAGTCACAGATCGCCGAACTGGAAGCCCGACCGGCAGCACTCAAACGAGTGCTCCAGCAGGCGGAAGCCGACGTCGCCGAAATCGACGGTCCATTCCGGGATCTGCTCCTGCACGCCCCACTTCCAGCCGACGACGACGTTCCGCGCGGCGAATCCGCCGAGGACAACGTCGAGTTGAGGCGCTGGTCGCCGGACGGCTTTGATCCGGACCGGACATTCGAATCGCAAGCGGGCTTCCGCCCCAGAACGCACCTTGAGCTCGTCGAGTCACTTGGCCTCGTCGACTTCAAGCGTGCGGTGAAGGTCGGTGGAACCAGACACTACAGCCTGGCCGGCGACGGCTTTCGTCTGCATGAAGCCATCCTGCAGTTCGCGCTCGATGTCATCACCCGGGAACATGGATTCACTCCGATGTCTGTACCGGTCATCGTACGAGAGGACTGCATGATCGGAACCGGATTCTTCCCCGAGGGCCGGCCGCAGGCCTACCAGGTGGACGAGTCGAGCCGCGGTGCCGGGCAGGACCTCTACCTCACCGGAACGGGCGAGGTCGGCTTGATGGGATTGCATGCCGACGAGATTCTGGAGGCACAGGGACTTCCGATCAGGCTTGCCACGCGGTCGACGTGCTTTCGCCGGGAAGCGGGCGCCGCTGGCCGCGACACGGCCGGTCTCTACCGCATTCACCAGTTCGACAAGGTGGAGCAGGTTGTGATATGCAAGGCCGACGCCGATGAAGAACGAACCCACCATGCCGACATGATCGCGACGGTTGAGTCCATTCTGCAGCGGCTGGAACTTCCCTATCGCCTTCTTCAGTGCTGCACTGGGGACCTCGGTCCGAAGAACGCCGACATGATCGACATCGAGTGCTGGATGCCAGGACGCGGCGAACTCGACGCGAACGGCATTCCGCTCGGGGACTGGGGAGAGACGCACAGCGCATCGCGACTTCATGATTACCAGTGCCGTCGACTGAATCTTCGCTATCGCGATGGCGAGAAGGGAACGACGTTCTGCTGGTCGCTCAACAACACCGTCATCGCAAGCCCGCGGATTCTCGTCCCGCTTCTCGAGATGCACCAGCAAGCGGACGGCAGCATTGCAATCCCGGAGGTTCTGCAGCCCTATCTGGGCGGGTGTGCCTCCATCTCGGGCTGAGACCGGGCCCCGTCAATCCGCACGTGCGCTGCTTCCAACGTCAATTCCACACCGCAGCCAAGTTCGTAGCATCGCCGGTGCATGCGAGTATCAGCGACCGCGCGGGCGGCAGCTCGAATCGGTTCGGATCCGATGCCGTCGGCCCCGCCTGCCAAGGCGGTGGCCGCCGCGTGAAGCGTGGCTCGCCGAAGCCCCATTGGCAACGCCGCGAGCGCCGCTCGGGGCCAGGCCCCCTCAAACGGCGCGAGCACTGCTGCCTTGAGCGCGTCAGCCGCAGCCTGCCGAATCTCCCTTGTCGCTGAAAGCCGCTTCGCCACGCCCGGTCGCATTGATTCGAGCACCGGCAGCACGTCGCGGCGAAGGAGGCCCCGAAGCGTCCCCGGGTCTTCATTCCCCGGATCATCGCACCACACCACGCCAGCCTGTTCGCACAGGGCGGTGACTTCGGCCCTGTCGACCTCCAACATTGGCCGCACCAGCAGGATGTCTTCGCCCAGGGCACGCACGGACCCCATTCCGACGAGCCCCGCGGGCCCGGCGCCTCGAACCATCGCCAGAAGTACCGTCTCGAGTTGGTCCTGCGCCTGATGGGCTGTTGCAATCCAGGACGAGCCCGTGGCGATAGCGACATCAAGGAGTTCGCGGTACCTCGCCTCGCGGAGCGACGATGGAGGCTCGCCCGGATCCACCTCCAGATGCCTGAGTTCAAACGCGAGACCGAGCGACGCAGCTGTGCGACGCACCAGTTCGCACTCATCATCTGCTTCGGGACGTTGATGATGATGGACATGCGCGACCGTGCACGTCATCGATTGGTTCGCCGCGACCATCACGGACGTCGCGACCATGAGCGCCATTGAGTCACGTCCGCCGCTCACCGCGACAACGCCTTTCGCTGCGCCGGGGGCCACCCGGGCGATCTCAGCAGCGATGCGACCTACCACGGGATTCCCCGCCAGCAACACCGGTCTTCCGTGGCCGTCAGTCACTGCCGAGCCACCGTGGATCCCACTGCATCCCAGTCGGACCGGCCGCATCGGTGCCGGTCTCAAGGAGACTCGCCACCGGGAACCCGCAGAAGTCATGGGCGAAGGCCGCTGCGACCGCCGTGTCCACATAATGCGATGCAGGATTCGCCTGCCACACCGCCACGCGCTCGCCTGCAATCACACTGAAGGCGGAGATCATGTGCCGCTCCCGGTCATCGGCGTGACACCGACATCGTCTCCCACCTCCACACGAAGCGCGTCCGCTGCGTCCCGTCCCAGCACGACACCCTCGTCACCCTCCAACGCAGCCTGGTCACGAACCCCCCGAAAGCCGCCGTCGGAATCGACACCCAGGAGCATCACAGCGGCGCTCTCGCACCCGCCGATGCCCGTCACCACCCGCGAAGTCGTCGCTCGCACCAGGGGAACCTGATCGCGCTCGGCCTCGATGTACGGGCCACCGTCGAACGGGTCGACCTCATCACAACGCCGGAATCCCTGACGCTCAAGCATCCGCATGGCTGGAACCGCCTCGGGTGAAGCACGCCCGATGAGCCTTCGAGCCTCAGGCGGAAGCAGCGACACGTAGATCTCATCCTTCGGAAACAGCGAGAGAATGAACTCCTTGCTGGTTCGGCTGAATGCATCGGCCTCGACGTACGACAGATTGATGAACCGCCGCCCCAGGTGATCCCACAACGTCGTGCGTCCGTGCTGCGTCAGAGTCCCCATGATCTCACCGATGAGTCTGTTCGAAAAACGATCCGGGTGCATCCCGATGTAGGCGAATCGCATCTTGCTCAGCAGCGACCCCAGACGGTGCGGGCCTCCACGCCACTGCTCTGCGAGTACGAGCCCCCCAATCTCCGTGGGCCCGCTGCAGTCCTGTCTGAGTTGCACCGTCATCTGCAGCTGCCCCGCATTGAGGTCACGGCTGTAGTGCTCTCGAGTGCGAACACGAAGAAACAGGCGAGGGCGTTCCGGCGTTCCCTTCCCCGTTACCAGACTTGAAGTCCCCACGACCTCACGTGAGGCTGAGTCTTCCACGACGAACATGTACACGGCGGAGTCATCGACCGCCGCTCCTCCAAAGCACGCCGCTGCATGGGCAATGCGATCTTCCATGGCCTGAGGGTCGGGCGGCAGATTGCTCGAGCGGACCGTACTGGCAAGCTCAAGCAACTGGGGCGCATCTTCGAGCACGGCGTTTCTGAAGACGAACACGGATCAGCCGTCCTCGCCCTGCGCAGCGACACAGGTCTCGATGATGTCCATGACCGACTCAAGGTGCTCGGGTTCAAGCACACCGACTGGAGGAAGCATGCGGAGGTGGTATGGATCGTGCCCGCAGAAGAAGGTGATGACTCCGGCATCAAAGAGCCGCCGCACCAGGGATGCGATTGCATCACGATCGCCACCGAACGGCGTCAATCGCATCATGCCACCGGTACCGCCCCACTTGGGCACCGGCCCACGTCGCCCCTCCACATCCGGGAAGCAGGTGGGGTGCCGTTCGACGATGTCCCTGCATCGATCGTCAAAGATCCGATGCAGACCGGCGATCGATCCATCGGGCCCGTAGTACCCACCGCTGGCAAGACGGTCCAGAATCCGAGTTCCGACCGACATCGCGACGGTCGATCCGAGAAAGGTCCCGCTCAGCAGACCCGGTCTCGGGTTGTGCGCTGCCCGCCACAATGCGGCGCATCCTTGAGTCATCTTGCCGACGGTCACAATGTCCACGTACGCGCCGAGATCCAACCCCTCGAAACGAAACATTCGATCTGTCCGACCGAACGTCTGAATCTCGTCGAACCAGATCAGCACGCCGGCTTCCCGCGCTGTTTCCAGGAGCGGCACGAAGAACGATCTCGGGGCCGGCGTGAAGCCACCCTCTCCCTGAACGAGTTCCATGACGAAGCACGAGTGGCCTTCCGGATGCGCTGCCAGGATCGAACGCAGCCGATCCAGTGCCTCCGCCGATGAACCATCCGGGTCCGCTGGATCCCAGAACGGCAGCAGGTCGACCTCAATGGACTGTGGGACCCCCTCGCGGTGTCCCGGGCTGTCTCCAATGTGCGACAGCGTCACTGTCCGGCCGATGAAGTTGTCCTGAAATGCGATGACTCTCGGCGCGCCGTCCCTCGCCTGCATGCAGACCTTGAGCGCGTTTTCATTCGCCATGGCGCCAGAGCATGCCGGATAGCAGTGCCCCATGTCGGCCCCGCCGGCACGAGCAGCCGCGCGAAGTCGCTCGGCAAAGCGTACGGCCTCGGTGTTGCACTGCAGATTGCCCTGCATCACCGTGTCCTGCACGGCCGCCTGGGCAGCGACACCCATGAGATCGAGGTCGCCATGTCCAAAGCCATGGACGCCGATGCCGGTAATCATGTCCCACTTGACCGACCCATCCATCAACTCGACCAGTGCCCCCTTGCCCCGACCGCTGCCGATGGTGGGATAAAACCCGGGTCGTCCACGAACATCGGCAAGCCGATCGGCCCACTCAGCGAGCAGCGGACCTGCGCTCTCCTCGCCCGGGCGAATATCGTTGATGTCGGCGTTCGAAGCCGCCAACGATTGCATCAGTAACCGACATGCAGAGCCGACCGCGGCGTTGTAATCACTCATGGCCGCATGGTAGTTCAGGCACCCCCAGAGAACGAAAGGGGCACCCACAGACCGCGATCCGCCGGTCCACGGCAGGCCTCGAATCGTCTCGTCGCGGGGACCCCGATGACGCAGGCGTTGGTGGCGGTCGGTTCACCATCGTCCTGCCAGCGGCAGATTGAGTCAACTCCGTCAGACCGATCCGACATGATGCGGCGAATCCCCTCGACGGTGAGCGGTGCCGATGACGTCAGTTCGGTGGCCCGATTCAGTCTCGCGACGCTGCTCGAACTCGGCGGTTCGGCCTCGGAAGCGAGGATCTCGGCGTCGAGGCAGTGATTGGTTCTGACGATGGGTTGATCAATCACATCCCGCCGCCGGGTTCTGGTCGCCGAACATTCCAGTTCAACCGCGCCGCCCGCATCGGCGAGCAGGTAGGTATGCGCGGCCGCGCGGGGCGCGTGTTGTATCACCGCTGCGGCCTCTTCCCGGTCGCCGCAACGAATCGCCCGATGCAGCAGGCTCATGTACCCGATGCCGGGGCGTCCTCCCCGCACCTTGATGTTCGTCGTTCCAGTCCAGACGCCATGGACGTTCATGCCGATCAGCGTCGGCGCGCCGGCAATGGTCACGCTCCATGTCTCCGGCCCCGAATCGGGAATCCTGTTCACTGCGAGAACCGAGTCGACGTCGAGCGGATGCAGGTCCCATGTCTGCCCAACCAGGACCGCACCGTCTCGAGCAGCGGATCCAGGAATCGCCATCGAGGTGCATCCCTCCTCACAGGGGTCGTGACACACGAGATCCCGCACGTCACTGTAATTGGCCGCGGCATACAACACTCCGGGATCGACCGATGCGGCGCCCGCCGTCGCCATGTGTTCTTCCCAACCCGGCGGATCCCACGCATGGAGCAGATCGAGGCACGCCCATCCCGCTGCGATCATGTCATCGACGCTGCCGCGGCCTCGCAGTGTGCAGTAGGAGGCGGCCGCCTCCCACCGCCGTTCGATCATCGCAGCGATGTCGTCGCAGAGCGACTCGCCGATCGCCTCGCCCATGGCTTGAGCGGACCCGGTGACCCGGATGGTCGCAAGTAGAAGCAGACTCTCCACATCACACAGGGTACTCTCACCCGGCGACGTGCCAGCGGCCGCTGCAGATTCGCTCGGCTGGCCCGGCCATGACCACTGGACCCTCATCCGAGGGCAGACGTACTTGCATCTCACCGCCGGCCATGGCCACATTCCACTCAGCCTGACCGCCACCACACACTCGACGGGAGATCGCAGCAACCGCAGCCGCGCCGGTCGCACAGGCATCGACGGGGCCGACGCCCCGCTCGTCCGACCACATCGACACCTGATGATCTCCGGACAGGCAGGCCAGATGCACGTTGACACCTCCGCCCGAGTCGCCGACTCGCACCGCAGCGGCGATCTCGGCGAGCCGGTCACACTGTGAGACATCGTCGATGATGACGACGGCGTGCGGGTTTCCCACGGCAGCTGCATGCACCTCCACCGCATCGCCTTCGAGCGACACAACGTGTGAGGGCCCGATGATCACCGGAACCAGTTCCATCTCAACCTGCCACGACTGCGGCGTGGTCGGGTGGACGCGGGCTGCGTGCGTCCCGACACTGGACGACACACGCACGTCTGTGACACCCAGTCTGTCGGCCCACATGGCGGCAGCGCATCGAAGGCCGTTGCCGCATAACTCGGCCTCCGACCCATCCGCATTGAAGATTCGGAACTGCATCGGTCCGGTGGGCGGCTCCGAGAGCACGAGCATTCCGTCAGCCCCGATTCCCCGGCGCCGATCACACACGGCCACTGCAAGCGACTCTGGTGATCGCTCGCCGATCTCGAATCCGCTCAGCAGTACGTAGTCGTTTCCGAGTCCGTGCCAGCACGAGAATGAGAGTGCCGACGGTCGCTCAGGCATCTCGGCGAGCCGATGGCCGGACGATCACACCCAAATCCACAAGAACGCCGTCATGCCGGTAGAAGTCGACATTCATGGTGTTCTCATCGACAAACGTCAGGACGAGGCAATTGGCCCGCGTACTGTCGGCATAGGCCATGTCTCCAGCACCGGGCCCAGCATGTTCACTGTTTCGGTGTTTCTGCGCGTGGTAGTGAAAGTGGAAGAGCGCGGTATACCCGGCATCAAACATATCCTGCGACGCTTCGAATCGGCGGTCGTGCACTCGCATACGAGGCGGGAACTCACGCACGTTGAATCGCCCCTGCTCATCAAGATCAATGACGCCGCCGTACTCGGTGGTTTCATCCGCGATATCTCGATCGGCGAAACTGAAGAGATGCGCTCTCACCTGCGGCAGCGTGAGCGCCTCCTGGGCGATCTGCATGGCGACAAGATCCCCCCACGTCAGCTTGTCCCGATGGGCGTCCAGACGGTGACTGGGCTCCTGGCCGGGGAGGAATCCCGGATCAAGTTCTCGGAAGTGACGCTGATTCCGAAGCCCCGAAGCAACGGAGGCGTACAACGAAGCCTCGTCCGAAGTCAGCAACTCGGGCCGATGTCGCGCCGCTGCGGCCAACACCGGAAGGTCGCGAATCTCCAGTGCCTGCTGCCGGTCCCGTGAAATCGTGGCCGCCGCTTCGGCCGCTGCGTCCCAGCAAGCCCGCCGCGAGGGCTCGGCGAGCTTCTCGATCCACAGCACTTCCTCCCGGTTCCATGGGACCGTTCCGAATGCCATGACAGCATCATGCAGGTGGCGGGCCGCTGCATGCGAGCCCGCCGCGGGTGGATCGGACACCATCGCAATCAACGCGTCACGTTCCCCGAGCCGGTGCAGCAACTCCCAGCAGCGAAATCGCAGACCCTTCTGCGATGGTCGGTCGGCCCCGCGGAAGGTCTCCCAGACGATTCCGGCTGGCGCATTCGGACCGTGCATGGCTCGAAGCGCCAGGTATTCGGGACGCTGGTCCTCGGGCATTCCAGCCGCCCAGGGCCGCCCCCAACTGCTGACAAGCGCTTCATCGAGTTCGGTCAGGCCGTTGTCGCTGACGAACTGGCAGATCCGGCGGAGCCAGTCGTGGTCGGTCACCCGTGGCAGGCGGCGGCGGAGCGTCGTCACGACGACCGACCGATCGCAACCGAGCAGGAACTGCAGGCCCTCCACCCGCAGATCCGGCTGATATCCGGCGCGGTAGGCCAGCCCTTGCAGCGCGTCGACCGAGTCCTCGGAGAGTGGCTGGGGCCCGCCCATGATCATCTCGAGCGATCGCTTGTGCGTACTCGCCGACGCATTGGGTCTGGCCAGCGTGGCGGCAGGATCGGTGATGGTGTGCTGGCAGCCCGCGGCCAGCATGATCACCACCAGCGTGGCGGTACCACGAGCCCGAAGCCCTCGCACCACCCCGCTCATTGAGCCCGCGTTGCATCTGGTCCTGATCATCGGCTGCATGGTACGAAGGGGGGGTTCACGGCGTCATCGTGATTGGGAGTCACCGTGCCGCAGTTGGGCCCGGTGCGATGCAGGGACCGCATGCTGGCGAGCGGGCACGGCATCAACTAGCCTGCGGGTCGATGGCCGCCACCTCACAACCGGAATCACTGCAGGATCGCGTGCTCGTGGTGCTGGATGCCGTCAGACCAGCCATTCAGGCCGACGGCGGCGATGTCGAGTTTGTCGAGATCACCGACTCCGGCGAGGTACGTATCCGACTGCTCGGGGCATGTGTCGAGTGCCCGTCCGCGCATCTCACGCTTCGCCTGGGGATCGAGCGGAACCTCGTGGACCGGATTCCCGAGGTCACCTCCGTCGTCGCGGTGCCCTGATCAGGCGATTCTGCGACTGGAGGCTGCCTGCCGGCCCCCTGCGGGCCCCGTGGCCGGCAGTTCCCCACTCGGGGTTGGACAGCGTCGCCGCGTGGTGTAGGCTGCGGGATGGTGGGTCGAGGCTGGTGGGCCTCGAACAGCGTCAGGATGGCACGAATCGGCAGGAGGGCCGGAAGCATGTTGGTAATCACACGCCGGGAAGGCGAAGAGATTGTGATTGGTGATCCCGCCAATCCAGTTGGCACTGTTCGCATTGCATCTGTCAAGGGCGATCGCGTTCGATTGGCGATGGACTTTCCGCGAGAGGTCGAAGTGCACCGCCGCGAAGTCGCTGACCAGATTCTGGAAGAGAATCCGACGGTGGTCGGAAAGATTCAGCCGGGGGCGTAGCACCCCGGGGGGGGTCGCCTTGATGAGGGTGCCCCGCATTCACTCAATGACGCGCGGATAGTGCGTACTCCTGTGGGGGGCCACTGCCGGCCCCAGCACACGTCCGCTGGGCTCCAAAAAAAAGTTCGTGACGCGTGGTGGGACGCGTCACGAACCGGGAAGGAGTCGGTCCGCCCTGTCGGGGAACCGAAAAATCCACCGCAGGCCTCATGGGCCCGCGGGCAGGCAGGGCACGCGGCTGTCCGTGCCGCGTGGTGCGTGCCGCTGCCTTGAGCGAGCCATCCTTGGCTCGCCGGTACACCGGGAGTCGTCCGATCCGCCGGGTTCCGGTCGGCGGATCGGACGCCTCCGTCAGGATGGCCGTCCGTGGCCTGCCCTGTGGCGAGAAGCGTCCGTGCAGCGCTCGCCTATGCACCATCCAAGCCACCCGTCAGCCCGACGCTGGCGAGCTTGGATCATCGATCCTCCTTCTGAGCGGGCCCTCCACGCTGCAGCGCGCGGCGTGCCCTCATCATGATTTCGGACTGTTTGGCCAACTTCTCGTCCCGCTGACGAGCCCAACGCTCGGGGTCGCGGAGTTCGAGATGGTCCTTGACACCCAGCAGCACGACCGACGAACCAAGCGCGGCCTGCCGCAGCAGACGTTCGGGCAATCGGATTCGTCCCGACTTGTCGAGTTCCACCCGTGAAGCCTGTGAGTACAGCAGCTCCTCGAACTCCAGCAGGTCCTCGTCCGGCAGCAGCGAGGCTTCTGAGGCCTCCGCCATCTGCTCGAACAGCCGCTCGGGCCAAAGCCACAGCGTCTCCGCGGTTCCCGGCGCCACGTAGAAGCCTGGCCCGTGATCGGCAGCATCGAGTCCGGCGCGAATCTCGGCTGGAATCGCCAGCCGGGACTTCGCGTCGATGGTGTGCTCGTACTCGCCTGTAAACAGCACGTGGGTGTCCTCGGGTTGAATCGTGCATGCCGACGCAGCCATTCGTGTTCGTTTCAAGCATCGGCGGCCTCATCCCTATCGGGTGGGAAACTACCCCACCCTGCCCCACACTACAACACTCTGTGCCATTTTTCCTACAAATGGCCTCCCAAGGCGCGAGAACAGCCCAACTGAACCCGAACAAAACCCTACCGCGCCGGATGCGGCGATCCCCCTCCTTCAGCCGGATTTCTGTCGACCGCCCTCGGAATCGGCGCACACTGAGGAACCCGGCCTACAACGGCGCGGACTCGGGACCGCCCCGGGTCAGGTTATCTCGGAGTCGCCACCATGGACGGTCACGCGGTTGACCCAGCCATCACAGCCTCACTTCCCCAGCACCCGTTTCTCTTGACCGCGCGGGTCGACGACCTGCGCACGGGGCTTGTGACCGCATGGGCGCAGCAGTGCAGCGAATCTCCGATGCTTGTCACCGTGGCGGTCCCCCGTGGCACCGAGATAGAGCCCTTGATTCGCGACGGGCGGACCTTTGCGCTCACTGCGTTGGACCCCGACGATCGGCTCATCCCACGTCGCTTCAATCCGCCACCGCCGCGGGCCGAAGACCCGTTCGTTGGAATGCGGCTCCTGACCGCCGCCACTGGCTGCCCGATTCTCAGACGCGGGCGATTCTGGCTGGATTGCGAACTCGTGGGCCACCTCGCGCCCGACTGTTCCCATCGCATCTACATCGGCCAGGTCGTAGCCTCGGGAGTGTGCTCCATGTCAAGCGACCCGTCCGAGACTCCTGCCGTCACGCACGCTGCCTCCGCCAACTGATCTGGCCCCCGACACCGTACGATCACCGGCCATGTCACAGACTTCGCGATGTGCCGGGGACTGCCCGCCATTCAACCGGCTCGGATTGAACTACGACTCGGAAGCGGCGCGGCTCGGCCCCCCGCCGATCGGGATCATCGATGCCCACGTCCATCTGCGAGGCGCGGCCGCGGTGGCAATCTACGGCGGCGTGGCGGAACGATTCGGCATCTCGCAGTCCTGGTCCATGACCCCGCTCGCAGAGGTGCCGGCGGTGCGAGAGGTACTTGGTGATCGCGTCCGCTTCATTGCCCAGCCCGACTTCTCCAATCCAGATCGACTTCACACCATGGGTGATGGGTTTCTGGAGCAGATCGATGCCTTCCATGCGCTGGGCGCCTCGATCGTCAAGTTCTGGGCGGCGCCGCGAGCACGCGATCTCGCCGACGAGGCAGGACAAGCGGACCTCATGAATCTTGACGGACCACATCGCCAGATGCAGATGCAGCGAGCGTGCGATCTCGGCATGGCCATCATGACGCACGTGGGCGATCCCGACACGTGGTTTGAGACGACCTACGCCAACACGATGCGGTACGGATCCAAGCGTGACCAGTATGCGCCACTGGAACGGATGCTGGATCGGTTTCCGGTTCCGTGGATCGCAGCCCATCTTGGAGGCTGGCCCGAGAATCTGTCCTGGCTTGATGGGCTGCTCACTCGGCATCCCAATCTGTACCTCGACACAAGCGCTACCAAGTGGATGGTTCGAACACTCTCCGCGCACGCTCGGCCCGCGTTCGCAGCGTTTGTCGAGCGATGGCCCGGGCGAATCCTTTTCGGGTCGGACATCGTGGTTCAGGACGCCCACCTCGCAGCCAGCGGCGACGACACCGCGCGGTCTTCTCAGGCATCGACGCCGGTAGAAGCGCGAGACCTCTACGCCAGCCGGTACTGGGCACTTCGAACGCTGTTCGAAACCGATTACAACGGCCCTTCACCCATCGCGGACCCGGATCTGCATCTGATCGACCCGAAGACATGGGGCGAATCAGATGCGCCGACGCTGCGTGGGCAGTGCCTCTCGGCGCCTTTGCTCAGGATGCTCTACCGAAGTGCTGCTGAAGGCTTCTTGTCGCAACTCGGGGCGAGTTTGAAGCAAGAAGCGAGCGAAGTGCAGGTCTTGCAGCCATTGCCCCCCCAGTTGGAGGATGCGAAAGGCTGTCATTGAACCAGCAGACGGTTTCCGTGCTGGCTGTACTTGGTGTCTATGAACAGACGTGCAATCTCGTCGCCGCTCTTGACGGCGAGGGCCCGTGACACTGCGCCGCGGCCCTCGTTGGACAGGGCCATCGCCTCATCGCGGGTGAGCGCCACTTGGATGGGCCATCCCGTCGAACCGCCAGCATCTTCATCGGGCCAGACTCTCGACCTGGTTTCCACATCGATCACCTTGATTCGAAATGCCGCCGTCGGATCGGCGGTGCCGGCAATGTGCGGCACACTGAACCGCACCGGAGTGACGTAGATGACCTGCCCGGCACCGACACCTGCACCGATCTCGTGAATGGCGGCCTGCTTGCCCGGCTCATCAAGCTTCCGGGCAAGACGCATCGCGTCAAGCGGCGAAATCATGTCCTGCCTGTCGAGACTCTCCATGAGCACGACGGTGGCCTCTTCGGCGATGTCGCGACGAATCCGCACGGGTGTCACAACACTCATGGAGTCGTCAAAAAGGATGACCGTCGACGTGGGGGCCAGATCGTACTGTGCTTCCACCACCGGATCCGGTCGGGTCAGCGCGTCAACGGCGCTGGCAATGTTGCACCCACCTGCCAGCATCGCACCGATCGTGGCTCCGAGCGCCACGACGCTCACGCTTCGACGAGTCATCAGACGTCAAGCTCCGGGTCGAGCGCGGGGTTGTACTTATCCGGGTGCTTTGGTTCCAAGTGCGTGTAGAAGAGCCACGACGATCGTTTGACAAACTCTGCCAGAAGGCCCGTCTGCACTTCCCACTCCGAGGCGGAGTCGCGATCAAGCCCTTCGATGTCCGGGAACCTGGCAGCGACCTCCCATGCATCCGCGAACGCATCGGGGTCATACCCGTCGCGTTCGATGACGCCGACCGAGGCACGGCAGATGCCCTCCCAGAGCCAGCGGTTGCCACGGGGATGGAGCCGAAACTCCTGAATGTCGACCAGAACCACGCGATCAACGTTCAGTTCATCGGCGATCTCGCTGAAGGCCAACGCGTTCCACTGCGGTGTGGTGAATTGCCAGTCGCGAACCTGCAGCGGATGCAGGAGTGAGATGCCAGGTACATGCTCGGCAAGCCGCGCCATCAATCCGCCCGCAATCTGATCGATCAGATCTGGCTTGAGGTACTGCAGATCGAGCGGCGCCTCTACAACAACTGCCACGGTCTGGTGGTCGAGTCCGTCGTAGCGAGGAAGCACTTCCTTCAGCTTCTGGTAATCGAAGTTCTGGGCCGCGCCCGCGGCGCCGATGACTCCCGCCTGGCTCGCGCCCAGTGCGGCGCTCAGCGCGCTCATGATGCCTCCCGCGCACCCTGCTTGCAGCACGGTGGCGGCCAGAAGCAGCATGCTTCTGCCATACGCTGTCATAAGAGGCCTCCAGCCTGCGCGATCTTGAACCCCCAACTGGCGATCAGCGTGACAATGCCAACCCACAGCACCTTGTACCCGAACAGTGGCCCGGCAAGCCGCTGCAACGGGGCCCCGGTCAACGTGGCATACGCTGCCGCAACCGCGAGCATCGCTGTGGCGAGGCAGACGAGCATTCCCGCAGGCTGCGCGGTCATGGCTGCCAGAAAGTCGCCTCGAACGGTATGGGCAAATGCCGTCGTCATGCCGCAGCTTGGGCATGGGAGGTCCATGCTGGCCTGCCAACCGCAGGCCGGAAGGCCAAGTGCCGTATGCGTGCCGATCCCGTCCGGCGACGGCGTGAGCTCAGCGGCCACGACGAGCGGCGTCGCAGCGGCGATGGCTGTCGCTGCCGCAACCGCGCGGCCAGCCGGGGAGAGGGTCTGTGCCGATTCGTTCGCCATTCGAGAACCGTACCCGAGCCGCCCTGCCGGAGCAACGGATGGAGCCACGGGGGCTCGCAGCGTGGAGGGTGGTGGGCCTCCCAGCGGTTGTGGACCGCCATTGGGTCCGCTGCCATGTCATGCCCGTCTCGGGGACGCCGGCCTGTGGCCGCATGAGGTCGAGTCATCAGACCTCGGGATCCGGCACCGGGTAGCAGGCATCACCCTGCACCAGATGGACCTGCCAGGCACCCCCGGCCAACCCGGCGGCGCGGTGGATGTTGTCCACCATCAGATCACGCGTGACGGGCTTGGATGCATCAATCAGGGGCGACGCTGCTGCCAGCAGGCTCAAATGAGCGGTCGCCCAGCGGTGGGCGGCTTCCAGAGTCGCGGCAGCCGATTCACTGGCGATCAGGTGGAGGCCGCCTGCCTCGTCCGTCGCCAGCGACACCCCCCGCGGCACAGGGGCGTCCACCCTCAGCAGATGAAGCGTGGGCGGAATCGGAGTGTCCGAGGGCCCCGCTGCGGCAGAATCGGGCATCGTGGGGGCGGGCGGGGCTGCGGCACCGATTGAATGATGGATGTCCACCAAGTCCGCAGCCCGAGCTGGCTGCGATCGGCGGGGCTCCTCTCCGGGCAGGCCAGAACGGTGGGTGTCCACACCTGCCCCAGCAGCAGTTTCAGCGGCCGCGTGTTGATGGGTGTCCACACTTGCCCCAGCAGCAGCTTCAGCGGCCGCGTGTTGATGGGTGTCCACACTTGCCCCAGCAGCAGCTTCAGCGGCCGCATGTTGATGGGTGTCCAGACCTGCCCCAGCAGCCTGTTGGTGGGTGTCCACACCTGAGGCGGCAGCCTGTTGATGGGTGTCCAGACCTGCCCCAGCAGCCTGTTGGTGGGTGTCCACACCTGAGGCGCCAGCAGCCTGTTGGTGGGTGTCCACACCTGAGGCGGCAGCCTGTTGGTGGGTGTCCACACCTGGGGCGTGTTGGTGGGTGTCCGGCATTGCCTGTTGGTGGGTGTCCGGCATTGTCGGCGCGTGTTGGAGGGCGGCTTGGCTGGGATCGGCGATTGCCGCCAATGCTGGTCGATCGGGCGTGGCGGTCGCCAGTTTCCTGACCGGATCCGTCAAGCCCCTCGCCCGGATCGAGTCGATCAGCACCCCCAGCCGCGATCCGGCGGCTGGCACCGTGACCCTCGCATGGGTCCCCGCCACGTCCAACTGCGGCAGTACCCCAACCAAGGTCGCCCGGACGCCGAGGTTCGTCTCGATCGTCTCGGCAAGCCGGCCCCAGACCTCCTCAGCCACGCGTTGCGGCGAGCCCGCAATGACGATGCCCAGTCTGAGGTCCGCCTTGCCCACCTCGGTAACGATCTGCTTCGCCGCCCGGTACGCCCCAACCACAGCCGCCTGGTCGGCCCCCGTCAGCAGCACCACCTCATCAGCCAACTGGCACACGCCCGCCCACGGCGACGGGCCGTTGGCAGCCACCAACCAAGTGTGGCCTGCAGACGGGGCCGCAATCACGTGCTCCAGCGTCGTCACCTTGCCCTCGGCCCCGCCCGGCTCCATGTGCGTCGCATGGATCTGCCGGTCATCCAACTCCAGAAGCGTCGCCGGCGCTTCGCCCGCTGCCAGACCTGCGGCCGCGAGCCGCCACAGCACGCCTCGCACCGGAAGGTGCGCTTCGACCAGCAACACCACGCGATCTGACTGGGCCGAGTCGGCCTGAGTCCCGTCGGGAACCTCACCCAGGAGGATGTCCGCCAGTGCCTCGATCTCCCGGCGGCTCCGCGTCATGGCTCTTGAAGAATCGGATCGACCTGAATACTGCTCGTTGCCGCATGTCCGGCTCCCGAGTCTCCGCTCTCCATCCCGTACGGGTCCGGCCCCGGCCGTCCGTCCACAACAAGTTGATACCGGTAGGTGCCAGCCGGAAGCGGCACCACAGCCTCAAACGCGCCAATGGCGGCACTCCAGCGAAGGGGCGTTGCAGAGGTCGACCATCCGTTGAAGTCGCCGCACACCGTGACGATCTGGTCGGGCCGCCCCGGTTGCCGGAACCGAACACCCTGCGTCGTCGTGATGGCCCCGTATTCCGGCATCGCAGGCTCGACCGGAACTGGTTCGGTCTGAGGCGAATGGAGTGGTGCCAGACGATCCGCCGGCGGAGGTACATCGGTCCGCAAGGTATGCAGACGCTGCATAATCTCACCGGCCCTGGAACTCGGAGGGCTGGCAGCGGCAGCTGGCGTGTCCGTGCGTGGAAGCGCATCCATCCAATCGAGCACCGCCCCGAAGTCCTGCTCTGCCGAGCCACCCGGCTCGAAGTCGCAGACCGGCTGACCAAGGCTGGCGGCCTCTCGAAGCGATTCATGGTCGCGAATGACCAGTGGGGCCATGGCAGGATCGAACTCTTCGGTCAGCGTCTCAAGGATCTTCGCGGCGAGTCTGGATGCAGGGTCGTGAATCGTCGGGACGATCCACCGCGGGAGCGGCCTGCCGAGGCGACGGACCATGGCATCGATCGTGTCCCATTGCCGCCGCGCGCCCTGCAAGGAGAAATACCCGGTCTCGACTGGAATAATCGCTTCACTCGCAGCACGCAGTGCCGTGAATGTCAGGATGCCAAGCGCGGGCGGGCAATCGATGAAACACGTATCAAAGCGATCCCGACATCGAGCCAGAAACGTCCCCAGCCGCGTCTGAACGTCGGAGGAGTCTTCGCTCCGCAAGGCGTCAACCGCCGAGAGCAGCACCGTGCTTGGAAGCACGTGAAACCGCCTCCCGATCTCCCAGCACAGTTCGGAAGGGTCGACCCCGTCGGCTTCCCCCCGCATGACACTTGTGGTGCCTCCCTCGATGGCCTCCTCGGGTATCCCAAGCCCCGCAGCGCAGTGCGACTGTGGGTCCATGTCAACCAGCAGTGTGCGAGCACCCCGCTTGGCGTTCAGTGCAGCAAGGTTGATCGCGGTCGTGGTCTTGCCACAACCGCCCTTCTGATTGACAATCGCAATGATGCGCACGGGTCTCTCAATCCGACCGGAGATGCTGCCGGTGCCACTCTTATCGGCCCCGCCTCCCGCGTCGCTTGAACTGCAGGGCGACGAAATCGTCAGCCCTCCGGCATGACCCGCTGCCAAGCCTCCCGGACCGCACCGGGCGGAACATCGTCTCGGACGACCGCCGCGTCACGCGTCGGAAGAACGAGTCTCAGTCGATCACCCGTGGCCTTCTTGTCGTACCGCATCGCGTCGCACAACGCGTCGATCGGCTCCGCGCGTGGCATGGACGTGGGCAGACCGAGCGAACTGAGCGTGCGTGTCAGCGACTCGCAATCCTCGATCGAGCACAACCCGCATCCTTCTGCGCACCACGCCGCAGCGCACATGCCGATCGCCACCGCCTCCCCGTGGGTGAGGTCGAGATCGGTGATCGGCTCGATCGCGTGGGCAAAGGTGTGCCCCAGATTGAGCAGCATGCGGCTGCCGCGTTCATGTTCGTCGGCCTGAACAATCGCACGTTTCACCTCGATGGAGCGAGGCAGCAACGTGTCGATGGCGGCCCGATCACCTTGGGCCAGCAACTCGGCGTGTGAGCCGATCAACGCCAACAGCCCTCGGTCGGCAATCACGCCGTGCTTGACGCACTCGGCCAGACCGCTTCGAAGTTCCCTCCTCGGAAGGGTCTCCAGTGTTTCCGGATCCACCAGCACGAGCTTGGGAGCCCAGAATGCGCCAGCAAGGTTCTTGCCGAGTCGATCGGATCCGGGGAGTGGCACATTGATGCCTGTCTTGCCGCCGATTGACGCATCGACCATCGAAAGCAGCGTCGTTGGAATCTGAACCACGTCCACACCCCGCATGAAACTCGCCGCGGCGAAACCGGCGACATCACCAGTCAGCCCACCGCCGACCGCGATGATGGCGCCCGATCGGTCGAGGCCGACCTGCAGACATGCCTGCCAGATCCGCTCCACGGTGGACATCCGCTTGAGTGGTTCCTCCGCCGTGATCTCCACCACGCCAGCGACCCGATCGGGCCCCAGTGATGCCCGGACTGCACCGCCATGGCTCGCCCCCACGGCCTGATCCACGACCATGAGCATTCGGCCAGCCGGCGTCGCTGAGGAAACGGCTCGATCCGAGTGCCCGAGGATGCCCCGCTCGATCACGACCTCATAGGACCCCTGACTCGATGACACGGAGATGATGCTCATGCTTGTTCTTCATCGGCCCGCTGCGCCAGAACGGCCAGTGCCTCGGCTGGATCCTCGGGCAGATCGGCTGGCTCCAATGCCTCCCATGCCTGATCGGTGGTGCCGCGGCCCCGCCGCTCACGCACTCCGTGGCCGCCTCGTCTGGCCGCCACCACCACCACCGCCGCCACCGCCGCCAGCACCGCCAGAAGCGGCCAGAACACCCAGGTTCCCGGGCCGCCGGGTGGTAGAAGTTGCACTTCGATCGCCTCCACCACCGTGTACTGCCGCTGCAGACCGTCCCGTCCGCGGCCGATCAGGTCGCTCCCCGGGACACCGAGCACGCGAACCGACTGCCGATGCCTCAACCCCTCGGGAACCGCCTCGCCAACGACAAGCACCGGCTGGCCATCGGCCTGACGGAGCCAGACCCCGCGGCCCGACTCGATCGCTTCGACTTGATCGATCACGCCAACCACCTCAACGGTGGCGGCAGGTGAGCTCGGAGCAGGCGGAGGCCCCCCGGCGGGAAGCGGCAGCGCGAGCCACCATCCGGCCAGCCCGATCGCCCACCACGTTACGCCCCGCACGGCGGACTCCACCAGCGCGGTAGCGTCAAAGCGACCCCAAGGGGATTCGAACCCCTGTTCCCAGGATGAAAACCTGATGTCCTAGACCTGACTAGACGATGGGGTCTGATCGGCGGATGATACCGCATCCCGCAGAGGTGAACTCCCTATGCACCGTTCACATCCGACCATTCTGTGCCCGCTCAACATGGAGGCCGCTCGAGTGCGGTCGCTGGCGAGGCGGCGGGGCTGGCCGCTTCTCACAACCGGCATCGGCGGCACGGCGATCGCTCGGGCAGTCGGCGGCGTCGAAGGCGCCGGGCCGTTGGTCCTCGCTGGCGTCGCCGGAGCGCTGGTGCCGGAGGTCTGCTCCGGCACCGCCCATGTGGTCAGTGAGGTCTTCACCGATGAGGGCATCCGAGTGAGCGGAGTCCTTCACGGCGGCATTCGCGTGACGGGCGCCGAGGCAGTGGTCGCCACGCCCGCCGACAAAGCTGCGCTGGCTGAGCGGACCGGAGCGCAGATCGTCGACATGGAGTCGCACGCATTTGTCGAAGCTGCCGAGCAGGCGGGACGCCCGTGGGCAATTGTCCGGGGCGTCAGCGACGGCGTTGAACATCATCTCCCCGCCGGATGCGATGGGTGGTTCACCCAAGCCGGCCGCCTCCGCCCCTTCGTGACCGCCCGGGCGCTCGCCCGGCGTCCGGGCGACATCCTCCCCCTGATGGCCTTCGGCCGGCGAACCCGCGTGGCCATGCAGGAGGTCGCACGATTGCTCGATGCGGCCTTCTCCGCTGGCCCGCTCGCCCCACGGAACGGCGACTAGCGATAGCCTGTGTCTGAACCAACGTTGAAGGAACCTTCGCCAATGTCCATCACACTCATACTCAGCACCACGATCGCCACGTCTTCCGCACACACACTGCCCGCCACTCCGCCGGTCGCGTCGGTCCGTGCGGCACTCGCTTCGGCAATGGAACCGGAGGAAGACAGGACGCCCAGACTCGATGTTCCGTGGGCTGACCTCCCACCGCTGCGCATCTCGGATCGATCGTCATGGTTGCAGGAAGCAACCGACACCCCGGACGCTTCGAGCAATCACGCTGGCAACAAGTCCTTCGGCGCCGAAGGAACAACCCGCTGGTCCATCACCGGCAACTGGGGCGTTGATACGAAGGACTCCGGCAACAAGGAGTACGGACTCGGCCTCGGCGTGCAGTGGTTCCTGGTCGACGACTTCGCCTTCGCACCCGAGATTCATCTGTGGGGATTCTCGCAGGACATTGAAGACGCATTCGGTGGAAGCCTGGACCTCCTCTTTCAGTGGCACATTCTCAAGGGCGAAGGCTGGTCGTTCTATGGTGACTTCGGATGCGGCATGCTCGGAACGAACCACAACGTGCCAGCCGACGGATCGCAATTCAACTTCACCCCTCAGGCGGGTGTCGGCATCACGCTCGATGTCGGGCAGGATCGCCGCTGGATCGTCGGCGTCCGGTGGCATCACATCTCGAATGCATCGCTGTATCAGAACAACCCGGGACGCGACAGTGTGATGGTCTACACCGGGTTGAGCCTGCCGTTCTAGCAACGACCGCCTGACAACCAGGGTCGCGGCACGCGGTTGGCTATCCGTCGAATCGCTTGAAGATCAGCGATACGTTGTGGCCGCCGAACCCAAACGTGTTGTTGATCGCGACATCAACCTGACGAGGCGCCGCTTCATTGGCGACGAAGTCCAGGTCCATTCCTTCGTCTGGATTATCCAGATTGATCGTCGGAGGAAGGACGCCGTGGTGCAGCGCCATGATACATGCCACCGACTCGATCCCCCCTGCCGCGCCCAGCGCGTGGCCCGTCATCGACTTCGTCGACGACATCGCCAGCGTATGCGCATGGTCGCCGAACACCCGCTTCACGGCAGCAACCTCTGCGGCATCGCCAAGAGGCGTTGAAGTGCCATGAGCATTGATGTACCCGACTTGATCGTGATTCAGCCCTGCGGAGGACATTGCAAACTCCATCGCCTTGCCTGCTCCGGTGCCTTCTGGATCCGGCGCCGCGATGTGGTGGGCGTCGCCTGTGATACCGAAGCCGACCAGCTCGGCATAGATGTCGGCGCCTCGCGCCTTGGCGTGCTCAAGTTCTTCGAGCACGACAACGGCCGCCCCCTCGGCAAGTACGAATCCATCTCGGTCGCGGTCAAAGGGCCGCGACGCCGCCTGCGGATGCTCATTACTCGTCGAAAGGGCCTTCATGGCACTGAATGCGGCAATGCACAACCGTGAGACGGCAGCCTCGACGCCGCCCGAGAGCATCACATCGGCCATGCCCCGTTGAATCATCATGTACGCGTCGGCCAGGGCGTGCCCGCCAGTGGCGCAGGCTGTTGCCACCGCGGTGTTGCAGCCTCGAAGATTCAGCCGAATCGAGACCTGCCCGGCGGCGGCATTCACCATGAGTTTCGGAACCACAAAGGGGCTCAATCGCTTGGGCCCCTTCTCAAGCAGTCGCTCGTAGTGCGTTTCGATCGTCAGGATGCCGCCGATCCCGGACCCGATGGCTACGCCTCGTCGGTAGGGATCCCCCTGCGTGAAGTCGAGTCCGCAATCTTCGGCGGCCTCGATCGCCGCGGCCATTCCCATCTGGCACGCCCGATCGGCCTTGCGGGCCTCGGGCGCCGACATGCACTGCGTTGGATCGAAGTCGCTCGCCTCCCCGGCAATCGTCGTCGTCCACTCGTCATCCTGTTCGAATGCCGTGATCCTGCCGATACCGGACCGACCTTGAGAGAGACCATCCCACAAGGCAGCGGCGCCGACACCAAGATCAGTGACGGCCCCCAAACCGGTTACGACAACGCGACGCTCCATCGAGGACATGTGTGGATCCTGACGTGCGAGGGAGGGTGAAGGGATCGTCAGGCCTTGGCGGCGTCGAGGATGTAGTCGATCGCTTGACCGACCGTCTGGATCTTCTCCGCCTGGTCATCCGGGATCGACGTGTCGAACTCGTCCTCAAACTCCATCACGAGCTCGACGGTGTCGAGGCTGTCTGCGTTGAGGTCGTTGGCGAAACTCGTGTCACGACTGACTTCGCCCTTCTCCACACCCATTTGCTCAGCCACGATCTCGATGACCTTGGCTTCAACCTCTGCTTCCGTCACGGGAGTCTCTCCTAAAGGTTCAGGGACCAGCCCCTGCTGATGTCTCGGATTGTACAGATTCACACACGAGAAGGCCGAGTTCGGCCACGTTCAGGATCGTCAACTCAACATTCCGCCATCCACGGCCAGCACATGGCCGGTGACGTAACTCGCTCCCTCGGAGGCCAAAAACGAGACGGCATGAGCGATTTCATCGGGGTGGCCCAGCCGCCGGGCTGGCAGCCGCCCGACCGCCTCCTTGACCAGTTGGTCGGGTAGCGCATCGGTCATGTCGGTTTCGATGAATCCGGGGGCGATCACATTGGCCGTGATTCCCTTGGCCCCCAGTTCCTTGCCGATCGATCGGGTCATGCCGATCAGGCCCGCCTTGGCAGCCGCGTAGTTGCACTGGCCCGGATTCCCCATGACGCCGACGACCGACCCAATGTTGATGATTCGACCCCACCGGCCTCGCATCATCGGCCTCGCCGCTGCACGGCACAATCTGAAGGCGGCCCTCAGATTCGTCCCCAGAACTGCGTCGAAGTCCTCATCACTCATTCTCAGAATGAGCCCGTCGCGGGTGATTCCGGCGTTGTTGACCAGAATGTCAAGCCGCCCGTTCCGCTCGACGACGCCCTCCAACATCGCGTCAACCGCTGCATCGTCGGCGAGATCGCACGGGCACGCCTCAGCCGATCCGCCCCCCGCGTTCAGTTCGGACGCTGCAGCCTCGATCGCGTCCCCCGATCTGGCCACGAGCACGACGTGGTGCCCGTCCGCGCAGAGCCGCGCCGCAATCGACTTCCCGATACCTCGGCTGGCACCAGTCACGATCGCAACACGTCGGTTGTCACCACTCTCAGCAGGGGTCATCCGCCCACTCCTCATCATGTATGTATGGCTCGCACCCGGAGGTCTGGCACGACACTGGGGCATGGTACCGCCGCCTCAGCCCGTCTCGCGCAGGACCGTCTATCTGCCGCCAGGCCCCTTGGGACCACCACCTGAACTGCCACCACCCCCGACGTCTGCATCCGGATCATCCGCTGCCGCGACAGCCCGTGCTCGCTCCACCCCCAGATCCGGCGCGTCCCTCATCTGCTCCTCGGCAGCGACGGCTGCATACCAGTCCTCGAACGGCGTCGCGCCAAGTCGATGGCTGAGTCCAGGCGGCAGCGGAGCGGCCTGAAGCACGTAGCCGACACCACCACCCTGCACTTCCCACATCTGACCTTCAATGTGCCCGGCAAACTCGTACAGGCCCAGCACCGCTGGCTGTCCGTCGTGTGTTGCCCCCGACATGATCTCGATCCCCTCAATCTCGCGGGCCAGTTGAGCCAGTTGGCCGTTGGCATCAAGTGTCGCCAACTCCTCCTGCTCGAGGTCGGCAAGAAACGGACGGATCCGGTCCGCATCGCCGCGTGCGAATCCGTCGAAGAACGTAAGGACTGCGATCCGCTGTTCGGTTGTGGATGGTGCCAGCAGGTCATCCATCCATACGCGGTCGTCAATGCCTAACTCGGCAATCAGTTCGGCAACGGGGCGGGCCGGAGGCGGCCCCTGATCGACGACCTTTGGAGCTTTCGTCTTCTTCTCCGGTGGCGGGTCTCCGCCACACGCGGTCAGTCCGAGACAGAGCGCGGCGCAGAGCATCACGTGTGCGCACTCAGGACGAAAACGTCGCATCTGGTTGATCATTGTTACTCACCTTTGCAGCGCGTTCAATCCGCCGCATCAATCCCTTCAGCACCTTGCCGGGTGCCAACTCTGTCCATCCCTCACAGCCCGCTTCCACCATGGCCGCCATCTGGGTGCTCCACCTGACGGGGCTCGTCATCTGGTCCACCAGAGTGTCTCGCACAGCCTGACCGTCGCTGGCGTCGTACCGGGCAGCCGTAACATTCGACCACACCTCTCCCTGCAGCGGTTGCACTGCGACCGCATCCAACACGCTTCGCATCGCCTCGGCTGCAGGGGCCATGTGCGGAGCGTGAAATGCTCCAGCGACCGTGAGTGGGGTTGCCCGCCAACCCAGGTCTCCGCACGCGGCGGCAGCCCGATCGCATGCGTCGGAGTCGCCGCTGAGCACAATCTGTCCGGGCGCGTTGAGATTTGCAGGCACCAGCACGCCACCGCCCGCGGTCACCTCGGCGCAGAGCGACTCGGCCTCTTCCTCGGACGCGCCCATCACAGCCAGCATCCCGCCATCGCTCGCTTCAGCAGCTTCCTGCATGAGGGCGCCTCGCCTGCAAACGAGGTCCAATCCCTCCTCGAAGCCAAATGCCCCGGCAAGATGCAACGCGGTGTACTCGCCAAGCGAGAGCCCGGCCGCCGTCCGGGGCACGGCACCCTCGCCGAACAAACCATGCCAGCACGCCACCGAGCACGTGTAGATCGCTGGTTGGCTGACATTCGTGCGATTGATCGTCTCGGCCGGACCTTCAAAGCACAGGGTGGAGAGTCGTCCTCCGAGCGAATCGCCCAACGCAGCATCGGCCCGATCAAAGATCGCCCGTGCGGCATCACTGGCCTCATACCAGCCTCGCCCCATTCCGAGCGCCTGGGCACCTTGGCCAGGGCACAACGCAGTCACCTTGATGATGGTCATAGGACGCCATGGTAGGGCCGAGGCCGAGTCGCCGCATCCACCCCAAGGGGGGATCGGTGAGGGGTGGCTGGCACCTGAGGCCCCCCGGGCAGACTCACCCTGTCACAGACCGCCGCTACACGTTCCAGACGCCGCTGCTCCAGGTCAATCCACCGCCAAAGGCGACCAGGATGATGGTCTCGCCTGCACTGATCTTGCCGGCCTTCCAGAGCTGATCCAGACACAGGCCGACGGACCCCGCCGAGCTGTTTCCGTACCGGTCGATGTTGACGTAGACCTTCTCGGCTGGCAATCCGATCTTGTCCATCGCGGACTCGATGATGCGGATGTTCGACTGGTGGCAGATGAACTGCGAGATGTCATCGACTGCGAGCCCGGTTGTCGAGAGCGCCTCCTCGATGACTTCGCGAAACTTGCCAACGGCAAACTTGTAGACCTCGCGGCCATCCATGCGAAGCGTGCCCATACGAGCGCCTGAGTCCTCACGACCTGCGGGAAGGTCCGACGAAGCGCGAGGGATGAACAGCGAGGGCCACGTCCGGCCATCCGCATTCATGGTCTGATGAATGCAGCCACGATTGGGGTCATCATCGCGCACGAGAATCGCCGCGCCAGCGGCATCGCCGAACAGAATGGCCACGGATCGATCGGTTGGGTCGACGGCGGTCGACATGGCATCGCACCCGACCACGCCGACCGATCGATACCGACCTGAGCGAATGAGCGAGTCGGCCACATTCATGGCATAGACGAACCCGCAGCATGCCGCGACCAGATCGAAGGCGCCCGCTGGTTGGGCGTCGAGGGCCGCAGCAATGCGGCACGCGTTGGATGGACAGGTCATCTCCGATGTCACTGAAGCGTGTATCACCAGATCCAGATCGGATCCCGCCATGCCGGCGTCGTCCAGCGCGGTGCGGAGCCCTTCGGTCGCCAGCCACAGCTGGGACTCTCCCCTGTCAGGATCAAGGACGCGGCGTTCGCGAATCCCCGTCCGCTGGCGGATCCACTCATCGGAAGTATCCATCATCGCTGCGAGATCGGCGTTCGTCAGCCGCTTCTCGGGCACCGCCGAGCCACACCCCGCGATCCGCACCCCACAGGGCACTTGCGTCGCCATCAGGCTTCAACCCCTTGGGCACTCAGAATCTCGGTGATGCGGGCATTGACGCCCAGATCCACGAATCTTCGGGCGGCGCCAATCGCGTTCATGATCGTTCGAGCCTTGCTGGACCCGTGACAGATGAGGCACCCGCCATTGACGCCCATGAGCGGCGCGCCGCCGTACTCGTGATAGTCGTACTCGGCATAGAGTTTGGCCACAATCGGGGCGAACTGAGCAGCGAACGACGGGTCAAGCGACCCGAGTTCCGTCTTGATTCTCTTGAAGATGCCCTTGCTGAGCCCTTCCGCGAGTTTGATCGTCACGTTCCCGGTCACCCCGTCGGACACGACCACGTCGCAATCACCGTCAAAGACACCGCGGCCCTCCACATAGCCCACAAAGTCGACCGCCGGGTCGTCTCGCAGCAATTCGCGGGCCCGCTGCATGTCATCCGTGCCCTTCTGCTCCTCACCGCCCACATTCATGAGGCCGACGCGAGGCTGCTCGATTCCAAGTACGCGTCTCGCGTAGACCGTTCCCATGACGCCATACTGATGGAGGTGATGGGGCTTCGGATCAATGTTGGCGCCGACGTCGATAAAGGTGACGGGGCCGGCGAAGGTTGGAACGACCGCCGCGATTCCTGGGCGCGCGACGCCCTGGAGCCGCCGCATGTGCATCTGCGCTGCAGCCACGAAGGCCCCTGTGTTGCCTGCGGAGATCGCCATGTCGAGTCGATCGTCACCAGCCTTGGGACCGGCCAGTCGGGCCATCTGCACGAGCGCCGAGTCGGACTTGCTCCTCGCAGCCTCTACGGGCGAGTCGTCCATCGTGATCTCGTTGGCCGTGGCGACGACTTCGATCAGCGCGTCGCTGGCTCCGCTCGAGGCGATGCCCTCGCGAATGACCGCTTCGTCACCGAAGAGCACCAAACGGTCACCCTCGACGAACGTCGGAAGTGCGGCAAGCGCACCCTCAAGGATTGGGGTCGGCGCGAGATCGCCGCCCATGACATCGACACCCAGTCGCATGGAGTCAGACTGTACCGGAGGTCTTCAACGTGAGTCCGGGACGGAGATATCCACACTCGCGGCAGGCCGCATGGGGATGCTTCGTCGCGCCGCACGAAGGACACTCGACGAGGTTCGTCCTCGACAGGGCATGGTGGCTCCGCCGCTTGCGCTTGCGGGCCGGTGATGTCCTGAGCTTTGGAACGGCCATGGTCGGGGTCTCCTCAAAGGCTGGAATTGCAGCCCCAGAGGGCCTCCAGCGAGCCACGCAGGGTACTTGGCGGCAGAATCTCTGTCAATGACACCAGCGGCGTCGCTGCCCCCCCCTTCCGGAGCGACTTGAAAGTGGGCCTGATGGAGACCTCCCGGCGGCATCCGTGGTCACAGCAGGTGCAGCCAGTCCTTGAACAGGAAGTCGAACCGCTCACTCAGCAGCGTGATACGCCCCATGACGGTCAGGCCGAAGGCCGCGCCGAACGTGACCATGAGGACGAAAATGCCGGCCCGAGCTGTCTTCCCGACCGCACCCTTGTGCTCCATCG
>JASMKH010000019.1 GCA_030749435.1 Phycisphaerales bacterium
GTGTCCACGTACCCGTCGGACAGGAGATAGCAGGGCTTCTGCCATCCGAAGAGGCAATAGGTGGGATTGCCCCACGGCGTGCAGTCGTACTGGCGCTTGCCCATCAGAAACTCCAGAAACAGCGGCGACTGATTGAACCGCCAGCGTTTCTTTCGGTTGGAGAGCAGCATGTCAAAGAGGGCGTTGGTGTTTGTGCGGCCAAGGAAGTTGGACTGATCGGCGGCTGCTTCGTACGCGTAGCCGGGGCTGAGCATCATGCCCTCGACGCCCGCATCCATCATCTCGTCGAAGAAGTGGCGGATGGCGTTGGGGTCGGCACCATCAAACAGCGTCGTGTTGGTGGTGACGCGATACCCCATCTTGACGGCGGCTCGAATGCCGGCGATCGCCTTGTCATACGTGCCGTCGCGGCAGACCGCGAAGTCGTGGTCGTCCTTCGGTCCGTCCATGTGGACCGAAAAGGTCAGGTACTTGGTGGGTTTGAACCAACCGGCTTCCAACTTCTCCTTCAGCAGGATCGCGTTGGTGCAGAGGTAAATGTACTTCTTCCGCTTGACCAGCTCGTCAACCAGCTCGCGGATGTGCCCGTACAGCAGCGGCTCGCCGCCCGGGATTGAGACCATGGGGGCAGGGCACTCATCGACGGCTCGAAGGGCGTCCTCGAGCGGCATGTCCCTTCGGAGAATGTGGACCGGGTATTGAATCTTGCCGCAGCCTGCGCAGGCGAGGTTGCATCGGTACAGGGGCTCGAGCATCAATACGAGCGGATACCGTCGCCGACCACGAAGCCGCTGCCCGAGCACGTAACTCGCGACGGTCCACATCTGACTGATCGGCACTCCCATGGGCGGGGATGGTATCAGTGCTCCGATCCTCGCAATGGGCCCGAATCCGCGGGGGTTTTGGCACAGGCGTGCAACCCTGAGGCGCTCTGGGAGGGCCTCACCCGGCTCGCCAGCGAACTTCCTCTCTTTTTGCCCCACATCGCTGAACTTGCAGGATGGGGCGGGGGTATGGGTTTCATGCTTGCACTTGAACTGCAACAGATGCTGTCGCTGCACCCCTCGTGGGGCAGTCCGGCTATGATCGGTCGCGCGGTGCTCGAGGAGGCTCGGGCGCTGCTGACGAGTCGGCCGCGGCCTGCGGTCCCGGAGTGCCAAGCGGCCGTGCAGTCGGTATCAACCCAGAGTGATGAAGCCCTGCTGGAAGCCCATCTCGCTGGCGACGAAGAGGCATTCTCGACGCTGGTCGGCCGATATGTGGCCGAGTTGGTGCCCTATCTCGCTCGCGTCACGGGGTCGCGGACGACCGCCGATGACATCTTCCAGGAAGCATTCCTGCAGGTTCACCAGTCCGCCCACACCTTCGACCTCTCGCGGCGATTCAAGCCGTGGCTGTACACCATCGCTGTCAACAAGGCCCGCGACTGGCATCGCCGCCAATCGCGTCGTCACGCCGTGTCCCTGTCCACGCCGATCGGAAGCGACGGCGATGGGGCGGGCGTCGTCGATCTGATTGAGGGGGACTCGGTGCTTCCAGCCGAGGCTCTGGAACAGGAGGAACTGGCGGCGCGCGTCCGCGCTGCCGTTGATGGCATGCCGACACACCTTCGGGAGATCATCCTGCTGAGTTACTTTCAGAAAATGAGTTACAACCAGATCGCGGAGACGTTGCAGATTCCTCTGGGCACAGTCAAGAGCAGGCTGCACGCCGCAGTCGCATCATTCTCCCAAGCGTGGGGCCCGGCCGAGTCGGTCGACGAGGGAGACGACCAATGACCGAACGACAAGACTCCCATCCGAAGATGTCCGCCGCAGATGTTGAGGTGTTCGACCAGCTGGCGGCCGAGGGCTTTGATGCCGAGAAGTTGACGAGCCTCGAAGGAGCGCAGCGCGAGCGGGGGCAGGCTGCGGTGGACCTCCTGACGCTTCTGGATGCCTACCCGACCGAGCCGCCGAGTGAAGAAGAGCAGCAGACGCTTGTCGACGCCACGATGGCGAGAATTCGTCGAGCCGAGGACAATCGCCGCGACCGCATGAAGATGGACAACCATCCGGTCATGCTCGGTCGCGGCCTTCGCTTCAGAATCGCCGAAGCACTGGCGCTGGCCGCCGTGTTGGCGATGGCGACCGCGACTATCTGGTCGTTCGGGACACTGGCCGATGAGCGCTCGCTCTCGGTCCGAACGCGGCAGAATCTGGGTGAGATCTATGCGGGCCTGTCGGCATTCAAGGACACCAATGGTGAGATGCCGGTGCACGACGCATCCGTTCCGGTCGGGAACCTGCTGGAGAACGGCTCCGCCAAGACGCTCAAAATGGGAAGCGTGGCCAACGGGACGTTCTGCGAATCCAAGTACCTGAGGAATCCCCGCCGGCCGGGGCTCGGTGGGAATGGTTTCTCCTGTGCGGTCTTCTCGGCCGCCGACGCTGACCACATCGGTCACGCAGACGTCATTCTGGTCGGCGACCGCAATCCGGCACTCGCCGGCATGTTGTCCGGCAAGTCGTACGGCGAGGCCATGGCGGACTCCATGTGGAATCTCCGGCTGGTCAATCGCCCCAGCGTCCTCTTCAGTGATGGGAGTTGCCGGGACCTGGATTCGTATGACCACGGCGGGGACGGCATCTGGAAGGTCGATCGGGCCAATACGGGCCCAACCGCTGCTCCGATTGAGATCTTCCTGGCCCACTGACCGGCACGCGCGTGGCGGCTTCGGGGCCTCGGAAGGCACGCTTCTAGCCTCTTCTGCTACACTCCCGGGCTCGCCCAAGTGGGCCGAGATGCCTCAGGAGGCGATTGCCGATGCCGAAGAACAAGCCAAACAAGGGACTCCTCAAGCGAATCCGGATCACCAAGTCTGGACGCGTGAAGTCCAAGCCCGCATTCGGCAGGCACCTTCGAAGCCACAAGTCAGGCGACACGCTGCGCTCGTATCGCAAGGCGAACTACGCAAGTTCCGCTGACGTTGGTCGTGCGGCTCGAATGCTGCATCGCCGCATTGTCGCCGCGGACACATCCGCCAAGGCTGAAACTTCCGGCGACTGACCTGTTGATCATCCATCCGTCCTCGGGTGAAGCGGTCGGACTCGCCGACCCCCCGACTCGGGCAAGGAGCATTCCACCATGCCACGCGTTCGTAAAGGTTCGGCCACCGTCAAGGCCCGCAAGCGGATCCTCCGGGCTGCCCGCGGGTACTGGGGCACCAAGCATCGACACAAGCAGCAGGCCAAGGTCGCACTCATCCGTGCCGGCCAGTACGCATATCGCGATCGCCGGAATCGCCGTCGCGACTTTCGCCGCCTGTGGATCACACGCGTTTCGGCGGCATGCCGTATGCGTGGAACTCGTTACAGTCGGTTCATGAACGGTCTTTCCAAGGCCGGAATCGGACTCAACCGCAAGATGCTCAGCCAGATCGCAATCGAGGATCCGGCGACGTTTGACCTGCTGGTCGAGCGTTCAGAAGCTTCCACAACAGCCTGCAAGGCCTCAGCCTGACCCCGCCGTTGTGGCACGCTTTTTTATAGAGGCGCTTCGCCGCCGCAAGGAAGTTGGTGCCGTCGCTGCGTCGGGCCGGTACCTGGCACGGGCAATCACCCGGACGGTGGGGTCCAATGGTCGTGCCGACCGTGTTCTTGAAGTGGGGGCGGGCACTGGCGCATTCACCAATCACATTCTCGACCGGCTCGGGCCGGGAGGGAAGGCGGACATCGTCGAGTTGAACCCCCGATTCTGCGAGAAGCTCCGCTGTGAGGTCGTCGATCCTTGGACGAGTACGCAGGATGACCGGTCCGCCCGAGTCATCGAGTCGTGTATCGAGGACGCGAATCTGGAACAGTCCTACACCACGATCGTGTGTGGGCTCCCCTTCAACTCGTTCTCGCCCGAGGTGGCGAACCGGATTCTTCAGCAACTTGTGGACCTGCTCGCCCCGGGTGGCACACTGGCATTCTTCGAGTATGCGTGCCTTCCATCGCTCCGCTGCATGGTGCCAGGCCCCTGGCGGCAGGACGCTCGAGCGCACCGAAAGTGTCTCCGCCACCTCTCCGCCTCGATGAGGCAGGAGCGGACCTTTGTGCTTCGCAACGTACTTCCGGCGTGGGCTGTCTTTCTCTGCGACCAGGGAGCCTGATCCCATATGAGTGATCCAGCCTTTCTTGAAGAACTGCATGAGCGACAGCGCGCGTTTGACGCGCTTGAGCCTGAATGCGAGATGACGGTTCGCGATCCCGAACTGGGCGTCGAAGGCCACGTCATTGTGTGGTCGACGCTGGCTGTCAGGAACGGGCCGCTCGGACGGGTCGGCAAGGGCGGTACACGCATCACGCCGACCGTGACCAAGGACGAGATCATGCGTTTGGCCCGGACCCAGACGTTGAAGAACGCTGCGGCGGGCCTTGCCACGGGCGGTGCCAAGTCGGGACTCCGCGCCGACCCGACGGCCGACGGTTTTGAGCGGGTGTATCGTCGGTTCGCCGAACTTGCGTGGCCTGCCCACTTCGATAACGGTGGGTTGTGGGGCGGACTGGGGTACGACCTCGGTGGCGACCCCAGACACTGCCAGTGGGCGATCGATGAACTCGGAACGACCCGCTGCTTCACGGGCAAACCGGTGGAGCAGGGCGGTACGGATTACGACGTCGAAGGTGTCGCAGGGCTGGGTGTCTCGGTTGCCGCGGCCACGTGGCTGGACGTATCCGCAGGTGGCGCCGCGGGGAAGACCGCTGCGGTTCAGGGAATCGGCGCGATGGGCGCGGCCGTATGCCGGTACTTCACCGAACTCGGGGGTTGTGTGACTACGATCGCGGATCCGAGAGTTGACGGGGCGTGGCGGCTGCACGGCCCACTCTCCGGGGCACTTCTCGATGCCATTGCCGAGATGGACTTTCACACGACTCGCGAGCATCTACTCAACGAAGGCCATCAAAAGATGCCGATGGACGACGTGCTCTGGGAAGACGTCGATGTACTCATTCCCTGCGCTGTTCAGGATGTGATCGATACCGGCAATCAGTCCAGGATCCGAGCGAACGTGGTCGTGGAAGGCGCGAACAACCCCTGCACGATGCCAGCGCGGCATGCGCTTCACGAGCGAGGTGTGCCGGTCGTTCCCGACTTCATTGCGAACCCTGGTGGTGCCATTGCGGCGAGCGTCGAGATGACATCAGAGGTGAGCGATGAAGACAACGCGCGAACCCATGCCAAAGTTGATGAAGCCAAGACCGCGACCCGATCGATGGTCGCCGACAACGTCCGCGAAGTTCTGTCGCTGGCAGATCTGTACGAGGCACCGCTCATAGACGCGGCGACCCTGGTGGCCCTCCGTCGGATCTTCTCATTCACCTCGTAATGGTGTCTCGGCCGACATTCGAGGACGTCTGCGCAGCCCATGATCGCATCGAGGCAGTCGTGCACCGGACTCCGGTGATGACGTGCGCCACGCTGGACGCCATGTCCGGTCGCCAACTGTTCTTCAAGTGCGAGCAGTTCCAGCGGGTTGGCGCATTCAAGTTCCGTGGCGCGAGCAACGTGGTACTCGGCTTGTCCGCAGACGAGGCTGCGGGCGGAGTCTGCACCCATTCCAGTGGCAACCACGCCCAGGCACTGGCGTGTGCCGCCCGGGAGCGGGGCATTCCGGCGTGGATCGTCATGCCGACCTCGGCGCCATCGGTTAAGCGAGCGGCCGTTGAGCGTTACGGTGCTGCAATCATCGACTGCGAGCCGACGCTCGAAGCGAGGGAGCAGACTGCGGCGAGTGTGATCGAGCGGACCGGCGCATACTTCGTACACCCCTATGACGATGACCGGATCATCGCTGGGCAGGGAACCGCAGCGAAGGAATTGATCGAGCAGGTCTGCCAATTGGATGCCCTGGTGTCGCCGATTGGCGGTGGAGGCCTGATGTCGGGCACGTGCATCACAACGCGGGCCATGTGCCCACAGGCCATGCTGGTGGGGGCCGAGCCAAGCGGCGCCGACGATGCGGCCCAGTCGCTTGCAGCGGGCACGCTCATTCCGCAGACTGCCCCGGACACGATTTGCGACGGGCTGCTGACGAGTCTGAGCGAGCGGACGTTTGCCATCCTCCGCGATCACCTTGAGGCGATCGTCACGGTGAGCGATGACGAAGTTCGGGCGGCCAGGTCGCTTCTGCTCGAGCGAGCCAAACTCTGGGTGGAACCCAGCAGTGCTACGGTGCTGGCGGCCATGCTCAACGACCAGTGCCCGATTCCACGGGACGCCCGCGTAGGCCTCATTCTCTCCGGGGGAAACACACGCCCCGATGTATGAAGCGGCGCATCGCGGGGCAACGGCAATTGCGGGGAGGCCGCTGCATCACTTGAAGATCACACGCGCTGCCAGGCTGAGATCTAGCCCTTGGCGGCGCGTCGGCGTTTGAGTTCGGCGTCGATGAAACCATCGAGGTCGCCGTCGAGCGTCGTCTGCGGGTTGCCGACCTCGTGGCCGGTCCTGTGGTCCTTCACACGGTTGTCGTAGATGACATACGAGCGGATCTGCGATCCCCACCCGCGATCGACCTTGCCACCGGTTGCTGCGTCAAGCTCCGCCTGCCGCCGCTCTTCTTCGAGCTGATCGAGCTTGGCCTTCAGGATTCGCATGGCCTGCTTGCGATTCTGCAACTGCGCCTTGTGCGTGGAGCTCACGACCATGATGCCGGTCGGCTTGTGGACAATGCGAACGGCTGATGCGACCTTGTTGACGTTCTGTCCGCCTGGTCCGGATGAGCGGGCGTAGGTCGTCAACTCGATGTCCTTGTCGTCGATCTCGACGTCTTCGTCATCGAATTCGGGGGTGACGTCGACCGTGCAGAAACTGGTCTGCCGCTTTCCCTGGCTGTTGAATGGACTGACCCGCGCGAGCCTATGCGTGCCGCGCTCGCATGACATGTACCCGTAGGCGAGCGGCCCCTTGACGTGATAGGTCACGCTGCTGATGCCAACTTCACTGCCGTGGACGAGCGCCAGCTGCTCGACCTTCCAGCCCTGCTTTTCCCACCATGAGGTGTACATGCGGTCGAGCATCGTGGCCCAGTCGTCCGCGTCATTACCGCCATCGCCGGCCTGAATGGACACGAAGCAGTCGCGATGGTCATGCTTTCCCGAGAGCAGCGACTGCAGTTCGACACGTCCCATTCGACCGTTGAGTTGAAAGAGGACCTCGTCGGTTTCCGCGAGGAGGTCGGCATCATCCGCCTCCCTGGCGAGTTCGTACCCCACCTGGGCATCTTCGAACGACTCGATCACACCCTCAAGGCCTTCGGTCTGGGCCTTGAGCAGTCGGTACTCGTTGATCACCTTCTGAGCGGTCTCCTGGTTGTTCCAGAAGTCCGCATCACTCATTTCACTCTGCAGCGAAGCGCGCCGCGCGACCTTTGCGTCATAGTCAAAGAGAGTCGCGGATGGTCAAGATCCGCGCCTCAAGATCGTCGATCACGGGTTGGTGGGCGTCGTAGTGCATCGGGGGAGGATAGCGATCCCTCTGAGCGGCAGGGGGGGCCACACGCCGCACCGGCTCGGCCGGCGTGCCTCCGCCAGCGGGGGAGCGGTGTTGAGGATGCCTATCTCCCTCGCTCCCTCCCCCCCCTCCGGCGAGCGTGGCCCGATGATTCGGGGCCACACGACGTATCTCCGCCAGCCTCGGTAGGCTCCTCAAAGCGGAGTGCAATCATGAACACGACCACCGACACCATCATCTCCCGCCGAGCCGCGGCCATCAAACCCTCATCGACGCTCGCGATCACCGCCCGCGTCCGCGCCATGAAGGCTGAGGGCCACGACATCATCGGGTTCGGCGCAGGCGAACCGGACTTCACGACGCCGGACCCTGTCTGCGAGGCTGCCGTCAACGCCATCCGGGCGGGCATGACCCGCTACGTGCCGGTGCCCGGAATCCCCGAGGCTCGCGCGGCTGTTGCCCAGAAGCTCCGGGCCGAGAACGCGATCGACTGCGAACCGGATCAGATCATTATCTCGAACGGCGGAAAATTCAGCCTCTATCTGGCGATTCAGGCCATCATCGACCCCGGAGACGAGGTCATCATGCCGACGCCGGCCTGGGTGTCCTATCAGCCGATGGTCGAGCTTGCCGGGGGAAACATCGTCGAAGTTCCAACAACCGCCGAGAGCGGCTTTCTCGCGGCGCCTGAGGACTTTGCAGCCGCGATCACGCCGCGTACCCGCGCGGTCATCCTGAACAGCCCGAGCAATCCGTGCGGGACGATGTACGACCCTGATGCGATTCGCGCCATCTGCGATGTGCTCTCGAGTCACGATCGCATCACACTCATCAGCGACGAGATCTACGAGCGGCTCGTCTATGGGGGCCGCGAGCATCTGTCCCCCGCCTCACTTCCTTCGATGTCCGGCAAGACCATCACGATCAATGGGCTGAGCAAGGCATTCGCGGCGACGGGGTGGAGGGTTGGCTATGCGTGCGCCCCTGCGTCGATCGTCAAGGCCATGTCCAAGTTGCAAAGCCAGATGACCTCGTCAGTCGCCAGCTTCACGCTGCCGGCACTCGTGACTGCGCTCGAGTCGTGCTCCGAGGAAGTCGATCGAATGCGGGGTGCCTTTGAGCGCCGGGCAGCATTGATGGAGCAGCGGGTGTCGGTGTGGCCAGGTGTCACCTGCCCCCCGCCGATGGGCGCCTTCTACGTGTTCCCCGACGTTTCCTCGGCGTTCGGGCGGACCTCTGCGGGGGGGCGGACGATCAGCGATGCTGGTTCATTTGCCGAGTCCCTGCTCGAGGAAGCGGGCGTTGCGGTGGTTCCCGGGGACGATTTCCTTGGCTGCGGGCCGAACCACGTTCGCCTCTCCTTTGCGCTGGACGAGGCCTCCATCGAGGATGGGTGCAGCCGGACCGGGGACTGGCTGGGCCGGCTGACCTGAAAATGCCGATTCTGGGGTGCTTATCGGCCCCTACGGGGGCACCAGGTGGCATCGGAGCGTGGGTCCCTGTAGACTGCTCGATTCTCCGAAGGTGAGGTGCCTTCGGACGTTTTGAACAGGACCATCCATGGCCCTTACGCTCAATCAGAAGACAGAGATCATCGGCGAGTATCGCCGCGATGATGCTGACACCGGTTCCCCGGAAGTGCAGGTGGCACTGCTGACCTCCCGTATTCAGGAGATCAACGACCACCTGCTGTCGAACAAGAAGGATCACGCCGCTCGACTCGGCCTGGTCAAGCTTGTCGGCAAGCGGAACCGTTTGCTTCAGTACTTGTCGCGGACCAACCCCGCTGCCTATCGCGAGCTCATCAAGCGGCTCGGTCTTCGCAAGTAGGGGAGCAATCCCCGCAGGACGGGTCCGGTGCCTCCAAGCAGGTGGCAGTGGACAGGCGCCAGTCGTGAACTGACCCCTGTCTTCTGCCTTCTGGGACTGGCGGGATCTGGATCCCAAACAAGTGATGACATGCGCCGAAGATGCGCGGTCGCCACAGGAGTATTCAGATATGGCAAATGCCACAGTTCATGCCGTTGAACGAGAGATCGGCGGCCGGACCCTTCGAATGGAGACGGGCCGGATCGCAAAGCTCGCTGACGGCTGCGTCATGGTCAGTCACGGTGACTCGGTCGTCATGTGTACGGCCGTGCGGGCCAACCCGCGTCCCGGCCTCGACTTCTTCCCGATGCAGTGCGATTACCGCGAGCGGTTGAGTGCTGGCGGCAGTTTCCCGGGAGGGTTCCGTAAGCGAGAGGGCGCACCCAACGAGAAGGAAATCCTCACGATGCGGATGATCGACCGACCGATCCGTCCGCTCTTTCCCGACGGCTTCATTGATGAGATTCAGATTCAGTGCTGGACGATGAGCCACGATGGTCAGAACGACACCGACGTGCTCGCCTGTGCTGGCGGTTCCGCCGCGTTGATGATGACCGACGCCCCCTTCCAGGGCCCGGTGGCGACTGTTCGAGTCGGCCGCATCATGACTGACGACGGCGAGCAGTTCGTCATCAATCCGACCCACGCCCAGATGGAGTATTCCGATCTGGACATGGTCCTCTCGGGCCACTGCGACGGCATCAACATGATTGAAGTCGGCGCGGCCGAGGTTCCCGAAGAAGCCATCCTTGCTGCCATCGAGTTCGGCTACGAGCACGGCTGCAAGCCGATTATCGAGATGCAGAACGAGCTTCGTGAGAAGGTCGGTGCCCCCGAGGTTCGGATGGGAACGCTGGCGCTTCCCGCGGAGGACATTTCAGAACTGGTCAACAGCGTCGCTGGCGAAGAGATGCTGAACTGCCGACGTATTGGCGGCAAGGCCGAGCGCCATGCAGCGATCGATGCGCTTCGAGACAAGGTGCTTGAGTCGCACTTCAAACTCCCGGAGGGCGGTACCTACCAGGAGTACCAGACGGCGGAGTCGCGTTTGCGTCAGGCCCGCGAAGCATTCCGTACGCTGGAGAAGAAGACCACCCGCAAGTTGATCGTGGACGAGAGCACCCGTGCCGATGGCCGTTCGTTCACGCAGATTCGCGACCTCGACATCGAGGCCGGGATCTTCCCCCGAACGCACGGCTCGGCCCTGTTCCAGCGGGGTGAGACGCAGGGGCTTCTGACATGCGTGCTTGGCACCGGCCGCGACGAGCAGATCGTTGACGGACTCATGCCCGAGTACGCCAAGAAGTTCTATCTGCACTACAACTTCCCGCCGTTCTGCGTCGGCGAAGCCCGCCGCATCATGGGACCTGGTCGTCGAGAGATCGGACATGGTGCCCTTGCGGAGCGATCGCTTCTGGCGATTCTTCCCGACGTCGACGACTTCCCCTACACGGTCCGCCTCGTCAGCGATATCACTGAGTCGAACGGCTCGTCATCGATGGCGTCGGTTTGCGGCGGGTGCATGGCGATGATGGACGCGGGTGTGCCGATCAAGGCCACGTGCGCGGGAATCTCCGTCGGACGCTTCAGCAATGAGGACGGCAAGGTCATTCGTGTGACCGACATCCTCGGCGAAGAGGACTTCTTCGGCGACATGGACTTCAAGGTCTGTGGTACCCGCAACGGCATCACGGGCATCCAGCTCGATCTCAAGGCTCGCGGCCTCTGGTTCGACGAGATCAAGGAGACCTTTGAGCAGGCCCGCGTCGGCCGCATCGAGATCATTGAGCAGATGGAAGCATGTCTGCCCGAGCCACGTGCTGAACTCAGCTCATATGCACCTCGCATCATTCAGGTCATGATCGACCCGGAAAAGATCGGCAAGCTGATCGGACCTGGCGGCAAGATGATCCGCGGCATTCAGGAGCGGACGGGCGCGACGGTCGACGTCGACGATGACGGCACCGTCACGATCGCTTCCACAGACGGCAAGGCCGGCGATGCCGCCAAGGCCGAGGTCGAGGCGCTTGGCGCCGAGATCAAGGTCGGCACGGTCTACGAAGGCACGGTCGTCTCGACCAAGGACTTCGGGGCATTCATCGAACTCGTGCCCGGAACGGACGGCATGTGCCACATCTCTGAACTCGACAACGGGTTTGTCAAGAGCGTGTCCGATGTCGTCTCGATTGGCGACAAGATCAAGGTCAAGGTCATCAACGTCGACAACACCGGTCGCATCAAACTCTCACGCAAGGCGCTTCTTGAGCCGGCCGAGGGCGACTCGGATGACAAGGGTGATGGCGGAGGCCGTCGTCGCCGTGGAAAGAGGAATGAGGACGCCGTGGAAACGGCATCCTGAGCGAGCGTCGTGCAGGACGCTTTCTGGTTTCTGATCGGTGCCGGCGCAACCGTGGTTGCGCTGGCACCGATCGTTTTTGTGCTGCGTCGGAGTGCCGATCGCCGAGCTCGCAACGCCGAGGGCGAAGCGAGGCACAGCCAGCGGCTTGCGGAGCTCGGGGCCATGACGGGTGGGTTGGCGCACGAGATCAAGAACCCACTCTCGACGGTTGGCCTCAATGCCCAGTTGCTGATCGAAGACCTTCAGCAGGCTCAACTGGACCCTGCGGAGCGTGAGCGACTGGTGCGTCGAGTGGAATCGCTTCGCCGCGAGGTGGACCGACTTGCTGGGATTCTCACGGACTTCCTTCAGTTCGCCGGGCGGGTCAAACTGGCTCCGGAGCGGCGTGACTTGCGAGCGATCATTGAGGAACTCGGGGACTTCTACCATCCACAGTGCGATCAGTCGGAGGTGATTCTCCGGATGCAGTTGCCCGAGCATCCACTGGTCGTCTCCGTGGACGAAGGTCTCTTCAAGCAGGCGATGCTCAACCTCATGATCAACGCGGTGCAGGCGATGTCAGCGGACAGGGGCCGGGAGGGGCCCGCGGAGTTGCTGATCGGAGCGGGCAGCGACGGCGATCACGCCGTGGTGTCGGTGACCGATACGGGGCCGGGGATCGAACCCGATCGCCTGGAAGAAATCTTCCACCCGTACGTATCCGATCGAGCTGGAGGGACCGGACTGGGGCTCCCGACCACGCGCCGAATCATCGAAGAGCACGGCGGTCGATTGGAGGTTGAGTCTGAAGTCGGTCGCGGAACGTGCTTCCGCATTGAGTTGCCGACGGCCTCCTAATCCCCGAGCAGGCTCTCGCTCTCAAGCACGGACTGCGCGACTTCAACGAGTGGTCGCCGGCCATTGCGGGCTTGCTTCTGCAGCATTCGCATGGCTTCGGGCTCTTCGACGCCTTTCCGCTTGACGATGATCCACTTGGCTTGCTCGATGATCTTGCGATGCTCGAGCTTGGTATTCAGTGTGCCGACCTGATCGGACAGTTCAGATTGCTGCGTGAATCGAGACCAGGACACTTCCAGCCCAACGCGGAGTTGATCCCGTGTCACCGGCTTGAGCAGATAACCGAAGACACCGATCCGGTTGCCGCTGTTGACGTACTCCGGGTCGGAATAGGCTGAGACCATGACGATCGGGATGCCCAACTCGTTATAGATCGTCTCCGCGGCTGCGAGCCCATCGAGGCCTGGCATTCGAATGTCGAGGATTGCCAGGTCGGGGTGTTCGGCGCGGCACAACTCAATGGCCTTCTCGCCATTGCTCGCCGGTCCGATGACTTCGTAACCAAGATCCTTCAGACCGGCGACGAGACCGGCCGCGACCAGATGTTCGTCGTCAGCAACCAGGATCCTTCGGGGGTGTTGCTGAATCGTGTGAGATTCACCGCTGTGGTCGTTGGTCGTCATCGGGGACGAAGTCCTCATTCCCATTGGTGGCAGCCGTAGCCACGTGGGCTGATTGTACTGAGGCGGCCGTGGGGGGTCGAGTGCCGGGCGGCCAACTGCTCCTGATGAGGCGAAAGGGCCTTGTCAGTCCAGAAAGTCCTTCGCCTTGAGCCTGGCCGGGACGTACTCCTCGGTGACGTAGGAGATGTCCTTGGTGATGAGCGACTCGACTTCCATCTTGAAACCATTGGCGAGCAGCTTCTTGATTTCCCTTTGCCATGGGCGTTTGTCTTTGAACCATGGATAGTCGGCGATCTGGCGGGCGCGGGTGATGTCGCGCTCATTGAGCGCGATGCGGACATCGGGGGAGAGGTCGCAGCGGTCGTAGTCCATGGCCCGAATGCCCATGAACTTCGCATCTGGAATCGCCATGCGTTCACTCTCGAAAGCGAGATTGATCGAGCCCTGCTTGATGACACTGTAGATGTAATGCCCCCAGGGATCACAGTCGAGCAGGCAGTAGATGGGCAGCCCGAGTTCCTTGTTGAGGCGGTGCAGGAGTCGCCGAACCCCCCGCGGCGGTTGGCCCGAGCCTTCGGTCAGGATGCAGTTGTGCGTTTCCCAGAATCGATCCTCGTTGAAGCGGCTCCAGACGGTGTCCTTCTCGACGTGCAGTACGAACTTCGCGTCGCACTTCTTGAACTGGATGACGCTCGGCTCGCAGATGCTCGGAATCGCGTAGCCGCCGGTTCCCATGCGGCGGCAGTCGATCTCGTCGCCGTTGTCCTCAATGGTGATGTTGCCGACCATAGTGCCGCGCTTCTTGGCGAAGACATGCAGTTCCTCACGCAGGCCGCCGAGTGAGACTTCAAGGTCTTCAAGCACCGTGTCGGATTCGCCCTGGTCGTTGAACGTCTTCTCCTTCGTTCCCTCGATCGTATGAAGCGACATGTAGTACATGCCACGAAGGCTGAGTGTCTTCTCGGCCCTGATGAGTTCGCGGCTCCCCTTGGCCAGCAGCAGCGTCTGCATGAACTTGCGGGCCTGACCAACGTTGAAGAGACTGCGAGTCTGGGTCGAGTCGCCCATCTCGAGGATGCGCTTCCGCTTGTTCCACTTCATGTTGGTGACAGTGCGAAGCGGGATCTCGACGTTCGGTTCCCGCCCCTTGAGCCCGTCGCGTGCTACGCCGTCTGCAAGGAGTTCAATGGCGCGATTCGTCGCCTTGTCGCGCTCCTTGCTGACGGCACCAGCCTTACGAGCTGTCTTCTTCGCGGTCTTCTTCGTTGTCTTTCTGGCAGTCGACTTCTTTCGGGGAGCTGCTTTCTTTCGTGGAGGCATCAGCGTTTCGCCTTCTTCGTCGTGCGAGCGGTTTTCTTCTTCGCCTTCTTGCGTCGACGCTTGAGCGTAGCGCCGCCAAAGAGATCCTCGTCACCCGATTCCTCGGCCGCCTTCGTCTGGAGGTCTTCCAGAATGATGACGTCGCTGTCCTTGGCCAGCCGTCCGCCGTCGTCGATGATCTTCCCTTCGTCGTCGAGCATCTGATCCGCCTCGGCGGTCTTCTTCGCCGCTTGCTTCTGCAGGGCCGCGTAGAGCTTCTTCGCGTCGACGCCCGTGATGGCATTGCAGGCTGTGGCGATCTCGCCGATGTATCGCTCGAAGATGCTGCGGCGTTCGGACTCCTTCTTCATCCGCTGGCGGCGGCGGAGGTAGATGCCAAGTTTTCGGCCACACTCCTGCAAGGCAAGCCGCATCTCCTTGCGGATTTCGTCGTAGTCGGCGATCGCTTCCTTCGACTCGCTCGTGAACGGCACCCACACGCTCGCCATGTGAATCATGATGACGATCGGCCCTACCGGCAGTGCTCCTCGAGGTTGCTGCAGGCTGTAGTTCTTCCAGCCAGTCTCGACGACCGCTTTGAACGAACTGCAGGCGCTCTGCTGATAGAGCAGTGGCACGCGATTGGCGAACCGAAGGATGCGGGCCGACTCTTCGACCTTGAGTTCGCCTCCGTACGCAATGGCCACTTCCATCTGAAACGGGTTGCCCCTGTAGACGGCGGGGGGGCGAGTCGCGGCGGCGAAGAACTCGGCCTTCACTTCCTTGAGCAATCCCGCGAGCAGCGCCTTGGACCCGATTGGGACCAGGCAGTCTGTCGGCGGCGAGGTGATGCGCGTGTCCTGAATCGATTTGTAGAGTTTCTCGGCTTCGGCGTGTCCGACGTTCTTGACCCAGGTTCGGGCGGTCATCCCGGCGCCCTCGGCGAGTTGCCTGGCCTTTTGCTGGCCGACTCGACAGAAGTCCTTCTGCAGGAATCCACCCAGTTGCCGCGCCTCGGTCCGCTCAAGCATCTGAATGAGCGTGCCAAGTTCGATTCCCTTCGGGTGCGGTTTGATCTCCTTGGCTTCCTCAGGCAACTGATCCATCGCTCGGGGAAACTCGATGGTCTCATTGGCGGGCGTGATGTAGGTGATGGCGGCGTGCGGATTGGCGATCGCCGTCTGCTCGAGATACTCATCGACGCTCTGACGGCCCTTCTGATACTTGCCTTCAAGCTCGATGGCGACGATCGTGCCGCGATTCTCGGGGAAGAACTTGTCGTCTTCGGGGTGCTCGGTGTCGCTGACGACCTCTGCCTTGTTCTTCGAGGTATCAATCTTCAGAACGACTTCGTGCGATGGCTTGCGAGGCCCGGTTTTGGAGATGATTTTGACTGGCTTGCCGGTTGTCATCAGGCCGTACATGCCGGCCGCTGATATGCCAATGCCCTGCTGCCCGCGGCTCATCTTCATTCGATGAAACTTCGAGCCGTAGAGCAACTTGCCAAAGATGTTCTCGATCTGTTTGCGGACGATGCCGGGGCCGTTGTCCTGTACCGTGATCTTGAACCGCGTTTCATCGAGCTGCAGCAGTTGGATCTTCAGCGCCGGAAGGATGCCCGCCTCCTCACAGGCATCGAGCGCATTGTCGACCGCCTCCTTGACCGTCGTGAGCATGGCCTTTCGAGGGTTATCAAAACCGAGGAGGTGGCGGTTCTTGGCGAAGAACTCGCTGACCGAGATCTCTCGCTGGCTGGCCGCCATAGACTCGGCGGTTGCTTTTTTTCGGGACTTCTTCTTGGCTGCCACGGGCACCTGGGGCTCCATCCCTTGCGTGTCGAGGATCCATCCTCAATGGTTCGTACGGTAGCAGGCCCGCGGCGTGGCCGCCTGCAGTGCCTCTAGCGAGTCGAGGACACCGCGCGATCGAGTTGCTCCCATCGCTGTTCAAGCGAGCCGGTGTACCCGGCGCTGATCCGGACCAGACCTGCCGGGATTCCGGCCCGCGAAAGGGAGTCCTCGTCCATCTCGCTGGACGTGGATGCGGCCGGACATGACAGCAGTGAGTCGGCAAACCCGAGGCTCACTGCAATCCAACCGAATTGCTCGCGGTTCTGAAGACACTCCAGCAGCGCGGTGGCGCGATCAGCGGAACCCATGTCGAGCGTGAGCAGGCCGCCGCATCCATAGCCGGGGTTGGCCATCGCGGCGAGTTGCGGGTGATCCGGGTGATGCTGAAGACCGGGGTACGAAACGGCCGCGCCCATGTCGTGCAAGCGGCGGGATCGTGCGTGCTGCTCATGGCGGGGCTCCAAAGGGGGGGCGTGGTAGTTCCCCAAAGTGTCATGCCGCCCGCCAACGCGGTCTCCCGATGGGTCCGGGCATCGACCAGACCGGGCAACAAGGATGGGCGGCGTGGTACCATGCCGGGCTTCCCACAGGAGCAACCAACCCATGGAAACCACCCTCATCATCCTCAAGCCCGACGCCGTGCAGCGGGGCCTCATGGGCCGCATCATCAGCCGCTTTGAGGACAAGGGCATGCAGGTCGTCGGCGCCAGAATGATGCAGATCTCGGGCGACCTGGCGGCAAGGCACTACGAGTCCCATCAGGGCAAGCCATTCTACGAGGGCCTCGTCGCCTTCATGACCGGCTCGCCGGTCCTGGTGCTGGCACTTCGAGGCGTGGGTGCCATTGCGATCTGCCGCAAGATGATGGGCGCGACCTTCGGCAGCAATGCCGATCCCGGGACCATTCGAGGCGACTTCGGCGTCTCCAACAGTTTCAACCTCATTCACGGCTCCGACAGCCCCGAGGCCGCCGAGCGTGAACTCGGGCTGTTCTTCGCAGACGGCGAGGTCCTTGATTGGAGCCGCGCGAGTGAGGGCTGGATCTACGATATGAGCGGCGAGAAGCCGGAGTGACCCTTCTGCGGGGCGGCCCGACATTCCCAACCCGGACCATCGGTGCCGAATCTGCCGCCACGCTTGAAATCTCCTGCAAGCAACCTCCAATGACCCCGTTGGAGAGGCTGCATGCCAATGGTCGAGGCATATTCAGGTGCAGGGTCTTTCCGGCTGACCGGTTTCAACGAGGACTGCCGGAATCGGGGTACAACCGCTGAAATCTGGCACCTGACAGGCGAGCAATCGTCTTTCTCAATAGAACGAACCCGGACGCCAGGACCGGCGTACGGGTGATTTGTGGGCTATCGCTGCGCCAGGCTCAGGCGAATGGCGCATGTCTTAGGAGTCCTGAGGATCGCTTCATGGAAGAACGCATGACAAGTCGGAATGGTTCGGAGGATCTCGCCAGTGACCCCGCGGGTCACGCAGGGGTCTCCGAGCAGGCACTCCTGAATGAGATCCTCGGAACACCGATCGAGTACGTCGATTCCGAGGAGTTCCGAAGGGCCGGGGCCGAGCGGCGGATCTTCGACGAGGCCCCGACTGTGCGTCGGGCCGACGTGGCCTGGTACAGACCCCTCATGGACCCGATCGGGACGACGTCCAGACAGCCCAAGCGCCGTGACTCCATCGTGCTGACGGCGGCCGAGGAGCGGGTGATTTTCCTCCAGTACAACTATGCACGGTTTCGCGTTCGTCGAGTGCAGGACCGGGTGAAGTCGAGACGACCAGGACCGCGGCAGCGGGAAACGCTGCTGCTCTGGTATCGCATCGCCCAGCATTTGAGGCACCGCATCGCAGAAGCCAACCTGGCGCTCGTGTTGGCCATGTCCAAGCGGATTCGGTTGGGCGACATGGAGTTCTCGGATCTCATCAGCGAAGGCAATATGGCCCTCATGCGGAGCATTGACAAGTTCGATGTGGGCCGCGGCTTCAAGTTCTCAACCTATGCCTGCCGCGCCATTCTCAAGGGATTCTCCCGGCACGGCAGCAAGCACCTTCGATACCGCCAACGTTTCGGCGCTACCTATGATCCGGAGTTCGAGCGATCGAACTACCCCGAGGAGCGCCGCCGCGAAGAACTGCTCGACAGTGCCGACGAAGTCAAGCAGTTCGTGCTGCAGAACCAGGCCGACCTGACCGAGGTCGAGCGAGAAGTGATCCACCATCGCTTCCGTATCGGCCCCGGTGAGGCGGCCGGTCTGCGGCATGAGCGACCACGGACGCTGGCACAGGTCGGGAAGATGATCGGCCTGACCAAAGAGCGTGTGCGGCAGATTCAGAACAAGGCGTTGGGCAAACTCCGCCTGGCCGTCGAAGAGTCGTCGCTGCCGTCGGCCGAGCGTCCAGCCTTTCGCAAGGGCTGGCGCAAGTCGGTCGGCTGAGGGGGCAATCGGGCCGAGAAGGGGGGGGTGAAGCACTGACCGCTCGGATACCCTGCGGTGCATGGCTGCCCCCAACGAGCATTCCGTCGGTGTTGACCTGCGGGTCCTTCCGAAGGACGAGCCCCAACGGGTCGGGTGGGGTCGCCGCTGGAAACTGCGTCTCTGGATACTGATCGCGATCCAGGCAGCGATGCTGCTGCACATTCTCATCTGGTGGATCGGCGTGCCCTACGGGTGGGAGACGCTCTCGCCCGTCGAACCCTCCGAGTCAATCGAGACAGTATCTGAGGGCGTCATCAACGCTGGCGCGATCTTCTTCGCTGTGGCGCTTCTGTCGACGGCGATTCTGGGTCGCTGGTTCTGCGGATGGGGCTGCCACGTCGTGTTGCTGCAGGATTGGTGCCTCAGACTCATGCACCGCAGCGGGATTCGCCCGCGACTCTTCCGGTCCCGGCTGCTCATGCTCGCGCCCCTGCTGCTGGCCCTGTACATGTTTGTATGGCCGATCGTCTACCGCCTCGTGGTCGCCAGGTGGACCAGACCGGATTTGCACTGGCCGGGGTTCAGGGTGGAGTTGCTGACCCGAGATCTGTGGGCGTCCATGCCGGGGCTCGGCGTGGCCGCAGTGTTTCTGTTTCTCTGCGGATTCGTCACGGTCTATGTGCTCGGCGCCAAGGGTTTTTGCACTTACGCCTGTCCCTACGGCGGGTTCTTCGCGCCCCTTGACCGGCTGGCCTTTCGCCGCGTCCACGTCGACGACTCGTGTGAGGGGTGCGCGCGGTGTACTGCGGCGTGCACCTCCAACGTGCGCGTGCACGAGCAGGTGGCGGCCTACGGGCAGGTCATTGATACGGGATGTATGCGAACGACCGACTGCATCGAAGCCTGCCCGAATGATGCGCTGGCCATGAAGTGGGGGTCTCCGCCGCTTGGCATCCCAGTCCTGGAAGGCGCGAAGAAGCCAGTCCGACGCTGGGACCTGACATGGTCGGGCGAAGTCGTCCTGGCGGTCCTGATGTTCGCGTTCTTCCTGGCATGGCGGGGGGCCTATGGGCTGGTCCCCATGCTGCTCTCGCTGGGCGCCGCTTCGGTCATGACGTGGCTCTGCTGGAAGTCGTGGCGATTGCTGCGTGATCAGAACGCCTCGTTTCGCCGCAGCGTGCTGAAGCGGAAAGGCAAGCTGCATCGCAGCGGCGTGTGGTTCCTTGTCGTCACGGTGCTGCTGCTGCTGGCCACGCTGCAGGCGGCGGCGTCTCAAGTCATCGGCATGCGCGCCGACTGGATGGCGACGGGGCTCAGGCAGCGGATTGAGTTTCCATCCAGACCAGGCGTGACTCAATTGTCCGAGTCTGCGCAGGCCAGAGCGAGGGCGTCACTTGAGTGGTATCGACTTGCTGGATCGCTCTCTCGCGGAGGCATTGGGCTCGGGGATGACCCGAATCACCTGCTTGCGGCGGCTCGAGTGCATGCGCAACTGGGAGAGTTGGAGGCGTCCAGAGAACTGCTCCGCTTGATTCGAGTCACGGCCAAGCCGAATCAGGACGTCGCGATCGAGCAGTTTGTGCTTGAGGTCTCGCTTGAGAAGCCGCGCGAAGTCGCCGACTGGCTCGACGAGACGTTGATGAACCATTTGCAGTGGTCTCGGTTGCGGCAGATGGCCATGCAGTGGGCACTGGCGCTGGGCGACCTGGAGTCGGCCAGCCGGTTCGCGATGGGCACGGATGCCTGGAAGTACGCGGCGCTGGCGGCTCTGCAGGAAGGGAAAATGGAAGCGGCGCTCGTGCAACTCCGCCGGTATCTGGGTGCCGTTCCGGAGGATGCGTTGGCGTGGATCACGCTCGCTCGCGTGCAACTGCAACTGGGCAACATCGCAGCGGCCGACACCGCAGCCGAAGCAGCGGCGAAGGCGCGTTTGGGAATGCCCGAGGAAGCCCAGGCAGATCTGGCGGGTGAGTTTGAAGCGTTCCGGCGATCCCGCGCCGATCAGGTGGCGCCCTGAAGGATCTCGGCCAGGTCCTCTGCGGATTCCGCGGAGTAAGCCGCTTCCCGAGTGAGTCGGTCGCTCAGCAGCCGGCTGATCCCACCGAGCACCTGAATATGGGATGCGGTGTCCTCCAGCGGTGAGAGCACCAGCACGACCAGCCGAACCGGTTTCTGGTCGAAGGACTGAAAGTCGATCGGAGCAGCGGGTCGACCGATGGCAAGCACCAGTTGGTTGACGCATCGACACCGGCCGTGCGGGACGGCGAGACCTTCGCCGATTCCCGTCGTTCGTTCCTGCTCTCGCGCCCACGTGGTTTCGATGGCACCCTCGACGTCGGAAACGACGCCCTGAGCTCCGAGCAACTCGACGAGTTCGCGAATGGCAGACCGCCGGTCTTCGGCGAGGAGCGGCACCCGAATGACATCCGGAGAGATGAGCGTTGCGATCTGCATGGAGGGGCTCCGCGAGCCGTCTGTCCGGCAACTGCCCGGGCAGGCGAAGCGAGGAATGGTAGCGAGGAATCGGCAGGCCCGGGCGTCAACCGTCGGTGATTCTCGGCTTCCGAAGCAGCGCGTGGAATCCGCCGTCGCACCAACTGGCGGGAGGGGCCCACGGGCCGCCCTGGCCAGCCTCAGCGTGAGCCTTCGCGACCTCGAGCGCGTGCCACCGGGTGAGCCACTCCACCTGATGCTGATTCTCATCCGGGTCGACACTGCACGTCGCCCACAGGAGCGTCCCCCCCGGCCTGAGCAGGGCAAGGGTGTCCGCGGCGATCTGCCGTTGAGTGTCAACGAGCGACTGGCGGAATGTCCCATCCTGTCGGTGTCGGGCTTCGACGCGGCGAGCAAGTACCCCCGAGTTCGTGCACGGAACGTCCAGCACGAGCAGGTCAACGCCGCCAGCGAACTGCCCGAGGTCGCGGGCGTCGACCGCTTCGATGGAAGGGTGCTGGCATGCCAGTTCGTGGAGGTCTCGCATTCTGAGGGCCTGCGTGTCGGATGCAATCACTCTGGCGCCGGGGTGCATGGCCGCCAGTTGGCGGGTTTTGGTGCCCCGCCCGGCGCACGCATCGACAATCACTTCGGGAGCCAGCGTAGCCGTTGCAGCGCATGAAGCGGCTGCGGTCGGGTCCTGGACAATGGCCTCGGGAAACGCCTCAACAATGGTCGCTGGTGAGGTTCCGGGCCTCACGATCTGAAAGCCGCGTCGATCATGGGGGATCAGCGACTCGTGATCGCCCGCGCCGTGAACGATGATTGGTGGCTGCGCAATGGTCCGCAGCGCGATCTGAAAGGCCTCTGCCTCGCCGTAGCACGTTCGCCAGCGAGCGAGCAGGGCGGGGCTGCAGCCGGTCTGCGCGGCGCGGCGTGATGGGACGTCCGTTCCGAAGACCGGTTCGTTGAGCCTCCATCCCGATCCATCGGACCGCACGAGGTGGTCAGGCGCATCGGGGTCCGCTCGCTCGATCCGCTCAAGTCGCAATCTCGCGATGCGGCGGAGCACCGCATTGACGACGCCTGAGGCCCTGCCAGCCTGAGTCGACCTGCACCACTGCACAGACTCGCTCACGGCCGCGTGATCCGGAATGCGATCGAGAAGGAGCAACTGGGCCGCGCCGCTGAGCAGCGAGGCAAGCACTGCAGGGTGCTGGGCGTCCCAGGGTCTGCTGAGCATGGGCTCGATGATGGTTCGAAGCGTCAGCCACCGCGCGGTGACCTCGCGGTCGATGGCGGTTGCCAGCCCCGCATCGCGCGGGCTGAGCCCGGTGACATCGATGGGATTGGGGAAGAGGTCGGGAAAGCGACTCGCCTTGGTCTCGATGTGCGGCAACGCGACAGCGCGGGCAGGGCTGACGCCTCCGCCGCGGACTGAAGCCGACTGTGAGTCAGACACCGGCCGAGTTGGCGGCCACTGCCTTCTGCAACGCCTCCACCTTGTCGGTTCGCTCCCACGTGAAGGTCCCTGGCTCACCCTCGTCGGGCGTCCGCCCAAAGTGGCCGTGCGCAGCGGTCGGTCCATAGATCGGCCTGAGTAGATCGAGCGACTGGATGATTCCGGCTGGCGTCAGAGAGAAGGTCTTGTCGATGGCGTCCGCAATGACGTCCTCGGGAATCGTTGCTGTGCCCAGGCAGTCCACGTGGATTGATGTGGGCTTGGCGACTCCGATGGCGTAGGAGAGTTGCACCTCGCACGCCTCTGCCAGCCCGGCTGCGACGACATTCTTCGCGATATACCGAGCCATGTAGGCTGCACTTCGATCGACCTTGCTGGGATCCTTGCCCGAAAAGGCGCCGCCGCCGTGTCGTCCTCGACCGCCATACGTATCGACGATGATCTTCCGACCCGTCAACCCGCAATCGCCAAGCGGGCCGCCGACCTCGAACTTGCCGGTCGGATTGACACGGATCGTGATGTCGTCGTGCCACCATGAACCAAGAACGGGTTTGACGATCAACTCGTTGACCTGGGCTGCCAAACCGTCGTGGTCGTTGCTCCACTCGGGGCCATGTTGCGTGCTGAGCACGACGTTGTCGACCACCTCTGGTGTCAGACCGTTGTACTGAACGGTGACCTGTGACTTGGCATCCGGTCGCAGATGCGGAATGATTCCGCTGCGCCGAACTTCAGCATGCCGCGCGACGAGTTGATGACTCAAGTCGATCGGCAGTGGCATGAGCGACTCGGTCTCGTTGCAAGCAAACCCGAACATGAGTCCCTGGTCGCCCGCGCCTTGTTCATCGTGGAGGCCAGCGCCGGTATCGACACCCTGCGCGATGTCCGGTGACTGTCGGTCAAGCGTCACCATGACGGCGCACGAGTCTGCGTCGAAGCCCATGCGGGCATCGGTGTAGCCGATTCGTCTGGCGGTGTCTCGCACGACCTTTGGAATGTCCACGTAGCCATTGCACGTCACCTCGCCAGCGATGACTGCCAGGCCCGTTGTGACCATGGTTTCACAGGCGACCCGGGAGTGCGGATCCGCTTGCAACATGGCGTCGAGAATGGCGTCGGAGATCTGATCGGCCATCTTGTCAGGATGACCCATCGAGACCGACTCTGAAGTGAACATGTAGGTGCGATTGCTCATGAGAACTCCTGGCGACAAATGGGCGTCTGAGGCCGGCCTTCGAGGATCGGATGGAGCCGATCATTGTACCTCAGCCCGCCCTCAGTAACATCCGAACGATCCTGCGGCCGCCGGGCAGAGCCCGTAGAATCCGCCCACGGAGGGTCTGGCGCGATGGATGTTCAGATGACGCTCTCTCGAATCCTGATTGGTGAGATGAGCGATGCCCAACTGATCGAACTCTCGGAAGTCGATGGCGACCGCCGGTTCCCGATCGTCATCGGAGTCAGCGAGGCGTTCGCGATTGAGCGGCGAATCAAGGGTATTCCGGTTCCTCGGCCACTCACGCACGAATTGCTCTCGTCCGTCATTGTGTGCTTGGGGGCCCGGTTGACCCGCGTACTCATCCATGACCTCAGCGAGGGGACCTTCTACGCCATGCTCTGCCTTGAGCAGGGGGGCGACGAGATCCAAGTGGATGCAAGGCCCTCGGACGCCATCGCGCTCGCCGTCGGGGCCGATGTGCCGATCTTCGTCAGCGATGCCGTCCTTGAGGCGATCGAGCAGGACGATTCGCTGTCCGACCTCGACGTGCCGTTTGAAGAGGATGGGGAGGACGAGGACGAGGAGGGGTCGCCCTTCGGCGGGGGACCGGAGTGGTCTTGAGGAGGGCCTCAGCGCCATCCATTCGCGAGCGGCCCGAAGACTTCCTTGTCGAGGAGTTGACGCTGTTCGAACCGTCGGGCGATGGAGATCACCTCGCGCTTCTCATTCAGAAGCGGGGCCTCGATCACCAGCGCATGGTTCGTCGGGTGGCAAAGGCGTTCGGCGTCTCTCAATCTGCAGTCGGTTGGGCGGGAATGAAGGACCGGCACGCCGTCACGTTGCAGTGGATCACCATCAAGTGCAAGGATGATCGCAGTGCGGCGATCGACGCTGACGACCTGCGGGTTGTGAGGGCCACCCGGCACGCTCGGGGTCTTCGGCTCGGGCAACTGACCGGGAATCGGTTCATCATTCGAATCCGTCAACTGGATCCGACGGCGGCGCCGAGGCTCATGCAAAGGCTCACCGCGCTGGCCCGAAGCGGTCTACCGAACCGGTTCATGTCGCAGCGATTCGGCTACCGCGGCGCGAACCAGTTGCTGGGTGGCCGGCTGCTTCGCAAGGACTGGAGCGGTGCCCTGCGGTGTTGGCTCGGAACGGAGGGCCCGGAGTGGCCCGAAGCGGAGACGCCGCGGCGAGCGCAATTCAATCGCGGCGAGTTCAACGCGGCGGCTTCGGCGTGGCCCGTGTCGTGGAAGGCGGAGCGCCAGGCGCTCCGCCAACTCGCTGAGGGCGGCTCACCGGATCAGGTGCTCGCCGAGGTGCCACGTTCCATGAAGCGGCTGTGGACAGACGCCTTTCAGTCGGCCATCTTCAATGACGTGCTGGATCGCCGCGCCGCGGAAGGAACCATCGCCAGCCTGGCCGATGGCGATGTGTCATGGAGCCACGAGCGGCTGCTGAGCGAGATCGATGCAGCCGGTCCCAGTGAGGTTCCGACCGGGCCGTTGTGGGGCCGCCGTATGCGGCGCGCTGCTGGCGGTGTGGATCACGCTGAAGTGCAGGCGCTGCGCGCCGCCGGGCTGTCGTTGGACATGATCGGGGCCCCCGGCATGCCGCGGGGCAACCGGCGTCCACTTCTGGTTCCAGTCGGGGCGCCCCGGTGTGAGTCCGGTTTCGATGATCACGGAGGCTACGTCGAAGTGGGGTTCGAACTGGGGAAGGGGAGCTACGCCACCGCGGTTGTCGATGCGCTCATACGCCCCGACGCGACTTGAAGAAACGTTGCAGCAGGTCAACGCACGCTTCCGCCAGCACGCCTCCGGTTCCCTCGAGTCGGTGGTTGAGCCGCGGGTCGGCATGGATCTCGTAGAGGGAGCGGCAGGCGCCCGCCTTGGGGTCATCGGCGCCCCAGACGACCCTGTCCAGCCTGGCATTCACCATGGCTCCGGCGCACATGGGACAGGGTTCGAGTGTCACCGCCATGGTGCATCCGTGCAGTCTCCATGATCCTGAACGGTTGCCCGCCTCCCGCATGGCGACGACCTCGGCGTGCGCAGTCGGGTCGTTGTCGATCTCGCGGCGATTGGCGCCCTCCCCAAGGATCTCGTCACCCCGGTAGATGACGGCACCTACCGGGATGTCTCCACGATCAGCAGCTTCCTCCGCCAATTCAATTGCCCGTCGCATCATCGCGAGATCGAGACCGTCTACCGCGGTCATGCCGCCTCGTCTCCATCTCGTGATCTTCCCACCACGCGGTCGACCGGAAGCGTGGCGACCAAGATGATTCCGAATTCATAGAGGGCATAGAGCGGAACGAGCATGAGAAGCATTGAGAAGGCATCCGCGGGTGTGGTGATGGCAGAGACCGCTGCGCACACCAGAAGCGCCCACTTACGTTTGCCTCGCAGCATCGGCGCGTTGAGCAGTCCCAACCACCCTCCGAGCAGCAGCACAAGCGGCAGTTGGAAAGCCAGTGAGACTCCAAGCAGCAGCGCAAGCACGAAGTTCACGTAGGACGAGAGTTGAAACACCTGCGTCACTGCGTTTCGGCCTTGGAGGGGTGCCTGGAGAACCTGCACATGATCGGGTTCGTCAGACTGCACGGCAATGCGGAGGGTGGTCCCGTCATCGCTCACCCAGAACTGGCCTGGTGCGGCTGTCTCTGGTGGGTGTTCCAGGATCGGCACGATCAGCGCCGAGTCACTTGCTGTCGCGGCAGGAATCAACTGGGCGGGGACGTCTACCCCCCGCGTGATGAGCATGAGCACCTGCAGCATCAGCGGCAGCATGACGAAGTACATCACGGCGATACCGACGAGCGTCAGGATGCCGCTGCCCGGCAGCAGCAGATAGACGAATCGCCGCTCTCGCGGATAAAGTCCCGGGCCGATGAAGAGCCATGCCTGCCAGAGAAGCCAGGGCAGGGACAGGACGAGGGCGAGCACGACACTGAGTTTCAGTTCCAGCAGCAGGAACTCCGGCGGGCTCAGGACCTGTACCTCGGGCGGGAAGCCCCATGCCAATTGCACCTTCTGCAGTGGGAGCAAGAGCCACTCGACCAGAATGTGTGCAATGAAGAAGATCAGGATCGAGAGCGGCAGCGGCACGATGATCGCCGCAATCACCCTGCGTCGGAGTTCCTCAAGATGATCTCCGAGGCTCATCGTGTAGTCGGCGGGATCTTCCGGAAGCCGTGCCTGTCGTTCGTCAGCCATCAGGAGTCGGTTCTTGTCTGCGCCGATTCGACGCCTGGCGTGTCGATCCTCGGATCGGGCAGCGATGCTTGCATCGCGATGAGGTGGTCTCGCACCTCGTCTGGCATGTCGCTCGGGGCGACGATCTGCACGACGGCATAGAGGTCGCCCCGCTCGCCGCTTTGCTTGGCGATGCCCTGCCCTCGAACCCGAAGTCGGGTTCCCGAGGAACTTCCTGGTGGAATGCGCAGCGTGACGGAGCCTTTCATGAGCGAAACGTCGACGCTTGTGCCAAGCCCAGCCTCCGCGATCGTGATGGGTACGTCCACAAGCAGGTCGGATCCTTGTCGCTTGAAGTAGGGGTGTCCGCCCACATGAACCATGACGATCAGGTCGCCTCGTTCGCCGCCACCGGATCCGGCCCCGCCTCGACCACGAAGCCGAAGTTTGCTGCCGTCTTCAATGCCTGCTGGAATCTGCACGTCGAACTGTGTGCCGTCATCCAGAACAACGTGCTCGGTTCCTCCGAGCGCGGCGGTCTTGAAGGTGACGGTGATGGTCTTGGTCTGGTCGATTCCGCGCCTCGAGGCTGGCCGGCCGGTCGCTCGTCCTTGCTGACCGAACCCACCCGGGGCGGCGCCGCCCCCGAACATCTGCTCGAAGATGTCGTTGAATTGGGATGGATCGACCTGCTGTCCTTCCCAACCGCCGCCGAAGCCGCCGGGCCCTCCCGCCGCCCCGGGCGTGGGACCGCCCACGCGACCGAACCGGTCGTAGGCCGCGCGTTTCTCGGCGTCGGAGAGGACTTCATAGGCCTCCTGAACCTCGGCGAATCTCTTGTCGGCATCCGCCTCGGTGCTGACATCAGGATGGTGGGTCCGTGCCAGTTTGCGATAGGCCCTGCGGATCTCGTCATCCGTCGCCGACTTCGAGACGCCGAGCACCTCGTATGGATCTCGCTCAAGGGACATGGAAGTGGCAGGATATCTCAGCGGAGGGCAGCCGTTGATTCCGGTACGCTCTAGGCGATGAAGCCAACGCCAGCAGTTGTACTTGTCTCAGGGGGGTTGGATTCCGCCACGGTGCTGGCCATGGCGGCTCAGCAGCACGCCGCCTTGACCGCCTTGACCTTCGAGTATGGGCAGCGGCACGCCCACGAACTCACGTGCGCGGAGGCGATCTGCCACGCTCAGGGGGTAAGGGACCACCGAGTGATTTCACTCGACACCTCGCTGCTCGCCGGTTCGTCGCTGACCGGTGGCGGCGACGTCGCCCGGCCGGATTCGATTGATGCGATCGGGGCGACCATTCCTGACACCTACGTTCCTGCGAGAAACACCGTTTTTCTGTCGATGGCACTGGCCGTCGCGGAGCGTGGCGGGGCCGCAGACATCTACATCGGCGCCAACGCAGTCGACTTCAGCGGGTATCCGGACTGCAGGCCCGAGTTCATCGAGGCGTTTCAAGCAATGGCGCGGCTTGCGACCAGGGCTGGTGTTGAAGGCATGCCACTGTCCATCAATGCGCCGTTGATAGACATGTCCAAGTCGGACATCATCCGGTGCGGCACAGGCCTCGGTGTGGACTACGCCCTGACGAGCAGTTGCTACGACCCCGACGGGTCGGGGCGCCCGTGCGAAACCTGTGAATCATGCCTCCTTCGGGCCGAGGGATTTGCGGGGGCAGGGATGGTGGACCCACTGGTGGGAGCGCATCCATGAAGTACATGCTTGCACTGAGTCTCGCTCTTGCCACAGCGTGCGGGAAGCGCGACATGCCGGATACGCGAGAGGGCATCATTCGCTGGGCGAGAAACTGCGGTAATCAATTGCTCGTAGACGCTCGGGATTGGTACGACGGACTTCCTGCGGACCTCACGCCCGAACAACTTGGCGTGGAAGTGCAGGCCATGTTCATTGACGCCGGACGATTCAAGACCACAAAGGTCGTTCTCGACCAGTTTGGCGTTCCGGTTGGGGTGACGTGGGATCAGCGGTTCTGGGACGCGGCGGATCGGGTCTTGACCGAGGAGGAAGTTCGCACGTGGAAGGTCTGGTCTGCCTCGATCCTCAACTCCGGGCTGATCTCAGCTGGTCTGTACGCCCCCAGGGACTGGCGGGACGCAGCGGCCGCCCCGGTTGTCGCGGCGGTATCTCAGACCAGCGGTATGGGGGCTGATGCCGCCGTCGCAGCGCTCAATCGTCTCGTGCCGCTGCCATGGGACGGTCCCTGCGTTGAGCAGCTCCGCACCCTGATGCCGGAGTACCCGGAGCGGCGGTTCTTCCCCAAGGTGCCTTAGGAACGGCCGATTGCCGCCGGCAAGCACCGGCGTGCGGTGGAGTCAAACGTCGAGGTTTCGTACTTCGAGCGCGTGATCTTCAATGTACGTGCGTCGCTGCTGAACGTCTTCGCCCATGAGCACGCTGAAGAGGCGATCTGCCTCGCTCGCGGCATCGATCGTGACCTGCAGCATGGTGCGTTGCTCGGGGTCCATGGTGGTGTCCCAGAGTTCCTCGGGGTTCATCTCGCCCAGACCTTTGAACCGTTTGACTTCGATGTTGCTGCGTCCGATCGCTCGCAGCGACTCAAGAATCGCGGGGAGATTGGCGACCTCGACCGTCCGGGCCTTGTCCGTCCCGGCGTCAACCATCCATGCGTACCGTGTGGCGACCATCTCTCCAGTGACGGTTTCCTGCTGGAGCGTGTTCCAGTCTTCGAGCCTCAGGTCGTACTGGGCGAGTTCTGATGCGATTCGCTCGATCTCGGCGTTCTCATGCAGTTCGCGGACCGAGGCAATCGTGCTTCGATCGACGCCGTTGGTTCCGACGACGTCGTCCAGCACCAGCGACTCCGCTTCGACAAACGCCCTCGCTTCGCTCTCATCCCAGCAAAGCCGATCTCCGGCAGTCCAGGTAATCCGGAAGCTGGGGAGCCGTCCTTCTCCGGAGGGGTCCTGCGACCGAGCCTGCAGCAGTTCTTCGAAGGCGATACCGCGGCGGGTGGAGATGCCGACCAATTCCACGAGCCGCGTCAGGCGGCCGATCATGCGTGTGAGGTCGTCTCCGGAGAGCCGGTGCAGGATGGTTTCGGCATCGTCATCGCGGACGGTGAACTCACTGTGCGCCAGTGCCATCTTGACGAGGTGGTCCGTCATCTCCGATTCATCGATGACATAGACCTGTTTCTTGCCGCGGCTCACCTGATAGAGGGGTGGCTGCGCGATGTAGATCTTGCCCTGGCGGACGAGTTCGGGCATCTGCCTGAAGAAGAACGTCAGCAGCAGCGTGCGGATATGCGATCCGTCGACGTCGGCGTCGGTCATGATGATGATGCGGCCGTACCGAAGCTTCGAGATGTCGAAGTCCTCTCCGATTCCGCACTGCAGTGCCTGGATGAGGATGCGAATCTCCTCGAACCCCAGCACCTTGTCGAGCCTCGCCTTCTCGACGTTGAGGATCTTGCCCTTGAGCGGCAGGATGGCCTGGGTGTCATGGTCCCGCCCGCCCTTGGCCGAGCCACCGGCGGAGTCGCCTTCGACGATGAAGAGTTCCGATCGCTCTACATCGTTCGTGACGCAATCGGCGAGTTTCGACGGCATGCCACCGGACTCAAGCGCGCCCTTTCGCTTGATGAGTTCTCTGGCCTTCCTGGCAGCCTCCCTCGCTTCCGCGGCGAGAATGGCGCGGTTGCACATCTTTCTGGCGTCGGATGGATGCTCTTCAAGCCAGCGGCCGAGGACCTCGTGGATTGCGCGTCCGACGAAGGGCTCGACTTCCGGGTTGAGAAGTTTTTCCTTCGTCTGGTTGTTGAATTGAGGATCTGGAATCTTGACCGACAGGACGGTGGTCAGCCCCTCGCGAAGATCGTCGCCGGTTGGCGTGAGATTCTTGATGAGGTTGTTCTTCTTTGCGTAGCCGTTGATCGTCCGTGTGAGCGACGTTCGGAAGCCCGAGACATGGGTTCCGCCGTCCGGATTCACGATGTTGTTGCCGAAGGCGAGCAGAGTCTCGGTCGTCGAGTCGGTGTACTGAAGCGCCATGTCGAGCGAGAGCCCCGTCTCCGGGTCCTCGCGGAGAATGCGGATGATGGGGCTTGCAGGTGACCGCGATTCATTGATGTAGGCGACGTATCCGGCGATGCCGTTCTCGTAGTGGAAGACCTCCTCGCGGAGGCGCCCGGCACTGTCTACTCGCTCGTCGACCAGTCGAATCGTGACGCCCGTGTTGAGATAGGCGAGTTCGCGCAGTCGATGTTCGAGTGTGTCCCACCGAAACTCGATGTCGGTGAAAATCTCCGAGTCGGGTCTGAACGACACGGTGGTTCCGGATGAGCGTCCGTCAACCGCGGTTGCGGGGCCGACCTCGTGGAGTGGTTTGGCCACCTCACCTCGCGTAAACGAGATCGAGTGCACGACTCCGTCTTTGACGATCTCCACTTCGGTCCATTCGGAGAGGGCATTGACGCACTTGACGCCGACGCCGTGCAGGCCACCGGAGACCTTGTACGCACTGCCGTCGAACTTGCCGCCAGCATGCAACTCCGTCATGATGACTTCAACCGCCGGGCGACCATCAATCGCAGGGTTGTCGCTCTTCATCGGGTCGATGGGCATGCCGCGACCGTCGTCGCTCACGGTGCAGGAGCCGTCTACTCCGATGCGGACTGTCACGATGCTCGCGTGGCCGACCATGACCTCGTCAATCGAGTTGTCGACGGCCTCATAGACCAGGTGATGGAGGGCGCTCAGACCGGTTCCGCCCACGTACATGCCGGGGCGTTTCCGGACGGCTTCGAGCCCTTCCAGAACCTGAATCGAATCCGAGGTGTACTCGGTCGCGGCCCCGGCCGCGGCTTGCTGCTGATTGCTGACTTCTGCCATGGTGGTGAACGTGCATTATACGTTCACGCAGCCAATTCTCGCGCTGTGGATGTGGGTTTCGGGCTTACGCCAGTGGCCCGTGACGGGCCGTCATCATGAACCGCTGAAGGCTCGCTCCCGGGCACGCGGTCGGTGCCATTTCCTGATGCGTGGCCACCTTGGAGCGGGGTACCCCGTAGGTCCTCATCTGCTGCCCGAGGAACCTCACGATGGCCCGTTTCTGGGCCTCGTTGACGCCCTGCAGTTCGTAGTTACCGAGGACGACGATTCCCAGATTGCCCTGATTCTGGGCTCGCACATGAGCGCCCTGCCAGGTGACCGGGCGTCCACCCCAGACACGACCGGCAGGGTCGATGGCATAGTGGTACCCGATGTCTCCGAACGGTTGGGGCCGGCGACGCAGGTGCGATCTCCGGATCGACTCGAGCCTGCCGCTGGCTGCCGCCAGAGACGTCTCGGTGAACGCCGACATGCCGTCGTGGTGAATGGTGATGCGGTGGATCGGCGTCATGCGATCCATGCGGGTCGGAATCGGGTTGCCCTTGGCCCAGTTCCTCCGGGGCATGATGCCTGCTCCGGCGGCGTCCGGAAGCGTGGTGGCTGGGGGCGGTTCGGTCGTGGCTGGCGATTCCCAGATCGGTCCCGGCACCCGAGTGAGCCGACTGGTTGACCGGGTGGCGCAGCCACCAAGCACCAGCAGGGTGCCACCAAGAAACGTCCGTCGAGTCGAGGAATCAACCATGTGTGTCATATTGGCGCGGAGGGCCCACCGACTCATCGGCATCCGACGCCCGCACGCTGGAGTATACGATTCAATGCCTCGCGGATGCCTGCCCGATTGGCGAATCGCCTCCGGGCGGGAGCGGCGGTCAGTCCTCGGGGGCGTCCTGGTGGACACGGCGGCGGAACTCGTCGTTGAGCCGGGCCGTTTCAGGGCCGACCCTCCCGGTTCCGATGACCGTCTCGCCGACGCGGCTCACGCCGATGATCTCAGCTGCGGTGCCCGTCAGGAACATCTCGTCGGCTGCCAGCACTTCATCGAGCGCTACGCGCCGCTGCTCGACCTCGTACCCGAGCGCCGGGGCGACTTCGTCGATGACGAATTGCCTGGTGACTCCGTGGAGGATTCCGGCATCGGTATGGGGCGTGGTGATCCGACCGTCCTTGATCAGGAAGATGTTGTCACCCGTGCACTCTGCGACTTCGCCATCACAGTTGATCATCAGGGCTTCGAGGACGCCTTCGCGGATGGCCTCGACCTTCGCAAGGATGTTGTTGAGGTAGTTGAGGCTCTTGATGCGTGGGTCGAGGCATGCAATTGGAATGCGTGGTCGACTGGCCACGATGATCGGCATGCCTTCGACATACATCGACTCGGGATACAGACTGATTGTTGCGGCGATGATGAATGCTTGCGGCGTGCCACAGGTGAACGGATTCAGTCCCAGCGTGCCAACACCTCGGGTATAGACAAGTCGGATGTAACCGTCGGTGATATCGTTGGCTGCGACCGTTTCACGAACGGCCCGTTCGATTTCATCCAGAGAGTAGGGGGGGTCCAGATGCAGCAGGGCCGCCGACTGGTGCATCCGCTTCAGGTGCGTCCTGAGCTTGAAGATCCGTCCGTCGTAGACGCGAATCCCCTCGAAGCAGCCGTCACCATAGAGCAGTCCATGGTCAAGGATGCTGACAGACGCCTCCTCGATAGGCATGAGTTCGCCGTTGAGCCACACTTGTCCGGTGATGGGAAGCGACTCGCTGGTGAGGGGGCCTGCGCCTGAGAGCATCGACTGATCGGACATGAACCTCTGCACTCCTCTTGATGGAATCCACAGGGTAGCACGCACCGTCGCTTCGCGGCGAAACTCAAAAAACCCTTCTATTTTGAGGACTCTGAAGGTGCAGGTCCGCTTCGAGTTGTCCTCTATCATGGGCGATCGATGACCATTGCACACCGCCCCGATGTCGATCCTTGCGATCCATCCGTACTCGCCGACGTCGCCGCTGGTGATCTGCGGCTGACGGCAGCGCAGTGCCTGCGCCTGTACGAGGAAATGCCACTTGTCGAACTCGGGCGATGGGCGGATGCGCGTGCTCGCCACCTGCACGGCGAACACATTCGCACGTATGTGATTGACCGCAACATCAACTACACGAATGTCTGCACCGCCAAGTGCACCTTCTGCGCGTTCCGCCGCGATCTGGGCGCCGAGGACGCCTACACGCTCAGCGTCGGAGAAATCTGCGAGAAGATCCGGGCGCTCGAAGCGATTGGCGGCACGCAGATTCTGATGCAGGGCGGCATGAACCCGGAACTGCCACTGGCCTGGTACGAGAATCTTCTCGAGGAGATCAAGTCCTCGCACCCGCGTGTGCACGTCCACGCATTCAGTCCGCCCGAAGTTGTCGAGTTCGTCAACTTCTTCGATCCGCCAGGAAGCGATTTTCGCGCCAAGGTCCGGTGGGTGCTCTCGCGGCTGCAGGCGGCGGGGCTGGAGTCAATCCCTGGCGGTGGCGGCGAGATCTTTGCGCCTGCCGTGCGGCAGAAGATCGGGATGGGCAAGTGCGACGCTGAGGTCTGGCTCTCGGTCATGCATGTGGCGCACGAACTCGGCATGAATACGTCCGCGACGATGATGTTCGGCCACATTGAGGGAGTCGCTGATCGGATTCACCACATGGATCTCGTTCGTCAGTGGCAGGATCGCTCGCTCGCCGACTTCGGAGACGACGGCGGCGGTCGGTACATGGCCTTCATCTCCTGGCCCTTTCAGCGGGAGAACACGCCGCTGGGCCGCGTGCCGGAGTGGAACCGGGACACGGATGGCCCGTTCCCCGGGGACGTCGTTGCGACGCTTGACGGGACCGGGTGCAAAACCGAGCACGCCGCGTTCGGACGCCGCGTTCGGCTCGCCGGGGCGAGCGCGTACCTTCGCACACAGGCGATCAGTCGACTCATGCTCGACAACATCTATTCCATCGGGGCCTCATGGGTCACGATGGGGCCGCACGTCGGGCAAGTCGCACTCTCCTTCGGCGCCAACGACATGGGGTCAGTCATGATGGAGGAGAATGTCGTAAGCGCCGCTGGCACGACCTACTGCCTCAGCGAGCCGGTGCTGTGTCACCTCATTCGAGACGCAGGTTTCACGCCCGCGCAGCGTGACAACGGATACGACCTGCTTGCCGTCCACGACACCGACGGGTCCCGTGACTTGCAAGTGGACGATTGGTCCGAACTCCGCCGCAATCGCCTGCACATTCAGTCAACCGAGGCCGGGGAGACGGTCAGCCTCAGCGTGGACGCGTAGCCTCAGGTATCGCAGGCGGCCTCGATCTCGGCTGCAAGGTTGCGGCAGCACTCGACATCGTCGGCGGCTTCGCCTGCAAGCCGCGCTCGTTCGTTTTCGTCATCGAGGCTGGGCAGGTTGATGCGGACATTCCACGCCGCTGCGGCGCACGCGGCGTGGAGCAGTATGGCTGCGACCGCGAGGTCGCTGGCGAGCATCGGATTGGTTCGATCGGGAAGCGTGGCGAGCAGTTCACACGCCGAGCGGCACATGCGGCATGTCGCCAGTGGCGGGGCGATCGCCGCGAGGACAGCGCCGTGCCATTCGGCGATGCGGTGCGGGTCATCTTCTGGCAGTTTCCACAGCGCCGAGAGCACCTGAAAGGCAGCTGCGTCGGAGGCTGCGAGTTCGACCGCCTCATCCCGCCATGCCTCCAACTCGGCCGCCGCTTCGGCATTCGACGCCTCGAAGTCGGCCAGGTCCTTCCGGCCGATCGAATATGCAAGCACCATCCGCGCGGTCGCAAGACCGATGGCCGCGGTCATTCCTGCCGCCGCCCCGCCTCCGGGCACCGGACACCGATCTGCCAACTGGTGCAGGAGCGACTCAACCGAGAGTGACTGCATGCCTTCCATCAGGAGCGGATCTCGGCACCGACCTGAGACTGCAACGAGTCAATGAGTGTGGCGATCGGGCCCTCGACCTCGTCTCGGGTCATGGTGCGATCCGCCGCCCGGAAGCACAGCCGCATGGTCACGGACTTGTGCCCGGCATCGATTCCCTTGCCTCGGTAGGTCGTGACGTGCTCCGTCGACTGGTGCAGCGGCATGGCGAGCGCGGTGACGATCTTCATGAGGTCCGCCCACGTAACGTCCTCGGCAACGATGACCGACAGGTCCCGCTCGATTGCGGGATGATCCGGCAGTCGCGTCACCTGATGCTCGGGTCGCTCTCGGTCCATGAGGTCGCCGAGCTGCAGAATCGCTGCCGTTGACGGCTGGTCAACGCCGAACTTCTTGCCCAGCGCAGCATCAAGCGAGCCGAGGTAGCCCACCGGCGTGCCGTCGAGGGACACCCGCCCTGCTGGGCGGAGCCACGGCAGATCACCGCACGGTTCGACCGACACGTTCGAAACCCCAAGGGCACCCGCGACGTGATCGATGACCCCGCGAAGCGGACGAATGCCGCTCGCCGCGTCCTCCACGTCCATGAGGAGTCCGAGTTCCAGCGTCTCGCGGTGTGTTCCCGAAGCGTCGGCGTGAAACACGCTTCCAAGTTCGAAGAGTCGAAGCGAATGGACCCCTCGATCTGCATTCCGTGCCCGCACGCGGAGCAGACTCGGAATCACCGAGGGCCGCAGCATCGGCTCGCCAGCTGCCCGCGCTTCGATGACCCGCCGCGCCGTGCCGCCTTGGGGGACGAATGCCGTGGCGTCGCCTTCAGCGATGAGCGAGTGGGTGACAGACTCGACGAAGCTGTCCGCAACCAGTGCGCGACTCACGGCCTCGCGGGCATGGTGGTCGGCCGGATCGCATGCCGGCTCGATGGTGAAGCATCGCTCAACGGGGACATCGGCGAACCCGTGCATGCGCATGACCTCTTCGATCAGGTCGATCTCGCGGTGAATGTCGCCACGGTGCCACGGCACCGTTGCAGTGACAACGCCGTCGTTGAGGATCGGCTCGAATCCGAGACCTTCCAGCATCGCCACTTGGGTCTCGTCGTCAACGGGAAGCCCCAGCGTGCTGCGGCACCGGGCCGTTCGCATTGTCACCTGCTGGCGAACGGGCATCGGTAATCCACCGACCAGCACTCCCGGAGCCATGGTTCCACCAGCGGTTTCAAGAATGAGGCCACACAGCCGTTCTGCGGCTGCGTCGACCTGTCCGGGCGACACGCCACGCTCGAATCGGAACGAAGAGTCGCTTGAGATGTTGTGAAGCCTGCTTGTGTGCCGGACCATGACCGGATCGAAGGTTGCTGCTTCGACCAGGATGTTTTTCGTTGACTCGGTGACCGCAGAGTGTGCGCCGCCCTTGACGCCCGCCAGCGCGACCGGCTTCTCGGCGTCGGCGATGACCAGTTCGGTGCCGTTGAGTTTGATCTCATCAGCGCCTTCGCCGATTGGCAGGAACTTCTCGCCCTTTCGAGCCATGCGAATGATGATTGTTCCACCAGCGAGCGTGTCGAGGTCGAAGACGTGGGTTGGCTGCCCGAGTTCGAAGAGTACGAAGTTGGTTGCGTCCACGACGTTTGAGCGGGGGATGTCGCCCCGAGCGGTGAGTCGTGCGGCGATTCGCTCGTTTGACGGAGCGACCGTGATGCCGGTGATGACCCGCCCGGTGTAGTGCGGGCACGACTCGGGTGCTTCATTGACGACCCTCGCCAGTGTGTCCGCGGCCGGCCCCGACCTCGGTGGGCTCGCCTTGGGAGTCAGCAACGCCCGATCGGTGAGGGCGGCGATCTCTCTGGCGAGTCCGACGTGGCAGGTGCAGTCACCTCGATTCGACGTCATTTCGAAGTCCTGGCGTGAGTCACCATTCACCGCTTCGCGGCCCTCCAGCGGGAACCCCGCGTGGGTGAGCAGCTTCGCCTGCTCGTCGGCGTCGGCAGGGCGATCGAGGTAGTCGTTGATCCAGGCGACCGAGGTGTCCATGATCGGTAGCGTATCCGCACTGCTCGCCGGGCATGTGCCCACTCATCGTTCGGGCAGCCCGTACCATTGCGGCATGCGCTGTTGGCACGTATCAACCCTCCTGGTGGCTTCACTCGCGGCCTGCACTTCGGCACCTCGCGTGTCGGACCCGTTCGGGGCGGTCCCCGATGACTTCTCGGTGGATCTGACCATCCTCTCTCGGCCGGAGGGGGATCGCGCGGACCGTCGGACCAGTCGAATCATGCTCGAGCCGGACGGAACCCTTCGATACGAAGCGAGGCGAGGGATGGGCCCCAACACCGTTCCGCCCATGGTTCGCAGGCTCGACCGTGAACAGATGGCCCGGGTCTGGGACTCCGCCGCTCGTCTGGGTTTGACGGATCCCGAGAACGCCGATGTGCCTGCAGACCTTCGACGTGTTCGGCCGCCCGACAAGCGTGGGTGCATCTGGCTTCTGGCGTTGACGGGCGAGCACGATCACTGGAGCTTCATGCGGCGGGCTGACGGTGATGCGCAGCCGGACGCGGCCATTGTGACGTTCGGGCGGGAGCTCGGTGCGTTGGCATGGGCGCCGGATCGCGAGCGGCTCGTGGCGACTGCCGAGCCTGTCCGGTGGAACTATGGCGATGATCCGTATGCGGCGTACCGGGGTCATGCGTCCGCGCCCATTCACGTGGCGTCGGCACAGCCAGCGCCGGAGCCGGTGAAGCCACCTCCACCGCCGCCTGCGCCCGAGCCAGCGCCCGAGCCAGCGCCGGAGCCAGCGCCGGAGCCAGTGCCGGAGCCAGTGAAGCCACCGCCGCCTGCGCCCGAGCCAGCGCCGGAGCCAGTGAAGCCACCTCCGCCCGCGCCCGAGCCTGCGCCGGAGCCAGCCTTCGAGGCGGCGCCCGCCGCGGATCAGGCGGCGGACCCGCTTGCGGTAGCGACCACGTTGCAGTGGAAACCGACGTGGCCGCTCGACATTCGCCGCGTCCACGTTGTGTGGGGCCGAACGCACCCGGACCTTCCGTCGCTGGCACCCTGTCGGCGAGTCGGCACACACCTTCGCTTGAGCGGCAACCACGTTGTACCCATGCTCGGCTCCAAGCCTGGCCGCCTGACGATTGATGACATCAATGGTCGGGGCGGTGGATCGTTTGACTACGCCGCGATCAGTCGACTTGAATCTGCGATCATCGTTTGTATGGAGTCGACCGGGATGTTGGCCTCCCGAGTCAGCAGTTGGCTCGAGCCTCCGGTAAAGCAGCGGGGCGCCGCCGAATTGTGGCTGTTCGTCGAGGTTCCAATGCCCGATACCAAGGCTGCGACCGGTCTTCCGAAGTCGCTGCAGCCGATTCTTCCGGAGCAGGCCAAGTGAAGTGGCGTGGTCTGCTGCTGCTGCTGCCTTCCGCCATTCTCTGTGGCTGCGGCGGCTCGAGGACATCAGGCCCGGCGGTCTCGCCGGGGCTCGACATGTTTCGCGCTACAGCCGATGGGCGTCTGGTTCGGTACGAAGCGACACCGGAGGGCACACTGCGGTTTGCGGGAGGCCTCAATGCCCGTGATCGCGACTGGTCGTGGGAGGGGCGTCTGGACGCGGAGGCCGGGGCGAAACTCCAATCGATCATCGACAGGGCGGAGTGGATCGTCGAGCCGCCGAAGAGTACCGACGCAGATGGGGATTCCTGGGAAGTCAGCGTCAGGAGTCATGGTGCCTCGCGCTCATTCAGTGTGCATGGTGATCCAAAGAGCGTTCGAGATGCGTGGGCTGTTTTGGAGCAGCAGGGGCGGCAGCGGCTTGATCGCGATCTCGAACTCTTGCCGAAGCCGGACATCGATCGGCTGGTCGAGCGCAGGCGTGCCGAGCAGCAGTCGGGCGCCGAATGAGACGAGGCTTCACGATTGTCGGACTGCTGGTGGTCATCGTCATCATCCTCGTGCTGTATTCGTTGACATTTGAATCGCTCAAGGGCATTCAAACCGGAACTGCCGAAGACGGTTCCGCGGTCCCCGCATCCAAGGGACGGCTGACGGACATGTTTCAGTTGCAGCAGTTGGCACAGACGATGACCTTGTCTGGGCTCGGGGGCGGAGAACTCTTTCCAAGGCCGAGCGAGTTGACAGGTGATGTGGAAGATGACATCACTGCGAGTGTTTACAGTCTGATGATTGCGCAGCGGCTGGTGTCGCCCGAGTCCCTCGTGTCGCCTCTGGACGAGGCCAACGTCGAGGCCGCTGACTATCAGTGGGGGTCGTGGGGGCCGCGCGACGGTGCGGCGTGGGATGAGACCTTCGCGGCGGATCTGGATGACCTGACCAACGTGTCCTACGCCCATCTCGTGTTGTATGGAGATCGGGTGGCGCATTGGTCGAGCCGCAAGCTCGACTCAACGATGCCGATCTTCAGCAACCGCGGACCTCGCAACGGCGAGGCGTCGGAAGCGTCGTTGACCTGTCACCCCGAAACAGGTCGCTGGACCGGCTACACGGCATTCGGCGATGGCCATGTAGCGCTGCTGCAGGACATCAGCAATGCAAGGCGTCGGCCCCGATCCGGCGGCGTCGACGGGTTCTTCTCGATCGACGACGAAGATCGACATGCCGACGCGATCATCGGATTCACCTCGGGCATGGACGCCGAGGGGCCCACCCTTCAGTGGGACTGATCTGGCGGGTGATGTGCCCGCAGGCTCCAGCCATCGAGTCAAGTAGCGCGGTCGTGACCCGCTTCGAGTACCCCAAAGAGACCCAAGATGGCGCGCGAGGTTCGTCGCGTTCGGGTGGGTTGCAGATGCTGGGGGTTATGTAGTTCGAAAGTCACACGTACGTCTTGGCGGAAGAGGCACATTGGTGGGTGTCCAGAGATTCAGAGACTTCACCGAGACTCCTCCGCGAATCATGGACACGCTCCCCATGCTCCAAGAACCGCGAGGATGTCATCGGTGCCGACGAGCCCATCGTTGTTGATGTCGGCGTTGGGGTCATTGGTTCCCCATGCGTCGAGGAGGATCAAGAGGTCAACCACAGATACATCGCCGTCATTGCTGATGTCGGCTGGGCAGGGGATGGTCCACTCGGATTCCGTTGCGGCGAGGTAGCCGAGTCGAAGGTCGATGGCGCCGCTGGCGCAGCGGATGGTGGCGTAGGGCTCGCCGACTGTGGACTCGGCGGTGTAGGGGCCACCTTGGCTGCGGCCGCCGGCGACTGTTGTTTGCCAGACCTGTTGGTTGCCTGCAACCGCGACACTAGCAATTGCAGATACGATCAGAGCTGGAATTGGCAATACTTTGGTGGTCATGGGGATGCCGTGAATAGCAGTAGGTAGGATCCGCCGCTGCCGCTAGGGATGTAGCAGTTATGTGTCGCTGACATCACTAGAAGATCGCCCTTGCTGACAGCGGTGCGATAGATCGTGAAGGATTGGTTGCCGAAATCCAGGGATTGGCCATTGAGATCTAGCGACACGCAGTGAAGTGTTGCCTGTCCGACTATGTTGAGAACACCATCGGCATTGGCTTCAACCACGACCTCTTCGTATCCCTCGTTGTATT